>NZ_JBJGZZ010000001.1:0-612111 GCF_054050775.1 Blastococcus sp. SYSU DS0533 | reverse complement strand
GGCATTACCGTGGGACACGAGAACCTCCGGGCGGATGTGGGCCTTAGACAAGCCACACCCCACTCGGAGGTTCTCCTGCGTTCAAGTCCGGCCGCCGTCACCAACGTCCTGGCCGGGTACACCTAGGACGCCGTCCGCGGGTCCATGCCGGGCGGGCGAGGACGGCGCGCCTCCTGGCCTGGGAGCCGTGCAGCCGCTCCCCGCCGTGAGCATCGAGCCGGCCGTCCCCGCCGACCACGACCGCATCGCCGCCCTCACCGTGCAGGTCTACGTGGACGGCGGGCTGGCCTCGGCGGGCTACGCGGCCGAGCTGGCCGACGTGGCCGGCCGTGCACGGGTGGCCGAGCTGCTCGTCGCCAGGGACGGGTCCGGCGAGCTGGTCGGGAGCGTGGCCTTCGTCCCGGGGGGCGATGTCGGCGAGGTTCTGGAGTGCCCCGACGAAGCCGGCTTCCGCATGCTCGTGGTGGACCCGCGCGCGCAGGGCCGCGGCGTGGG
The DNA here is from genome assembly GCF_054050775.1 of Blastococcus sp. SYSU DS0533. NCBI lineage: Bacteria > Bacillati > Actinomycetota > Actinomycetes > Geodermatophilales > Geodermatophilaceae > Blastococcus > Blastococcus sp. SYSU DS0533. Next base: position 611,616 of record NZ_JBJGZZ010000001.1, on the reverse strand, counting down.
TGCGGCGCTGGTGCGCGCGTGCCTGGCCCGCGCCCGGGCAGCGGGACGGCGACGGGTCGTCATCTCCACCGGCACGCGCATGACCGCGGCGCACCGCCTGTACGCCCGGCTGGGCTTCACCCGGTTGCCGGAGCGCGACTGGACGCCGGTCCCCGGCGTCGACCTGCTGGTCTACGCCCGCGACGTCTGCTGAAGGACCCCGTCCCTCCTCACCCCTCGCACGCTCGGGGCGAGCCTCCGGGCGGGGTCGTCAGGAGTCCGCGACGACCGCGATGAGGTCGCCCTCCTGGAGCACCTCGCCCTCCACCACGTGCAGCTCCTGCACGGTGCCCGCGTTCTCCGTGAGCACGGGGATCTCCATCTTCATCGACTCCAGGATCACCAGCGTGTCACCCGCGGCCACCTGTGCCCCCGGCTGCACCAGGACCTTCCAGACACTGGAGACCATCTCCGCGTGGATCTCCTCCACCGCCACCGGTACCTCCCGCGCCCGCCGATCGTGAGTCCCCATCCAAGCATGATCGGCAGGCATCAGGTCGCCGGCGAGCTCCGCCCCTCGGCGAGCCGCCCGAGCACCGCGCAGACCTCCGGCCCGTCGTGCGGGACACCGGTCTCGGGCAACCCGGACAACGCCCGGCTCACGGCCCGGGCCGCCGCCGGCACGCCGTCCGCGCCGCCGCTGACGGTGGCCAGCAGGGCGTCGTACCAACCGTCCAGGCGGTCACCGGGCTCGTAGCCGGTCACCGCCACCAGGTCGACGCCGCTGCCGGCCGCGGGCGGGCGACCGGTGCCCGGGAGGCGGCCGCTGATCCGCCCGGCGGTCCCCGGGGGGAGCGTGGCGCGGAGCTGGGCCACGACCGCCGCCCGCGGGGCGGGACGGCCCTCGGGAGCCGGGTCGGCCTCCCGGGGCCCGGCCGCGCTGCGCAGCGCCAGCTCGACTGCGTCCACGCCGTGCGACCGCTCGAGCACCGCCATGTCCAGCGAGAAACCGGCGGCGACCTCGGCGAGCGCGCCGTCGGGCGCTATCCCCACGGTGACCAGCCCGCGCCAGCCCACCTCGCCGAGTCGGTGCGCCGCGGCCGGCAGCCGGCCGGGCTCGCCGGGGGTCCAGGACACCCGCGCGATACCGGCGGCGCGGTCGCGGGCCACCGGGGTGGTGAACCGCAGCCCCTCGGCGGTCACCCAGGCCAGGAAGCCCCGCTCGCTGGCCGGCTCCACCCCGTCCCCGCCGAGCCGCTCGAGCACCTCCGGGTCGGGGCCGCCCCACCGCAGCCCCGCCCCCATGACGCCGGCGGCCAGCCGGGCGTTGCCGGCCAGAGCCGGCGGGACGGGGAGCACCGTGTCCGCGCCGCTGCGCCGGGCCGCCTCGACGATGCGGTCGACGGCCAGGTAGGACTCGGCAGCCGGCGCGGGCCCCAGCAGCACGGCGTCGTCGGCGAGGCGGACGTGGCGGGCGGAGCGCTCCGTCTCGCTGTGCACCGCGACGGCCTTGAGACCGAGCCGCTGGCACGCGCGGATCGCCGCGCACCCCGCCGGCCCCCGCCCGGCGACGAGGACGGTCTCGATCCCCAGCTGCGGCACTCCTGCTCCTCCTGAACTCGCCCGGCCCGGCGCACGGCCGGGACACCCCGTGAGAGGCTTGTCGGGTCAGCTTGGCGGGTCCTCCGGCGCCGCGCACGCCGCGTGCGCCGGTCAGGCCCCGCACCGGTCCTGGGCCACCCGGCCCGCCAGCAGCATGAGAGAGGAGGGCAGCGATGTCCAAGCGCGGACGCAAGCGTCGCTCCCGCAAGGGGAACAAGGCCAACCACGGCAAGCGCCCCAACGCCTGAAAGGACCCCCTGCCCCCGTCGCTCGCACGCTCGCGCCGGGACCCTGCAGGGGGCCGTGCACGGCAGAGGCCCAGAACCCGTCGGGTTCTGGGCCTCTGCCGTCCGCAGTGCTAGGCGCTCGGGCGCTCCTCGGAGTGCTCGACGGACAGCCGCTCGATGCTGACCTGCGTGCCGTCCTCCTCGAAGGAGACGGTCGTCAGCTGCATCTTGATGCGCTCACGCAGGCCCGTCGGCGGCTTGTCGCCGCCGCATCGCCGGCGCACCAGCGCCTTGAACTCCGCCTCGATGCCGAACTGGCGCAGGCAGGACGAGCACTCGTCGAGGTGCTCGGCGATCACCGTGCGGCGCTCGTCGGACGTCTGGTGGTCGAGGAACTCGAAGACGTGGGTGAGGACGTCGTCGCAGGAATTGATGTCGAGGGCCTCGCCGGCCCCCAGCTCGTCGCTCACGGGCGGGTCGCCTCCTCACCGGCCCCGGCGCGGACGAATCCACGCTCCCGGGCGTAGTCGGCCAGCAACTTCTGCAGCCCGCGTCGACCGCGGTGCAGCCGGGACATCACCGTGCCGATGGGCGTGCCCATGATCTCGGCGATCTCCTTGTAGGCGAAGCCCTCGACGTCGGCCAGGTAGACCGCCAGCCGGAAGTCCTCGGGCAGCTGCTGCAAGGCTTCCTTGATGTCGGAGTCCGGCAGGTGGTCCAGCGCCTCGATCTCGGCCGACCGGAGACCCGAGGAGGTGTGCTCCTCGGCGGCGTACAGCTGCCAGTCCTGCACCTGGTCGGTGGGGTACTGCTGGGGCTGCCGCTGCTTCTTCCGGTAGCTGTTGATGTAGGTGTTCGTCAGGATCCGGTACAGCCACGCCTTGAGGTTCGTGCCCTCGGCGAACTGGTGGAAGGCGGAGTAGGCCTTGACGAAGGTCTCCTGCACCAGGTCCTCGGCGTCGGCGGGGTTGCGGGTCATGCGCAGCGCCGCCGGGTAGAGCTGGTCCAGGAAGGGCAGCGCGTCCCGCTCGAACCGTGCATCCCGCTCGGCGCGGGTCTCGGCGAGCTCGGTGCGGCTGCCACCCTCGCGCGCCTCCGGCACCTCCGCCGGGGTCGCCTCGGGCAGCTGACCGGTGTTGTCGACCGCGGACTCCTCAGGCACCGACCGTCCTCTCTGGGGCCCCCGGACGCGGGGCGCCACATCGGTCGATCCTAGCCGCGCGGCGTCCGGACGGCCCGGGGGACGTCGGCGCGCGGCCCGGGCGCGGGGGGTCGAGAGGGTGCTGCTCACGGCCGGTCCAACGGCACCACCGGGCGGTGGCATTCCCGTGCGCCGCAGCTCGCTAGGCTCCCGCGCCGTGGCGGCAACCCCGGCGGTGCGGGTCCTGGAGCAGGCGAAGGTGGCGCACGCGCTGCACCCCTACGACCCCGAGCACCCGGCCGACCAGGGGCACGGCGAGGCGGCGGTGGCCGCGTTGGGGGCCGACCCCCGCCAGGTGTTCAAGACGCTGGTCACCCGTGTCGACGGCGCGCTCACCGTCGCGGTCGTCCCGGTGAGCGGCACGCTGGACCTCAAGGCGTTGGCGGCCGCTGCCGGCGGGCGCAAGGCGGCGATGGCCGAGCCGGCCGACGCGGAGCGCGCCACCGGTTACGTGCTCGGCGGCATCAGCCCCCTGGGCCAGCGCAAGCTGCTGCCCACCGTGGTGGACTCCACGGCGATGGACTTCCCCACCGTCCTGGTCAGCGCCGGGAAGCGGGGGCTCCAGCTGGAGCTCCCGCCGGCCGAGCTGGTGCGGCTGACCCGGGCCCGCACCGCGCCGATCGGCCGCTGACTCAGGGAGCGGCGTAGGGGTTCAGGAGCTGGTCGACGGGGGCGAAGTCGTCGGTCAGCACGCGGGCGTCGCCGATGAACCGGGTGAGCTCCTCGCCTTGCGCGACCTGCCACACCAGGTCGCGCTCGGTCAGTTCCGCGGCGATCTCCTCCACCGGCAGCGGCTGCTGCGACGCCACCGCGATCACGTTGCCGCCGTCCTCCCCGGCGAGCACCGGCGCGCGGGCGAGCAGGAGTACGTGGGCGAACACCGCGCGCATCGTCGCCAGCTCCGCGCGCACGAACGACAGCGGCGGGTGGTCGATCAGGTTGACCGCGTAGACGCCGTCCTCGGCCAGCGCCCGGTCGACCAGCGCGAGCGCCTCGCGCGTGGTGAGCTGCCAGGGCACCGAGAGCCCGCCGAAGGCGTCGCCGACCACGAGGTCGCGCTCCCCCACCGGCTCGTCGGCCAGCCCCACCCGGCCGTCGGCCACCCGCACCCGCAGGTCCGGCGACGTCTGCAGCCCGAGCTGCTCGCGGTCCATCGCGACGACCTCCGGGTCGACCTCCACCACGAGGCTCTCCGTCCCGGGGCGCACCTCCGCCAGGTACCGCGGCAGCGTGAGCCCGCCGCCGCCGACGTGCAGCGCCGACACCGGCTCCCCCGCCGGGAAGGCGGCGTCGGTGACCGCCGCGATCGCGCGCACGTAGGAGAACTCCAGGTGGGTCGGGTCGACCAGGTCGACGTAGGAGTGCCGCAGGGTGTCCAGCAGCAGCACCCGACCCGACGGCCGCTCCGGATCGGCTACCACCCGCGCGCAGTGGTAGGCCGTCTCCTCCTCGCACGGGGTCGGGGCGACCGCTGCCAGGCCCCCGCCCACCACGACCAGCGCGAGCAGCCCGGCGGGGACGGTCCGGGGGCCACCTCCGCGCCGCAGGACGAAGGCCACCAGCAACCCGGTGAGGACGGTGACCGCGCCGGTGGCGACCAGGATGACGCTGCTCGGCAGGATCGCCACGAGCACGAAGCCGGTGGCGAACGTCGCGGCGATGCCCCCGAGCGTGCCGATGCCCGAGAGCCGCCCGACGACGGCGCCGGTCTCGTCGAGGCTGGCCAGCTGGAGCTTCACCACCATCGGCGGCACGGCCGAGAGCAGCGCCGCGGGCACGACGACGGCGACGGCGGCCAGGAGCAGCACCCCGCCGGCGTCGGCGCCGCTGAGCAGCGAGCCGGTGAACCGGACCAGCGGCAGCACGGCCACGACCAGCGCACCGCCGGCGACCAGCAGCGGCGCGAGCAGCCGGCGCGGGTCGGTGCGGTCGGCGGTCGCCCCGCCCAGCCAGGCGCCGGCGGCGATCGCCGCGAGCGCGAAACCGATCACGGCGGTGCTCGTCTGGACCGTGACGCCGACGTAGGGCGCGATGAGCCGCAGGCCGACGATCTCCAGCACCAGGACGGCGCCCGAGCTGAGGAAGGTCAGCCCCGCCGCGACCCATGCCGGCAGCGCACCGCCGGGCGGCGGGGCCTGCGGTGGCGAGTCGACCGGCGCGGGGGCCTCGTCCGCTGCCACGTCAGAAGAGCGCCGGCTGGTCGGCGGGCGCGTCCGCTCCGTCCGCGCGGGCCAGCAGCTGGGGGCCGTTGTTGCGCACGCTGTTCACCGCCGGGCTCACCGGCCGCAGCTCCAGCCCCGCGACGAACTCCGGCGGCGTGGGCCGCGCGAGCTCAGCGACGTCCTCGCGAGCCGGGTCCAGCCACTCCGCCCAGCGCTCCTCGGGCAGCACCAGCGGCATGCGGTCGTGGATCTCGGTGAGGGCGCCCGTCGCCGGGGCGGTGACCACGGTGCAGGTGTAGAGCCGGTCCTCGCCCCTTCCCCAGACCTCCCAGAGCCCGGCCATGGCGAGCACCGAGCCGTCCTGCGGGGTGATGAAGTACGGCTGCTTGGCCGGGGAGTCCAGGCGCTTGGCCCACTCGTACCAGCCGTCGGCCGGGACCAGGCACCGCCGGGAGCGCGCCGCGCTGCGGAAGGCGGGCTTCTCGGTGAGCGACTCCACGCGGGCGTTGAGCATCCGGTTGCCGACGGACGCGTCCTTGGCCCACGAGGGCACCAGCCCCCAGCGCACCGCCCGCAGTTCGCGGTGGCCCTCGCCGGTGGGCACGCCCTCGGCGTCGCGCTCCCGGGCGTGCCGGACCACGTAGACGTCCTTGGTCGGCGCCACGTTGTAGTCGGCAGCCAGCGGCGGCTGCCCCGGGGCGGGGACCGCCTCGAACTCGAGGACGAGGTCCTCGGGCTTGCGGCTGGCCGCATAGCGACCGCACATGGCGCCTCCTCGCGGGCACGGGGCTGTTCCCCCGACTCTAGGTGCGCCCACCGACACCGGCGGCGTCCGCGCGTGCGTTCGCGATCACCGGGTAGGGCCCACTGTCGCAACGCTCGACGAGAGGCGAGGATCACCGCGTGACCGCGACGCAGAACCCACCGACCGACCACCCGAAGACCGCCAGCGACAGCGCCGACCGGCGCTACGCCACGGTCAACCCCTTCACCGGCGAGACGGAGAAGGAGTTCGACTTCACCCCGACCGAGGCCATCGACGGGATCGTCGAGCGGGCCCACGCCGCGTACCAGGAGTGGCGGGAACGGCCGGTCGAGGAGCGCGCCGGCGTCGTCCGGCGGGCCGCCGAGCTGATGGACGAGCGGCGCGACGCGCTCGCCGCCCTCATCACCACGGAGATGGGCAAGCGCCGCGACGAGGCCGTCGGCGAGCTCAAGCTCTGCTCGATGATCCTGAAGTACTACGCCGACAACGGCCCGGGCTTCCTCGAGCCGACGCCGATCCAGCCGCTGATGGGCAAGGGCGAGGCCGTCATCGAGACCCGGCCGATCGGCGTCCTGCTGGCCATCGAGCCGTGGAACTACCCCTTCTACCAGGTGGTCCGCGTGGCGGGCCCGAACCTGGTGCTCGGCAACACCGTCATCCTCAAGCACGCCGAGATCACCCCGCAGTGCGCGGTGGCGATCGAGCAGCTGTTCGCCGACGCCGGCGCGCCCGAGGGCGTCTTCACCAACACGTTCCTGCGCATCTCCGACGTCGAGCAGGTCATCGCCGACCCCCGCATCCAGGGCGTCACCCTCACCGGCAGCGAGCGGGCCGGCAGCGCGGTCGGGGCGCTGGCGGGCAAGCACCTGAAGAAGTCGGTGCTCGAGCTCGGCGGCAGCGACCCGTTCATCGTGCTGGACGCCGAGGACATGGCCGCCACCGTCAAGGCAGCGACCGCCGGCCGGATGCAGAACACCGGCCAGGCGTGCACCGCGTCCAAGCGCCTGATCGTCACCGAGGAGCTCTACGAGCCCTTCGTCGAGGGCCTCAAGCAGGCGTTCTCCACCTTCTCCCCCGGCGACCCGGCCGACCCGTCGACGTCGCTGGCGCCGCTGTCCAGCGAGCGCGCCGCGCAGGACCTGCACGCGCAGATCCAGGACGCGATCGACAAGGGCGCGACCGTGGTGGCCGGCGGCGCGCGCCCCGACCGCCCGGGCGCCTTCGTCGAGGCCACGATCCTCACCGACGTCACCCCGGAGATGCGGGCCTACAGCGAGGAGCTGTTCGGTCCGGCGGCCGTCGTCTACAAGGTGAAGGACGCCGACGAGGCCGTGGAGCTGGCGAACAACAGCGCGTTCGGCCTCGGCGCCACGGTGATGAGCAGCGACGTCGACCGCGCCCGCGCGGTCGCCGAGCGGCTCGAGGCCGGCATGGTGTGGATCAACCAGCCCACCGCCTCCTCCCCCGAGCTGCCCTTCGGCGGGATCAAGCGGTCCGGCTACGGCCGCGAGCTCTCCGAGCTGGCGATGTTCGAGTTCGCCAACCGGCGGCTGCTGCGCATCGTGCCGGTCAAGAAGGCCGACAAGCCGCAGGCCGGCTGACAGGAGGACCCCGTCCCCCTCACGCCTCGCAGGCTCGGCCCGAGTCTCGGGACGGGGCCGGGTGGTGCGGTGCGGGCGACCGGGCAGACTGATCGCGTGAGCGACGCCTGGTCCGCACCGCACCACCCGTCCGCCATCGACGCCGTCGTCACCCTGCCCGGTTCCAAGTCCCTCACCGCCCGGGCCCTGGTGCTGGCGGCGCTCGCGGACGGTCCGAGCCGGCTGGTGCGGCCGCTGCGGGCGCGCGACACCGACCTCATGGCCGCGGCGCTGCGGGCCCTCGGGACGCAGGTGGTGGACGACGGCGACGACGTGCTGGTCACCCCGGGTCCGCTGCGCGGCCCCGCCACCGTCGACGCCGGGCTGGCCGGCACGATCCTGCGCTTCCTGCCGCCGGTGGCCGCCCTGGCCGACGGTGCGGTGCGCGTGGACGGCGACCCCCGGCTGCACGAGCGCCCCAACGGCGGGCTGATCACCGCGCTGCGCGCTCTGGGGGTGCGGGTCGACGACGACGGTCGCGGCCGGGCGCCGTTCACCGTGCACGGCACCGGCCGGGTTCGCGGTGGCCCCGTCGAGGTCGACGCCGGGGAGTCCTCCCAGATCGTCTCGGGGCTGCTGCTGGCCGCCGCACGCTTCGACGAGGGCCTGGACCTCGCGCTGGCCGGTGGGGTGCCCTCCATGCCGCACGTCGAGATGACGGTGACCACCCTGCGGGAGCACGGCGTCGACGTCGCCGCCACCGACCGCGGCTGGCGGGTCGCCCCCGGGGCGATCGGGGCGCTCGACCGGGTGGTGGAGCCCGACCTCTCCAACGCCGCGCCGTTCCTCGCCGCCGCGCTGGTCACCGGTGGCCGGGTGACGGTGCGCGACTGGCCCGACGTCACCACGCAGCCGGGCGCGCACCTGGACCGGTTGCTGCCGGCCATGGGCGCCGAGGTCACCCGCACCGCCGAGGGGCTGCAGGTCACCGGCACCGGCACCGTCCGGCCGCTGGTCGCCGACCTCGGCGAGGTCGGCGAGCTGACGCCGGTGCTGGCCGCTCTGTGCGCGCTGGCCGACGGCCCGTCCCGACTGACCGGGATCGCCCACCTGCGCGGGCACGAGACCGACCGGCTGCAGGCGCTGGACGAGGTGCTGACGGCCGTGGGCGCACGGGTGCGGCAGCTGCCCGACGGGCTGGAGATCGAACCCGGTCCCCGGCGCGGCGCGGTCCTCGACTCCTACGCCGACCACCGCATGGTCATGGCCGCCGCCGTCCTCGGCCTGGCGGTCGGGGGCGTCACGGTCACCGGCGCCGGCGCGGTCACCAAGACCCTCCCCGACTTCCGGGAGCGCTGGGCCGGGCTGCTGGGCGAGCCGATCGGGGCCGTCCCCTGAGCGCCCAGCGGGGCGCCCGGCGCATGGACGAGGACGACGTCCGGGTGCGGCCCAACCGGCGCGGCTCCCGTCCCCGCACGCGCACCCGGCCCACGCACGCCGACGCCGTCCCCGGCCTGGTCGTCGCGGTCGACCGCGGGCGGATGACGGTCCGGGTCGAGGGGCCCGACGGCGCGCCGGTCGACGTCACCGCCATGCGGGCCCGGGAACTGGGTCGGCACGGCGTGGTCGTCGGCGACCGGGTGCGCCTGGTCGGCGACACCAGCGGACGCCCGGACACGCTGGCCCGCATCGTCGTCATCGAGGAGCGGACGACGTCCCTGCGCCGGACCGCCGACGACACCGACCCCACCGAGCGGGTCGTCGTGGCGAACGCCGACGTGCTGGTCATCGTCACCTCGGTCACCGACCCCGAGCCCGCCCTGGGCTTTCTCGACCGGTGCCTGGTCGCCGCCTACGCCGGGGGGCTCGAGCCCCTGCTCTGCCTCACCAAGACCGATCTCGCCTCCCCGCGGCCGCTGCTCGACCGCTACGCCGGGCTGGGGCTGGAGGCCGTGCCGATGTCGCGGGAGCTGCCGCTGGCCGCACTCCTCGACCGGGTGCGCGACCGGATGAGCGTGTTCGTCGGGCAGTCAGGTGTCGGCAAGTCGACCCTGGTGAACCGGCTCGTGCCGGATGCCCTGCGCGCCACCGGCGACGTCAGCAAGATCGGCAAGGGCCGGCACACCTCGTCGTCGGCGGTGCTGTTCGACCTGCCCGGTGGCGGCACGGTCATCGACACCCCGGGCATCCGGTCGTTCGGCCTCGCCCACGTCACCGCCGACGACGTCCTGGTCGCGTTCGAGGACATCGCCGAGGCCGCGACCGAGTGCCCGCCCGGCTGCGGGCACACCGCGGAGGACCCCGACTGCGCGCTGGACGCGTGGGCCGAGGAGGGGCCCCCGGTGCGCCGGGAGCAGCTCGACGCGGTCCGGGTGCTGCTCGCCGCCGTCGGCCAGGTCGGCCCGGGCTACTGAGCGGACCGGCCGTTCCAGCACGTCACCGGCGCCGGCGTGGCTCGGGGAAGCGGTCGTCGGCCATCGGCTCGTCGACCGCCTCGATGCGGAGGTCGTGCCCTCACCCCGCGATCTCTCCCCCCATCGCCCCCTCGGTCACCGCGTCCAGCAGCAGCGGCGCGTCGCCGGGGGCAGCCCCCGGGCCCGGGTCGGGAGCTCCGCCGGATCGAGCATCGCCACCCAGTGGTAGTCCTCGTGCATCGGGTCGTCGTAGCCCAGCAGCGGGTCCTCCGGCCGCGCCGCGATCAGGCCGTCCGGCCGCAACTCCGGCGTCGGGGACCGCGACGCCCCGGTCGTCGACCAGGGCCACGGCGAGGAGCGCGCCAGCGCGGCGAAGGCATCGGGCGACGGGACGGGCACCCGCGGAGCCTCCCCTGGACCGCGGGGCCGGGCGAACGATGTGTCGACGTCCCCACCTGTCGACCCGTCGCCCGCCGCGCGACCTCACACCTCGACGTAGCCGCCGCTGCGCCAGTAGACGCCCGCCTCGCGGGTGAGGAACCCCTCGTCCACCAGGTACCGGCGCAGCGCCGCCACGTCGGGGTGCCACACGGCGAGCAGCGCGTTCACCTCGCGCTCCGGGTAGCGGACGCCGGGCTCGAAGACGCGCACCAGGTGGTCGAGGACCACCAGCCGCTTGCTGCGGTGGGAGGGAACCGACACCAGCCGCCCGTCGCGGACGAACGCCGAGAGCACCGCGTCGGCGGCGGGGTCGTCCGACAGTGGCTCGGGCGGGGGCGCCGCCTCCGCCGCCGCCCGCGCGGCCGCCCCGAACCGCTCGGCGTGCAGCACCAGGTCGTGGCCGTCCCGGCGCACCAGCCCGGCGCGCGCGAGCCGGCGGGCCGCGAGGGCGACCTCCTTGAGCCCCAGCCCGGCCGCGTCGGCGACCTCCTCGATCGTCTCGGCGCCGAGCGCCAGCGCCGCGACCACCTTGAGCCGCACCGGGTCCGCGAGGAGCCCCGCGATCGTCGCCGCGTCCACACCCCGACGGTAATCGGTGCATCGGCCGTCGCTGCCCGGGTAGGGAGTCGCGCATGGTGAGCCCGATCGACATCCAGAAGGCCCTGTCCGGCATGGACTACCCCGCCGGCAAGGACGACATCGTCAAGCACGCCGAGCAGCACGGGGGCGACGACGAGGTCCTGGAGGCCCTGAAGAAGATCGAGGACCGGGAGTACGAAGGGCCCAGCGGGGTCAGTTCCGCCGTCTTCGACTGACTCCCCGCTAGGTTGGGTGCCCATGACGTCGGGTCGGGGCTACTCAGAGGACATGCGGCTGGCACACGTGCTGGCCGACCAGGCCGACTCGATCAGCATGGACCGCTTCAAGGCCCAGGACCTGACGGTCGACACCAAGCCGGACCTCACGCCGGTGACCGACGCCGACCGGGCCGTCGAGGAGCAGCTGCGGATCACGCTCGGGCGTGCCCGCACACGCGACGCGGTCCTGGGCGAGGAGTTCGGCACGACCGGTCACGGGTCGCGCCGGTGGGTGCTCGACCCGATCGACGGGACCAAGAACTTCGTCCGCGGCGTGCCGGTCTGGGCCACTCTGATCGCACTGTTCGACGGCGACGAGCCGGTGGTGGGCCTGGTGTCGGCGCCGGCGCTGAACAAGCGCTGGTGGGCGGCCAGGGACGTCGGTGCCTGGACCGGGCGCCGGCTGGAGTCGGCCACCCGGTGCCGCGTGTCGGAGGTGTCGCAGCTCGGTGACGCCAGCCTGAGCTACTCCAGCCTCTCGGGGTGGGAGGAGCGGGGCGCGCTCGAAGGCTTCCTCGACCTCACCCGCTCGGTGTGGCGCACCCGCGCCTACGGCGACTTCTGGAGCTACGTGCTGCTGGCCGAGGGCGCCGTCGACATCGCCTGCGAGCCCGAGGTGTCCCTGTGGGACCTCGCGGCGCTGGACGTGATCGTCCGGGAGGCCGGGGGCCGGTTCACCGACGTCACCGGCGCTCCCGGGCCCGCCGGCGGCAGCGCCCTGGCCACGAACGGCCGGCTGCACGATGCCGCGCTGGAGAGGCTGGGACAGGCCGAGACGGTCCACCAGCTGACCTCAGCCCCGCCGGTCCCGCCGTCCTGACCAGGCCCGGGGCGGCTCCACCACCGGCCCGCTGGTGCGGGGTCGGCCCTGAGGTCCACCCCGGTCACGGCGCGGTCCGGCGCTCCGGGCTGTCGCCGTAGGCATAGCTGCTGTCCACGTACCGCCCGCCGGCCGCCGCACCGGGGGGCGCGATCGAGTCGAGCCGGGCCAGGTCGTCGGCGGAGAGCTCGACGGCCGTCGCGGCGACGTTCTCCTCGAGGTAGGCGCGGCGCTTGGTGCCGGGGATCGGCACGACGTCGTCCCCCTGCGCCAGCACCCACGCCAGCGCCAGCTGCCCCGCGGTCACGCCCTTCTCCGCCGCGAGCGCCCGGACGGCGTCCACCAGCCGCAGGTTGGCCGTGAACGCCTCGCCGGTGAACCGCGGGTGGCCGCGCCGCCAGTCGTCGTCGCCGAAGTCCTCGGGGCTGCGGATCGCCCCGGTGAGGAAGCCGCGGCCGAGCGGGCTGAAGGGCACGATGCCGATGCCGTGCTCGCGGGCGACGCCCAGCACCTCCTCCTCCAGGTCGCGGGTCCACAGCGACCACTCGCTCTGCAGCGCCGCGATCGGGTGCACGGCGACCGCGCGGCGGATCGAGGCGGCGCTGGCCTCCGACAACCCGAGGTGGCGCACCTTGCCCTCTGTCACCAGCTCGGCCATCGCCCCGACGGTGTCCTCGATCGGTACCCGCGGGTCGACCCGGTGCTGGCAGTAGAGGTCGATCACCTCGACCCCCAGCCGGCGCAGGCTGGCCTCGGCGCAGGCCCGCACGTTCTCGGGGCGGCCGTCGATCCGCACCCCGCCGTCCGGGGTCCGGGAGAGCGAGAACTTGGTCGCCAGCTGCACCTCGTCGCGCCGCCCGGCGATCGCCTCGCCCACCAGCTCCTCGTTGTGGCCGCTGCCGTAGACGTCCGAGGTGTCGAGGAAGGTCACACCCAGGTCCAGCGCGCGGTGCACGGTCGCGATCGACTCCGTGCGGTCGGCGGCGCCGTACATCTGGCTCATCCCCATGCAGCCCAGGCCCTGGGCGGAGACGGTCAGGCCGTCGCGGCCGAGCGTGCGGGTACCGACGGGAGGCGTGGCGGCTGGCATGCCCGCATCCTCGTCCGCGCGTCGAGGCGTCCGCCACCGCTGCCGTTTCCCCGCCCGGCCGCCGGGTAGCCGCTCCGGGCACCCACCGACCGGAGGACCCGATGAGCTCCAGCCGCACCCGCCCTGGAATGCGCCGCACCGCCCGCGTCCTGGGTCTCGTCAGCACCGGCCTCGGGGTCGCGATGCTGCGCGACCCGAAGGGCGTCGCGCGGTTCTCCGGGGTCGACGACTCGGCGACCGCGCTCTCGGTGATCCCCCTCGTCGGCGCCCGCGAGCTGCTGCACGCCGTGCCGCTGCTCGCCGGCCGGCCGGGATGGGCCTGGACCCGGGTGGCCGGTGACGCGGTCGACCTGACCGCCATGGGGATGGCCCTGTCGAACCGCGGCGGCGAGCGCGGCCGCCGGCTCCGCACCGCCACGGCCGCCGTCGCCGGCCTGGCCGCGCTGGACCTGCTCACCGCCGCGCGGTCCCGCCGGGCCGGCAGCCGCAGCGCCGCCCGCGAGCTGCTGCCCTCCTCGGCTCCGTGGAAGAGCGCGATCGACGTCTCCGCGGCCACCACCGTGAACAAGCCGCCGCAGGAGGTCTACGCCCGCTGGCACGACTTCTCCCGGCTGCCGGAGTTCATGGCGCACGTGCGGGAGGTCCGCAGCGCCGGCATCGGGCGCTGGCACTGGGTCGCCGAGGCGCCGGGCCGGCGCACGGTGGAGTGGGACGCCGAGGTGGTCGAGGAGTCCCCCGGCGAGCGGATCCGCTGGCGGTCGCTGCCCGGCGCGGACGTCGAGAACGCCGGGGTGGTCGAGTTCCGCCCGGCCCCCGGCGACCAGGGCACCGAGGTTCGGGTGCGGCTGGCCTACGCGCAGCCGGGCGGCAAGGCCGGCAAGGCGGTCGCGAAGCTGTTCGGCGAGGCCCCCGACCAGCAGGTCCGCGACGACCTCGCGCGCTTCAAGCAGATCCTCGAGACCGGGCAGGTGGTCCGCTCCGAGGGCACGCCCGAGGGCCCGCTGGCCCGCCGGCTGGCGAAGCAGCAGCCCGCGGCGCCCCGTTCCTGACCCTGCCGAATTCCGGAAGGACACACCGTGCGCGCCACCCAGTGGATGGGCAAGAACCACGTCGAGGTCAACGAGGTCCCCGACCCGCGGCTGCTCAACGACCGCGACGCGATCGTGAAGATCACCTCCACCGCCATCTGCGGCTCGGACCTGCACCTGTACGACGGGTTCATCCCCACGACGAAGAGGGGGGACATCCTCGGCCACGAGTTCATGGGCGAGGTGGTCGAGGTCGGCAAGGGGGTCTCGAACCTGCGCGTCGGCGACCGCGTCGTCGTGCCGTTCCCCATCGCCTGCGGCGGGTGCAACGCCTGCGAGCGCGGCCTGTTCTCCGTCTGCGAGAACTCCAACCCGAACGCCGGCATGGCCGAGAAGCTGTGGGGCCACTCGCCCTGCGGCATCTACGGCTACTCGCACCTGGTCGGCGGTTACCCCGGCGGTCAGGCCGAGTACGCCCGGGTGCCGTTCGCCGACGTCGGCCCGCTGAAGGTCGAGGACGACCTGACCGACGAGCAGGTGCTGTTCCTCACCGACATCTTCCCCACCGGCTACATGGGCGCGGAGATGTGCGACATCTCCCCCGGCGATGTCGTCGCCGTCTGGGGCGCCGGGCCGGTCGGCCTGTTCGCCGTGGCGAGCGCCAGGATGCTGGGCGCGGAGCGGATCGTCGCCATCGACCGGTTCGGCTACCGGCTGGACAAGGCTCGCGAGGCCGGCGCCACCGACGTCCTGAACTACGAGGAGGTCGACGTCCTCGACGCGCTCAACGAGCTCACGGCCGGCCGCGGCCCCGACGGCTGCATCGACGCCGCCGGGCTCGAGGCCACTCACCCCACCACCGTGGTCGACGCCTACGACCGGGCCAAGACCGCCGTCATGGCCGAGACCGAGCGGCCGCACGCCCTGCGCGAGGCGATCATGGCCTGCCGCAACGGCGGCACGGTCTCGATCATCGGCGTCTACGGCGGGCTCATGGACAAGTTCCCGGTCGGTTCGCTGATGAACCGGTCGCTGACCGTGCGCACCGGGCAGGCGCACGTGCAGCGCTACCTGAAGCCGCTCTACGAGAAGATCCGCGACGGCGAGATCGACCCGACGTTCCTGATCTCGCACACCCTGCCGCTGGACCGGGCGCCGGAGGGCTACCGGATGTTCCGGGACAAGGAGGACAACTGCACGAAGGTGGTCCTCAAGCCCTGACCCGACCCGTCTGGTGGGATGACCACGACCGGGCCGGCGACGCGGCCGGCCCGGCCCGGCCCGAGGAGGCGCCACCGTGCAGTACGCCGAGTCCGTCGTCGACCTGGTCGGCAACACCCCGCTGGTCAAGCTGTCGTCGGTGACCCGCGACCTGGGCCCCGACGCGCCGCTGGTGCTGGCCAAGGTGGAGTACCTCAACCCCGGGGGCTCGGTGAAGGACCGGATCGCCGTGCGGATGGTCGACGCCGCCGAGGCGAGCGGTGAGTTGCAGCCCGGGGGCACGATCGTGGAGCCGACCAGCGGCAACACCGGCATCGGCCTGGCGCTGGTCGCCCAGCAGCGCGGCTACCGCTGCATCTTCGTCTGCCCCGACAAGGTCGGGCAGGAGAAGATCAACGTGCTCAAGGCCTACGGCGCCGAGGTCGTCGTCTGCCCCACCGCCGTCGACCCGGCCGACCCGAGGTCGTACTACTCGGTCTCCGACCGGCTTGCCCGCGAGACCCCCGGCGCCTGGAAGCCCGACCAGTACTCCAACCCGAACAACCCGCGCTCGCACTACGAGACGACCGGGCCGGAGATCTGGGCGCAGACCGACGGCCGGATCACCCACTTCGTCACCGGCGCCGGTACCGGCGGCACGATCAGCGGCGTCGGCCGCTACCTCAAGGAGCAGTCCGGCGGCCGGGTCCAGGTCATCGGCGCCGACCCCGAGGGCTCGGTCTACTCCGGGGGCACCGGCCGCCCGTACCTGGTCGAGGGCGTGGGCGAGGACTTCTGGCCGAGCACCTACGACAAGGAGGTCGCCGACGAGATCGTCGCGGTCTCCGACGGCGACTCGTTCGCCATGACCCGACGGCTCGCCCGCGAGGAGGGCCTGCTGGTCGGCGGCTCCTGCGGCATGGCGGTGGTGGCCGCGCTGCGGGTCGCCGAGCGGCTGACCAAGGACGACGTCCTCGTCGTGCTGCTGCCCGACGGCGGCCGGGGCTACCTGGGCAAGATCTTCAACGACGCGTGGATGGCCGACTACGGCTTCGTGGAGGCCACCGGCGGGGAGACCGTCGGCGAACTGCTGCACACCAAGTCCGGCGAGACACCGACGCTGGTGCACACCCACCCGAACGAGACCGTCCGCGACGCCATCGACATCCTCCGCGAGTACGGGGTCAGCCAGCTGCCCGTCGTGCGGGCGGAGCCGCCGGTCACCGCCGGCGAGGTGGTCGGGTCGATCGACGAGAAGACGCTGCTCGACGCGCTGTTCGCCGGCCGGGCCTCGCTCGCCGACCGGGTGGAGAGGCACATGAGCCCACCGCTGCCGATCGTCGGCTCGGGTGAGGCGGTCAGCGCCGCGGTCGCCCAGCTGGGCTCCGCGGACGCGCTGCTGGTGCACGTCGACGGCAAGCCCGCCGGCGTGGTCACCCGGCAGGACGTGCTCGGCCACCTCGCGGGGGTGACCCGGTGACCGGCTTCAACACCCGCGCCATCCACGCCGGTCAGGAGCCCGACCCGGCCACCGGTGCGGTCATCCCGCCGCTGCACCTGACCACCACCTACAAGCAGGACGGCGTCGGCGGGCTGCGCGGCGGCTACGAGTACAGCCGTAGCGGCAACCCGACCCGCGACACCCTGCACGCCGCGCTGGCCGCCCTCGAGGAGGGCACGACCGCGCTGGCGTTCGCGTCGGGCCTCGCCGCCGAGGACACCCTGCTGCGCACGGCGTGCCGGGCCGGCGACCACGTCGTCCTGGGCGGTGACGCGTACGGCGGTACGTTCCGGCTGATCTCCCGCGTGCTGTCCGAGTGGGGCCTGGAGCACACGCCGGTCACCCTCGACGACCCCGACGCGTTGCGCGCGGCGATCCGGCCCACCACGCGGGTCGTGTGGTGCGAGACCCCCAGCAACCCGCTGCTGAACATCACCGACATCGAGGCGACGGCGGCCATCGCCCACGAGGCCGGCGCGCTGCTCGTCGTCGACAACACGTTCGCCTCGCCGTACCTGCAGCGGCCGCTGACGTTGGGCGCCGACGTCGTCGTGCACTCGACGACGAAGTACCTGGGCGGCCACTCCGACGTCGTCGGCGGCGCGCTCGTCACCCGGGACGCGGAGCTCGGCGAGAAGCTGGCCTACAACCACAACGCCATGGGCGCGGTCGCCGGCCCGTTCGACTCGTGGCTGGTCCTGCGCAGCCTCAAGACGCTCGGCGTCCGGGTCGACCGGCACTGCGCCAACGCCGCCCGGATCGCGGAGTTCCTGGTCGGCCGGCCCGAGGTCGCGACCGTCCTCTACCCAGGGCTCCCCGACCACCCCGGCCACGAGGTGGCGGCCAAGCAGATGTCCGGCTTCGGCGGCATGGTCTCGTTCCGGCTCCGGGACGGTGAGGCGGCGGCCCTGCGGGTCTGCGAGCGGACGCAGCTGTTCACGCTGGCCGAATCGCTGGGTGGTGTGGAATCGCTCGTCGAGCACCCGGGCCGCATGACCCACGCCAGCGCGGCAGGGTCACCGCTCGAGGTGCCGGCCGACCTGGTCCGCCTCTCGGTCGGCATCGAGGACGTCGAGGACCTGCTGGCCGACCTCGAACAGGCGCTGGGCTGAGCGTCAGGCCCCCGCCGGGGTCGGCCCCACGATGAACAGCGGGCGGAAGTGCTCGACCACGGGGGACGGGTCGTAGAAGGAGTGCAGCAGGCGCCGCCACTCCTGGTACCCCGGCGACCCGCGGAAGCCCTCGGTGTGGTCCTCGACGCTGTTCCACTCGACGAGCAGCAGGAAGACGTTTCCCCGCTCCACGCACCGGGACAGCATCAGCCGCCGGAAGCCCGGCGACGCCGAGATGATCGGGGCCGCGGACCGGAACGCCGCCTCGAACTCGGCCTCGCGGCCGGGTGTCACGGACAGCTCTGCGTGCTCGAGGATCACGGCCTGCACCGTACGGGTCCGCCGGGCGCGGCACCCGGAGCTGCCGTGGCGGCTCTCAGCGCGGGGCGGTGAGGATCCTGGGGCCGTCCTCGGTGACCGCGACGGTGTGCTCGACGTGCGCGGCACGGCTGCCGTCGGCGCTGCGCAGCGTCCAGCCGTCGGCGTCGACCGTGTAGTCGTCGCTGCCACCGGCGAGGAACCACGGCTCGATGGCGATGACCAGGCCCGGGCGCAGCGGCACCCCGCGGCCGGCGCGTCCCTCGTTGGGCACCGATGGCGCCTCGTGCATGCTCCGCCCCACCCCGTGCCCGCCCTGGTCGGTGTTGATGCCGCACCCACCGGCCCGGCCGACCGCACCGATCGCAGCGGAGATGTCGCCGATCCGGTTGCCGACGACGGCCGCCGCGATGCCGGCCGCCAGCGCCCGCTCGGTGGTCTCGACCAGCGCGAGGTCCTCGGGCCGCGGCGTGCCCACCGGGTAGGTCATCGCGGCGTCCCCGACCCAGCCGTCGAGCACGGCACCGGCGTCCACGCTGAGCAGGTCACCGTCCTCGAGCACCTCGGGCGTCGGGATGCCGTGCAGGGCGACGTCGTTCACGGACAGGCAGAGGACGCCGGGGAAGGGCGGGGTCGTGGGCAGCGGCGCGTAGCCGAGGAACGGTGAGGTGGCGCCGGCGTCGGACAGGACGTCGCGGGCCACGGCGTCCAGCTGGGTCAGGCGCACACCCGGCGCCGCCAGCGCGCGGACCGCGGCGTGCATGTCGGCGACGACCGCGCCGGCGGCACGCATCGCGTCCAGCTCGCCGGGGGTGCGGAGTTCGATCACGGTGGTCCTCCTCGGTCGCTACCGGTATTACTATCACGTCCATGGTGCGACCGCCGCTGAGCCCCGAAGAGCGCGAGCGCGGCCGCCGGCTGGGTGCGCTGCTCCGCTCCGCCCGCGGCGACCGGAGCCCGGCGGAGGTCTCGGCGGCCTCCGGGGTGAGCCTCGAGGTGCTGCGCAAGATCGAGTCCGGGCGGGTGCCGACGCCGACGTTCTTCACGGTCGCCGCACTCGCCCGCGCCCTGGACCTGCCCCTGGACGACCTGGCCGGCGCCCTGGACGACGGAGGCACCGCCCTCTCCGCCTGAGCGGTCCGCGGCACCGACCCGGGGCAGTCGGCCTCTGCCCACGGCGGCTGGGCAGAGGCCGACTCCGACGGGAGCACCCGGTGCTGAGCCCCTGGACGGATCGAACGGCCACCGGTGTGTTCGGGGAGCAGGCCGTCGCGGTACGCACGACCAGGTGACCAGTCCTCGCGTGACCGTCGTCGTCGCCACCCGGAACCGGCGGGCGTCCCTGCTGCGGTCGCTGGCCCACCTCGACGACGGCGTCCACCCGGTGGTCGTGGTCGACAACGGCTCCTCGGACGGCACCGCGGCCGCCGTCCGCGCCCGGCACCCGGCCGTGGCCGTGGTGGAACTGCCGACCAACCGCGGGGCGGTGGCGCGCACGGCGGGTGTCGTGGGGGCGGCTACCCGGTACATCGCCTTCGCGGACGACGACTCGTGGTGGGAGGACGGCGCCCTGCACCGGGCCGCCGACCTGCTCGACGACCACCCCGGGGTCGCTCTCCTCGCCGGGCGGGTGCGGATGGCCGCCGACGGGTCCGTCGACGCGGTCACCCGCAAGCACCGGGCCGCCGTCCTGGGGACGACGCCGGGCACGCCGGGACCGGACGTGCTGAGCTACCCCGCGTTCGCGACGGTGGTCCGCCGCGAGGCCTACCTGTCCGTCGGCGGCTTCTCCCCGCTGCTGTTCTTCGGCGGTGAGGAGCACCTGCTCGCGCTCGACCTCGCGGCGGCGGGCTGGCAGCAGAGCTTCGCCGACGACGTCGTCGCCTGGCACGACCCGGCAGGTCCACCGACCGTCCCACCGCAGCGCTGGGCGCTGCAGACGCGCAACGACCTGCTCGTCGACTGGCTGCGCCGGCCGCTCCCGGTGGCGGTGGCGGCCACCGCACGGCTCGCCCGGCGGGCACCGTCGGACCCGGCCGCCCGGGCGGCGCTGCGCGGCTGGGTGCGCCGGCTGCCCGCTGCGCTCCGGCAGCGCCGCCCCGTCCCGGCGGAGGTGGAACGGCGCTTCGCCCTGGCGCAGCGGCCGCTCAGTGCCCCAGCTGCGCGGTGAGCCACCGCCGCGCGTCCTCGGTCCCGGCCACCCCCCGGCCCCGCGAGCGGGTCACCGCCCCCGCGAGCTCACCGGACAGGCAGCGGGAGAGCGCCGCGTCGAGGGCCTCGGGGGTGACCTCATCGGCGTCGAGCAGCAGCGGCCAGTCCAGCGCGCGCGCCTGGCCGGTCACCTTGGCCCCGCCGGCGATCGGGTCGCAGGCGATGACCGGCCGATCGTTCTTGAGCCCGAGGACCAGGCCGTGCAGCCGCATGCTCACCACGGCGTCGCACCGCCGGAGCAGGGCCTCCACCTGCGCCGGGCGGCGGGGGTGCGGCTTGTCGTACAGGTCGGTCTCGATCGGGAACCACGGCAGGGCACGGGAGGCCAGCCACTCCTCGATGACGCCGCGAACGCGGTCGGCCCGGCTGCGGTCGCCGTACTCGCCCTGGAGCGGGGCGAACGCGACGGCGAGGACCGGGGCGTCGGCCGCGGGTCCGTCGATCGCCAGGTCCGGCCGGGTCACTCCCGGGCCGTCCCGCTCCCACACGGCGTCGAACATCGTGCGGGCGGCCTCGTCGACGACGGAGACGTTGACCGCCCACCGCCGCGCCCCGGCGAACGCGGCCGTCAGGTCGCGCAGGCCCGGCAGGTCACCCACCGGACCGGTGGTGAACACCAGGTGGGTGTAGTCGGCCGGGTCGACGTCGCGCCAGTGCACGCCGCGCCCCAGGTACGGCGCCCAGGCGACGTCGTGGTCGACGCCGAGCCCGGTCAGCCAGCCGGTGACGGCCTCGGCCCCCAGCTCGTCACCGACGGTGGCGATCACCTCGTCGAAACTGAACCACCCGGCCACGAGAACACGCACGGCGTCCACCCTGGCAGCAGGATGGGGCGCGGGCATCCGCAGGGAACGAGATCCCCGTCCCACGGGTTGTGCCGGTCACCGCCGACCGACGAGGAGACGCCGTGAGCACCACCGACCACGACCGCGACCTGCCGGCCCTCGAGGCCGAACGCGACCGGATCCGGGAAGCGCACCTGCGCCCGGCCGGCACCCGGCCGCCCTCGACCGCCCGCGGGCTGCACCACACCGCGCTCATCAGCAGCGACGTCGAGCGGACGGTGCGCTTCTACCAGGACGTCCTGGGCTTCCCGTTGACCGAGCTGATCGAGAACCGCGACTACCCCGGCTCCTCGCACTTCTTCTTCGACATCGGGAACGGCAACCTGCTGGCGTTCTTCGACTTCCCCGGCCTGGACGTGGGCCCGTACGCCGAGGTGCTCGGCGGGCTGCACCACATGGCGATCAGCGTCGACCCGGACCGCTGGCAGGAACTCGTGGGGCGGCTGACCGAGGCCGGGATCGCGCACGAGGTGCACAGCGGGGTCTCGGTCTACTTCCGCGACCCCGACGGCGCCCGCATCGAGCTCATCGCCGACCCGCTCGGGGAGATGTACGGCACCAAGGTGCTCTGACGGAGGATTCGCCGTCCCACCGCTCGCAGGCTCGCGGCGAGCGGTAGGGGCGGGACCCTTCCTCAGCGGTCCCGGTCGGCGACGAGGTCGGCGTAGTCGGGGTGCCGCTCGATCCAGCCCGCCACGAAGGAGCAGCGCGGCACCACGGAGCCGCCGCGCGACCGGACCTCGTCGAGGGCGGCGCGCACCAGGGTGCTGCCCAGGCCGGACTGCCCGGCATCGGGGTCGATCTCGGTGTGGGTGAACACCAGGGTGTCGCCGCGGCGTTCGTAGGCGGCCAGCCCCAGCACGCGGTCGCCGTCGCGGATCTCGAACCGGTCGGCCTCGGGGACGTCGGTGACGGTGGTCTCCATGCCCGCGTCAACCCGCCGCGGGGGCCGGCTGTTCCGCCACCAGCTGGAGCGCGCGGGTCGGGCACTGCCGGACGGCCTCCTCGGCGTCGCGCAGGTCACCGCCCTCCGGGTGCGGGCGCAGCACCGTCACCGTCCCCTGGTCGCCCACCTCGAACAGGTCCGGCGCCAGGGCCTCGCAGGCGCCGGCCCCCACGCACCTCTCGAGGTCGGCCTCCAGGCGGCTCACCGGCTCCCCGCGAGCCGGGCAGGGAGCCGCTTGAGCCCGTTGACGAAGGACGACCGCAGCCGGTCGGGCGGGCCCGTGATCTCCAGATCGGGCAGCTGATCGAGCACCCGGGCGAAGGTGACCGCCAGCTCGCGCCGGGCCAGGTGCGCGCCCAGGCAGAAGTGCGGCCCCTTCGACCCGAAGCCGACGTGCGGGTTCGGGTCGCGGCCGAGGTCGAAGCGGTGCGGGTCGGGGAACACCGCGGGGTCGCGGTTGGCGGCGGCGTAGAAGAGGAGGAACTTGTCGCCCGCGGCGAACGGGTAGCCGTCGAGCTCACCGTCGCGGGTCGCGGTGCGGCGCATCCAGGTGATCGGGCTGGTCCACCGCACGATCTCCTCGACGGCGGTGCGGGTGAGTCCCGGGTCGGCGACCCAGCGGGCCCGCTGGTCGGGGTGCTCCTGCAGCGCCAGCAGCCCCTGGGAGATCGCGTTGCGGGTCGTCTCGTTCCCCGCCACGAGCAGCAGGATGAAGAAGGAGGCGATCTCCTGGTGGGTGAGCTGCTCCCCCTCGACCTCGGTGGTCACCAGCGCCGTCGTCAGGTCCTCCGTCGGGCGCTCCAGCCGCTCGGCGGCCAGCCGCTCCATCAGCGCGGCCAGCTCGATGCCCGCCATGAGCACCCCGGTGAGCGGGTCCTCCTCGTCCTCGACGAGCTCCGGGTCGCCGCCGGAGAGGATGACGTTCGACTTCGCCAGCACCATCGCCCGGTCCTGCTCAGGGACGCCCATCATGTCGCAGATGACCCGCAGCGGGATGGGCGCGGCCAGGTCGGCGACCACGTCGAAGGCGCCGTCCCCCTCGGCCGCCTTCCGGCGCACCCCGGCCAGGACGTCGTCGACGATGCCGGTCACCGAGTCGACCACCCGCTCCAGCATCCGCGGCGTGAACGTCTTGGCGACGATGCGGCGGATCTTGGCGTGCCGCGGGTCGTCCATGCTGATCAGCGAGCCGTAGAACTCGTTCAGGTCGGCGGGGACGTCCTGGATGGAGACGGCCCCTCCGCCCGAGCAGAAGACGGCGGGCTGCGAGCTGATCGCCTCCAGGTCGGCGTAGCGGGTGACGGCGTGGTAGCCGGGCCCGCTCGGCAGGTTGGGGATCTCGGGCTCGGCGAAGAAGGCGAACGGCCGCTCGGCGCGGAGCCGGTCGAAGGCGGCGTGCCGCTCGGCCGGCGGGCGCAGCCAGAAGTCGCGGTCGGACAGGTCGATGCCGAGGTCGGCCGCGCCCGCCCTGCGGGGGCGCGGAACGGTTCCCGGTCCTGGTGCGGCGTCGACGGACACGAGAGGCCCTCCCTGGTCGGCGGTCGTGCTCCGCACGCTAGAGAGGATCGGGGTGACACACAACACACCCTGCGAAGCGCCGGTCCGCAGGTGCACGAAGGCCCGGCCACCTGCAGGTGACCGGGCCTTCGTCGTGGTAGCGGGGACAGGATTCGAACCTGCGACCTCTGGGTTATGAGCCCAGCGAGCTACCGAGCTGCTCCACCCCGCGCTGCGGGCACCACGGTACACGCCCGTCCGCCGGGCCGCCGGGGGCACCCGTCCGCGTGGACCTCGCGCGCCGCGCCCCGACGACCGCGACACTGTTCCCAACCGCTCTCCCAGGAGGTCCCGTGTCCCGTCCCCCCGCCGGTCTGCGCAACGTCGACCTGCTGGCCGTCTACGTCAACGACCACCTGGCCGCCTCGATCGGGGGCATCGAGCTGGTGCGGCGGATGATCGGGGTGCACCGGGGAACGCGGTACGAGCCGCCTCTCCAGCAGCTGCTGACCGAGCTGCACGAGGAGAACGCCGCGCTCCGCACCATCATGCGGGACCTGGAGCTCCGCGAGCAGCGGTACAAGCAGGCCGCCCTCTGGGTCGGCGAGAAGGTCTCGCGGCTGAAGCTCAACGGCCGGCTCGCCACCCGCTCGCCGTTGAGCGACCTCGTGGAGTTCGAGTTCCTCGCCTCCGCCGTCCGGGCCAAGCGCAGCGGCTTCGAGAGCCTCCGGGAGATCGCCGACATCGACCACCGCCTGGACGCCGACCGGCTCGACGAGCTCATCGAGCAGGCTGACCGGCAGCACGGCTGGCTCACCACGACCCGGCGCGAGGTGGCCGCACAGGTGTTCGGCGGCAACGACGAGGCGCCCGAGGAGGCCGCCGACGACTGATCCGCCCCTGACGGACGACGGAGGCCCGGCCCCTGAGGGGCCGGGCCTCCGTGGTGGTAGCGGGGACAGGATTCGAACCTGCGACCTCTGGGTTATGAGCCCAGCGAGCTACCGAGCTGCTCCACCCCGCGCTGCGGGCACCACGGTACCCCACCGGCTCCGGTGGCGGGTCCCGCGGTCGGAGCTCGACCGCGGGACCGGCCTGACCTCAGGAGGTGCCGGGCGTACCCGCCGTCGCCGGTGCTGCCGTCGCGCCGGCGGCGGCCCCGTTCTCCCTCGAGGGCACCGCGTGCTGAGCGGGCGGGCCCTCCGGGGCGCGGCGTGGCATCCGCGGTTCCTGCCCGAGCCCCTTCGCCAGCGACACGAGGACCAGGAGCAGCACGACCGCGAAGGGGAACGCGGCCACGATCGACGCGGTCTGCACCCCGCCCAGCCCCCCGCTGACCAGGAGAACGGCGGCGGAGGCGGAGATGACCAGGCCCCAGACCACGCTGACGACGCGCGCCGGGTCCTGCCCGCCACGGCTGCTCAGCGAGCCGAGGACGAACGTGGCCGAGTCGGCGCTGGTGACGAAGAAGGTGACGATGAGGATCATCGCCCCGATCCCGGCGATCACACCGCCGGGCAGCGTGTCCAGCAGCGCGAACAGCTGCTGCTCGGTCGCCTGGCCCGCGAGCCCGGCGCCCTCCTGCTCGGCGAGGATGCCCGCGCCGCCGAACACCGAGAACCACAGCCCGCTGACCAGGGTGGGCACCGCGAGCACGCCGATGACGAACTCGCGGATGGTGCGGCCACGCGAGATGCGCGCGATGAACGTCGCCACGAACGGCGACCAGGAGATCCACCACGCCCAGTAGAAGATCGTCCAGCCGTTGATCCACTCCGAGCGCTGGGCGTCGAAGGGGCCGGTCTGCAGGCTCATCGTGGGCAGCTCGGCGAAGTAGCTGCCGAGGGTCGTGGTGAACGCGCCCACGAGCCGGCCGGACGAGGCGGTGAACAGCACGAAGGCGAAGAGCGCGATGGCGAGCACGACGTTGGCGGTCGACAGCCACTTGATCCCGCGGTTGATGCCCGACAGCGCGGAGATCAGGAACAGGACGGTGACCACCGCGATGATCGCCAGCTGCACGCCCGATCCGATCGCGATGCCGTCGTCGAGGGAGTTGAGACCACCGTTGATCTGGGCGGCCCCGAGGCCGAGCGACGTCGCGACGCCGAACACGGTCGCCACCACCGCGATGGTGTCGACCGCGGCACCCAGCGGGCCGTCGACGCGGTCCCCGAGGATCGGCCGCAGGGCCCCGCTGATGGTGGCCTTCCAGCCGCGGCGGAAGCGGGCGTAGGCCAGGGCCAGCGCCAGGACGGCGTAGATGCCCCACGGGTGCAGGCCCCAGTGGAAGAAGGAGTACCGGAGCGCGTCCCGGGCGGCCTCCGTGCTCTCCGGGGTGGCCGTCGGCGGGGTGAGGAAGTGCGACACCGGCTCGGCCACTCCCCAGAACACCAGCCCGATGCCCATCCCCGCGCTGAACAGCATCGCGAACCAGGCCCGGGTGCTGTACTCCGGCCGGTCGTCGTCCTTGCCCAGCCGCACCCGGCCCCACCGCGAGGCCGCCACCGCGATCACGGCGACCAGCACGATCGTCGCGGTGAGCAGGTAGAACCAGCCGAACCGGTCGACGACGAAGGTCCGCGCGGATGTGGCGGCGGAGTCGAGGGAGGTAGGTGACACCGCTCCCCAGAGGACGAACGGGAGCACGATGGCCAGCGAGGCCCAGAATACGGCGGATGTTCTTCGCACGAGGGGCGGTTCCTTCGGTTGGGGACGCGACTGCCGGCCGACGACCGGCGGAGGCCGCCCGGGGGGCAGTACCCGTCGGGCGGCACGATCATCCAGAGTTGCAGCAAGCACCGGAAAACGCATCTTTCCGCGGGTGACGAGTCCCACCCCCGCAGCACCGGCAACGTCGGGGATCGTGGACGGGTGCCGCCCGAGCCCCTCGCAGTGCAGGATGCCCACCACGCCGTCGACCTGGCACTCCGGGCGGGCGAGCTGCTCCTGTCCGCGGGGGCCAGCGCCGCCGAGGTGACCGCCACCTGCACGGTCGTGGCGCGGTCCTGCGGCCTCCGGCGGGTGGAGTGCGACATCACCTTCACCTCGATCACCGTCTCCGGCCACGCCGCGCAGGACGCCGGGCCCGTCAGCGGGTTGCGCCTGGTCCAGCAGCGGGAGCTCGACTACTCCCGCGCCACCGCCGTCCACAACGTCGTCGGCGACCTGGCCGCGGGGCGGGTCACCCCGGCGGAGGCCGACCGGCGGCTCGAGTCGGTCGCCGCCGGTCGGCAGCCCTACCGGCGGTGGGTCGTGACGGGGGCGCGGGCGCTGCTCGCCGCGGCGGTCGCCGTGCTCCTCGGCGCCGGTGCCGCGGTGACGGCGGCCGCGTTCGGGGCCACCGTGCTCGTCGACCTCGCCATCGACCGGCTCGGGCGGCGGGGGCTGCCCACCTTCTTCCTCAACGCCGTCGGTGGCCTGATCGCCACGGCGGTCGCACTGGTGCTGGTCGCCGCGGACATCGGCGTCCGGCCCTCACTGGTCGTGGCCGGCGGGATCGTCCTGCTGCTGCCCGGTGTCACGCTCGTCGGCGCGGTGCACGACGCCATCACCGGCTTCTACGTGACCGCGAGCGCGCGGGCCTTCGAGACCTTCCTGCTCACGGCCGGGATCATCAGCGGGGTCGCGGTCGGGTTGTCGATCGGCGTGCGGCTCGGCGTCCCGGTCGCGATGTGGGATCCGCCCTCCAGCGGCCTGGCGGACGTGCCGCTGCAGCTCGTGGCGGCGGCCGCCATCTCGGGTTCCTTCGCCGTCGCCAACCACGCCCCCCGGCGCACCCTGGCGCCCGCGGCCGCCGCCGGCGCGATCGGCTGGGCCGTCTTCGCCGGGCTGGACCAACTGCGGCTCACGGTCACCCTGGCCACGGCGGCAGCCGCCGTCGTCATCGGCCTGGGCAGCTTCGCCCTGGCCGCCCGCCAGCGGGTCCCCGCGCTGGTCTACGTCGCCGCCGGCATCATCCCCCTCCTCCCGGGGCTCACGATCTACCGCGGTCTGCGGAGGCTGACCGAGGACGACACGCTGGGCGGGATCACGCTGCTCGGCACGGCGATCACCGTCGGCCTGGCCCTGGCCGCGGGGGCGCTCCTCGGCGAGTACGTGGCGCAGGCCCTGCGGCGGACCCGCCTGCCGGGCGAACGCCGGCTGACCGGCCTGGTCCAGGCTCGCGGCATGCGCCCCAGGAGCCGGTCGGACCACCGGACGCAGCCCTCGCGCGCCTGACTGAACGGACCCGTGTGAACGGTGGGACGGGCCGCCGCAGCCACGGCGGGGGGCCGTGCGCGCCTCCGGCTCCCCCGCTCACGCCACGCCTACAGTCCGCCTCGTGGTGGGCGACGGGACGACGAGCAGGTTCGTCGGGGACCCGCAGCCGGTGGAGATCCACCACCTGGGCATCTGGTACTCCGGTGAGCTGCTGGGCTGGCGGCACACCCGCGACGGCCGGGTCTCCGCCCGGGTGCGGTGCACCGTCGACGGGCTGCGGCACTCGACGTGGAAGGACCTCGCCGAGCTGCGGCTGCCCGACCCGGCGCACCCGCCCCGGCGCGAGCCGTTCCCGGCGTCGCCGGCCCGCCCGCTGCCCACGGGCACCCCGGTGCCGGAGCAGGACCGCACCCGGCCGCACAGCCTCCTGGCTACGCTGACCAGCCGGCCGCGCCCGCCCGAGCACGCGGTCACCCCGCCGCCCACGGACCAGGGCGTCCCCGCGACGGGTCACGGGCGCTCCCCCGGGGCGCCCGTGCGACCGCGGCCCACGCCGTACCGCCGCGCGTCGCGGCAGGAGGACCACCGGTCGCGCGAGCGCATCGACGCCGGCGCGCGCTGACCGCACCCGCCCGGGACCGTGCCCCGCGGACGACGAAGGCCCGGCCCCTGAGGGGCCGGGCCTTCGTGGTGGTAGCGGGGACAGGATTCGAACCTGCGACCTCTGGGTTATGAGCCCAGCGAGCTACCGAGCTGCTCCACCCCGCGTCGGTGAGATCAGCCTACCAGCTCCCGGGTGGGGTCGGCGCCGGGGGCGCCCACCCCACCCGGGAGGGGACCGTCAGTCGGCCCCTTCGGCTGCCCGCTGCGCCTCCTGGTAGGCGGTCACGGCCGCCTGCAGGTCCTCGAGCGCCTGCCCCTGACCGGCGAAGTCGCCCTCGCGCTGAGCGGTGGCCAGCGCCTCGAGCGCGGCGTTCATGTCGGCCACCGCATCCGCCAGCACCGTGGCGGACGGGGTCTCCGCGCCGCCGTCGGCCGGCGGCTCGGTCGGCGCCGGGGTCTCGGGATCGGCCGTCTCCGGCAGGTCCGCGGACGTGTCGCCGTCGGCACCGGTGTCGTCGTTGTCGGTGGCCGACTCCCCGGCCCCCGGCCCGAAGACCTGGTCCAGCGCCTCGGCCAGCGTGTCGGCGTAGCCGACCCGATCGCCGTAGTTCACCAGCACCTTGCGCAGCAGCGGGAAGGAGTTCTCCCCCGTGCCCTCGACGTAGAGGGGCTCGACGTAGAGCAGCCCGCCGTCGCCGATCGGCAGGGTGAGGAGGTTGCCGAACACCGGTGTGGAGTCCGCGCTGCGGAACAGGTTCAGGTCACGGGCGACCTCGTCGTTGGTGTTGAACGACTGCTGCACCTGCTGGGGCCCGCGGAACGGGGTGTTCCCCGGCAGCCGCAGCACCTGGAGCTGCCCGTAGGTCTCCGCATCGCTGGACGCCGAGACGAACGCCGAGAGGTTCTGCCGGTTGAAGGCGTTGAGCGCGCTGGTCAGCTGGAACGACGCACCGTCCTCGCCGGGCCGCTCCGCCAGGATGTAGTACGGCGGCTGGGCCTGGTCGGTGTTCTGCGTCGGGTCGTCCGGGATCTGCCAGCGGTCGTTGCCGCTGTAGAAGTTCTGCGGGTCGTCGACGTGGTAGCGGGTCAGGATGTCCCGCTGCACCTTGAACAGGTCCTCCGGGTAGCGGACGTGGTCCACCAGCCCCTCCGGCATCGCGTCCCGGGGCTCCACGACGCCGGGGAAGGCCTTTATGAAGGTCTTGAGGACAGGGTCCTCGGTGTCCCACTCGTAGAGCCGCACCGTGCCGTCGTAGGCGTCGACCGTCGCCTTCACCGAGTTGCGGATGTAGTTGAAGGTCTCGTTCGGCAGCGCCGTCGTGCCGGTGCCGGTGAGGGCGTCGGCCGCGGCCTCGCCCAGCTGCATCTGCTCGGCGTAGGGGTAGGAGTCCGACGTCGTGTAGCCGTCGAGGATCCACTGGATCTCGCCGTCGATGACCGCCGGGTACGGGTCGCCGTCGATCTCGAGGAACGGCGCGGCCTTCTGCACCCGCTCCCGCGGGTCCCGGACGTAGAGGACCTTGGACTCCTCGTTGACCGCGCTGGAGAGCAGGAAGTTGCGCTCGCGGTAGTGGATCGCGAAGGTCAGCTGCCGGAAGAAGCTGCCGATCTCGACGCCACCCTCGCCCTCGTAGGTGTTGTTGATCTGGCGCTCGTCCGAGCCGCCCTCGGGCTGGTCGAACTCGCGCGGCTCCGCGCCCTCCGGGGCCCCGACCACGGAGTACACGTCCTGGCCGTTCACCTGGATCAGCTCGCCGTAGTAGATGCGCGGCTCGTCGACGTCGATGTTGCCGCGGGTGGGCAGGTCGCGGGTGGTGAACCGCGGCTCGCCACCCTCCTGCCCGGCGACGACCTCGTTGGCCGGCGCGGCCACGAACCCGTTGCCGTGCGTGTAGACGGTGTGCCGGTTGATCCAGGTGTCCTGGTTCTCCGACAGCCCCGAGCTGTTGAGCTCGCGCACCGCCACCACGTAGTCACGGGTCTCGCCGTCGATGGTGTAGCGGTCGATGTCCAGCTTCTCCGGGAAGCCGTACACGTTGCGGATCTGCTGGCGTGCGGTGAACGTGTCGGAGAGGACGTTCGGGTCCAGCAGCCGGGCGTTCGGGATCGTCTCGGAGTCCGCG
The DNA here is from genome assembly GCF_054050775.1 of Blastococcus sp. SYSU DS0533. NCBI lineage: Bacteria > Bacillati > Actinomycetota > Actinomycetes > Geodermatophilales > Geodermatophilaceae > Blastococcus > Blastococcus sp. SYSU DS0533. The sequence goes on along the minus strand of NZ_JBJGZZ010000001.1, from coordinate 580,890 downwards.
CGCAGGTCGGCCAGGGCGGCCTCGGGGTCGACCTCGTCGCCCGTGGCGTCCTGCGCGTAGTTCACGTAGTCGATCTCGGTCAGGTCGTAGGCGTCCCGCGTCGCCTCGATCGCCCGATCGATGTAGGGCGCCTCCTTCTCGTTGGCGCTGGGGCCGACGACGAACTGCTGGACGACCGCCGGGTACGCCACGCCGATCGCCAGGCTGGAGACCAGCAGCAGCACCAGGGCCGCGGCCGGCAGCAGGAAGTTGCGGACGACGATGTTGGCGAAGAACGCCAGGGCGCACACGGCCGCCACGAAGACCAGGATCGTCTTCGGCGTCAGCAGCGCGTTGACGTCGGTGTAGCTGGCACCGGTGAAGACGTCACCGCGGTTGGAGTAGACCAGCCCGTACCGGTCCAGCCAGTAGGCGACGGCCTTGAGGGCGAGGAAGACGCCCAGCAGCACCGAGAGCTGCACCCGTGCGGCGCTGGTCAGCTTCTGACCCGGGGTCTGCAGGCGCAGCCCGCCGAAGACGTAGTGGGTCAGCAGCGAGCCGATGAGCGCGAGGATGACGACTGCGAACCCGAACCCCAGCAGCAGCCGGTAGAAGGGGTAGTCGAAGACGAAGAACGACAGGTCGATGCCGAACTGGGGGTCGGTGCGGCCGAAGTCGGTGCTGTTGCGGAACGACAGCCAGGTCTCCCAGCTGCTCTGCGCGGTGAACCCGGCGAACAGCCCGAGGACCACGGCGATGCCGGTGAGCACCAGGCCACGCCGCGGCTCGAGGGACTGGCGGTAGCGCTCGAGGTTCTGCTGCTCGAGCGACATGGGGCGGAACGTCGGGCGAAAGCGGTAGGCCAGGTACATGGCCAGCGCGGTGAACCCACCGGTCGCCACCCCCGCCACGGCGAAGAGCAGGGCGCGGGACTGGAGCTCGGTCCAGAACACCTCGGTGTAGCCGGTCTCGTCGAACCACAGGTAGTCGACGTAGACGTTGGTCAGGGTGCCGACGGCGGTGAACAGCACCAGCAGCACGGCGATGGCGCCGATGACCAGCTTCGCGCGCCGCGACAGCGTCGGTACCGGCACGGGGGGCCGCATGGCCACGAGCGGTCTCCTTCAGTTGCAGGCGCGGCCTCTCGGCCACGCGACGATCGACCGCAGGGGGTCGGGTGGTGCGGCGCCGGGCGCGCCCGGCCTCATGGACAACGCACCGGACGGCGCGGGGTTCCCAGGGATGTCGGCGCGTCCGGCGTCAGCACCCCTCCGGTGCCCGGTCGGCGCGCAGGTCGGCGAGGGCGGCCAGCGCGTCGTCCAGCGTGGCGACCCGAGCCATCGGCACTCCGGTGTCAGGGGCGGCCAGCGCCTCGGCGCAGTTCGCGGCCGGGACGAGGAAGAGGTCCGCGCCGATGTCGCGGGCCGCCACCATCTTCAGCGCGATGCCGCCGATCGGGCCGACGTTGCCGGCGAGGTCGATGGTGCCGGTACCGGCGATCGCCGCACCGCCGGTCAGGTCCTCCTCGCCCACCAGGTCGAGGATGCCGAGGGTCAGCATGAGCCCGGCCGATGGGCCGCCCACGTCGGCCACCTGGATGTCGACGTCGAAGGGCGCCGAGGGCTGGTCCAGGACGCTCACGCCCAGCAGGGACCCGGCCCGCTCCTCGGCTTCCTGAGTGGTGACCGTCGCGGTGCCCGGCTCCCCCAGCCGCGTGTAGCCGACGGTGACGGGCGTGCCGGGCGGGATGCCGGCCAGGACGTCGGCCAGCACCTCGGCGTCGGGGACCGGGCGGCCGTCGACCGTCTCCAGCGCGTCGCCCTCCTCCAGCCGCCCCGCCGACGGCGAGCCCTCGGGCACCTCCCGTACGACCACCTTCTCCGGGTAGCCGAGCTCGCCGAGGGCGACGCTCTCCGCCGCCTGCTCCGAGGTGACGAAGGCCTGGCGGTTCACCTGCCGGGTCTCCTCCTCGCTGCGGTCGGGAGGGTAGACCGTCTCCTCGGGGACCACGCTGACCTCGTCGTCGAACCAGCCGCGGACCGCCTGCACGAGACTGAGCCCGCCGCGGCTGACGCCGACGGTGGTCAGGTTGAGGTCGCCCTCCACGTCGTTGCGCTCCCGGCCCTGCACCGCGATGATCGGCTCGCCGTCGACCTCCCCGAGCGTGTCGAACGTGGGGCCGGGCACCTGCGCGACGTAGGGCACGGGCACGGTGGTGCCGAGCACGCCGAACAGCAGCAGGAGCACGGCGCCCACGCTGAGAACGGCGTTGCGGCGGGTCACGAGGCGCGAGCCTAGGTGAAGGACCCCCTGCCCCCACCGCTCGCAGGCTCGCGGCGGGCCCCTGCAGGCAGCCATCCTCTCCCGGCGAACGCCTTCGCCGGCTGAAGATCGCACGTCTACCGTGGACGCATGAGCGACGTCCCGTTCGGCTTCGGCCCTCCCGACCGCGACCCCGAGCGCCGCGAGCCCGGCCGCGGCGACCAGGGCGGTGACCCGTTCGGCCTCGGCGCCCTCTTCGGCGGCATGGCCGGTGGCGGGTCGCCCGAGGACGTGCTCGGCAAGATGCCGCTCTTCGCCGAGCTCCAGAAGCTCATGAACTGGTCGGGCGGCCCCGTCAACTGGGATCTCGCCCGGCAGGGCGCGATCAGCCAGCTCGCGGCCGGGCACCAGCCCTCGTCGGAGCAGGAGCGCGCCGCCACCGCCGAATCCCTGCGGCTGGCCGACCTGTGGCTGGACCAGGTCACCGAGCTGCCCTCGGGGATCGAGCGCACCGCCGCGTGGTCCCGTGTGGAGTGGGTGGAGCAGACGCAGGCCGCGTGGGCGTCGCTCATCGACCCGCTGGCGGAGCGCGTGGTGGCGGCGATGACCAGCGCGCTGCCCGAGGAAGCGGCGATGTCCTTCGGCCCGATCGCCGGGATCATGGGCCGCATGGGCGGCATGATGTTCGGCGCCCAGGTCGGCCAGGCGCTCGGCTCGCTGGCCGGGGAGGTGCTCACCAGCACCGACGTCGGCCTCCCACTGGCGCCCGCCGGCACCGGTGTGCTGGTCCCGCAGAACCTGGCCTCCTTCGCCGAGGGCCTCGACCGCCCGGCCGACGAGGTCCGGCTGTTCGTGGCCCTGCGGGAGGCGGCGTCCCAGCGGCTGTTCGCCCACGTGCCCTGGCTGCGCCAGCAACTCCAGGACGCCGTGCACGCCTACGCGCGCGGCATCACCATCGACCGCGAGGCGATCGAGCGCGGCATCAACGAGGCGATGGCCGGCGGCATGGGCGGTGGGCTGGACCCCAGCGACCCGGAGAGCATCCAGCGGCTGCTGGGCAGCGGCGTGCTGGAGCCCGAGGAGACCCCCGAGCAGCAGATGGCGCTGCGCCGGCTCGAGACGCTGCTCGCCCTCGTCGAGGGCTGGGTCGACGCCGTGGTCGCCGCCGCGGCGGCCGACCGGTTGCCCGGGCACGCCGCCCTCGCCGAGACGATGCGCCGCCGGCGGGCCTCCGGCGGCCCCGCCGAGCAGACCTTCGCCACGCTGGTGGGGCTCCAGCTGCGGCCGCGCCGGCTCCGCGACGCGGCGACGGTGTGGGGTGCGATGGGCCAGCAGCACGGCAGCGCGGAGCGGGACCGGTTGTGGTCCCACCCCGACCTGCTGCCGACCTCGGACGACCTGGACGAGCCGCTGGACTTCGTCGCCCGTCAGGGCCTCGACGACGAGCTCGCCGCGCTGACCGCCGACGACGCCGAGCGGGCGCCGGACCGGACCTCCGACGGCGGGGACCCGGCCGACGACGAGGACCGGCGCGAGCTGGGCGGCGAGGGCTAGCCGCTCACCCGTCGACGTCGGGAAGGGGCTCGGCGCCCGCCGCCCCCGCGGTGGACGCCAGCTCGACGCCCTCCAGGAAGCCGCGCGCCCGCTCGGCACGGGGGTACTGCGCCACGAGGGCCCAGAAGCGCTCGTCGTGCCCGGGCTCGAGCAGGTGCACCAGTTCGTGGACCAGCACGTAGTCGACGACGTACTCGGGCATCGAGCGCAACCGGCTGGAGAGGCGGATCGTCCGGTCCGCCGGGGTGCAGGAGCCCCAGCGACGGTGCTGGTTGTCCACCCAGCGCACGCTCGCCGGTTCGGCGAGGCCGTCGAGGTGGGCGGCCGACAGCGCCCTGGCCCGTGCCAGGAGCTCGGCGTCGCCCCCCAGCGAGCGCTTGCGGCGCTCCTCGCGGGTGCGCAGCTTGGCGACCATCTGCTCGACCCAGCGTTGCTCTTCCGCCGGGCTGAACGCGGCCGGGATGAGCACCACGGTGCGGCCCAGCTCCCGGTAGGCGGTCACGGTGCGCCGCCGGCGGCTGCTGCGCCGGACCTCCACGACGTCGCCGTCCGCCGGCTCAGGCAGGGCGCTCGCAGGAGGAGTCGTTCCGGGCACGAGGAGACCGTAGGGCACCGTCCGGGCGTGGCGCCCGCGCAGGGACACCCGCTCGGGTGCAGGTCGCACGGACGGTGGACACCGCCGCCGCTCCACCCGGTGACGAGGGTGCCTGCGCGCGGGGTTCCACACCCACTCGAGGACGTCGGCGCAGGTCGGCGCGCCGTGGCCGGTCACGGCGGGTGACCCGTCCCCGGCCCGTCCCCCGGTTCCGCACAGCGACACGCCACGCCGTCAACATGGCGTCCACAGCTCCGTCCACAGCTGTGGGGAAAGCGCTCCGCCCGGGGCCCCGGAACGCCACGGCCGGGTGCCCGCGGGGGCATCGCCAGCGGGGACCGCGGGTAGCGTTCTCGCGAACGGCGCCCGGCGTGCGAGCCGGGGCGCCCCGGAGACGAGGAGATCCCGTGGCGGAGAGCTACAACGGCTACTGCGTGAAGTGCAAGGAGAAGCGCGACTTCGACGGCGAGGTCAAGGTGAGCGAGTCCGGCCGCCGCATGGCGCAGGGCACCTGCCCGGTCTGCGGCACCAAGATGAACCGGATCCTCGGCAAGGCGTAGGAGAAGGACCCTCCTGCCCCCCGCCACTCGCAGGCTCGCGGCGGGCCCCTGCAGGAGGACCGATCCAGCACGTCACCACGGCGGCGTCCCCTGCGGGGGCGCCGCCGTCGTCGTGGGGCCTGTGGACGACGGGCCCGGGTCCCACGTCCGGCTGCCACCCTGCCGGGGTGAGCGACAACGCCCATCCCCTCCTCCCCGCGGCGACCCCGCTGCTCGCCGGAGACGCCGGCAGCGTCCAGGTCGGCGGCGTCGACTCCACCGACGGGCTGCTCCTGGCGCCCGCCGCGGGTCTGGCGCCCCTGCTCCGGGCCCTCGACGGCCGGCGGCCCCGGCGCTCCGTCCGGGCCGACGCCGCCGGGGAGGGCGTGCCGCCGGGGGTGGTGGACGCCGTCGTGGACGCCCTCCGCGCGGCCGGCCTGGTGCACGAGCTGGACCCGGCCGACCTGCTCGCGATCGGCCCCGGCCCGGGAGCGATCGCCCGCGCGGCCGTGGAACTGCCCGCGGCCGGCTCCTCCCCCGGCGCTGGGGGCTGGCGGGCCCGGCAGCGGGCGACCGTGGTGGTCGAAGGGGCGACGCGCGTGGGCACGCCGCTGGCGGCCGTCCTGGCCGCGAGCGGCGTGGGCCGTGTCGTGGTGCGGGACGCCGGTGTCGTCACCGCCGCCGACGCCGTCGTGGGCGGCCTGACCGCCGCGGACGAGGGCCGCCCCCGGGCCGTGGCCGCGGCCGACGCCGTCCGCCGGGCCAGCCCGCTGACCGACCTGGGGCCGCTACCCGCCGGTCTGCGTCCCGACCTCGTCGTCCTCACCCGTCCCTGGGCCGCCTCGGACCCGGTGGAGCCCGCGGTGCCCGGCCCGCACCTGGTGGCAACGGTCCGCGGCGAGACGGGGGTCGTGGGGCCCCTGGTCGTGCCCGGTGCCAGCAGCTGCCTGCGCTGCGGCGACCTGCACCGCCGGGACGCCGATCCGCGCTGGCCCCGGCTCGCGGCCCAGCTGACCGCGTCCGAGCCGCCCCCCAGCGGCGCCACCCTCACCTGCCTGCTCACCGCGGTGCTCGCGGCCGGCCAGGTGCTCGCCTGCATCGACGGGCGTGGCGCGCCGGTCACGCTCGACGCCACCGTGGAGCTGCGGCCACCGGACCTCCTGCCCCACCTGCGGCGATGGCCCCCGCACCCGTCCTGCGGCTGCGGTGCGGCGGACACCGGGGGCGCCCCGTCCGAGGAGGGCAGGGCATGCCCTCCCGGCGCGACTGCGGCCGCTCGGGCGACAATGGCTGCCGACCGAGCTCTCGGGCTCACCGGACACGACACGGCGCCGCTCCGCCCGGCCGCCGGCGAGGAGGACGTGTGAGCGACGAGCGACCGGCGATGCCACGGGGGTCGGTCGCGCGGACCGCGCGGCTCGCCTCCCTGCCCCTGGGTGCGGCGGGCCGCGCCACCCTCGGGATCGGCAAGCGGTTGTCCGGCCGCCCCGCCGAGGCGGTGAACGCGGAGCTGCAGCAGCGCACCGCCGAGCAGCTGTTCGCCGTGCTGGGCCAGCTCAAGGGCGGCGCCATGAAGCTCGGCCAGACGCTGTCGGTGTTCGAGGCGGCCGTCCCCGAGGAGCTGGCGGCTCCGTACCGGGAGGCGCTCACCAAGCTGCAGGAGGAGGCGCCCCCGATGCCGGTGCGGACCGTGCACGCGGTTCTCGCCCAGCAGCTGGGTGGCACGTGGCGCCAGCGCTTCGCCGAGTTCGACGACGCCCCGGCCGCGGCGGCCAGCATCGGCCAGGTGCACCGCGCCACCTGGCGGGACGGCCGCGACGTCGCGGTGAAGATCCAGTACCCCGGCGCGGGGACGGCGCTGATGAGCGACCTCAACCAGCTGGCCCGCTTCGCCCGGTTGTTCGCCTCCGTCTTCCCCGGTCTGGACGTGAAGCCGCTGATCGCCGAGCTCAAGGCACGGGTGGTCGAAGAGCTCGACTACGGCCTGGAGGCCGATGCCCAGCGGGCGTTCGCCGCCGCCTACGCCGGCGATCCGGAGATCGCCGTCCCCCGGATCGTGGCCAGCGCACCCAAGGTGGTCGTCTCCGAGTGGATCGAGGGGACGCCGCTGTCCCGGATCATCACCACGGGGAGCCGGGAGCAGCGCGACCGCGCCGGCCGGCTGCTGGCCACGCTGCACTTCTCGGCGCCCCAGCGCGCCGGGCTGCTGCACGCCGATCCGCACCCGGGCAACTTCCGGCTGCTGCCGGACGGGCGCCTCGGTGTGATCGACTTCGGCGCGATCGCCCGGCTTCCCGACGGCCACCCGGAACCGATCGGCAGGCTGCTGCGCTGGGCCCTGGAAGGCCGCGCGGCGGAGGTGCTGGCCGACCTGCGGGTGGAGGGCTTCGTGCGACCCGGGGTGCAGGTCGACCCGGAGGCGGTCCTGGACTACCTGCTCCCCCTGCTCGAGCCGATCGCGACCGACCGCTTCCACTTCACCCGCGCCTGGATGCAGGAGCAGGCGATGCGGATCGCCGACCCCCGGACCGAGGCCAACCGGCTGGGCCGGCAGCTGAACCTGCCGCCGGCGTACCTGCTCATCCACCGGGTCTCGATCGGGTCGATCGGGGTGCTGTGCCAGCTCGACGCCGCGGCCGACTGGCGCGCGGTGCTCGAGGAGTGGCTCCCCGGCTTCAAGAAGTAGCACCGAGCGGGGCCCGGAGGGCCCCGCTCGGTGTCACTCGACGGCTCCACGCCGCCGGGGGACGGCACGTGGCGGCGGTGCGGTCGCGCCGAGCGGGGCCCGGAGGACCGGCGGCCCCGTCCCGAGGCTCGCCCCGAGCGTGCGAGGGGTGAGGAGGACGGCGACCCTCTAGTAGACGGCGGCGCTGGCGCGTGCGGCCCGGCGGACCGCGCGCTCGGCGCGCCGGGAGGCACGCCGCGCCAGGTACAGACGACGGGCGCGGGACGCGGCCATCGCCTCGGCCTGCAGTTCGCTCATGCGGCTGCGGGCCATGTCGGGCTCGAACATGTACATCGCTGATTCCTTCGGTCGGCTCCCGGTCGGGAGCTCGGGACTGCTGGTCATGTGCTTACGGGCTGGGGATGGCCGCCGGCTCACGCCGCGACGACCTTCCGGGGACGGCCACGTGGCCGCTTGCGGGCGATCACGACACCCCGGTCGAAGATCTCGCCGCCCCAGACGCCCCACGGCTCGGCGCGGGAGAGCGCGCCCGCCAGGCACGACTCCCGCACCGGGCAGTCGCCGCAGAAGCTCTTGGCGAGCTCCAGCTGCGACGGGCTCTCGGCGAACCACAGCTCGGGGTCCTCCACCCGGCACGGCAGGGGACGCCGGACCGGTCCGGGTGGCGGCGTCGGACGCGGTCGCCGCGTGGTGGGGCCGCCGGTCCGCGGGAGCCCGGGCCGGCGGTGGGACGTCGGGCGGTCGATCGTCTGCTGCACTGCCGCTCCTCCTCGTACTCGTGTGTACGGCCGGCGGTGGCCCGCCGACCGAAGTCGGGGCCGGGTGCCGCGGAGGGGGAAGCACAAAGGCCGCGGATCCCGGGTTCGGGTTCCGCGGCCTCGAGGAGGACCGGCGAGCGGCTAGCTCAGCGGTCTCCCGGGGGATCGGATCCCGAGGGTGGTGCCGTCGTTCTGGGGCAGGTAGGTGGGGGCGAAGGGGCGCTCGACGGTGCGGAGCGACTTCGGGCGCCGGTCGGAGGTGGCGACGCCGGCGGTGCCGGCGACCCCGCCGAGGACGGCGGTCCACTCACCGCGGCAGGCGGCGGAGGACAGACCGGTGCCCTCGTGCTGGGCGGCGGGACCGGTCATGATCAAGCCACCCGTGCGCGCGTCCACGCCGCCCAGGCCGAGGAGGTCGACGGAGGCAGCGGTGATCGTGGTGGTGATCGTCATCGGGTACCCCTCCTTCCTCTCTCGCGGTCCGGCCGGTCGGCCGGGCTCGCCACGGGGGTGCAGCGCGTGTGGAACGGGACACTAGGGGCGCCCCGGACACCGGGTCAATCCAATTAACCGCGGTTCCTCCGCGGAGGGCCCCGCTGGGTCTCGGAACCGCCTGCCGTCGCCGTCGGCGACGGCCTCCTCACCGTTCAGCCGCTGACGGTGGCCAGCACGTCGGCGCCGTAGAGCTCCAGCTTGCGGGCCCCGATGCCGGGCAGCCCCGACAGCTCGCGGAGGCTGGCCGGCCGGCTCTCCGCGATGGCCTGCAGCGTGGCGTCGGAGAAGACGACGTAGGCGGGCACGGACGCGTCCTGCGCGGCCTGGCTGCGCCACGCGCGGAGCCGCTCGAACAGCTCGCCGGCCTCGCCCTCGAGGACCACCTTGGCGCGCTTGGCCGGGCGGCGGGGCGGGGGCGCCGTCGGCCCGGAACCCGGTGCGAGCCCGTCGAGGAAGCGGCTGCGGGGGCGGGCACGCCGGCCACCCGGGTTGCGCGCCAGCGACCACGACAGGGTGAGCTGCTCACGGGCCCGGGTGACCGCCACGTACAGCAGCCGGCGCTCCTCCTCGACCGCCTCCGGGCGGCTCAGCGACTGCGCGATCGGCAGCACGCCGTCGACCAGCCCGACCACGAACACGACGTCCCACTCCAGACCCTTGGCCGCGTGCATCGACGCCAGGGTGACCCCCTGGACGGTCGGCGCGTGCTGCGCGTCGGCCCGCTCGGCGAGGTGGGTGACGAAGCCGGCGAGGTCCAGGGAGGGGTTCTCGGCCACGAGGTCGACGGCGAGGTCGACCAGCGCCGCGAGGGACTGCCAGCGGTCCCGCGCCGCCCCCCCGGCCGGCGGGCGGTGCTCCACCCAGCCGGTCGACGCGAGGACGTCGCGGACGGCGGGCACGAGCATGCCCGGGTCGTTGCCCCCGGCGGCCGCCCCGCGGAGCAGCAGGACCGCCTCGCGCACCTCGGGCCGCTCGAAGAAGCGCTCGCCGCCCTTGAGCACGTAGGGCACCCCGGCGTCGGCGAGCGCGGACTCGTACACCTGCGACTGCGCGTTGATGCGGAACAGGACGGCGATCTCGGCGGCGGGCGTCCCCTCGTCGATCAGGGCCTTGCAGCGGGCCGCGACCGCCGCAGCCTCCGCCGGCTCGTCGGGGTGCTCCACGAAACGCGGCTCGGGACCCTGGGGCCGCTGGCCGAGCAGGCGGAGCCCCGGCAGGCCCTTGCGCGGCGGCGCCTGGCCGATGAGCCGGTTGGCCAGGCCGACGACCTGGGGCGTGGAGCGGTAGTCGCGCTCGAGCTTCACCACGGCCGCGTCGGCGTAACGGTCGGCGAACCCGAGCAGGTAGTCGGGGTCGGCGCCGGTGAAGGAGTAGATGGTCTGGTTGGGGTCACCCACGACGCAGACCTCCGCCCGCCCGCCGAGCCAGGCGTCGAGCAGCCGCTGCTGCAGCGGGTTGACGTCCTGGTACTCGTCGACGACGAAGTGCCGGTACTGGGCGCGCACCTGACGGGCGACGTCCGGGTGCTCCTCGAGCGCGTAGGCGGTGACGAGCAGCAGGTCCTCGAAGTCGAGCGCGCCGTCGCGCTGCTTGGCCTGCTCGTAGCTGGCGTAGACGGCGGCGACGGCGGCCGGCTCGAACGGGGCCTCCCGGCCGGCCGCCTTCGCGCGGGCCGGGTAGTCCTCGGGCGTGGCGAGGGTGGTCTTGGCCCACTCGATCTCGCTGGCGAGGTCGCGCAGGCTGGTCCGGTCGGTGGTCAGCCGGTTGCGCGTCGCGGCGGAGGCGACCACCCGCAGCTTGTTCTCGATCAGACCCGGCATCGGGCCCCCGAGCACCCGGGGGGCGAAGTAGCGCAGCTGGCGCATCGCGGCGGCGTGGAAGGTGCGCGCCTGCACCCCGCCGACGTCGAGGGCGGCCAGGCGGGCGCGCAGCTCGCCGGCCGCCCGCGCGGTGAACGTGACCGCCAGCACCTGCTCGGGGACGTAGGTCCCGGTGTGCACCCCGTAGGCGATCCGGTGGGTGATCGTCCGGGTCTTGCCGGTGCCGGCCCCGGCCAGGATGCAGACCGGCCCCTGCACCGCCTGGGCCGCCGCGCGCTGCTCGTCGTCGAGGCCGTCGAGCACGGCCTCCGCGTCCGCGTGCGCCATCGCCGGCGTCCCTCCCCGTTCCTCGTCCCGCACGTCCCGGGAGCCGTCGGCTCCCGGGACGATCCTCCCAGCCGGCACCGACGCACGGCGGGAAGCTTCCCCAGGAGCACCACGTTGGCATGCACGCAGCACGCCACCCCGTCCCGGGGCTGGACCGACCAGGCACGAACAGGGAGACTCCCCGCGATGACCACGACCCCCGGCGCCGCCGTCACCATGTACACCACCACGTGGTGCGGGTACTGCGTGCGGCTCAAGAAGCTGATGCAGCGCGAGGGCATCGCGTTCGCGGAGGTCGACATCGAGACCGACGCGCAGGCGGCGGACCTGGTCATGCAGGCCAACGGCGGCAACCGCACGGTCCCCACGCTGGTCTTCCCCGACGGCACCGCGCTGACCAACCCCAGCATCGACGCGGTGAAGGCCCAGCTGGCCCACATCCCGGAGGTGTGAGCACCCGTGGTCCCCGGTCCCAGGCCCTCCGACGGGCGCGTGTCCCTCGATGCGTCGTCCCGGTCCGAGGTCCCCTGCCCGGGGACCGGTGAGCGGCCGCGGGTCGCGCTGACCCGGGCGGCGCGCGGCTGGGTGGTCGTCCCCCTGACCGGGAGCCCGGCCGGCGGGGACGCCGTCGAGGACGTCGTCGAGGGGATGACCCTGGCCGACCTCGTGGCCGACGAGCTGGGCGGCCTGCCGGAGCCGGACCGGTCCGCGCGCCGTTCCGCCCGCGGCCCGGGAGCCGAGACCGGCGGCACCGACCCGGTGGGCGCGCGCATCGCCGCGCTCGAGCGGACCGTGGCGCAGCTCGAGCACGCCCTCGCCGCCCGGGTGTCCACCGAGCGGGCGATCGGGGTGCTCGCCGAGCGGCAGGGCACGAGCCCGCGGACGGCGTTCGAGGGCCTGAGGCGCGAGGCGCGGACGCAGGGCCGGCCGGTGGCGGAGCTGGCCCGCGAGGTGCTCGAGAGCCTGGCGTCCGATGCGGTCGTGCCCACCGCTGCGCCCGGCCCCGCCCCCGCAGCGACCCCGCCCGCGCCGCGGCCCGAGCCGGTGACGAGCGGCGCCGTCGCGACCGCGGACGGTGGCCGCTCCTGACCCGACCGGAGCCGCTGTCCCCCGGCGCGCTCGCCGACCGTCTGGCCGGGCTGCTGGCGGACCTCCCGCCGGAGCCCGGCGCCACCAGCCTGCGGGTGGCGGTCGACGGACCGGACGCGGCGGCTCCCGGGGCGCTCGCGAGCTCGGTCGCCGACCGGCTGCCGATGCTCGGCCGGCCCGCCGTGGTCGTCCCCGCCGTGGGGTTCTACCGGCCGGCGTCGCTGCGGCTGGAGCACGGCCGCACCGATCCCGACGCCCGCTACACCGACTGGCTCGACGCCGGCGCGCTGGGCCGCGAGGTCCTGGGGCCGGTCGGGCCGGGTGGCTCCGGGGAGTACCTCCCGGCGCTGTGGGACGTGGCGCGGGACAGGTCGGCCCGGCTGCCCCGGCGGCCGGCGCCGGCCGGTGGCGTGGTCCTCGTGCCCGGCTCGCTGCTCCAGGGGGTCGGGCTGGCCTTCGACGTCGTCGTGCACCTGCGGATGGCCCCGGCCGCGCGGGGACGCCGCACGCCGCCGGAGCAGGCGTGGGAGCTGCCGGCGTTCGACCGCTACGACGACGAGGTGGACCCGGTGGCGCTCGCCGACGCCGTCGTCCTGGCCGACCACCCCGACCGCCCCGCGCTGGTGCTCCAGGGCCGCTTCCGGTGACGTGCTCGAACGGCGGGCTCCAGGGCCCGCGCCGAGCTAGCGAGGCGTGGCGGGAAGCCCGTCCTTCAGCCAGCGGTCGAGGATGTGCCGGGCGATCGAGATCGACGGCGGCACCACCAGCTGCCCGTCGGGGCTGCGCAGCTCGTCACGGGTGAACCAGCGCGCCTCCTCGATCTCGTGCGGGTCCAGGCGCAGGGGCTGGTCGCCGTCGGCCCGGGCGATGAACCCGAGCATCAGCGACTGCGGGAACGGCCAGGGCTGGCTGGCGACGTAGCGGATGTCGGAGACGCGCAGCCCGACCTCCTCCTCGACCTCCCGGGCCACGGCCGCCTCGGCGGACTCCCCCGGCTCGACGAACCCGGCCAGGATGGAGAACCGCCCGGGGGGCCACGCCGCCTGCCGGCCCAGCACCACGCGGTCGCCGCCGTCGTGGACGAGCATGATCACCGCCGGGTCGACGCGCGGGAAGAACTCGGTGCCGGTGGTGGGGTCGCGCTGCGACCAGCCGGCCCGCTCGACCGTCGTCGCCACCCCGGTGAGAGGGCTGAACCGGTTGCGCTCGTGCCACTCCAGGATGCCGACGGCTTGCGCCAGCAGACCGGCGTCCAGGTCGCCCAGCTCCGCGCCGACCTCCCGCAGACCGGCCCAGCGGTCGACCGGGCGGCCGTTGACGGTGAGCGACCGCTCCCCGCGCACCGCCGCGTACGGCACCCCGTCGGACTCGCCGAGGAACACCGCACCCGGGGGCAGGGCCGGCCGCTCGTCCCACACCAGGCGGGGACCCGACGGCCCCTCCTCCACCGGCACGGCGCGGGCGGTGTCGAGGGTGAGCACCCGCACCGGGCGCCCCCCGGTGGGGTCGGTCAGCGTCCGGGCGAGGTGGGCCCGGTCGTGCCCGGACCGCGACAGCAGCGGACCGCCGTCACCGGGTGCTCGGCCGGTGGTCACGCCTGCCCGCCGCCCCCGGTGACGGTGACCGGCGCCAGGGTGCCGAGGTCCGCGGCCACCCGGTCGGCGTCGCCCACGACGACGGCGGTGAGCGCCTCGGGCGCCAGGTAGCGGGCGGCCGCGGCCTGCACCTGCTCCACGGTGACCGCGGTGAGGTCGCGCTGGTGGCTGCTCAGCCAGTCGGCCGGCAGGCCCACCCCGAGAAGTGCCGAGAGGGTGCTGGCCAGTCCGGCGTGGGTGGAGGTGCTCAGGGCCATGCTGCCGAGGATGTACCGGCGGGCCGCGTCCAGCTCCGCCTCGGTGACCGGGGTCAGCGCCATGCGGCCCAGCTCGTAGAGCGTCTCCAGCAGCGCAGGACCGGTGACCTCGGTGGCGACGTCGGCCTCCACCAGGAAGGACGATGCCGCGCGCTGGTGGTCGATGGTGCTGCGCGGGCTGTAGCTGTAGCCCCGGCGCTCGCGGATGTTCTCCACCAGCCGGGAGGAGAAGTACCCGCCGTAGACCATGGCCGCGAGGCGCGTCGCCGGCAGGTCGGGATCGGTCCGGCTCGGCGCCGGGCCACCCAGTCGCAGGTTCGACTGCACCGCACCGGGCCGGTGCACCAGCTCGATGCCCTCCGTCGGCTGCTCCGTGACAGGTGGCGCCTGCACCGCCGTACCGCTGCCGGCCCATGCCTCCAGCGCGGTGGCTGCCGCTCCGGTGGCGGCCGCCGGGTCGAGGTCGCCGACGAGCACGAGGATGCTCCCGGCCGGCAGCACCCGCTCCCGGTGCAGCCGGCGCAGCGCCGGCGCGCGCACGGCGGCCACGAGCTCGGCGTCGGGGAGCTGGATCGCGTACGGGTGGGCGCCGTACCGGCGGGCGGCCAGCGCCGAGCGGGCGATCGTGCCCGGCTGCGTGCGGGCGATCGCGATCCGCTCGGCCAGCCGGTCGCGCTCGCCGTCGACGCGACCGGCCGGGTAGCTGGCGCTGGTCAGCAGCTCGGCGAGGAGCTCCAGCACCGGGGCGAGCCCGCCGGGGAGCAGCGTGGTACCGAAGACCAGCCGATCGGCGTCGGTGCTCACCGACAGCTCGGCCCCGTGGCTCTGCAGCAGCTGGGCGACCTGGGCCTGGTCGTGCCGCTGCGTGCCCAGCAGCACGGCACCCGAGAGGACGGCGCCGCGCGCGGCGTGCACGCCGGCGTTGCGGGCGCTCGCCGCCGCGAACGGCACACGCAGGCGCAGCTCGACCAGGGGGACCCCGGGCCGGGGCACCACGACGACGCGGAGGCCGTTGGGCAGCGTGGTCTCCACGGTTTCCGGCGCCGGCTGCGGTCGCGGCTCGCCCAGCGGGGGGATCAGGGCGGCGGTCATCGGGCATCTCCTGCCGGTCGCAGCTCCAGCACGGCGGCGGTGCCCGGATCCAGCCCCCGGGCGGCGGCCTGCACCGCCTCCGGGGAGACCGCGGCCAGCCGGGCTGCGAGCTCACCGGCCAGTTCCGCACGCCCGTGGACCAGCTCGGCGGCGGCGAAGGCCAGGGTGCGGCCGAGCACCGAGTCGGCCTGCTGCAGCAGCTGCGCCTCGATGCGCGCCTGGACGCGGCGCAGTTCGTCGGCGCCGACGCCGTCGGTGGCGATCCGGGCCACCTCCTCGTGCACGGCGGTCATGACGCGCTCGGCCGGGACCGCTGCCGGGTGGTGCACCTGGGTGGTGAGCAAGGTGGCGTCGCGGACGTCGAAGGGGTCCCCGAACAGGCCGACGTAGCTGCTCTGGGCGATGGCGATCCGGTCGCCGTGCACCAGCCGGCTCTCCAGGCGGGACGCGTCGCCCTCGCTGAGCAGCTCGGCCAGCAGGACGCTCCCCAGGTAGGTGTCGAAGTCACCGACCGGGTCGGGCACGCGCCAGCCGAGGGCGAGCGCCGGCGCGGGCGCCAGCGGGTCCTCGACGACGGCGGAGCGGACGGTGGTCGGCGAGGGCTCGCCCGTGTAGGGCAGCGGCGGGACGTGCCGGCCGGGGATCGGGCCGAACCACCGGCGGACCAGCTCCTCGGTCGCGCCGACGTCGAGGTCGCCGCCGATGCACAGCACGGCGTTGCCCGGGGCGTAGTACTTGTCGAAGAAGTCGGTCGCGTCGGCGACGGTCGAGGACTCCAGGTCGACGAAGGACCCGTAGCCGTCGTGGGTGTTGGCGAAGCTGTCGAAGGCGACCTGCGGCAGCTGCAGCCAGGGGAAGGCGCCGTAGGGGCGGTTGAGCACGTTGACCCGGATCTCCTCCTTCACCACGTCGATCTGGTTGCGGAGGTTCTCCTCGGTGATCGCCGGCGCGGCCATGCGGTCGGCCTCGAGGAAGAGCGCGCGCTCCAGCGCCTCGGCGGGCAACGCCTGGAAGTAGTTCGTGTAGTCCTGGTGCGTCGAGCCGTTGAAGGTGCCGCCCGCGGCCTGCACGAGACGGGCGTGCTCCATCTTCGCGACGTTCGCCGACCCCTGGAACATCATGTGCTCGAAGAGGTGCGCGAAGCCGGTGCGCCCCTCGGGTTCGTTGCGCATCCCGACGTCGTAGTAGACGCTCACCGCCACCACCGGCACGCTGCGGTCGGGGGCGAGGACCACCCGCAGTCCGTTGTCCAGCGTGAACCGTTCGATCGGGTGCCGCAGGGTCAGGTCGGTACCAGCTGCAGTCACGCGCCCGACAGTAGCCGCGGACGCCGATGGCTCGCCGCGCGCTCACCCGTCGGGAGCACCGACACCTGGCCACGGTGGCGACCGACGAGCGGGGCCCGGAGGGTCCTCCGAGGAGGGAAGCGGACTCGCTCCGCGCTCGGGGGACGGCACCTGGCCGCGGTCATCGGCCGGAGGTCGACAGTGTCAGAGCACGTCGACGTCGTCGATGACCCGGTCGATGACGCCGTAGAGCTCGGCGTGGGTGTTGGGGATCGAGACGTAGAGCAGCGCCGGCGCCGGCCGGCCGACGTCGATCAGCAGGAGCGCCGCCCGCTCCCCCGAGGCGTCGTAGCCCTCGACGTCCCACGACAGCTGGAGCTCCAGCAGGTGGGCCGGGCGCCCGTCGACGGTCCGGGCCTCGTCCCGGCGGATCTCGACCGTGTTCGGCCCCGGGTAGTAGTTCGCGCGGACGCTGGCGGCCAGCGTCGTCACCGTGCTCTGCAGCGTCGACGTCCCCGACCACCCGTACCCCTCGGCCACCGGGCCGGAGGTGCACTGGGAGATGAAGATGCCGCCGTCGGGGGTGGCCTCCTGGGTGGTGAAGTACTGGCCCGCCGTCGCGGTGGTCTCCAGCTGCCGGCCCAGGTCGAACTCCGACCACCCCTCCCCCAGGTACGGGTAGGAGATGCCGGCGACCTCGTCGATGATCCGGACCGTGCCCGGCGGGAAGGGCGCACCGGGAGCCGGGGGCGGGGCGACGACCGGCTCCTGGGCGGTGGTGCCCGCCCCGTCCCCACCCGGGTCCCTGCCCAGCACGGCGATGACCGCGGCGACGAGGAGGACCAGCACCGCGCCCGCGGCCACCCACAGCCGGGGGCGCGGGCGGCGGCCCGCCGGAGCCGGCCGGACCACCGGTGCGATCGGCTCCTGCACGGCGGTGGCGGCGGCCACCCGGTGGACCTGGACGCCCGGCCCCGCGGGCATCATGACGTCGGACCAGGCGACGCCGTTCCACCAGCGCACCATGCCGGGGGTGCCGGCCGGGTCGGGGTACCAGCCCGGCGCCGCGTCCTGGCCCACTCCGGTCACGGCCTCAGCCTAGGGCGTGCCCCCCGGCGCCCCCGTGACCCGCGCCCGTCGAAGGAGGCCGACGTGCACTCCCCCGACGGCGACCTCGTGCGCCGGCTGCGTGCCGCCGGCTGCGTCTTCGCCGAGGACGAGGCGGCCCTGCTGACGGCGGAGGCCCGCGACGCCGGCGACCTGGCCCGGCTGGTCGCGCGGCGGGTGGCCGGCGCGCCGCTGGAGCAGGTGCTGGGCTGGGTCGAGTTCGCTGGTCTGCGTGTCACCGTCGCGCCCGGCGTCTTCGTGCCCCGCCGCCGCACCGAGCTGCTGGTGGTAGAGGCCCGGTCGCTCGCCCGCCCGGGCGCCGTCGTGGTCGACCTGTGCTGCGGCACCGGCGCGGTCGCCGCGGCGCTGGCCACCGCCGTGCAGGGCCTCGACCTGCACGCCGCCGACGTCGACCCCGCGGCCGTGGCCTGCGCCCGGCTCAACCTCCCCGGCACGCCCGTGCACGAGGGCGACCTGTTCGCCGCCCTCCCGCCGGACCTGCGTGGACGTGTCGACGTCCTCACCGCCAACGTGCCCTACGTGCCGACGGCGGCGATCGCCCTGCTGCCCCCGGAGGCGCGCCGGCACGAGCCGCGGAGGGCGCTGGACGGCGGCGAGGACGGGCTGATGCCGGCCCGGCGGGTCGTCTCGGGGGCGCCGGTGTGGCTGGCGCCGGGGGGCGCGCTGCTGTTCGAGTGCGGCGAGGGGCAGGTCCCCGCGGCGCTCGCCCTGGTCACCGCCGCCGGGTTGGCGGCGCGGCTGGTCACCGACCAGGACCGCGGTGCCACGGTCGTCGTCGGTACGCGTCCCTAGCCTGTGCGGCGGGCGGCCAGCTCCCGCCAGAGGTGGGCGGCGGCCTCGGCCCCGCGGTGGAGCATCGGCAGCAGCACCCGCTCGTTCGGCGAGTGGATCCGGTCGGTCGGCAGCCCGGCGCCCAGGAACAGCAGCGGGGCGCCGAGCGCCTCGACGATCGCCGCCTCGGGGCCGCTGCCGCCCTCGCGGGTGAACAGCACGTCGCCGGGGTCGGTGTCGAACGCCTGGCCGATGGCGGCGAGCAGCGCGTCCATGTGCGGGGAGTCCAGGTCGCTGGCGCACGGCGCCACCCCGCCGGGCGGCGTGTGCACCTCGGCCTCGATCCCGTCGGGCAGGTTCGCCTCGACCCAGGCGCGGACCATCGGCCCGATGTCCTGCGGCCGCTGGTCGGACACCAGCCGGAAGGTCACCTTGGCGTGCGCCTCGGCCGGGACGATCGTCTTGTGGCCGGGGCCGGTGTAGCCGCCCCACATGCCGTTCACCTCGGCCGTCGGCCGAGCGCCGGTGCGCTCGAGCGTGCTGAAGCCGGCCTCCCCGTAGGTGGCGCGGGACGCCGCCGGGCCGGCGAGCCAGGCCTGCTCGTCGAAGGGCACCCGCCCCATCAGCTCGCGCTCGCGGTCCGACAGCGGGAGCACCCGGTCGTAGAACCCGGGGATCGCCACCCGGCCCTGGTCGTCGTGCAGCTTCGCGATCAGCTCGGCCAGGGCGTGCAGCGGGTTGGGGACGGCGCCGCCGAAGGAGCCGGAGTGCAGGTCGACGGCGGGGCCGCGCAGCGTGATCTCGGCGTCGGCCAGACCGCGCATCGCCGTCACCGCGCTGGGCACGTCGGGCGCGGCCATGCCCGTGTCGCTGACCACCACGACGTCGCAGTCGAGCCGGTCCCGCCGCTCGCGCAGCAGCGCCTCGAAGTGCGGCGAGCCGGACTCCTCCTCGCCCTCGATGAGCAGCTTGACCGTGACCGCCGGGGTGTCGCGGCCGGTCGCGGCCAGGTGCGCCCGGATGCCGAGCAGGTGGAAGGCGACGTTGCCCTTGTCGTCGATGGCGCCGCGGGCGTGCAGCTCGGGGCCGTCGGGGCCCTCGACCCGGGTGGGCTCGAACGGCGGGTGGACCCACAGCTCCAGCGGGTCCACCGGCTGGACGTCGTGGTGGCCGTAGACGAGGGCGACCGGGGCCCCGGGGTCGGCGCTGGGCCACTCCGCGAAAACGGCGGGGGCACCGGGGGTCTGCCAGATCTCCACGGTCGGGAACCCGACCCGGCGCAGCGCGTCGGCCAGCCAGGTGGCGCTGGCCGCGACGTCGCGGGCGTAGGCGGGGTCGGCCGAGATCGACGGGATGCGCAGCCAGGCGTCGAGGTCGGCGTGCAGGTCGTCGAGGTGGTCGAGGACGAAGTCACGTTCGGCGCTGGTCACGGTTCCCGACGGTAGCCGCGCCGTCCGGCGGACCGGCCCGCGCCCGCCGGACGGGGCGCACCAGCCAGGGGAACACCGCCCGTTCGACGGCCTCCGCGGCGGTGATCGCGACCAGCTGCACCCCGCCCCAGAGGGCCAGCACGGTCCACTCCTGCCGGCCAGCGGGCTCTGCAGCGAACCGAGCTCGTGCAGGACGACGGCGAGCAGCAGCGAGGAGAGCAGCGCCAGCGCCACCAGCGCGTGCAGGGCGGCGATCCAGGCGTTCGCCCGCGACCTGGTCCCGGTCGACTGCCGGCGCAGCCGCCGGAAGCAGACGACGCTATACCCGAGGCCCAGCACCGCGCTGACCACGAGCAGGTCCAGGGCCTGCCACGTCGGGGCGACGCCGCCGCCGGTCGCGGTGGAGTCGATGACGAGCGCAGGCGCCACCACGACGGCGAGGGCGGCCAGCCCGTAGAGCGCCGCGGTGCTCTCCCGGACGGCCTGAGCGGGCGCGACACCCGGCCCGGACCGTTAGCGTCCGGGCATGCCCGGAGAGCTGCTGCGGACCGATGTCGGCGACCTGACCTTCGACGTGCGCGTCGACGGACCCGAGGACGGGCGGCCCGTGTTGCTGCTGCACGGGTTCCCGGAGACCTCGGCGTCCTGGGCGGCGGTGACCCCGCTGCTCACCCAGGCCGGGCTGCGCACCTACGCACCTGACCAGCTCGGTTACTCCCCCGGCGCGCGCCCCTCCGAGGTCGGGGCGTACGCGATGCAGAACCTCGCCCAGGTCACCGCGGACCTCATGACTGCCCTGGAGATCCCGGTCGCCGACGTCGTGGGGCACGACTGGGGCGCCAACGTCGCCTGGACCCTCGGCGCGTGGCACCCCGACCGGGTCCGCTCGCTCACCGCGGTCTCGGTACCGCACCCGGCCGCCTACACCGCCGCCTTCCGGATCGACCCGGAGCAGAAGGAGCGCTCGGCGTACATCCGGCTGTTCTGGCAGCCCGGCAAGGCCGAGGAGGTGCTGCTCGCCGACGACGCGCGGCGGCTGCGCCGGATGCTGCTCGGGGCCGACGGCGACACCGGCGTCTCCCCCGAGGCGGCCGACGAGTACGTGGCCGTGCTCTCTGCGCCGGGTGCGCTCACCGCGGCGCTGAACTGGTACCGGGCCATGAGCTCCGACATCCGCGTCGACAAGGTCGAGGTGCCGACGACCTACGTGTGGAGCGACGCGGACGTCGCGATCGGCCGGACGGCGGCCGAGGCGTGCGCGGAGTTCGTGACCGGCGACTACCGATTCGTGGAGCTGCCCGGCGTGACGCACTGGATCCCCGAGCAGGCACCGGAGGAGCTGGCCCGCGCGATCCTGGACCGCGTCGCCGGCAGCTGACTGCCTGCCCGCGCCTCAGGGCTGCTCCACCGGGCGCTGGTCGCGGCGCAGGGGGTGCTCGTCGGGGACCTCCACCAGGGCGATCCGCACGCCGTCGGGGTCCTCGATCCACATCTCGACCAGCCCCCACGGCTCCCGGCGTG
The DNA here is from genome assembly GCF_054050775.1 of Blastococcus sp. SYSU DS0533. Lineage (NCBI taxonomy): Bacteria > Bacillati > Actinomycetota > Actinomycetes > Geodermatophilales > Geodermatophilaceae > Blastococcus > Blastococcus sp. SYSU DS0533. Next base: position 559,706 of record NZ_JBJGZZ010000001.1, on the reverse strand, counting down.
GGGGCCGGGTGACCGTCACGCCCGCCGCCGCCAGGCGGCGGTGCTCGGCGTCGACGTCGCGGACCTGCAGCCACAGGGCCAGGGCCGCCGGGCGTTCCTCCGACCGGCCGGAGACTTCCAACAACCCGTTGCCCAGGAAGAACACCACGCCCGGGTGGTCCGCCGGGCCGAACTCGCGGTGCACCGCCAGCCCGAGGACGTCCCGGTAGAACGACTGCGACCGCCGGGCGTCCGCGGGTCGGAGCAGGATGCGGCTGCTCAGGACGTCCACGGCCTCATCCTCCCGCGATCGCGCGGGATCTGCTGGGGACGTCCCTCCGCGGCACGAAGGGTGACCGCCGTCAGCCCGTCCCGGTGACCAGAGCGAGCAGGCCGGCCTCGTCGAGCAGGTCGACCGGGCGCAGCGTCTCCTTGGCGGCGACGTGGTGGAACCCGGCGCTGACCCGCTCGACCGGAACCCCGGTCAGCCGCGACCAGCCCAGCCGGTAGGCGGCCAGCTGCACCCCCACGGCGGCGAGCTCCGCCCCGGTCGGCGGCGGGCCGGTCTTCCAGTCGATGACCTCGTAACCGCCGTCCTCGCGCTGGAAGACCGCGTCGATCCGGCCGCGCAGCGTGATCGGCCCCAGCGGCGTCTCGAACGGCACCTCGACCTCGACCGGCTGGCGGTCGGCCCACTCGCTGGCCAGGAACGCCGCGCGCAGCTCCTCCAGCGTGTCGTCGGGGGCGGCCAGCTCGTCGCCGGAGCCCGGCAGCTCGTCGAGGTCCACCAGCCGCGCGGCACCGAACCGCTCCTCGAGCCAGGCGTGGAACGCCGTCCCGCGCCGGGCCTGCGGTGCGGGTGCCGCGGGCATCGGCCGGCGGAGCCGCCGGGCGAGCTCGGCCGGGTCGCGGCGGAGGGTGACCAGCGCAGAGACCGACAGGTGCGAGGGAAGCGGGACGTCGACGGTCGGGCTCTGCTGGCGCGCCCGCTCGCGCAGCAGCAGGTCGGCGTCGCGCACCCACTGCTCCACCAGCTCGTCCTCCCCGCCGAGGGCACGCTCGGGGTCCAGCGGGTGCGGCGCGGCCCCCTCCACCAGCTGCGCGGCGGCGGTGAGGGCCCGCCGGCGCGGCTCCGACAGCGGATCGGCCGGCCACACGCCGACCGGCCACTCCTCGAGCGCGGGGTTGGTCGCGCCGTCCTCGGGCGCGGGTGCCCAGTGCACGACGGCACCGGCCCCGGCCTCGCACGCCTCCTTCGCGGTGGTCAGCAGCGAGGAGGGTCCGCACGGCTTCACTCCGTCGCGCCACCAGCTGCCGGAGCACAGCAGCAGCCGCTTGGCGCGGGTGACGGCGACGTAGCCCAGCCGGATCTCCTCGTCCCGGCCGAAGTCCTTCCAGTCCTGGACGTAGTCCTCCAGCGCGTCGCGCACCGCCGCCTGGTCGCCGGAGCCGGGCACCGGCAGCCGCAGCCGGGGCAGCTCCTCCCGGTCGGTGAGCCGCAGGTCGACCGGGACCGCGCCCGGGTCCTTGATCCAGGAGTCGCTGGCGTTGGTGCGGGCCGGGAACTGGTCGGCGGTCATCCCGGGCACCGCGACGACGTCCCACTCCAGCCCCTTGGCCGAGTGCCCGGTGAGCAGCTGCACCGCCTCCGGGTTCACCGCCACCTCGCCGGGCTCCAGGCCGCGCTCCCGCTCCTCGGCGTCGCGCAGGTAGCCGAGGAACGCCGGCAGCGACGGCAGCTCGGCGAGCTCGGTGAACTCGGCCGCGACGCCGTGCAGCGCGTCGAGGTGGGCGCGTGCGCCGGCCGGGCTGACCCCCGGCGCGCTGGCCAGCTCGGTCTCCAGCCCCAGCGTGCGGGCCACCTCGTCGACCAGGTCGGGCAGCGACTCCCCGATCCGGCCGCGCAGGTGCGCGAGCTCGGCCCCGAGCCGGCGCAGCCGCCGGTAGCCCGCGGGCGAGTACTGCTGCGCGTCGCCGAGGTCGTCCAGCGCCTCCACGGTGCTGCCGCGCTCCTGCGGCGCCTCCACCGCGCCGCCCTCCTCGCCGTCGGCCGGGCGGACCGGCCGGCGGGCGTGCACGAGGGCACGGGCGCGGGCCTCGAGCGCGGCGAGGTCGCGGGGGCCGATCCGCCAGCGGGCGCCGGTGAGCAGCCGGCCCATCGCGTCACCGGCGGTCGGGTCGACGAGCACGGTGAGGGTGGCGACCACGTCGGAGACCTCCGGCACCTCCAGCAGGCCGCCCAGCCCCACGACCTCCACCGGCAGCCCGCGCTCGCGCAGAGCCGCGGCGATGCCGGGCAGCTGCTTGCGGGTGCGCACCAGCACGGCCATCGACGGCGGCCGGCCGTCGGGCTGCGGCTGGACGGCGGCGTCCCCGCCCTGCCAGCAGGCCGCCAGCCGGTCGGCCAGGGCGGCGGTCTCCTCCGCGACGGTCTCGTACAGCCCGACGGTGACCGAGCCGCGGCCGGCGGTGGGCGCCGGGGCGAGGTCGGGCAGCGGCTGGGCGGGCGCGGGCAGCATCGCCGAGACGGCGTTGGCGACCGCCAGCACCGCCTCGTCGTTGCGCCAGCTGGTGGCCAGCGTCAGCCGCTGCGCCGTGCGCCCCGGGCGCCCGGGGAAGGTGCGGTCGAAGCGCTCGATCGTGCCCGCCGAGGCCCCGCGCCACCCGTAGATCGACTGGCGGGGGTCGCCGACGGCGAGCACCGGGTGGCCGCTCGCCCCGCCGAAGAGGGCCTCCAGCATGCGGAGCTGCCCGACGCTGGTGTCCTGGTACTCGTCGAGCAGCACCACCTTCCAGCGCGCCCGCTCGCGGCGGCCGACCTCGGGGGCGGCGACGGCGATGCGCGCGGCGTGCGCGACCTGGTCGGCGTAGTCGATCGAGCCCAGCGCCCGCTTGCGGGCCTCGAACGCCTCGACCAGCGGCAGCAGCGCCACGCGGGCCTTCTGCCGGGCGAGCATCTCGGTGACGGCGGCGTAGGTGCCCTTCTTCTTCGGCGCGTCCGCGTAGCCGGCGATCTGCGCCTCCAGCCGCGCCGTCCAGGTGCGCAGGGCCGCGGCGCTGACGTCGTGCTCCCCCATCTCGGCCGCGAGCGCCAGCACGTCCTCGACGGTGGTCAGCAGGGTGAGCGGCACGTCGGCCATGTCGCCGGTCCAGGCGGCGACCACCGTCGCCGCCTGCCCCCAGCACATGGCGGGTCCGAGGACACCGGCGCCCGGTTCCACGCCGATGCGCAGCCCGTGCTCGGCGACCAGCGCGGCGGCGTAGCCGTGGTAGGTCGAGACGGTGGGCTGGGCGATCGCGAGCCGCTCGCGGAGGTCCTCCTCGGTCTCCGGGTGGCGGGCCAGCGCGCCCAGCCGCAGCCGGACGCGCTCGTTCAGCTCGCTGGCGGCCTTGCGGGTGAAGGTCAGGCCGAGGATGGCCTCGGGTTCGACGATCCGGTTGGCCACCAGGTAGGAGACCCGGGCGGCCATCGTCTCGGTCTTGCCCGAGCCGGCCCCGGCGACGACGACCAGTGGCCGGTCCGCCGGCGCGGAGACGACGCCGGCCTGCTCGTCGGAGGGTGCGTAGGAGAGGCCGCAGCGCTCCGCCACCTCGGCGGGCGTGAGCAGCCGCCGCGGGGTGGCCGCCGGCTCGGCGTCGCCGGCCGGCAGGTCGTCGAACGAGAGCTGCGCGTCGTCGCGCGGCGTCACCCGGTCACCTGCCGGCCCGGTTCCTGCAGCGGGCAGCTGCGCCGCGCCGGGCAGCGGGCGCAGTGCGTCCCGGTGCGCACCTCGAACGTCCCCGCGCCCATGCCGGCGCCCACCTCCGCGACGAGCTCCCCGGCCCACGTGCTCTCCAGCGGCACGTCGGCGGGCAGCGGCTCCTGGTGCTGCTCCTTGGCCTTGCTGCCGGTGCCGACCTGCAGCAGCGCCGCACCACCGGGGGTGGTGCCGTGCTGCTCGAACGCGCCGGCCGCGACCGCCACCTGGTAGGCCGCGAGCTGCCCGTGCTCCTCGGTGTTCCTCGCCGCGGTCTTCCCGGTCTTGAGGTCGACGACGACGAGCCGCCCCTCCGCGTCGCGCTCGAGCCGGTCGACCTGGCCCCGGATCCGGGCCCGCCCCACGACCACGTCGAAGTCGACCTCCGCGCCGACCAGCTCCCGCGGGTTGGCGGCATGCCAGCGCAGGAAGCGGTCGAGCATGTCGTGGGCGTGCACCCGCTGCCTCTGGTCGGCCCAGCCGGGGCCGAGGTCGAGCTGGTCGAGCTCGGCGTCGAGCACGGGCCGGGCGTCGGTCGCGGGCAGCCCCTCGGCCACCTGCTGGGCGACAGCGTGGACCGCCGACCCCACGGTGCGCGTCGCGTCGGGCGAGGCCTCGGCGCCGACCGCGCCGAGCACCCACCGCAACGGGCAGCGCTGGAAGGTCTCGATGGCCGACGGGCGCACCCGCACCGGCAGCTCCTCGTCGACCAGGGGGGCGTCGTCCGACAGCGGCGCCAGCCCCCACCAGCGCGCCGGCGACGCACCCGGCACGCTCTCGTCGGCCAGCCGGCGCAGCACGGCGGCGGCGGCCGAGCGCCGGGCGGGCGGGGTGTGCGGGTCGGTGACGGCCCGGCGCAGCTCGGCGACGAGGGCGGGCAGGGTGAGCGCACGGGGCAGCTCGGTGAGCGGCCGGCCGTCGGGCGGTGGCGGCGACACGAGGTCGAGGAAGCGGGACGCGGTCGCGCCGGCGTCGGCGCCGTCCAGGGCGCCCTCCACGGCGGTGACCACCAGGCGCCGCCGGGCCCGGGTGCAGGCCACGTAGAACAGCCGTCGCTCCTCGGCCAGCGCCAGGGTGCGGCGGTCGGTCCGGGCCCCGTCGATGCCGGCCGCCTTCTCGACGAGCACCTCCGCGCCGAGCAGCGAGGCCCGCTCACGCAGGTCCGGCCACAGCCCCTCCTGCACACCGGACACGCAGACCAGGTCCCACTCCAGCCCCTTGGCGGCGTGCGCGGTGAGGAGCCGGACCGTCTCGCCGGCGACCGCCCGGGCCGCGCCGGTGTCACCGGGCAGCTCCTGGGCGGAGAGGTGCTCGACGAAGGCCCGCACATCGGCCGACGGGAGGCGGTCGACGAAGCCGGCGGCGGCGTCGAACAGGGCGACGACCGCGTCGAGGTCCCGGTCGGCGACCGCGCCGGAGGGGCCGCCGGCGGCGCTGGCCCGGGTCCACCGCGTGGCGAGGCCGCTGCGCTGCCACATCGCCCAGAGCACGTCCTCGGCCGTGCCGTCGTCGGCGAGCGCGAACCGGCCGGCGTCCAGCACCCCGGAGACCCGGGCCGCCGGGCGGGCGACGTGCTCGGGCAGCGCCTCCAGCAGGGCCGGGTCGGCGAGGGCGGCGGCCAGCGGTGCGCCGCGCTCGGCGGCGTCGACCCCCTGCTTGGCGAGCGCGATGCGGACGGCGCGGCGGAGCCGGCGCAGGTCGAGCACGGTGGCCCCGCCCAGGGCCGAGGAGAGCAGCGCCTCGGCGCCCGGCTCGTCCAGGCCGGCGGGCTCCCCGCCCGGGCCCGGCAGCAGCGCGGACAGCGCCCGCAGGAACGGGGCGACCGCGGGCTGGGCGGCCAGCGGCAGCTCGTCGGCGGAGACGGCGACCGGAACCCCCGCCGAGGCCAGGGCCCGCCGGAACGGGCCGAGCACCGCGGCGGTGCGCACCACCACGGCCATCCCGGACCACGGCACCCCGTCGAGCAGGTGGGCCCGGCGCAGCAGGTCGGCGACGTAGGCGGCCTCGACCGCGGCCGAGGCGAAGACGTGCGCCTCCGCCTCGCCCGGCGGTGTGCTCTCCCCCGCGACCAGGCGGCGGTGCTCCCACGGGCCGGGCAGGCCCTCGGCGACCTGCCGGCTGATCCTCAGCAGCTCGGCGCCCGAGCGGCGGCAGACGCCGAGCGACACCCGCCCCGCGACCCGCCCGCCGGTGTGCCGGAAGCGCTCGGGGAACTCGACGATGCCCCGGGGCTCGGCGCCGCGGAACGCGTAGATGGACTGGTCGGGGTCGCCGACGGCGACCAGGTTCCCCCCACCCCCGGCCAGCAGCTCCAGCAGCTCCACCTGCGCGGGGTCGGTGTCCTGGTACTCGTCGACGAAGAGCCAGCGGGCGCGCTCGTGCTCCTGGCGCAGGAGCTCCGCGTCGCCGGTCAGCTCGAGGATCGCCTGGCGCACCAGCTCCGCGGGGTCGTAGCCGGAGGCATCGCCGCGGGAGGCGACCCAGAAGTCGCTGACGTTCTCGTACTGCTGCTGGAACGCTGCGGCGTGCACCCAGTGCTCGTTGCCGGTCTCCCGGCCCCAGGCGGCCAGCCGCTCGGCGTCGACGCCCCGCTCGGTCGCCCGCAGCAGCAGCTCGCGCAGCTCCGCCCGGAAGCCCTCCGTGCCCAGGGCCGGGGCGAGGTCGGCGGGCCAGCGGACCGTGCCCACCCCCTCGGCATCGCCCCGCAGCAGCTCGGCGACGACGGCGTCCTGCTCTGCAGAGGTGAGCAGCCGGGGCGGCGGGTCGCCGCGGAGCACGGCGGCCCGGCGGAGCACGCCGTAGGCGTAGGAGTGGAAGGTGCGCGCCAGCGGCTCCCGGATGGTGCGGGCCACCCGGGAGGTGATGCGGGTGCGCAGCTCGGCGGCGGCCTTGCGGCTGAAGGTCAGGACCAGGATCTGCTCGGGGTCGACGCCGGCGTCGATGCGCGTGGCGACGGCCTCCACGATCGTGGTGGTCTTGCCCGTGCCGGGACCGGCGAGCACGAGCAGCGGCCCGCCGGGGTGGTCGACGACGGCCTGCTGCGTGGGGTCGAGCACCGGCGCGCCGCTGCGCGGCGGATCCCCCGGCAGCAGCCGGTAGACCGGACCGCCCTCACCCCCGCGTTGGGCCACCCCTCGATGGAAGCACGGGGGTACGACGATCCCGCGGCGGGCGGGGCCGGTGGAACGGGCGGGTCAGGACAGCGAGTCCCGCAGGGACTGCTCGAGCATCAGGTCCGCCGCGGTGGTCAGCCAGCCGGCCACCAGCAGCAGCGGCCACGCCCGCTCCTCGTCCAGCGACGCGGTCCCTGCGGCCAGCCCGGCCTGGGCCACTGCCCGGCACGCCATGGTGTTCATGCCCTAGTGCTCGGCAGCCGCGGGGCGGAACTGGAGTCATCGGCCTGTGAGATGCCCCGGTTCTGCGCCGATCCCGTCGGCCTGCGCCCGGGAGAGGGTCCCCACCGCGACGAGCCGGTCCAGCACGTGCGCCGGCGGGGCTGCCGCGCGCTCGGGGTGCACCAGCGGGTCGTAGGCGCTGGGTGCCTGCACGAGCCCGGCGAGCACGGTCGCCTGCGCCCGGTCCAGCTCGTCGGGGGCCAGCCCGAAGTAGCCCTCGGCCGCCGCTCGCACCCCGTAGAAGCCGTGGCCGAAGTACACCGAGTCGAGGTTCATGCGCAGGAGCTGCTCGTCGCTCCACGCCCGGTCGAGCTCGACCGCCAGGACCACCGAGCGGACCCGGGCGCCGGCGTCGGTGGCGCCGTCCTCGTAGAGGACCCGGGCCAGCTGGTGCTGGATCGTCGAGCCGCCGAGGTCGCGGCCCACGACCACGCCGAGCGGCGCCCGGAGCGCGCCGCGCCAGTCGATGCCCGGGTGGGAGCCGAACCGGCTGTCCTCGGCCGCCAGCAGTGCGGCGGCGATCCGTGCGGGCGGCTCTCCGGTCGACGGCGTCCCGCCGAACGCCTCCAGCCGGGCCGCCACCCGCTGCTCCGCGTCGGCCACCCCGGGGGTCACCGCCCAGCCGACGGCGAAGGCGCCGGGCAGCAGGACGAGCAGGCCGGCCAGCAGCCGGAGGGCGGTCCGCCGGATGCGGGCACCGCGGGACCGGTGGGGCCGCGACGCGACCGGGGCGGAGATCGGGGGCCGCTGCCGGGGGTGTGGGGTCACCGGGTCAGCTCACCGCGCGGCGCCGTCCGCGGACATCGCCCCGCGGGGCGAACCCCGTCGCCGCCCTGGTCATCCCGCGGGTGGACGGCGCCGGGCGGGTGCCGAGCGGTCGGGCCAGCCGACGGCCGCGAGATCCACCTTCCCGTTCCGCGCCGGCACCCCCTCGGCGGCCAGCAGCTCCAGCTGGCGGGCGCGCACGGGCTCGGCGGCCGAGCCGTCGGCGCGGACGACCCGGTGCCAGGGCACCGCCGCGCCGCCCTGCGCCAGTGCCCGGGCCACCCGGCGGGGCCCGACGCCCACCAGCTCACCGATCGCGCCGTAGCTGCTGACCCGGCCGGGCGGGATCTGCTCGACGACGTCGAAGACCGCTTCGTCGACGTCCCTCGGGTCCGGGGTCACGCCCCCGATCATGGCAAGCGACGCCCCCTCGCCAGGGTCCGCGGCCGCGGGACGTCCGCCCAGGGGCGGCGGCCCCCGACCGGCTCACCCCCGGCGGCCGAACCGGGCCAGCAGCCGCGTCTGCGGGTCGGCCGACGGTGGCACGTCCAGCGGTGGGTCGAACAGCCCGGGCACCCCGCCCTCGGGCAGCCGCTCGGCGTAGACGAGCGCGGCGGTCACGAGCTCGCCGTCCAGCTCGGTGTCCCCGCCGGTGGCCCGGGCGAGGTCCCAGGCGTGCACGGTGAGGTCGGTGGACATCTCGAAGATGTACTCGGCGGCCGGCGTCGGCCCGCGCGAGAGGTGGACGGTGTGCCGCAGGGCGTCGTCCGCGGCGAAAGCGGCCAGGGCGGCGTCCGCGGCGGACTCCCAGCCGAGGAGCGGGTCGTCCCCCAGCAGGTCGTCGGTGCCGTCGGGGAAGCGTCCTTCGATCATGTCCACCGGCTCGCCGGCCAGCAGCGGCGGCACCCACAGCGCCTCGTTCACCAGGTGCGCGACCAGGTCGCCCACGGTCCACCCGGGGAGCGACTCGTCCTCCCACTGGTCCGGGGCCACGGCGTCGACCCGGTCGGTGAACTGGTTCTGGGCGCGCTGGAAGAGCTCCAGCAGCTCGACGGGCGAGAAGGCGGCCATGCCGCCAGTACACATGCCGAAGGCCCGGCCCGCCTCCCCGTGGGGAAGCGGACCGGGCCCAGGTGACGTGCTGGAACGGCCTCGTGGTGAGGGCCTGGAACGGCCCCCTCGCAGGGTCCCGGCCTCGTCCCAGGGCCCCGCGGCGCGCGGAGCGTGTCGCGGGGAGGGACGAGGTCCTTCTAGTACGTCGGCAGCGCCTTGTCGATGCGCGTGGCCCACGCCGTCACGCCGCCCTGGACGTGCACGGCGTCCTTGAAGCCCGCGTTCTTGATCGCGGCGAGCGCCTCGGCGGACCGGACACCGGTCTTGCAGTGCAGCACGATCGGCTTGTCCTGCGGCAGCGAGGACAACGCCCGGCCGGAGAGGATCTCGTCCTTCGGGATCAGCTTCGCGCCCGGGATCGACACGATCTCGTACTCGTTGGGCTCCCGGACGTCGATCAGCTCGAACTCCTTGCCGGCGTCCATCATGTCCTTGAGCTCGTCGACGGTGATCGTCGAGCCCGCAGCCGCCAGCTGGGCCTCCTCGGACACGACGCCGCAGAACGCCTCGTAGTCGATGAGGCCGGTGATCGGCTCGCCCTCGGGGTCCTTGCGCACCTTGATCGTGCGGAAGGTCATCTCCAGGGCGTCGTAGACCATGAGCCGCCCCAGCAGCGTCTCGCCGATGCCGGTGATGAGCTTGACCGCCTCGGTCGCCTGGATGGCCCCGACGGTCGCGCACAGCACGCCGAGCACGCCGCCCTCGGCGCAGCTCGGGACCATGCCGGGCGGCGGCGGCACCGGGTAGAGGTCGCGGTAGTTGGGGCCGTGCTCGTTCCAGAAGACCGACACCTGGCCGTCGAAGCGGTAGATCGACCCCCAGACGTAGGGCTTGTCCAGCAGGACGCAGGCGTCGTTCACCAGGTACCGCGTGGCGAAGTTGTCGGTGCCGTCGACGATCAGGTCGTATTCGCGGAAGATGTCGAGCACGTTGTCGCTGTCCAGCCGCGTCTCGTGCAGGCGGACGTCGATCAGCGGGTTGATCTCCTTGATGGAGTCCCGCGCGCTCTCGGCCTTCGACCGGCCGACGTCGGACTGCCCGTGGATGATCTGGCGCTGCAGGTTGGACTCGTCGACGGTGTCGAACTCGACGATGCCGAGCGTGCCGACACCGGCCGCGGCCAGGTACATGAGCACCGGGGAACCGAGGCCACCGGCGCCGACGGCCAGCACCTTGGCGTTCTTCAGGCGCTTCTGACCGTCCATGCCGACGTCGGGGATGATCAGGTGGCGGCTGTAGCGGCGGACCTCGTCGATCGACAGGTCGGCAGCCGGCTCCACCAGCGGTGGCAGGGACACGCTTGCTCCTTCACGTCGCGGACACGGCCCCGCGGGCCGGCGATCGTTGGCTGCAACAGCGTGGCATGCGCCGGTAATCCCTCGGCCGCGCAGGTCCCGCAACCGGCGACGGGCACGGCGCCGCGGCGGTCAGGGGAAGGGCCAGGCGTTCCGCACGCAGCCCTGCAGGTCCAGGGTCTGCTGCTGCATCACCGGGGCGGGCTGGCCCGGCCCGGGGCACCGCACGTGGCCGTTGCCGAGCACGTGGCCGACCTCGTGGTTGACCACGTAGCGCCGGTAGGTGGCGATGTCGCCCTCGTAGTGCGGGACGGCGGTCGCCCACCGGGCCAGGTTGATGACCGCCCGGTCCCCGTAGCGGCAGGAGGTGTACCCGCCGGTGCCCACCCCGGGGCAGTAGATCTCCATGCTGCCGGGGCTGACGAGGCTCACGCGGAAGTCGAACGCCGCACCGGCGCCCACGCGCTGGAAGGACAGCCGCCCGCCGTTGCTCCAGGACCGGGGGTCGCCGAGCGTCGCCGTCACCGCGTCGGCGAACGCGGCGCCGTCCACGCCGATGCCGTCCTCGATCTCGACGATGAACCGCTGCAGCGGGCCGGCGCCGTACACCTCGGAGCCGCCGTCGACCAGCGAGAGGCTCCCCGCGCCCTGCTGCACGTACTCCTCCGCGACCGCCTCCGGCGGGGCGGTCTCCGACGGCCCGGCATCCCCCTCGGCCGGGGCCGTCGGCCCGGCCACCGGCGGAGGCGCGACGGCGGTGGTGGTCACGGGTGCGGAGGTGGGGTCCGCGGCGGCGGTGGTGGGCGTCGTGCCCGAGGGGTGGAGCACGAGGTCGACGAGGACGGCGACGGTGGCCGCGGCCAGCACCGGGATCGCGTAGGCGCGCCACCCGTGGCGCCGCACGAACCGGCGCAGCCGCCCGCGTGGGCTCCGGTCGATCCGCCGGGGACCCACCGGGCGCCGCGGCGACGGCGGGCCGGAACGGGCCACGGGACGGCCGTCGGTCAGACGTCCTCCCACCGGTCGCCTCCCCGCTCGCTCGCTCCGTCCCCCGTGCGCTCAGGGTCTCACGCTGCGTGCGCCCTCGACGACAGCCGAGGGATCCGCCACGCCCGGCCCGGCGCCCTCGACCATGCCGAGGACCGCCCGCGCCGTGGGCTCCGCGGCCTCGAGCATCGCCACGTGGCCGACGCCGTCGAGCAGCAGGAGCCGGCCGTCGGGCACGGTCGCGGCCAGGCGCGGCGCGAGCGCGGGGTCGACGAGCCGGTCCCGCCCACCCCAGACCACCAGCACCGGCATCCGCAGCCCCCGGGCCGCCCGCCAGGCGTTGGCCGGGCCGAGCCGGAGGTAGGAGGTGATCAGGCCGCGCATGCTGCGGGCCAGCGCCCGGTCCGCCCAGGGCTGCTCGGCGCGCTCGTGCATCTCCTGGACCGCCTGCTCCAGCCGCTCCCGGGGCACGGCGCCCGGGTCGCCGAAGCACATGCGCACCATCGACCGGACGCTCTCGTCGGGCGTGACGGCGGCCAACCGGCGCTCGGCCAGGGTCGGGACGCCGGGGACCAGCAGGAGCAGCAGCGCCCGGCTGAACGCCGGGGGCACCCGGTACACGGGCATGGCCGGGGACACCAGCGTCAGCGTGGCCACGAGGTCCGGGCGGAGGGCGGCGACGAGCAGGCTCACCAGGCCGCCGAGGGAGTTCCCCACCAGGTGCACCGGGCCGCCCTGGCCGGCGCCGGGCTCGGCGACGACCTGCTCGAGGACGCCGACGACGGCCCGGACGTGGCTGCGGATGGAGTAGCGGCCGCGCGCCGGGGGGCGTGACCGGCCGAACCCGGGCAGGTCGACCGCCCAGCCGTCGAAGCGCACCGCGAGCAGGGCCGCGAGGTCGGTCCAGTTGGTGGAGGCGCCACCGAGGCCGTGCACGTAGAGCGCCCGTTCCCGCGGCGCACCCGTCCGCGGCGCCTCCCCGACCGGTCCGGTCCACGGTGTGCGGCGCACGAACACCGCTCCGCCGCGGACGGGCACCTCCGACCCGGGCCACGGCGGCACGACGGGACCCAGGGCAGGCAGAGGGGTCGGGGAGAGCTCGGCCTCGGACATCAACCCCGACGGTAACGCTGCGTACCCAGCGGTCGAGCCGACCGGCAACTCGTCGGTAGCATCCCCCTGCCATGCAGCCCACACAGCCCGCCGCGGTCAACCGGCGCACCTCCCGACTGCCGCGCGGTGCGCGCCGGGCGCAGCTGCTGCGCGCGGCGCAGGACGTGTTCGTCGCCCACGGATTCCACGCCGCGGCCATGGACGACATCGCCGTCCGGGCCGGGGTCAGCAAGCCGGTCCTGTACCAGCACTTCCCCGGCAAGCGCGAGCTCTACCTGGCGCTGCTGGAGGAGCACGTCTCCGAGCTGGCCCACCGGGTGGGCGAGGCCATGGGCCGCACCGCCGACAACCGGGCCCGCGTCGACGCCGCCGTCGGCGCCTACTTCGACTTCATCGATGCCGACGGCGAGGCCTTCCGGCTGGTCTTCGAATCCGACCTGCGCAACGACGACGACGTGCGCGCCGTCGTCGACCGGGGGACGGCGGTGTGCGTCGAGGCGATCGCCGGCGTCATCGCCGCCGACACCGGGGCCGACCCGGAGCGCGCCCTCCTGCTGGCCTCCGGCCTGTCGGGGCTGGCCGAGAGCAGCGCCCGCTGGTGGCTCCCCCGCAAGGGGACGGTGTCCCGGGACGAGGCGGTCTCGCTCATGTCCGCGCTGGCCTGGCGCGGCATCTCCGGCTTCCCGCGGGTCGACGGCGACACCAGTTCCTGAGCTGCCCCCGGCAGGCTCCCACCGGCGAGCCCGCGGGTGGAGGGGCAGGGGTTCTCCATTTCGCTGACGGCGCACCTGCTCGGCCGGTCCCGGCGCCGCGCTCTGCACTAGCGTTGGGGTCAGTCGCGCAACGAGGAGGCATCGCCCACGTGGAAGTCAAGATCGGCGTCCAGCACTCGCCCAAGGAGCTGGTCATCGACAGCCCCAAGACCCCCGACGAGATCGCGGCCGACGTGGCCAAGGCCATGTCGGGCTCGACCAAGGACGGCCTGCTCACCCTGGTCGACGAGCGGGGCCGTCAGGTCCTCGTCCCCGTCGACCGCATCGCCTACGTGGAGATCGCGCAGGCCGACCAGCGCCGCGTCGGCTTCATCGCCGGCGCCTGACCCCAGGCCGCCCGGATGGGGCGTCACCGCATCGCGGTGGCGCCCCGTCGTCGCGCTCCGGGTCGCGACCGGCGACCCCACGGGGCCTGGGCATAGGAAGCTCCACCTGCGGCTCCGGGCCCCGGAACGCAGGCAAAGCCTCCTATGCCCGGGGTGATCCACCCGTCGGGCGACCCGGCGAAACCGCCTCGGTGTCAGGGGTTGAGGCCGAGCGCCTTCATCCGCACCGTGTGCGCCTGGGTGATGCGCTCGATGAGCCGGCCGACCCCGGAGAGGTCGCCGGTGCCGGAGATGATGAGCTCGGCGAGCGGGTCGTGCTCGGCGATCACCGCCTGCGACCGCGTCATGGCCTCTCCCACCAGACGCCGCCCCCACAGCGCCAGCCGGCCGGCGACCGACCGGTCGGCGGCGATCGCGGCGCGCACCTCGCGGACGGCGAAGTCCGCGTACCCCGTGTCGGCGAGGACGTCGAGCACCAGGCCGCGGTCGGGTTCGGGCAGGAAGCCGGCGATCTCGCGGTAGAAGTCGGCGGCCAACCCGTCACCGACGTAGGCCTTCACCAGCCCCTCCAGCCAGGTGCTGGGGCGGGTGCTCTCGTGGAAGGTGTCCAGCGCCGAGACGAACGGCGCCATCGCCGCCGACGGGTCCACCCCCAGCTCCTCCAGCCGGGCGGTGAGCCGGAAGTGGTGCCCGATCTCCGCCGCGGCCATCCGGGCGAGTGCGGCGCGGCCGCCCAGCGACGGGGCCATCCGGGCGTCCTCGGCCAGCCGGTCGAAAGCGGTCAGCTCGGCGTAGGCGAGCACCCCGAGCAGGTCGGCGACCGCCGTGTTCTCGACCGGTGGCACGGCATCTCCTGGGCTCGGCGACGAGGGTGCCGCCTGCCCCGGAGGGGTGATGCACCCGACAGCGGGGAGCGCGGCGCCGAGAGGCTATCCGGTGCCCGCGCTAGCATGGGAACCGGCGAGCCTCCGGGCACGCTCGTACATCTGCGCGCTGACGACCGCTGGACGACGCCCCCTGGGCTGTCTCCCGGGCCGTGGCGAGGTCCGGTTCTGCTGGCCGCGTCGGCGCTGGAACCGATCCCGCGACACCAGGCCCGGGACGGGCGCGAGGCGGCGACACCGCTGCCGCAGCCGGTCCCCCAGCACACCAGAGGCGAGACCACTGACCTCCACCGAGCAGACCCCCACCACCGCACCCGAGCTGGAGCACGCCGAGACCGGCGCGCCCGCCCCCGAGGAGCTCGAGCAGGCCGTCGAGGAGCTCGGCGGCGCCCCCGTCGCCGCCGACAGCCCGCTGTTCAGCGACTTCGACGTGCACCCCGACATCGTGGCCGCGCTGGCCGACGCCGGGATCACCCGAACCTTCGCCATCCAGGAGCTCACGCTGCCCCTCGCCCTGGCCGGCAACGACCTCATCGGCCAGGCCCGCACGGGTACCGGCAAGACCCTCGGCTTCGGCGTCCCGCTGCTGACCCGTGTGACCCCGCCCGGCGAGGGCGCGGACGGCGTCCCCCAGGCGCTCGTCGTCGTCCCCACCCGCGAGCTCTGCGTCCAGGTCGCCCGCGACCTCGGGACCGCCGGCAGCACGCGCGGCATCCGCGTGCAGGCGATCTACGGCGGCCGCGCCTTCGAGCCGCAGGTCGAGTCGCTGCACAACGGCGTCGAGGTCGTCGTCGGCACGCCGGGGCGGTTGCTCGACCTCGCCCAGCGCGGGGACCTGATCCTGGGCAAGGTCCGGGTCCTCGTCCTCGACGAGGCCGACGAGATGCTCGACCTGGGCTTCCTGCCCGACATCGAGCGGATCCTCACGATGGTGCCCGAGAAGCGCCAGACGATGCTCTTCTCGGCGACGATGCCGGGCCCGATCGTGACCCTCTCCCGCTCGTTCATGACCCAGCCGACGCACATCCGGGCGCACGGCAACGACGAGGGCTCGACGGTCCCGCAGACCACCCAGTTCATCTACCGGGCGCACAACCTGGACAAGCCCGAGCTGCTCTCCCGCGTGCTGCAGGCCCGCGACCGCGGCCTGGTCATGGTGTTCTGCCGCACCAAGCGCACCGCGCAGAAGGTCGCCGACGAGCTCGTCGACCGCGGGTTCGCCGCCGCCGCCGTGCACGGTGACCTCGGCCAGGGCGCCCGCGAGCAGGCGCTCCGGGCGTTCCGCAGCGGGAAGGTCGACGTCCTCGTCGCCACCGACGTCGCCGCCCGCGGTATCGACGTCACCGGCGTCAGCCACGTCGTGAACTACCAGTGCCCCGAGGACGAGAAGACCTACGTGCACCGCATCGGCCGCACCGGCCGCGCCGGCAGCACCGGCGTCGCGGTCACCCTGGTCGACTGGGACGACATCCCCCGCTGGCAGCTGATCAACAAGGCGCTCGGCCTGGGCTTCGACGACCCGCCGGAGACCTACTCCACCTCACCGTGGGT
Source organism: Blastococcus sp. SYSU DS0533 (assembly GCF_054050775.1). Classification (NCBI taxonomy): domain Bacteria; kingdom Bacillati; phylum Actinomycetota; class Actinomycetes; order Geodermatophilales; family Geodermatophilaceae; genus Blastococcus; species Blastococcus sp. SYSU DS0533. The sequence goes on along the minus strand of NZ_JBJGZZ010000001.1, from coordinate 543,788 downwards.
CTACACCGACCTGGACGTCCCCGAGGGCGCCAAGGGCCGGCTGCCGCGATCCCAGCGCACCCGTGAAGGGCTGGAGGCCGAGACGCTCGAGGACCTCGGTGAGACGGGCAAGCGCAACCGCCCGGCCGGTCGCGGCGACTCGGGTGGGCGTGCCGACTCGCGCGGCCCGGCGGAGGGTCGGGGCACCGCCGACGAGGAGCCCTCGGGCGGCGGCAAGAGCCGGCCGCGGCGCCGCACCCGTCGCAGCGGGGGCACCGACACCGCCGGGGACGCGGCCGAGGGCGCTGCCCCGACCGCCGCCGCGACCGACGCCTCCGCCGAGGGCGGGAGCGCCAAGCCGCGGCGCCGTCGCCGCCGTCGTGGCGGCTCCGGCCGGGGCGCGGCGGGCGCCGAGAGCACGGGCAGCCCGGACGGCGCGAGCACGGGCGCCGACCCCTCCTGAACCGCTCCTCCGGATGCCACGCCTGACGCGCCCGCCCCTGCGGGTGTGGATCTGGACCGCGGTCACGCTGGCGCTGACCGTCCTCGCCACCGTGCTGTGGCGCGGGTCCGACGCCGCCGCCACCTCCAGCACCACCGCGGCACCGGCCGACGTCCCCGCGGGGGCGCTGGCCGGCGCCGTCTCCGAGGCGTGGTCCACCGCGGCCGACCCGCTGCCCGGGGATCTCGTCGCCGGGGGCCGGGTGCTCGTCGGCTCGCCGCACGGCGTGCGGGCGCTGGACCCGCTGAGCGGCGAGGAGGCCTGGCACTACACGCGGGCCAACGCGGTGCTGTGCGGGCTCACCGTGACCGACGGGGTCGCGGTCGCGGTCTTCCGCACCGAGGACCGCTGCGACGAGGCGGTAGCCCTGGACGCCGGGACCGGGGTGCGCGCGTGGACCCGCAACGTGGACTTCCGGCCGGAGGTGACCCTCACGTCCACCGACCGGATCGTGCTGGCCGCGACGCCGACCGGGATCGTCACGCTCGACCCCATCGGCAGCGGCACCCGCTGGCGCTACGTGCCGCCCGAGGGCTGCGAGCTGCTGCAGTCCGCCGCCGGCGATGCGGGGGTGGCGGTGCTGCAGCGGTGCGCCGGCTCCCCCGGCGTCCAGCTGCGGCTGGTGGACGGCTTCGACGGCGACCTGCACTGGACCCGCGACCTCCCGGCATCCGCAAGCGCGACCGAGCTCGTGGGAGCGGACGAGCCGGTCGCCGTGCGGGTGGGCGACGAGGTGCACCTGCTGTCCTCCGCCGACGGCACGCTGCTCACCACCCTGCCCGCCGGTCCGGGGGCAGCGGTGCGGCAGGTGGCCACCGACGCGGCCCTGCTGGTCCTCAGCGCGGGCACGCTCACCGCGCTGGAACGGGGGTCCGCCCGCCCCCTCTGGTCGTTCCCGGCCACCGGCGTGCCCGCGGAGGCGGCCACGACCGCGGACGGCGTCCCGGCCCTCCCCGTCCCCACCTCCGACGGGATCGCCCACCTCGATCCCGCGACCGGCACCGAGCTGGGCAGGACGGCGACGCCCGCGCTGCCCGAGGGCGCGGTGGCCACGGTCGTCGGCCCCGCCGTGCTGCTCGCGCCGGCCGGCGAGGTCCACGCCTACCGCTGAGGCACCACCGGTGGGGCACGTCCGCCGGCGTGGTAGTTCACTGGGTGCATGGTCCTGCCCGGCGGCCCCGATGCCCACGCCCTGTCCATCGCCATCGCGCCCGACGACCTCCGCCAGCTCGCGCAGCACGACGCCGTCCCGCGGACCTTCGAGGGCGGCGCCGGACCGCTCGCCGCCCTCGACACCGGCGGCACCGCGGCCCGCGGCACGGTGCTGATGGTGGCCGGGTACACCGGCAGCAAGGAGGACTTCGCCCCGCTGCTGCGCCCGCTGGCCGCCGCCGGCTACCGGGTCGTGGCGCTGGACCAGCGCGGGCAGTACGAATCCCCCGGCCCCGACGACCCGGCGCAGTACTCGGTGGAGATCCTGGGCGACGACGTGCGCGCGGTGGCGCGGGTCCTGCGCGAGGAGAACTCCGGGCCGCTGCACCTGGTCGGGCACAGCTTCGGCGGGTTGGTGACCCGGGCGGCCGTCCTCGCCGAGCCGGCGCTGTTCACCACCTTCACGCTGCTGGGCTCCGGTCCCTCCCGGCTCACCGGCCGCCGCGCCGAGCTGCTCGACCACCTCGGCCCGCTGCTGGACGCCGGCGGGGTGCCGCTGGTGCACGAGACCCTCGAGCAGGTGGCGATGACCGACCCCAAGGCGCAGGCCGTGCCCGCGCCGACCCGGGCCTTCTACACCCGGCGGTTCCTGCGCAACTCCGCCGCCGGGCTCCGCGGCATGGCCGACGCGATGCTGGCCGAACCGGACCGGGTGGCCGAGCTGAAGGCCACGGGGGTGCCGGTCCTGGTCGCGCACGGCGAGGCCGACGACGCCTGGCTGCCGCACGTGCAGGCCGACATGGCGCAGCGGCTGGGCGCCCGGCACGAGGTCATCGACTTCGCCATCCACTCCCCCGCCGTCGAGAACCCCCCGCGCACCCTCGAGGTGCTCTGCGACTTCTGGTCGGACGCCGGGGAGCGGTCGTGAGCCGGCTGGCGCCGCTGCCCTCGCCCGCCGACTGGACCGAGGAGGAGGACCGGCTCGGCTTCTTCGGCCCGGGCAGCGTGACCTGGCGGATCCACGGCGACCCGGCGTACCACGTCGGCGCGATGGGATCGCTGATGCTCCAGGCCCTCCACCCGGTGGCCATGGACGGCGTGGCCCGCAACTCCACCGGCTTCAAGGACGACTGGTGGATGCGCGTGACCCGCACCGGCCAGTACATGGAGACGGTGGTCTTCGGGCGGCGGACCGACGCCCGCCGGATGGCCGCCCGCGTGCGCGGCTACCACCGGAAGCTGTCGGGCGTCGAGGAGACGACCGGCCGGGCCTACCGGGTCGACGACCCCGACCTGCTGCTGTGGGTGCACGCCTGCGCCGTCCGGTCGATCCTGACGACGGCGCGCCGGGCGGGGGTGGCGCTGTCGGACGCCGACGCGGACCGCTACGTGGCCGAGCAGGTCGCCTTCGCGCACCTGGTGGGGGTGCCGCTGGAGACGGTTCCCCGGTCGGTCGCCGAGCTCGACGCGTACTTCGAGGGCATCCGCCCCGCGCTGACCGCGACCCCGGCCGCCGTGAAGGGTGTCCGCGACCTGTTCCTGCCGCCGATGCCGGGGTGGCTGCAGGTCCTCACACCGGCCCGTCCGGTGTGGGGCGGCCTGGCCGGGCTCTGCTTCGCGCTGCTGCCCGCCTGGGCCCGGCAGATGTACTCGCTGCCGGGGCTCGCGCTCACCGACGCCGCGGCGACCGCTGGCGTCAAGGCGTTCCGGACCGCCTTCCTCGCGCTGCCCGAGCGGGCGTACCGGTCGCCGATCGTGCGGGCGGGGTACGCCCGGGTCGCCGGGTGAGCGGACCCGTCCACCCCCGGAGCTCGTAGCAGGACTCCCCTGCCCCGCCGCTCGCGAGCTCGCGCCGGGTCCCGGCGGTGGGCCGCGAGCAGCGGGCCCGCCCCCTCACGTCCCCTCGTCGTCCTCGGGGAGGAAGCTCCACGGCTCGCGGGCGGGACCCGCGGCCTGACCGGGCGGGCAGCTGGACCGGAAGTCGCACCACCCGCACTGCCGCCCCGGCACGGCAGGGAAGGCGACGTCGGGGTCCTCGCCCGTGGCCACCGCCTCGCTCGCCGCCTGGATGTCGAGGGCGACGTCCTCGGCCCGCCGCACGTGGTTGGCCAGCGACCGCTCGGTGTGCTCGAAGGCGGCGACCGTCCCCGTGGGCACGTGGTGCAGCTCCACCCGGGTGCAGGGCCGGCGCAGCGTGCGGCGGACGGCGAGGACGTAGAGCGCCAGCGCCTGCGAGCCGCGCGCCTCGTCGTCAGTGCTCGGCGAGCGGCCGGTCTTGTAGTCGACGACCACCAGCTCGTCGCCGCGCTCGTCGATGCGGTCCACCCGCCCCGAGAGCGTCATGCGCTCGGTCATCGTGCTGACCGTGCGCTCCCGCGCGCGGGGCTCCTCGGTGGGGTCGACGTCCGCCAGGTAGCCGGTGAGCCAGCCGGCCGCCCGCGCCCGCCAGCGGTCGGACTGCTCGTCGTCGCGGAAGCCGGCCGGGCTCCACGCGCCGATCAGCAGCTGCCGGGCGGCGCCGGGGGTGCGGCGCTCCACAGGCAGGTCCCACCACGAGGAGAGCACCTGGTGCAGCGCCGTCCCCACCGTGTGGTGGGCGAAGCGCGGCCCGCGGGGAGGGCTGGGCCGGTCGACGTTGGCGAACCGGTAGCGCCGGGGGCAGTCGGAGAAGTCGGCCAGCGACTTCGGCGAGGCGCGCAGCAGCCGGCGCGGCATGCCGGGCAGCACCGCCTGCCCGCCGTCGGTGGGGTTGCGCATGCCGGTCACGGTAGCCGCGGGGGGCGACGTCCCTCCTCAGTCGCGCCAGGGCGTGGCGCCGGTCCCGGCCGCCACCAGGCGCTCGTACTGCTCGGGGTCGGTGGTGCACGCGCCCAGCGGCGTCTGCTTGTTGGTGCCGTGGTGGTCGCTGGAGCCGGTGACCAGCAGGCCCAGGTCGGTCGCCAGCCCGCGCAGGTGGGCGCGCTGCTCCGCGGTGTGGTCCGGGTGGTCCACCTCCAGGCCCAGCAGCCCGGCCGCGGCCATCGCCGCGATCGCCTCGTCGTCGACGACCCGGCCGCGCTTGGTCGCCAGCCCGTGCGCGAACACCGGCACCCCGCCTGCCGCCCGCACCAGGGCGATCCCCTCCCGGACGTCGGTGTCGGCCTTGCTCACGTAGTACGGGCTGCGGTGGTGCAGCAGCCCGGCGAACGCCTCCACGACGCTGCCCACCACACCCGCCCGGACCAGCGCCCCCGCGACGTGCGGCCGGCCGACGACCCCGCCGGCGGCCTGTTCGACCAGCTCCGCCCACGAGACCGGGTAGCCGTCGGCGGCGAGCGCCGCGACGATCCGCTCGGCGCGGCCCAGGCGCTCGTCCCGCAGCCGGGCCCGCTCGGCGGCGAACGCCGGGTGCAGCGGGTCGAAGAGGTAGCCGAGCAGGTGCACGCTGACCGGGGGCTGGTCCGCGGGGAACCAGCGGCAGGACAGCTCCATGCCCGGGACGACGGTGAGCCCGGCGGGACGGTGCTCCTGCGCCGCCGCCCAGCCCGCGGTCGTGTCGTGGTCGGTGAGCGCGAGGACGTCGAGCCCCGCGGCCCGCGCGGCGGCCAGCAGCGCGGCGGGGTCGTCGGTGCCGTCGGACACCGACGAGTGCGTGTGCAGGTCGATCCGCATCACGGCTCAGCCTGCCCCACGTCGGCGGGCGCCACCCGGTGGCGAGCCGCTCACGGCTCGCGCGGCGGGAGCGGCGGGATGGGCTCGGTGTCCCGCCGGCCACCGGTCGCGACCGGCCCGGCCGGCGGCTCCGGGTTGCCCTCGTCGTCCCCACCGGACGCGCTGCCCCAGTCGCTGCCGAAGAGCAGGCCGCTGACCTCGCGGTAGAGATCGCCGGCACGCGGCAGGAAGGTGATCTCCGACAGCCCCTGCTGCTGCCCGGCGGACTCGAAGCGGAAGGTCCCGTAGCCCAGGATCTGGCCGAAGAAGGTCTCCTTCCACGTCAGGTCGGTGATCCGGCGGAGCGGCAGCAGGGTGACGGTGCGGACGATCACCCCCGAGGTGAGCAGCACCCGCCGCCGGCTGACGATGAAGTGCCGCATCCACCACTCGCCGACGCGCAGGGCGTAGGTGAGCACCGCCGCCAGGACGACGAGCATCCCGACCGTGCTGGTCACCCGGTTCTCCGGGTCGAGCACGAGCAGCCACCCACCGATCAGCAGCACCGGCAGGAACTTCAGGGTCGGCACGATGAGCACCGCCCAGTGCCGGCGCGTGACCACGACCGCGTCCTCGTCGTCCAGCAGGTACTTGCGGACGTCCTTGGCGGCCCGGGTCGGCAGCCCGGCGGGGGCGCTCACCGGGTCAGACGAGGGAGCCGACGAACTGCGCGAGGGACGAGGCGGCGTCGCCGAGCGCCTCACCGGCGTTGCGGACCAGTTGCGCGGAGGACTCCGGCGCCTGGATGACGTAGAAGAGGACGAAGGCGACGACCAGCCAGGTGAGGACCTTCTTCAGGTTCACCGCCACCTCCGTGGTGAGGGGAAAGGCGGCCCGGGCGCCCGGGCCGGCAGGAGGGCCCGCCGGGTGCGGCGGACGCGTTCGTCCCATGAGTAACACAGGCCCCACGGCGGACCCACCCGACGCGCCGGACGCCGGCGGCCGCTCCGGTTCCGGCACGGCGGGGTCAGCGACCGGGCAGCAGGTGCTCCCCCACCGGCCCCAGCGGCAGGTCGGGGTAGATGCGTTCGCGCAGGTCGAGCAGCCGCAGCGGCTCGACCAGCAGCCAGGCGGCGTTCATCGGCCAGATCACGAGCCACAGCCAGACCCCGTAGGCCTCCCCCACGAAAGCCGCCCGGTCCTCGCGGGTCGGCACCGCCCACAGGGGGGCGTGCTGGCCCGCGGCCTCGACCCCGACCGAGCTCGGCCCGGAGATCACGTCGCCGGGGTCCAGCCCCGGGAGCCCGGCGTAGCCGCACCCCACGCCGGTGCCGGGTTCCTCGGCGACCAGCACCAGTTCGGCGGCGCCGCCGAGGGGGGCGGGACCGGCGCAGTCGACGACGATCGCCCGCGCGCCCGGTTCACCACCCCACGCCAGGCCGGTGACCGCCCAGCCCGGCGGCATGGGATCGGGCACCCAGGCCGGCACGCGGGCGTCGGCGGTGACGGCGGCGATCGCGTCGTGGGCGACGAGCGCGGTGTGGTGCAGCGGGGTGACCGCGCCGTGCACGTGGCACCAGGCGTGCGCCTCGGACCCGTGGCGGACGACCAGTGGCTCACCGCAGCGGGGGCAGACCGGCGACGCACTCATCGGGGACACGGTCGCGGGAGCGGCGCCGATCGTCAAGCGCAGCGGCCCGGCGGGCCGGCGGCCTGCGTAGCCTGCGGGCGTGACAGCCGTCGACCCGCCGGTGGTGCCGTGCGTCGGCGCCGTCGTGCACGACCGCGACCGCCGCCTGCTGCTGGTCCGCCGGCGCAACGACCCCGGGCGCGGCCTGTGGTCGCTGCCCGGGGGCCGGGTCGAGCCGGGCGAGACCGCCGCCTGCGCCGTCGAGCGGGAGGTCCGCGAGGAGACCGGGCTGCGCGTGCGGGCCGGCGCGGAGGTGGGCCGCATCCGCATCGACGGCGGCGCGGTCGTCTTCGACGTCGTCGACCTCGCCTGCACCCTCCTGGACCCAGGCGCGCTGCCGGTCGCCGGGGACGACGCGGTCGACGCCGTGTTCGCCGACGCCGACACCCTCACCGGCCTGCCGTGCACACCCCGGCTCGTGGAGACCCTGCGCGGCTGGGGCGTGCTGCCGGGCTGACCGGTCAGCCCGGCAGCACGTCTCAGCCGCGCGGCGTGGGCTCCGGGCGGCCGGGCTGCTCGCCGCCGCGGGCCTCGCCGTAGGAGCGCTTGGGCACCATGACCTTGCGGCGGAAGATGCAGACGACGGTGCCGTCCTGCTTGTAGCCGATCGTCTCGACGTGCACGACGCCGCGGTCGTCCTTGGACCTCGACGGCGTCTTGTCCAGCACCGTCGTCTCGCCGTAGATGGTGTCGCCGTGGAAGGTCGGGGCGACGTGCCGCAGCGACTCGATCTCCAGGTTGGCGATCGCCTTGCCCGAGACGTCGGGGACGCTCATGCCCAGCAGCAGCGAGTAGATGTAGTTGCCGACGACGACGTTCTTGCCGAAGTCGGTCGTCTTCTCCGCGTAGTTGACGTCCATGTGCAGCGGGTGGTGGTTCATCGTCAGCAGGCAGAACAGGTGGTCGTCGTACTCGGTGACGGTCTTCCCGGGCCAGTGCTTGTAGACGGCCCCGACCTCGAACTCCTCGTAGTACCGACCGAACTGCATGTGCTCGCTCCCGACGTCGACGCTCTAGGACGGCGTGATCCTACGGACGGGCTGCCGCCCACCCCGGCGGGCGCCCGGTCAGAGCAGCTCGAGGAGCGGGCCGATCTCCTGCGTGGCGTACCAGCCGAGCTCGTGGCCCTCGGCCTGGTCGACGACGAACTGGGCGTCCTCGCTGCCGAGGTCGGCCTCCAGGACGACGGCGACCGCGGCGCGGACGTCCTCCTCGGCCTCGGCGTCGTCCAGGTGCGCGCTGGCCACGTCCTCGATCCGGATCTCGTGCTCGAGGCGGGCCGCGCCCGGGTCGACGTGCGGGTCGTCCATCGGGGTCACCGCGGCGTCGGGCACGTCGGCGGCGAGCACCGCGCGGCGGCGGACCGCCAGCGGGTCGAGGTCGAGCAGCCGCAGGCTGGCGCGCGCCGCGGCCAGGAGGGCGGCGTACTCCAGCTCCTCGGTGTCGGCCTCTGCGTCGCTCACCGCGTAGAAGCGGCGCAGCTCGGGGGTGATCGCGAAGACGGTCTGCGGAGCGGGCAGGCGCCCCTCGTCGACCAGGGTGCGGAGCACGTTCGTCGTCGCCGGCAGGTACACGCGCACCCGGTCGACCCCCTTCGTCGGTGGAAGGACGACCGTAGCCGCCGCCGGACGGCGGCTCAGGTCGAGGTCTCGACCAGCCCCGCGACCTCCTGCTCGATGAGGTCGGCGAGCACCTCGACGTCGCTGACGCTGTCGCGGTCGGCGTTCAGGCCGAAGAACACCGTGCCGTCGTAGGAGGTCATGCCGATCGAGAGCCCCTGCCCCCGCGCCAGCGGCACGACGGGGAAGACGTCGAGCACCCGGCCGCCGGCGGCGTACAGGGGCAGCTGCGGGCCGGGCACGTTCGTGACGACCAGGTTGAACAGCCGCCGGGAGAGCCCGCGCGCCGCGCGGGCACCGAGCGCGTGCAGCGTGGAGGGGGCGAAGCCGGTCAGTGCGATGAGGCTGTCCGCGCCCACCGACCGCCCGTGCTGGGTCAGCCCGCGCATGGCGTAGGTGAGCCGGGCCAGGCGGACGCGGGGGTTGGGCTCGCCCACCGGCAGGTCGACCAGGTGCGAGGTGACCTGGTTGACGCCGGCGCCGTCCTCGTCCTGGACCGACACCGGCACCAGGGCGCGCACCGACGTGCCGCCGACCAGCGGTTCGCCACGCGAGAGCAGCCACTCCCGCAGGGCCCCCGCGACGACGGTCAGCAGCACGTCGTTGACCGTCCCGCCGTGAGCCTTGCGTACGCGCTTGAGGTCGTCGAGGTCGGCGCGCGCCACCGCGACCCGACGCTGGCGCCCGATGGGCGCGTTCAGCGGGCTGTGCGGCGCCGGGAGGATCGCCGACCGCGCCGTGCGCGCCAGCCCGCCGGCCACCCCACCGATCCGCACGGCGGTGGCCCGCGCATCCGTGACCGCGGAGCGGGCGAGCTCCACCAGGGAGGACGGGTGGCGGCGGTAGTCCTCGAAGGCCGCCCACACCAGCTCCGCACCGGAGGGCGGGCGCCGGGGCCGCCACTCCACCGGCTCGGGGACCGGCGCGTCCGGGGAGGCGTCGAGCAGCACCTGGCCGATGTCGACGGCGCTGAGCCCGTCCACCAGCGCGGGATGGGTCTTGGTCACCACCGCGACCTTCTCCCCCTCGAGCCCCTCGACGAGGTAGGCCTCCCACAGGGGGCGCCGGCGATCCAGGGGCCGCGACATCAGCCGGGAGACCAGGTCGAGCAGCTGCTGCTCGGTGCCCGGCCGCGGGAGCCCCGACCGGCGCAGGTGGTAGGTGATGTCGAACTCGGGGTCGTCCACCCACACGGGGTTGGCGAGGTGACCGGGCACCTCCGCCACCCGCTGCCGGTACCGGGGCACCAGGGGTAGCCGCGCCTCGACCAGCGCCGCCAGGGCGTCCAGGCCGCCCGGGGGCGTCTCGAGGACGATCACCCCGCCGACGTGCATGGGGGTGCCGGGCTCCTCCAGGTAGAGGAAGGAGGCTTCCAGGGTGCCCAGCCGCTCGACCATCGTTCCCCTCCCCGCGTGATCCCCCACGCTACGACGCGGGCTGCGATCCGGACAGCCCCCGCTCAGCCCGCCGGGCGCGCAGCCCGCCCCTCCGGCCCGCCGGGGGCGCGGGCACACCGGCCAACCGGGCGGCGAGCGCCCGCAGCTCCGCCCGCAGGGCCGAGCCGGCCGCCGCCTCGGCCAGGGTGCGGCCGACCGCGAGGGCGGCGTCGGTCGCCCGGCGATCGGCCGGGAGGAAGGAGCGGGGGCGCTGGCCGGTGAACCGCTCCAGCGCGTCACCGATCTCCTGGCGCGGGTCGCCGGGCACCGGCCCGCGGCGAAGCTGGTTCACCACGAGCACCGGCTCGACGCTGGGCAGGACGTCGTGCAGCTGGTCGAGCGCCCGCACGCACCGCTGGAGGGCGACCGGGTCCGCCCCGGAGACGCACAGCACCGTGTCGGCGTGCTCCAGGACGGCCAGGGTGGCGCCGTTGCGGCGCGGAGCCGCGGTGTCGTAGGAGAGCTCCTCGTCGTCCTCCACGCCGAACGCGCAGTCGACGACGGTGAGCTGCGCGAGGTGGCGGGCCGTGTCGAGCACCGCCGCCACCCCGGTCGGGCGCAGCTCGGGCCACCGGTCGGCGCGGGCGAGGCCGGTCAGCACCCGCAGGTCCGGCCGGACCTGCCACGCCAGCGACGCGAGCGCGGCCGCGTCCAGGGTCCCGAGGCCCGCCTGCCGGGCCGCGCCGGCGAGCCCGGGTGACTCGTCGAGCAGCCCGAGCACCTGGGCGACCACGCCGCCGTGGACGTCCGCGTCGACCAGCAGGGTGGGCACGCCCAGCCGGGCGGCCTCGTCGGCCAGTCCCACCGCGACCGTCGTCCGGCCCGGGGCCCCGGTCGCACCCCACACCGCCACCACGCGGCCCCGGTCGCCCCGCGGCCGCTCCGGCTCCACGGGCGCGACGGGGATCGGGAGCGCCGCGCGGAGGTCGGCGACGTCGTGCCCGGGCGCCGGGGCACCGGCGACCGCGGCCCGCAGCGCCTCGGCGATCGACTCCGGGGCGGCGTCGGCCGGCAGCACCTCGGCGACCCCGAGCCGGCGCAGCCGCTGCGCCGCGACCTCGTCGCCGGGCTCGACCAGCCCGACCACCGCGACGCCCGCCGCGCGCAGCCGGGCGACCGCGTCGCCGTCGAGCCGGCGCAGCTCCGCCGACAGCAGTGCCGCCTGGCCGGTGCCGGTGGCCGCGGCCGCGAGCAGGTCGGAGACGTCGACGCAGCGCCGGACGACGGTGACCCCGTGGTCGTCGCGGTCGAGCGCACCGACCAGCGCGGACTCCCAGCCGGCGCCGGTGACGGCGGTGAAGACCTGGATCCCCATCAGCCGGCCGGTCCCGCCGGCGCGGCCGCACCCTCGGTCGCCACGGCCGGCGCGCCCGGCGCCGGGGACGACGACGCCGGCGAGGACGTCGGTGCCGGGAGTGCCCGGCCGGTGCGCGCCGCGGCCACCGGGCTCCCCTCCGCCGTCGCCCCGGCGGGGTGGGCGACCACCACGAGGGGCCGGCCGGCGATGGACGCCAGGACGTCGGCGGCGTCGCCGGCCACCACGCCGACCACGACCTGCACCGTGGTGGTCGGGGTCGACAGGACACCGTCGGTGCCGCCCGACACCGCCTGCAGCGGCGCGGCGCCGACGACGAGTGCGACGCTGCCCAGCTCCGCGCCGGTGGCGCCGACGGCGGGATCGGCGACGGCGTACACGTCGACCAACTGCCCGCGACGCAAGCCCGGCGGCACGTAGCCGGCCTGGACCGGCAGGGCGAGCTGGACCAGCTCCGACGGTTCCTCGAGAGCCGAGCGGGGCAGCAGCTCGCCCGCCCGCACGCCACGGGAGAGCGCGCTGCCTTCGGGGCGGGTGCTGCCCGAGAGGTACTTCTCCGCGGCGTCGTCGAGCCGGACGTCGACCACCACCAGGTCCTCGGCGGTCAGCACCGTCCCGGCCGCGAGGTCCCCGGCCGCGCTCCAGACCGGCACGGTGGCGTCCGCGGCGCCGACCACCCGCGCCCCGAGGAGCACCGAGGCGAGGACGAGCAGCACGCCCAGGACGAGGCGGAGGTCCAGCCAGCCCGGCGTCCGGACCCGTCGCGGGGAGGGCCCGGCCGGCAGCTCGCTGGTGCCGGGGACGGCGCCCGGGGTCCGCACGGCGGTCACGCGACCTCTTCTCTGCCGGCACGCCGCCGGCCCGGTCGGGCGCCGGCCGCGGGAACGGGCCGTTGACGGCGTTGGGACGCCGATGATGCGGTACGCGTGCGAGTTCGTGCATCCGCCGTCCACACGTTCGGGTGTGGACCGTCGCCACGGACCACCGGCACGGCTGACAGACTGGGTCGCGAACGGATGGAGACGCCGATGCCCACACCACGCTTCCTGACCCTCGACGACGTCGCGGAGATCCTCAACGTCTCGTGGTCGCAGGCCTATGCGCTGGTGCGCCGCAAGGAGCTGATCGCCATCCAGATCGGCGGGCGCGGCCAGTGGCGCGTCGAGGTCGACGAGCTGGAGCGCTTCATCCAGCAGAAGTACGCCGAGGCCCGCGCCGGCACCGTGCCGCCGGAGCCGGCCGCCGGGTCCACCGCCGCGGCCGACGCCGCCGAGCAGCGCGGCTGACCGCTCAGTCCCAGCCGGGCGCCAGGGTGCGCACCACGGCCACCGCGTCGACCACCACCGCCGAGACCCGGCGCACCGCCCCGGCGCGACGTGGCTGGTCCGCCGCGTGCTCGGCCAGCTCCACGTAGTCGGCCCCCACCCGGTCGATCGTCCCGGTCAGCTGCGTGCCGTCGTCCAGCACGAGCTGGACGGCGCTGCGATCGCGGGCCAGGCCGCGCAGCGCGCGACGCAGGTCCAGCCGGGCGCGCACCGACCCAGACCCGTCGGCCGTCGCCGTCCAGCGCCCCAGCCCGTCGACGGCGCGGACCGCCGGCACCGCCACCAGCTGGTCCCGCCCCCGGTCGTCGGCGAGCAGCAACCAGTCGCTCCCCTGCGCGACGAGCACGCCGCGGACCCGGCCCGCTCCCCGGCACGTCACCACGAGCTCCGCGCCGAGGGATCCCGCGATCCGCTCGGCCAGCCGTACGGCACCGATCTCCGCCCGGGCGCGCGAGGCCCACTCCGCCCGGTCCTGCTCGTCCTCCGCGGCCTCGAACTGCGTCTGCAGGTCCGCGAACAGCTGCTGCCACCGCACGCCACTCAGCCTAAATCAGTGCAACGGTTTGCATTTGCCTGTGTTTGGTTGCTTTAGTCACGCGACGTCAACGCGGAGGAGGAGCCGGTGTCGGTGCGACGACTGCTCGCGACGAGCCTCGGGATGGCCGGCGTCGCCGCCGTCCTGGTGCAGCTCACCCCGACGCCGGCCGCCTCGCTGGCCGCCCTCGCCGTCGCCCAGCGCACGGCCGACGCCGCGGGACCCGACGTCGTGGTCGTGCACCTCGTGGGGCTGCTCGCGTGGACGGTGTGGGGCTGGGGTGCCCTCGGGCTCGCGCTCACCGCGTGCTCGGCGCTGCCCGGGGCCGTCGGCGCGCTCGCCACGGGCGCGCTCCGCGGCGTGCTCCCCTCCGGCGCCCGGCGGGCCGCCGCCCTGCTCCTGGGCCTGGGCCTGGGCATCGCACCCCCGCTGGCGGGGGCGGTGGTGGCAGGGCTCCCGGCCGCGACGGCCGCCGCGGCGGACGAGGCGCGCGCTGCGCCGCCCACGCCGGTGCCGCCGGCCGTCCCCGACTGGCCTGCGGCGGCCGCCGCGCCCGCCCGGGACGGCGCCGCGGACCCCGTCGCCGTGCCCGACTGGCCACCGGCGCCGGCGGACGGCGAGCACGTCGTCCTGCGCGGCGAGTGCCTCTGGCGCATCGCCGAGGACCACCTGGCGCGCACCCGCGGACGCGCACCGTCCGACGCGGAGGTGGCCACCGCCGTCACGGCCTGGTGGCAGGCCAACGCCGAGGTGATCGGCCCCGACCCCGACCTGCTGCTGCCGGGGCAGGTGCTCCGGCCGCCGGCCCTGCCCTGACCCCGCCCGTCCACCACCGCCGAACCCGGGAGTCCCCGATGACCGCACCGTCCCGCACCGTCCCGGCCCCCCCGCCGGCCCTGCAGCTGACCGTCGTCCCCACCCCGCAGCCCCCGGGTGACCCGCGGCCGGCGTTGCGCCTGCTCCGGCCGGGCCGGGCGCTCCCCCGGCCGGTCCTGCCCCCGGGACCACGGCCGGTCGCCGCCTCGCCCGCTCCCGCCCACGACCAGTTCGGGCCGGTGCCGACCGGCCGGGCCGAGCTCCCACCCGCGGGCGCGGCGGCCCGGCGGTTGGTGACCACCGCGCTCGAGGCGTTCACCGGCCGCCGCCCGCTTGCCCAGCTGCAGCCGCTGACCTCGACGGGCGTCTACGCCGCGCTGGCCGCCGGACGCCGGCCGCGGTGGTGCGCCGAGGGCACCGGGCCGGTGGTGATCGGCCCGGTGCGCGTCTGCGAGCCCGTGGACGGCGTTGCGGAGATCAGCGCCGTCGCCCACCGCGGCGGGCGCGCGCACGCCGTGGCGGCGCGGCTGGAGGGCATGGACGGCCGGTGGCGCTGCACGGCCCTGCAGATCGGTTAGGCCCCGTCCGGAGGCGCGCCCCGAGCGTGCGAGGGGTGAGCGGGACGGGGTCCTCCCTCAGCTGCCTGCCGCTCCGTGGCACTGCTTGTACTTGCGGCCCGAGCCGCACGGGCAGGGTGCGTTCCGCGGGGTCTCCTTGGTTCCGGTGACCGTGGCCGTCTTCGCCGCCTTGGCGCGACCGCTCTCGGCCGGGGAGGCGTCCAGGCTGGGCGCGGAGTAGGTGAGGTTCTCCGGCGCGCGGCGCGGCTCGTCGAGCCCCTTCACCGTCAGCTCCGGAGCCGCCTTCTCCACCACCGGCTCCGCGGCCGCGGGCGCCTCGGGAGCGGGCACCTCGGGAGCCGCCGACGCCGCGGGCGCCGCCTCGGTCACGGGCGCCGCCGGCGCCTCGGGAACCGGAGCGGACCGGCGGGCCGTGGCGGCCGCCGCCGTCCCGGCCGCCGCGCGAGCCGCGGCGGCCTGGCGGGCGAGCACCTTGGCCGTCCCCTCCTGGGCAGCGGCGAGCGCCTTCGCCTCGGCCTCGGCCTGCTTGGCCTTCGCCTCGGACTCCTGCTGCTCCTTGGTCTTCACCTCGAGGTTGAAGAGGAAGCCGACGGACTCCTCCTTGATGCCGTCGAGCATCGCCACGAACATGTCGTAGCCCTCGCGCTGGTACTCCACGACGGGATCGCGGTTCGCCATCGCGCGCAGGTGGATGCCGGCCCGCAGGTAGTCCATCTCGTAGAGGTGCTCGCGCCACTTGCGGTCCAGCACGCTGAGCAGCACCCGCCGCTCCAGCTCGCGCATGACCTCGGCACCGAGCGCCGCCTCGCGCTCCTCGTAGGCACGGTGGACGTCGTCGAGCAGGGTCGTCTTCAGGTCCTCGGCGGAGAGGTCGGACTGCTCGCCGCCGGCCTTCTGCCCGACGAGCTCCTCGGCGGTGATCCCCACCGGGTAGAGCGCCTTGAGCCCGGTCCACAGCTGGTCGAGGTCCCAGTCCTCCGCGTACCCGGTCTCGGTGGCGCCGTCCACGTAGGCGGAGACCACGTCGTCGACCATCGACCGCACCTGCTCGTGCAGGTCGGCGCCCTCGAGCACCTTCCGCCGCTCGTCGTAGATGACCGTGCGCTGGCGGTTGAGCACCTCGTCGTACTTGAGGACGTTCTTGCGGACCTCGAAGTTCTGCTGCTCCACCTGCGTCTGCGCCGAGAGGATCGCCCGGCTGACCATCTTCGACTCGATGGGCTGGTCGTCGGGCACCCGCAGGGTGTTCATCATCGACTCGAGCATCGGGCCGTTGAACCGGCGCATGAGGTCGTCGCCCAGGGAGAGGTAGAACCGCGACTCCCCCGGATCGCCCTGCCGGCCCGACCGCCCGCGCAGCTGGTTGTCGATGCGCCGGCTCTCGTGCCGCTCGGTGCCGAGGACGTACAGTCCCCCGGCCTCGGTGACCTCCTCGTGCTCGGCCTTGACCTGCGCCTTGGCGGCCTCGAGCGCCTCGTCCCAGGCCGCCTCGTACTCCTCGGGGGTCTCCGCCGGGGAGAGCCCGCGGGCGCGCAGCGCCTCGTCGGCGATGAACTCGGCGTTGCCGCCGAGCTGGATGTCGGTGCCGCGGCCGGCCATGTTGGTGGCCACGGTGACCGCCCCGGGGCGGCCGGCCTGGGCGACGATCGCCGCCTCGCGCGCGTGGTTCTTGGCGTTCAGCACCTCGTGCGGGATGCCCCGCCGGAGCAGGAACTTCGAGAGCACCTCGGACTTCTCGACGCTCGCGGTGCCGACCAGCACCGGCTGCCCGGCCTCGTGCCGCTCGGCGATGTCGTCGACGACGGCCTCGAACTTGGCCTTCTCCGTCTTGTAGATGACGTCGGAGCGGTCCTGCCGGACCATCGGCCGGTTCGTGGGGATCGGGACGACGCCCAGCTTGTAGGTCTGGTGCAGCTCGGCGGCCTCGGTCTGGGCCGTGCCGGTCATCCCGGACAGCTTCTCGTAGAGCCGGAAGTAGTTCTGGAGGGTGATCGTGGCGAGCGTCTGGTTCTCGTCCTTGATCTTCACCTTCTCCTTGGCCTCGATGGCCTGGTGCATGCCCTCGTTGTAGCGGCGCCCGGCCAGCACGCGCCCGGTGAACTCGTCGACGATGAGCACCTCGCCGTTGCTGACGATGTACTGCTGGTCCTTCTTGAACAGCTCCTTGGCCTTGAGGGCGTTGTTCAGGTAGCTGATCAGCGGGGTGTTCGCCGCCTCGTACAGGTTGTCGATGCCGAGCTGGTCCTCGACGAACTCGACGCCCTCCTCGGTGACGGCGACGGTGCGCTTGTCCTCCTCCACCTCGTAGTGGACGTCACGCTTCATCATCGGGACCAGGCGGGCGAACTCGCCGTACCACTTGGCGCTGGTCTCCGCGGGGCCGCTGATGATCAGCGGGGTGCGTGCCTCGTCGATGAGGATGGAGTCGACCTCGTCGACGATCGCGAAGTGGTGCCCGCGCTGCACCAGGTCAGCCTTGCTCCAGGCCATGTTGTCGCGCAGGTAGTCGAAGCCGAACTCGTTGTTGGTGCCGTAGGTGATGTCGCAGGCGTACAGCTCGCGCCGCTGCGCGGGCGTCTGGCCCGACAGGATGCTGCCGACCGACAGCCCCAGGAAGCGGTGCACCCGGCCCATCCACTCGGCGTCGCGCTTGGCCAGGTAGTCGTTGACCGTGACGACGTGGACGCCCTTGCCGGACAGCGCGTTGAGGTAGGCGGGCAGGACGCCGGTGAGCGTCTTGCCCTCACCGGTGCGCATCTCGGCGATGTTGCCCAGGTGCAGCGCCGCGCCGCCCATGAGCTGCACGCGGAAGTGCCGCTGCCCCAGGGTGCGGGTGGCCGCCTCGCGGACGACGGCGAACGCCTCGGGCAGCAGCGCGTCGAGGGACTCCCCGTCGGCGTGGCGCTCCTTGAACTCGTCGGTCTTCGCCCGGAGCTCCGCGTCGGAGAGGTCGGTGTAGTCGTCGGCGAGCGACTCCACCGCGTCGGCGATTCTGCCGAGGCGTCGGACGAGCTTGCCCTCACCGGCACGGAGGATCTTCGAGAACAGCACGACCCCAGCGTAGGCGGCGCGGCCGCGGCTGCGGACGTGGTGACCGCCCGGGGCACCACGCGTCCCATCCGTACGCTGCAGCGATGGCTCGCGATCCGTCCGACCCGGGCGCCGGACTGCTGGAGTTCCTGACCGAGCGGCACCTCGCGACGCTGACCACGCTGCGCCCCGACGGCACGCCGCACGTCGTCCCGGTCGGCGTCACCTACGACGCGGCGACGCGGACCGCCCGGGTGATCACCTCCGGCACCTCCGCCAAGGCCCGGCACGTCCGGGCGGGACAGGCGCGGGTCGCCGTCTGCCAGGTCGACGGGCGGCGCTGGACGACCCTGGAGGGGACGGCGGTGGTGCGCGACGACGCCGCGTCGGTGACCGACGCCGTGGCGCGGTACGCGCGGCGGTACCGCCAGCCCCGGGAGAACCCGGCCCGGGTGGTCATCGAGATCTCGGTGGACCGCATCCTCGGCAACGCCTGAGGATGGCGCGGTGGACCTCTCCGCCGTCGACATGACCACCGAGACGGTGCGGACCGAGCGGCTGGTGCTGCGCCCCTTCCGCCCGGCCGATGTCGAGGCGGTGCACCGCGCCTCGCAGGACCCGGAGACCCAGCGCTGGATCTCGACGATCCCGGTGCCCTACACGCGCGAGGACGCCCGCCGGTTCGTCGAGGACATGGCCATGCGGGAGCGGGTCGACGGAACGGGGCTGTCCGTCGTCATCGAGGCCGGCGGTGAGCTGGCCGGCACGGCGGGCCTGTACCTCCGCCCCGGACGGCTCGGCCCGGAGATCGGCTACACGGTCGCGCCCTGGGCGCGCGGCAACGGCTACGCCGCGGAGACCGCGCACGCGCTCGCCGGATGGGCGATCGGGCTCGGCGCCCCCCGGGTGCACCTGTTCGTCGACGTGGCGAACACCGTCTCGCAGGCCGTGGCGCGGCGCGCGGGCTTCCGCGAGGAGGGCGTGGTGCGCGGCTGCCTGGACCAGCGCGACGGCAGCCGGACCGACGCGGTGCTGTTCGGCCGGCTCGCCGGCGACTGAGCAGGGCACGGGCCGGACGCCGGGGCGGGGTGCGGCCGGCAACGGTGCGGGGCACGGCCGGCGGCCGTGCCCCGCACCGGTCAGGCGTTCGCCGGTTGCGGCACCGTGGCCGGCGCGGACACCGGGGCACCGCCGTCCTGCGACACGGGCGCGAGGCGGATGAGCCCGTAGTCGTAGGCGTGCCGGCGGTAGACGACCGTCGGCTGGCCGGTGTCGGCGCACTGGAAGAGGAAGAAGTCGTGGCCGACCAGCTCCATCTCGTGGAGCGCCTGGTCGACGGTCATCGGCGTCGCCGGGTGGTGCTTCTCCCGGACGATCTGCCCGGGCAGGTGCTCGTCGAGGTCGGTGACGTGCGGCCCCGAGGCGAGTTCGCGGTCCAGCTCGAGCTGCTGCTGGATAGTCAGCTCGGGGTGACCGGTGTCCGGCGCGGCGCCGGTGAGGCGCACGCTGTCCGGGGTCCGCCGGCCGTGGTGCACCCGGCGGCGGTCGGCCGCCCGGCGCAGCCGGTTGTCCAGCTTCCCGCAGGCCAGGTCCAGCGCCGCGTAGAAGTCCGGGCCCGCCGCCTCGGCGCGGACCACGGGACCCTTGCCGCGCAGCGTGATCTCCACGCGCTGGCAGCTGGCCGACTGGCGGGGGTTCTTCTCGTGGAAGAGCTCGACGTCGATGCGAGACAGCTTGGCGTCGAACCGCTCCAGCTGCCCGACCTTGTCCTCGACGTGTTGGCGGTAGTGCTCGGGGACTTCGACGTTGCGACCACGGACCACGATCTCCATGAGACCTCCCGGTTGGGGACGGGCTTCGGTCGCTTCGACGCTAGTCCCTACCCCGGGACCGCGACAGTCGATCGAGGTCGTGGTGGAGGACGGTCCCGGACCGGTACGCGGCGCTCCCGGTGGTGCCCCGCGGCGGGCCGGCCGGCGCCCGCGGGGTGGCCGCGACGACCGCTGCGACCACACCGCCGGCCGCGCTCGGGAGAGCCGCCAGCGCCCGCGCCGCCTCGGTCAGCGTCGCCCCCGTGGTGACCACGTCGTCGACCAGCACGACCAGGGCACCGGCGGGCGCCCCCGGGCCGGTGACCTCGAAGGTGCCGGTCAGATTGGCCCGCCGCTCGGCCGCGGACAGCCCCGACGAGTCCCGGACACGGCCGCGCCTGCGCAGCACCCGGCCCTCGTCCGCCACGACCCCGGCCGCCCGCAGCTCCACCACGGCGCGACGGGTCAGCTCGCGCACGTGGTCCCGGCCCCGGGACCGGAGTGCGGCGCGGGACGCGGGGACCGGCACGAGCAGCAGCGGGGGCTCGCCCTCGACACCCAGCCGGACGGCGGCGACGGCGAGCGCCAGCGCGGTGCCCAGCGGTGCGGCGAGCTCCGCCCGGCCCTGCTCCTTGAAGGCGTTGACGACCGGGCGCACCGGGCCGGCGTAGGCAGCGGCGGCGACCGTCGGGGGGAAGCCCGGCGGGAAGCGCCGGGGCGAGGCCAGGTGCGGCGCCGCCAGCAGCCGGGCGCAACGGGCGCACAGCACCGCGCCCGGCACCCCGCAGCCGGCGCAGGCGCGGGGCAGCACCAGGTCGGACAGCGCCGACAGCACCCCGCCGATCGCGCTGAGCATCACGGCAGCTTATGGCCCCGTCCAGGGGCTCGGGCCAGCGTGCGAGGCCTGAGGAGGACGGGGTCCTGCCCCTGTGGACGACGCCCGCCTCACGACGGGTAGAACGGCGCCGTCCCGGGCAGCGGTTCGGCGCCGCGGACGAGGGTCACCCACCGGCCGCCGGAGAGCTGCCAGATCGTGGCGCCGGCGCTCACCAGCGCCTGGCGCGACGGGGCGACCGCGAGCGCGGTCGGCTGGCTGGGCAGCCCGGAGGTCGACACCGGCGCCAGCCCCCAGCCGTCGACGCCCACCGTGTACGGCACGATGCGGTCCTCCCCCGCATCGCCCGCGAGCACCATGAGGCTGCCGCTGTCGCGCCACCCGACGTCGATGA
This sequence comes from Blastococcus sp. SYSU DS0533, assembly GCF_054050775.1. Taxonomy (NCBI): domain Bacteria; kingdom Bacillati; phylum Actinomycetota; class Actinomycetes; order Geodermatophilales; family Geodermatophilaceae; genus Blastococcus; species Blastococcus sp. SYSU DS0533. The sequence continues at coordinate 523,141 of NZ_JBJGZZ010000001.1, read as the reverse complement.
CGCCGGTCAGGGTGGGCGCCACGTCGCGCAGGTCGCGCAGCACCACCGCGCCGTCGTCCGCGGACCGGACCACGGTGCCGACGTGCACCCGTCGTCCCTGGGCGCCCTCGACCACGACGGCGGCGCGCACCCCGTCGGGCGAGAGCTGCAGCACGTCGGTGCGCCCGAGGCCCGGGAGGGTGGGGGCGGCGACCGGCTGCGGCGGGCCCCCGGCGGGCACCCGGACGAGCTCGGCGCCGTCCCGCACGACCCACGCCTCGGTGCGGGTGGCGGCCACGGTGGGCGCGCTGATCGAGGACCCGCTGAGCACGGGGGCCAGCTCGCCGCCGTAGGGACCGGCGAGCAGCGTCGCACCGGCCTCGTCGGTGCGGACGCCGGTGAGGAAGGACAGCTGGCCACCGGCCGCCGCGACGGCGGCGCTGTCCAGCCCGTAGCGCCCCTCCCCCGCCGGGCCGGGCACCGGGTCGCCCCGCGGGACCGTCTCCACGGCCCCGGCGTCGACGTAGTGGCCGACCCCGTCGACCGGCACCGCGTCCGGGTCGAACGAGGCCCAGTCCTCGATCGTCTGCTGCCGCGGCACCCCGTCGGGGGTGATCGGCTCCCCGTCCAGCAGGACGACGACGTTGACGATCCGCGGCCGGACCAGCTGCTGCAGGCTCCACACCAGCTGCGCGCAGACCTCGGCCAGCAGCGGGCCGGGCTCCGCCGGCAGGCCGCTGAGCTCCACGGTGGCGGTCTGCCCCTCCACGGTGACGGTGGAGGTCAGCTCCACGCCGCTCAGCGGGTTGAGCACGCCGGCGGCCAGCGCTGCCGAGGGACCGGTGATCAGCCGCTCCACCACCGCGGTGGGCTGGGACTCACCGCGGATGAGGTAGCGGGTATCGGGCACCACGCGCGACGCGGTCGGGTCGAGGAAGTAGGCGTCCACCGGGTCGTAGAGCCGCCGGAAGTCGGGTTCGAGCATGATCAGCCCGTCGGGCGGGTTGGTGATCCGCCACTCGCCGTCGACCTGCTCCAGGGTGAAGTCGCGGGTGAAGACGCCACGCTCGGCCACGGTGAACACCCCGCGGGGGTCGACGGTCCCGATCAGGTTGGCGGTCACGGTCACCGCGCCTTCGTCCGTCGTCACCACGGCGTAGTCGCTGCCGATGACGCTGATCCCGCTGTCGTCCGCCCACGTCTCGGCCGGGCCCGGCGCGAGGTACTGCCGGGCCACCGGGTGCCGCCGGACGGTGCTGGCCGCCGCGTCGACGAACTGGCGGACGATCTCCTCGGCGCTGGCGCCGGGCGCCGGGGCGACCGGTTCGATGCCGACGGCCTCGGGGACGCCGGCCGGCGCCTGGGTGATCAGCACCGTCGCGGAGTCGGTCGGCACGGTGGAGCACGAGACCAGCGTCAGCACGGCCGTGAGCAGCGCCAGGACGACCGGTGCGCGCCGGGTCACCGCAGCGCCTCCGGGCGGCGCAGCTTCACCGGTCGCAGGGGCAGCGGGGAGCTGGTCAGGTCGGTGCCGGCGACCAGCGGAAGGGTGAGCCGGAACTGGGCACCCGCGCCGGGCTGGCCCCACACCTGCAGCCAGCCACCGTGCAGGCGGGCATCCTCGAGGCTGATCGACAGACCGAGCCCGCTGCCGCCGACGGTGCGCACCCGCGAGGGGTCCGCCCGCCAGAACCGGTCGAACACGTGCTGGGCCTCACCGGCGCTCAGGCCCACGCCGTGGTCGCGGACGGTGACCGCCGCCGCCGAGCGGTTGGCGGCGAGCGTGATCTCGACCGGCCGCCCGGCCCCGTGCTCGATCGCGTTGCCGACCAGGTTGCGCAGGATCCGCTCGACCCGGCGGACGTCGACCTCGGCGAGGACGCCCTCGTCCGGCCGGGCGACCACCAGCTCGCAGGCGTGCCGCTCGGCGAGCGCGCTCATCCCGTCGACGACCCGGCCGACCAGCGCCCCCATCTCGGCCGGGGCCGAGTCGAGCACGGCGGCGCCGGCGTCGTACCGGCTGATCTCCAGCAGGTCGGTGAGCAGCGCCTCGAACCGGTCGAGCTCGGCGCGCAGCAGCTCGGCGGAGCGGGCCACGTGCGCCGGGAAGTCGCCCCGGGCCTCGTGCAGGACCTCGGCGGCCATCTGCACGGTGGTCAGCGGGGTGCGCAGCTCGTGGGACACGTCGGAGGTGAACCGCTGCTGGAGCTGGGAGAGGCCCTCGAGCTGGGTGATCTGCCGCTGGAGGCTGTCGGCCATCGCGTTGAAGCTGGTCGCCAGCCGCGCCAGGTCGTCCTCCCCGCGGACCGCCATGCGCTCCTCGAGCTGCCCCTCGGCGAGCCGCTGCGCGGTACCGGCCGCCTGCCGCACGGGGTCGACGACCAGCCGGGTGACCAGGACGCCGATGCCGACCACCAGCAGGGTGAGCGCGACACCGCTGATGAGCACGGTGGTGCGGATCAGGCCGAGGCTCTCCTGCTCCTGCTGGAGCGGGAAGACGTAGTAGAGCTCGATCCGGTCGGGCCCCTGCGCGTCCCCGGTCACCGGCGCGCCGACCACCAGGCTGGGCCGGGGGTCACCCGCGTCGCCGGGGACCATGTCGTACTTCGACGCCTGGTTTCCGGCATCCACGGCGGCCCGGAGCTCCTGGGGCAGCGCGGCGGTGAGCGGCCGCTGGTTGGTGGCGGGGATCTCGGTGCCGCCGGAGGGGCGGTAGACCATGACGACGTCGAAGTCGCCGGCCGCGCCGCCGCGGTCCAGCAGCTGGTTCACGGTGCGGGCGAGGGTGGCCCGGACGCTGGCGGCGTCACCGGTCGCGATGCCGGCGACCTCGCTCTGGGCGTAGACGACGCCGGCCTGCACCTGGTCGATCGCGGCCTGCCGCTTCACGTCGAGCAGCTGGTCCTTGATCTGGCTGAACAGCACGAGGCTCACGATCACGACCACGGTGCCGGCGAGCAGCATCGTGATGGCGCCGATCCGCACCTGCAGCGAGGAGCGCCAGGTCTGCGCAGCGCGGGCGCCGAGCTCGCCCAGGGTCCGTCTCGCGCGGCGGCGCGCCCGCCCGGCCCGGCGGCGCAGCCCGCGCCCCAGCCGGACCAGCTCCTCGCGGCTGCCCGGCCGGGTGCCCCCCCGCTGCGGGGGCCGGTCCGCACCCGTGCCCGACTCGGGGGTCCGGGTGGCGGTCACCGCTCCAGTGTCACCCGGCCGGCGCCGGCAGCGGGGAGCCCGCGCACGGGGACACCCGGGTCTCCCCCGGTCACGGCGGGCCGGCCTTGTAGCCCACGCCGCGCACGGTGAGCACCACCTCGGGCTTCTCGGGGTCCTTCTCGACCTTGGCCCGCAGCCGCTGCACGTGCACGTTGACCAGGCGGGTGTCGGCGGCGTGCCGGTAGCCCCACACCTGCTCCAGCAGCAGCTCCCGGGTGAACACCTGGCGGGGCTTGCGGGCGAGCGCCACCAGCAGGTCGAACTCCAGGGGCGTCAGCGCGATCGGGACCCCGTCCCGGCTGACCTGGTGCGCCGGGACGTCGATCTGCACGTCACCGATGCTGAGGTTCTCCGCCTGCCCGGTCTCCCCCCGCCGGAGCTGCGCCCGGACGCGGGCGACGAGCTCGACCGGCTTGAAGGGCTTGGTGACGTAGTCGTCGGCGCCGGCCTCGAGCCCCTGGACGACGTCGATCGTGTCGCCCTTCGCGGTGAGCATGACGATGGGCACCGTGGACTGGGTGCGGATGTCCTGGCAGATCTGCAGCCCGTTGCGCCCGGGCAGCATCAGGTCGAGCAGCACCAGGTCCGGCCGGGTCTGCTGGAAGACGCCGACCGCGCGGTTGCCGTCGGAGACGAAGGCGGGCTCGTACCCCTCCCGGCGCAGCACGATGCCGAGCATCTCGGCGAGGGCGGCGTCGTCGTCGACGACGAGGACACGGCCGCGGCTGGGCCCGTTCTGGGGAGCGGTGGGTGGCACGACGCCCATTCTGCGCTGTTCAGGGCGTCGAGGGGGTCGCACCCCACCCGCGCGGGTGGCTGCCGGGACGCCTGGGACGGCCCTGACGACCACGAGGCATAGGAAGCTCTACCTGCGCATCGGAGCCCCGAGACGCAGGGAGAGCCTCCTATGCCCCCTAGGTGACGGTCCTGGAACGGCCCGGCTGCAGGGACCCGCGGCGCGCGAAGCGGGTGGCGGGGAGCAGCCGGGTCCTTTCAGTAGCGGTAGTGGTCGCTCTTGTAAGGACCCTCGACCGGCACGCCGATGTAGTCGGCCTGCACCTTCGTCAGCTCGGTGAGCTTCACGCCGAGCGCGTCGAGGTGCAGCCGCGCCACGTGCTCGTCCAGCTTCTTCGGCAGCACGGTGACGCCGGGGGTCTGCCCCTCGTAGGCGGCGCGGTTGTTCCACAGCTCGATCTGGGCGAGCACCTGGTTGGAGAACGAGGCGCTCATGACGAAGCTGGGGTGCCCGGTGGCGTTGCCGAGGTTCAGCAGCCGCCCCTCCGACAGCAGGATGATCGTGTGGCCGTCGGCGAACCGCCACTCGTCGACCTGCGGCTTGATCGTCGTCCGCTCGACGCCGGGGGTGCGGGCCAGGCCGGCCACGTCGATCTCGTTGTCGAAGTGCCCGATGTTGCCGATGATCGCCTGGTGCTTGGTCCGGCCGAGCTGCTCGGCCGAGATGATGTCCTTGTTGCCGGTCGCGGTGATGATGATGTCGGCCTTGCCGATGACCTCGTCGAGCGTGGTCACCTCGTAGCCGTGCATCGCCGCCTGCAGGGCGTTGATCGGGTCGATCTCGGTGACGATGACCCGGGCGCCCTGGCCGCGCAGGGATTCCGCGCACCCCTTGCCGACGTCGCCGTAGCCGCAGACGACGGCGACCTTCCCACCGATCATCACGTCGGTGGCGCGGTTGATGCCGTCGATCAGCGAGTGCCGGCAGCCGTAGAGGTTGTCGAACTTGCTCTTGGTGACCGAGTCGTTGACGTTGATCGCCGGGAAGAGCAGCCGGCCGTCGCGGGCGAGCTCGTACAGGCGCATGACACCGGTGGTCGTCTCCTCGGTGACGCCCGTGATCCCCTGGCCGATGCGGGTCCAGTACCCGGCGTCGGAAGCGAGGCTGCCGCGGAGGACGTCGAGGATGACGCCGTACTCCTCGGAGTCGGCGTCGGTGGTGTCGGGGACGGCGCCGTCGGCCTCGAAGCGCGTGCCCAGGTGCACCAGCAGGGTGGCGTCACCGCCGTCGTCCAGGAGCATGTTCGGGCCGACGACCTCGCCGCTCTCGTCGCGGAACTCGAACAGGCGCTGGGTGCACCACCAGTACTCCTCGAGCGTCTCGCCCTTCCAGGCGAACACGGGGACGCCGGCCGGCTGCTCGGGGGTGCCGTCGCCGACGACGATCGCCGCGGCGGCGTGGTCCTGGGTGGAGAAGATGTTGCAGCTGACCCAGCGCACGTCGGCGCCGAGCGCCACCAGGGTCTCGATGAGGACGGCGGTCTGCACCGTCATGTGCAGGGAGCCGGCGATGCGGGCGCCGGCGAGGGGCTGCTGGTCGCCGTACTCGGCGCGCAGGGCCATGAGGCCGGGCATCTCGTGCTCGGCGAGCTGGATCTCCTTGCGGCCGAAGCCGTGCAGGGAGAGGTCGGCGACCTTGAAGTCGCCATCGGTCAGGGTGCGGGTGCCAGTGCTGGCGGTCATGTCGCTCCGGAATCCGCGCCCGCCGCGGTGGGGCGGGCGCTCGTGGTCTCAGGCTGAGCGAGCATGCCGAGGCTTCGGCGGGGCTCGTACCGCCGTCCAGGATAGGTGAAGGAACCCGTCCTCTCCGCCTCCGGACAGACCTGCCCCGGGCGGCCGGGCGCCGGGTCAGGACTCGCAGCCGACGCCGTCGCCGTCGCCGTCGAACCGCTCCGAGAAGCCCGGCTCTCCCCGGTGGATCGGTGCCGCCCCCGCCGCGCGGACCGCGGCGCAGTCCGTGTAGCCCGGCATCGGCGCGGCGGCCGCGTCCGGCGCGGGCCCGTCGGTGGCGGGCGGCGCGGCACCGGCCGGCAGCGGCTCCTCGGGGCACCGCGCGAGCACGCCGGCCATGGCGTCCCGCTCGGCCTGCGTGACCCAGAGCCCGTAGCCGGCCTTGACCGCGACCTGCCGCGCCACGTAGGCGCACCGGTAGCCGCTCGCCGGCGGCAGCCACGTGGCGGCATCGCCGTCGCCCTTCTGCATGTTGAGCGGCCCGTCGACGGCGAGCAGGTTGAGCGGGTCGTTGGCGAACCGGACCCGGCGCTCCTCGTCCCAGCCCTGCGCCCCCTTCTGCCAGGCGTCCGACAGCGCGACCACGTGGTCCACCTGCACGTCGTCGCTGGTGTCCTGGCCACGCCGGAAGGCGATCGTGCTCCCCGAGTAGGGGTCGGCCAGGGCGCCGGTGCGGACGACGCAGTCGCGCGTGCCCGGCTCGAACGCCACCCCGGTCAGGTCGCGGGCCAGGACGTCGTTGCGCGTGTCGCAGCCGTTGCGGTCGGTGTCGACCCAACCGTCGCCGAACCGGTCGCGGTCGTAGCCGGTCTTCGGCGCCCGGCCCTTCACCTCGAGCCCGTCGAGCGCCGCCAGGGCGGAGCCCGCGACCGGTGCGGGCGTCTCTGCTGCCGCTCCGGTGCCGGCGCCGCTCCCGGGCGCGTCGACCACCTCGCAGGCCGTCAGCGCCGCGAGCAGCCCCAGGCCCACGAGCGTGCCGGCGAGCCGGCGCGGCCGGGACCCGGGTCGGTCGTGCACGCAGCTCCCCACCGGCCGGACGTCGGACGGTCCGAGGCTAGGCCGGTCCGACGCGGGCCCGGCGGCGCAACGCCGAGGGGACCGGCGTCAAGGCGTGCCGGCGGAGGTCAGCGGTCGGTCCCCTGCTCGAACAGCCGGGCCCAGGTCTGCCGGTCGGAGAGCTCGGGCAGCGCGGCGCGCCAGCGGTCCCGGGCACCGCTGCCCTCCCGCACGAGACGCACCAGCACCGACGCGCCCTGCCGCGCCAACCGCAGCATCAGCTCGCGGTCGAACCGCCGCAGCCGCACCCCCTCCTGGGACGGGTCGGTCACCACCGCGGTGTCGAAGAGGGACACGTGCCACCAGTGGGCGTCGGCAGCGGTGATCGCCGCCGTGCCGTGGTTGCGCCCGCGCAGCTGCCAGAGGATCCGCTTCACCAGGACCAGGCCGAGCATCGACGGAGCACCGGCCGGCGCGGTGCGCCGCATGTCGACCGCGGCGACACCGGGCACCGACGAGACCGGGTGGTTCTTCGTCTCGGGGTGCTCCGCCCAGAGCTTGCGGATCTGCGCCGCCGTCTCCGCCCCGCCGTCGGCCAGCACCTCCGGCCCCCGGAGGAAGTCCTCCACCGCGCGGATCAGCAGCGCCGCCAGGCCGTACCGCATGGAGACCAGGGCGTCCACGAGCTGCTTGGCGAGGTGCTCGGCGATGCTGCGCCGGTCGAAGTCGCTGTGCAGGGCGCTGGTGACCAGGCTGTTGCGGTAGCTGAAGTAGCGCGACCAGTCGTCCCAGTTTTTCCAGGAGAAGTCGGCGTGCCAGACGCCGGCACCGGGCAGGGTGACCGTCGGGAAGCCGGCGGCCCGCGCCCGCAGCCCGAACTCGATGTCGTCCCACTGGAAGAAGACGGGCAGGGGGTAACCGACCGCCGACACGACCTCCGACGGGATCAGGCACGTCCACCAGGCGTTGTAGTCACCGTCGATCCGCAGGTCCTGCTGCCGCTCGGTGAGGTCGGCGTTGGTGAGCGCATCGGGTACCGGCTGGCCCGCCCGCAGGATGGACAGGTCCGCCGACTCGGCCCCCACGTGCAGCCGGTCGGGGTGCAGCAGGTTGAGCATCTGACCGCCCACGAGCACCGGCTCGTCCGCCCGGTCGGCCAGGGCCCGGAGCCGCACGACGGTGTCGGGCTCGAGCCGGATGTCGTCGTCCATCAGCAGCAGGTTGACCCGCTCGACGGTCTCGTTCCGCACCGCCTCGTAGATGCCGCGGGTGAACCCGCCGGCCCCGCCGAGGTTGGGCTGCCGCACGTAGCGCAGGGCCGGTCCGAGCGCCTCGCGGACGTCGGCGAACCCCGGGCGGCTCTCCACGGTGTCCGTGCCCTGGTCGACGACGTAGACCGCCGCGAGCTCGCCGGCGACGTCGCGGTCGGCCGCCAGGGTGCGGAGCGTGGCCAGGCAGTCGTCGGCCCGGTTGTACGTGCAGATGACCACCGCGGTCGCCCGCCGGGGCCGGATGGGGGCGACCGACCACTGCACGTCGTCGACGACGAGCCCGTCGGCGCCGGCCTCCAGCTCCAGCCAGAACGCGCCGCCGTCGACGAACCGGTCGAGGGCCAGCGTGAACGTCAGCGGTTGCTCGCGGGCGTCCCGGACCTGCTCGGTGGCCACCGTCCGGGGGTTGCCCTCGCTGTCGGACGCCATGACCCGGACGAGCCCGGCTCCGCTGGTGGTCGCGTGCAGGTCGACCGAGCGCGCGGACGTCCACCGCTGCCAGTACGACGCGGGGAACCTCCCGAAGTAGGCGTTCGTGGAGACCGCTGCGTGACCGCCGAGGGTGAGCCGTGTGCGGTCGCGCACCGCGACCCCGGTCACCGTCGTGCAGTACAGGTCGGCCGGGACGTCCGGGTTGGGCCCCGCGAACAGCGTGCGCTGCGCGAGCAGACGGCCGTGGCGAGGAGCCTGTTCCGCCGTGGCGGCCGGAGCCTGGGTCCGCTGGGGCTGGACAGCCATGACCAAGGTGTCTTCTCCGTTCGGACGCCGGCGCATGGAGTGGAACGTAACCGGCCTTCCTGGACGACAGCTCGCCGACGTACCCGTCCGTGCCACCACCCTGCTGCAGTCGCGACGCTGCGTGAACGGCCCGGTGCGCACTGCTCCGACGACCGGCTGCCCGTCAACGGCAGGGACGTCATCGCCGTAGACGTGCCGTGCTCACCCAGCCGGCCGCCCCGGCTCGGTGAGGCGCACGACCACCTGCTCGTCGTTGGACGTGTAGGCCATGTACTCGGCGCGCGCGCCGGTACGGGTCAGCCACTCCTGCCAGGCCCGGAACTCGTGCGCCTCCCAGCCCGGGAAGTTGAAGAACTCGTCGAACACCAGCACCGAGCCGGCAGCCAGCCGCGGGCCGACCAGCTCCAGGACGGTCACCGCCGAGGAGTACAGGTCGCCGTCGACGTGCACGAAGTCCACCGGCCCGGGGTGGGAGGCCAGGAATTGCGGCAGGGTCTCCTCGAACCAACCGACGACCAGTTCCGCGCCTTCCACGTCGGGCAGCGAGCCCACCGCGAAGGCACCCGCGCGGACGTGCGGCCGGTAGTCCTCCGGCAGCCCCTCGAACGAGTCGAAGCCGTACACCTCGCACCGGCCCCGCCGGGCCGCGACGATCTCCAGCGAACGACCCTCGAACACGCCGAACTCCAGGGCCATCCCGCCGCGCGGGGCGATCTCCAGCCCGTGCTCGAGTGTGCTCGTCCGGTCGTGGAAGGCGCGGGCCGTCGGCATCTCCCGCGCGGCGAAGCGCGCGGACCTGACCGCGGCGTCCCGCTCACCGGCGGCGAGCAGGTCCCGGCGCTGGCGGAACTCCACCTCGTGCACGGCGCGGATGACCCGGTCCGCCTCGGCGGCGACGGCGTCCCTGACCAGCGGCGCCAGCAGGCGCCGGAGCGGCCCGGCCAGCGCGCGCACCACCCGGTCCCGAGCCGCCCCGCCCCGCTCCTCCTGCGCCATGCGCCCACTCCCTCTCGCCGGCACCGAGGAGGATGCCGGGCAGGGGGCGACCGTAGCGGCTACCGGGCCCGCAGTCGCCCCCGAGCACGGCGCCGCTGCCACCACCACAGCCCGGCCTGCGCGAGCACCACCAGCGCCGCGCCGCCGGCGGCCAGCGCACCCGCCCGCAGACCGGGCGGGGCGTACTCGAGCACCAGGGTGTGCTCGCCCGCCGGGAGGCGCACCGCGAGCAGACCGGCCGGGCCGCCCATCACGGGCACCTCGTCGCCGTCGACGGTGGCGGAGTAACCGGGCCACGCCAGCCGGGCGAAGAGCACCCGGCCGGACTCGTCGGCGCGGTACCGGACGACCTCCCGCTCCTCCTCGGCGGAGCCGCCCACGACCTCGACGCCGGGCGAGGTCCAGGACACCCGGGACCCGTCTTCGTACGGCTGCTCGCGGACCCACACGGCCCGCACCGGGGTCCGCTCGGCCACCTGCCAGCCGGGCGGCGGTGCCTGGTCGTCGACCACGGCATCGCCGAGCAGGTCCCGCTGCAGGACCAGCGTCGACACGCGGAGGGCGTCGACGAGCGGCACCGGGTACCCCGGCCCGGCGGGCCGCCACAGCCGCTGGAACGCCTCCGGGCAGGTGGCCCCGCGGTAGTCGAGGCACAGCTCCTCGGCGAACTCCTGGAACCCGATCCCGCTGTAGCTGGCCACCGTCGAGGTGCCGGTCGGCCGCAGCAGGTTGCCGAAGGTGACCTCGCCGTCGCGCATCTGCTCCGTCGTGATCGTGTCGTGCCTGGCCAGCTGCAGGACGGTGCCCTTGTAGGGGGTGGTGCCCTCCGCCAGCGCGGCGAGGTCCGAGGCCGGCCGCAGGCCGAACCCGCCCGGCCGGAACGGCAGGACCGTGGCCTGGAAGGCCACGACGGCGACGGTGCCGGCGACGAGGACGGCGCCGAGGCCCCGCAACCCCCACCGTCGGTGCGCCAGCACGGCGAGCGCGGTGCCGGCGCCGACGAGCAGCAGCGCGACACCGTGCTCCTGGAGGAGACCTGACGGGCGGACCGCCCACGCCAGGTAGGTACCGCTGAGCACGATCGCACCGCTGACCAGGGCCCGCCGGCGGGGTGCGTCGGTCGCCAGCCCGGCGGAGAGGACGACGGCGAACAGGACGGCCACCGCCAGGTACAGGTACTCCACCAGCCGGACGGGCCACCGGAACAGCCACAGGTTCGAGGGCGCCAGCGTGGCGAGCAGGTAGAAGCCGGCGATGCCCAGGAGCCCGGCCAGCGACCGCGCCCGCCGCCGCAGCCTCGACCAGCGCAGCCAGGGCAGCAGCGGGAGCACGAACCAGGCGAGGTAGGTCGACGGCTGCGTCTCCAGCAGCGCGCCGCCCCAGTTGGTGATCGAGGGCAGGTAGGTCGGCGAGCTGGCCGCCGCGAGGTCGCCCAGGTCCGGCACCAGGAAGGTGTCGTTGGCCAGCACGGCGAGGTCCTGGCGCAGCGAGACGTCCCCGGCGCCGAGCAGCGGCAGGTAGACCGGCAGGGCCACCAGACCGGCGCTGGCTCCCATCACCACCAGGTGCAGCAGCCGGGTGAACCGGCGCCGCGCGAGCAGCTCGGCACCGAGAGCGACCAGGACGACGACCATGCCGAGCGCGCCGTAGGGGTTGCCGGTCGTCATGACCAAGGCGCCGGCGAGGAAGGGGACGACCGGGTTGAGGCGGCCACGGGCGTGCCGGCGGGCCGCCCACCAGAACCAGGTCACCCAGGTGAACGCCATCAGGCCGGCGGGCCAGCCCGCGGCCTCGTACCAGAGGGTGAAGCCGGAGAACGGGACGGCGAGGGCGACGACCGCGGCAGGCCAGCGGCGGGCGCCGTGCTCGCGGGCCAGCAGGAAGGTGCCCATCGCCAGCAGCCCCAGGAACTCCACCATGACGACGGCCGCGGCCAGCGCGAGGTCGTCGAAGTACGAGACCAGCACGAAGTTGGCCAGGCTCACCGGGTTCCAGATGCCGTTCAGGCCCTCGGCGGCGTAGTTCCCGCCCATCCAGCTCGCCGGGTCCATGGTGACCCAGTCGCCGGCCCGCAGGCGCTGGCCGAAGACGTGCCACAACGGGGCGAACTGCTCGTACTGGTCGCCGACGTAGTAGAACAACCGCTCCCGCCAGAAGGGGATGGCGCCGATCACCCAGGCGGCCACGCCGACGCCCAGGGTCACCACCCACTCGGGCAGCCGCCGTCCCGGCCGCGCCGCCGACGTCCCCTCCGCGACCGCCGCGGGGGCGACCGCGGGCCGGCCCGCCGGAGCCGTCGGCGGCGAGGTGGCGGTGCGGTGGACCGCGCCGGCGGGGACCGGCCGCCTCACCGCGGCGCACCCCGCCGGGCGGGCAGCTCCGCGCCCGGTCCGGCCGACGGGTCCGCGGGCGCGGCCGGGCGCCCGATGAGCAACCTGCGGGAGAGCAGGAAGGTCACCGGGATCGCCGCCACCGCGGCGACCAGGGGTGCCAGGCGCTCGTCCACGCCGAGCCACTCCACGAGGAGGACGACGCCGGCCGTGGTCATCACGTAGTTGGTCGCGTTCGTCAGCGGGAACAGCGCCAGCTTCCGCCAGGTCAGGCGGGTGCGGAACGTCCAGTAGCAGTTGAGCAGGAACGAGCCCAGCATCGCGACGAGGATCGCGCCGAGGTGCGCCACCAGGTAGTGCGCCACCAGGCCCAGCAGCAGGTACGTGCCGTAGTAGACCCCGGTGTTCACGACACCGACCACGAAGAAGCGCAGGGCGTGGCGCAGCGTCGTCCGGTCGACCCTCACCTGGAGGGCCGGCGGTCCGCGGCGTCCGCAGGGACCGGGGGTCGGACGTACCGCCGGTCCGCGTCGGCCGGGACGTCGGGCGCGACCCAGTTGCCGACCAGCACGGTGTTCCGCCGGGCCGGTTCCCGCCGCGCCGCCGGCAGCTCGTCGCTGGCCGCGGCCACCAGGAAGTGCGGCCGGTGCTTGGCCTCGTAGTAGATCCGGCCGACGTACTCGCCGATGACACCGAGGAACAGCAGCTGGAGGCCACCGAGGCCGATCACCGCCGCCACGAGGGTCACGTAGCCGGGCACCACGATGCCTCCCACGACCGCCGCGACCACCAGGTAGGCGGCATAGCCGAAGGCCAGCGTGGTGACCACCAGCCCCACGTAGATGGCCAGCCGGAGCGGTGCGTTGTTGAACGACATGACGCCGTCGATGCCGTAGTTGAGCAGCCGGCGCAGCGTCCAGCGGCTGGCGTCCCCGCCGAAGCGGGCCTCGTTGCGGTAGTCGATGGTGGCGGTGGGGAAACCGATCCAGGCGAACAGCCCCTTGGAGAAGCGGTTGTACTCCCCGAGCTGCAGCAGCGCGTCGACCGCACGCCGGCTCAGCAGGCGGAAGTCACCCACCCCGTCCTCGATGCGGACCTCGACGAGCGAGTTGACCAGCCGGTAGTACAGCCGGGCGAGCATGCTGCGGCCGAACGCGTCGCCGTCCCGGGTGCGCCGGGCGACCACCTGGTCGTTCCCCTGCTCGAGCAGCTCGAGCATCCGCCGGATCAGCCGTGGCGGGTGCTGGAGGTCGGCGTCCATGATCACGACGGCGTCCCCGCGCGCGTAGGCCAGGCCGGCCAGCATCGCTGACTCCTTGCCGAAGTTGCGGCTGAGCGAGACGTACCGGACGCGGGCATCGCGCGCGTGCAGTTCCTGCATCACCTCGGTCGTCCGATCGCGGCTGCCGTCGTCGACCAGGACGAACTCGAGATCGGCCGGGACGTCCTCCATCACGGCCGTGACCTGGGCGACGAGCTCGGGCAGGACCCGCTCCTCGTTGTGGCACGGGACCACCACGGACAACAGCATGCAGGCGCCTCCTCCGGGTCCGTCCGCCGCCCCGGGCGGTCCGACACGGGGTGGCACGTCGTCGTGCACGCCCCGCCATCCTGACGGACGACTCGCCTGGCCGCAGCATCCCCCGCTCCGGCCGGCGCCGGGAGGGCGCGGGCTTCAGACCAGGTTAGTCGTCGCCCGGTAGAGGACGGCGGGGCCGCGTGCGGTGACCGGCGCACCGGCCGGGAGGAACGCCGCACGCCCCTTCTCCAGCGTCAGCTCGCCGTCGACCGAGGCGAGCACGGCGGTGCCCTCCGTGCACAGCAGCAGCTGCGGTCCGCGGGTGGTGAGCGTGCCCGCCTGCTCGTCGAGGTGCACGCGGGTGAGGTCGAAGTCCTGCACCGGCACCGGGTAGCGCAGCCCGCCGGGCCCGAGCACCGGGTGGATCACCGGCACCCTGCCGTCGGTGAAGTCGAGGACCTCGATCAGCGCGGCCAGGTCGACGTGCTTGGCCGTCAGCCCGCCGCGGAGCACGTTGTCCGAGCTGGCCATCACCTCGACACCGGCGCCGGAGAGGTAGGCGTGCAGGTTGCCCGCGGGCAGGAAGACCGCCTCGCCCGGCGCGAGCTTGAGGTGGTTGCACATCAGCGAGATCACCACCCCCGGGTCGCCGGGGTAGGACTCGGCGAGGGTGGCCGCCCAGCGGTAGGTGTTGATGAACTCGGGGTCGTGCGCGGCGACGAAGGTGGCCGCCTTGACCGCGACCGCCTCGACCAGCTGCGTGCGCCGCCTGCCCGACAGCGCGAGGAGCTGCGGGATCGCCGCCCGCAGGCCGCCGCGCGCCAGGGCGGCGATGGTCGGCTTGAGCTCGGGCACCTGCAGCTTGGCCAGGCAGTGCAGCGACTCCTCCACCGGCCGGAAGCCGCACAGCGCCTCGAAGGTGGTGAGCGCCAGCAGCAGCTCGGGCTTGTGGAAGGGGTCCTTGAACGTCCGGGTCGGCTCGTCGCGTGGGATGCCGGCGGCCTCCTCGGCCGCGTAGCCGGCCTCCGCCTGCGCCGTCGTCGGGTGCGCCTGCAGCGACAGCGGCGTCTCGGCAGCCAGCACCTTCAGCAGGAACGGCAGTCGCGGCCCGAACCGCTCCACCACCGCAGGGCCGAGCAGGCGGTCGGGGTCCTCGGCGATCGCCTTGTCGAGCGGGCGCCCGTCGGAGAGGGTGCTCGGCTCGTCGGGGTGCGCTCCCACCCACAGCTCCGCGTGCGGGCGGTCCGCGGGCACGGGCTCACCCAGGAGCTCGGGGATCACGGTGCGGCTGCCCCAGGGGTAGTACCGGACACCGTTGCTCAGCTGCCACATCGCCTGCGAACGTTACGGCCCGCCCCCGCCTCGCGGAACAGGCCTCACCCCAAGGGGCCGCCCTCGGACGGCGCGCGCACATCGCGCGCCGGGCGGTCCCGACGGTGACCGCGTGCGCGTCCTGCCTCAGTGCGCGCCGGCACCGGCCTTGTCGCGGTGCACCGTCAGCTTCATCACCAGCACGACCAGCGCCCCGACGACCAGGCCGAGCAGCGCGCTGGCCAGCGTGTTGACCACCCAGCCCACGACCCCGCCGAGGGCGCCGGTCGCGTCGTGCGCGGCCTCCTCCAGGTGGTGCACCACGTCGTACAGACCGTGCCAGCCCAGCTCGTCGGTGCCCACCAGGATGATGTGACCGCCGACCCAGAGCATCGCGGCGGTGCCGACGACGGTGAGCGCGGACAGCAGCTTCGGCATGCCCTTCACCAGGCCGCGGCCCAAGGCCGCCACCCGCTTCCCGGTCCGCTGCGCGAGGTTGAGCCCGACGTCGTCCATCTTCACGATGACGCCGACGACGCCGTAGACGAGGACGGTGATGCCGACGGCGACGACGGCCAGGATCGCCGCCCGGGACAGGAAGCCCTCGCTGGCCACCTCGTTCAGGCTGATGACCATGATCTCGGCCGAGAGGATGAAGTCGGTGCGCACCGCGCCCGAGACGATGGTCTTCTCGTCGGGCAGCGCGTCCTCGACCGACGCGTGTGCCTCGGCGTGGCCGCTGACCCGGTGCCAGATCTTCTCCGCGCCCTCGTAGCAGAGGTAGGCGCCGCCGAGCATCAGGATCGGGGTGAGGAGGAAGGGCAGGAACTGGCTGAGCAGCAGGATCGCCGGGAGGATGATCAGCAACTTGTTGCGGAGCGAGCCCAGGGCGATCTTCCGGATGATCGGCAGCTCGCGGTCGGCGTTCAGCCCGTGCACGTACTGCGGGGTGACCGCCGTGTCGTCCACGACCACGCCGGCGGCCTTGATGCTCGCCCGTCCGGCTGCGGCTCCGATGTCGTCGATGGAGGCGGCGGCCGCGCGAGCCAGCACGGCCACGTCGTCGAGCAGGGCTACGAGTCCACCTGCCAAGGGAGTTCCTTCCGGTCGGTCAGCACCGGTGTGCTGTCGCAGATGATGGTGGACCGTCCGCGGTCCGCGCGCGCCCTCAGGGACGCGGGGCCCGCTCCAGGTCGAGCGCCAGCGCCAGGTAGACGGCGCTGAAGTCGGCGACCGCCAGCTGCCGGGCCACGCGGGGCAGCCGGCCGAACCGGTCGGGCTCCCCGTGCTCGGCCAGGCCGCTGACCGGCACGCTGTGCGCGGCGGCGGTGCCCAGCACCTGCTGCACGGCCTCCGCCGCCGACCGCGGTTCCCGCTCCCCCGCGCCGTCGTGCCCGCCGGCCTCGGGATCGCGGACGGTCAGCAGCCGCAGCCGCCGGCCGGTGTCGTCGGCGCGGTCCCGGAAGAAGTCGTCGGCGGCGTCCTGCGACGCCAGCGGGCCCCCGAGGACGGCGCAGGCGGCCACCCGCTGGTCGGGCAGCCGGAAATCAGTGGCGGGCAGCCCCGCGAGCGTGGCGAGCTGGTCGGCGAAGCGGGTCGCCGCGGCGCCCGCCAGCGGCCCCTCGGAGGCGATCACCGGGAGGGCGTCCAGGAGCTCCAGGGCCAGGCTCTTGGCCGGGTTGACGAACGTCTCCCGCGCCGGGCCGCACTCCGCCGCCACCTGGTCCAGCGCGGCCGCCACCGCCTCCGGGTCGGCCACCCCCTGCGCCAGCAGCCCGAGGTCGGTGGCCAGCTGCAGCATCGGGGTGAGCAGCGACCACAGGGTGGCGTGCCGGACCCGGGTGCGCGGCAGCGCCACGTAGGGCGCCCGCGCGGAGGCGCACACGCTGCGCAGCGGTGCGTCGTCGCCGCCGATGCCGACCAGGGAGACCCCGCGGCGGGCGGCCTCGTAGGCCGGCGCGACCGCGTAGGCGCCGGCCCCGGTGCGGGTCGCCACGACGGCGATGTCGCTCGGGCCGGTCCACACCGGCAGCGCGGGACCGGGGACCACGTCGACGGTGACCGGGCTGGTGGGCCCCAGCAGCGCCCGGAGGACCGAGGCGGCGACGGCCCCCTCCCGCCGGGCGACGACGACCAGCCCCCGGGGCCGGCCGCCGCCGGTGACCCGGTCGAGGCCGGCCTCCTCGGTCAGCCGGGTGGTCTCGCGCACCTGCGCCCCGGAGCCGGCGACGGCGGGCAGCAGGCCGCGCGGATCGCGGGCCCGCAGCAGCTCGAGGTCGTCGAGAACCTCCTCGGCCAGCTCCGGCGAGATCACGGCGCGCCCCTCACCCGCGCTGCCGCGCCTCGTCGAGCAGCAGGACCGGGATGCCGTCGCGGACGGGGAAGGCCCGGTCGCAGGTGCCGCAGACCAGCTCACCCGCCGCCTCGTCGACGGTCAGCGGCGTGTGGTGGGTGTCGGGGCAGGCGAGGATCGCCAGCAGCTCGGGGTCCAGGCCCAGCGGGCCGGCTGCGGGGCTGCTCTGGGTACCGGTCACTTCTGCTCCTCCTCCGCGCGCACGGTGGCGAGCACCCGGTCGCGCAGCTCGCTCATCCGCGCCTCGTCCGGCGCCTCGACGTTCAGCCGCAGCAGCGGCTCGGTGTTGCTGGCCCGCAGGTTGAACCACGCGCCGTCGGGGAGCTCGACGGTCAGGCCGTCGAGCTCGTCGACCGCCACGCCGTCCTCCCCCTCGTAGAGCGCGCGCACCGCGGCCATCCGCTCCCCCGCGTCGGCCACCGTCGAGTTGATCTCGCCGGAGGCCGCGTAGCGCGCGTAGGCGGCGGTCAGCCCGGACAGCGGCCGGCCCTGCTCGCCGAGCGCCGCCAGGACGTGCATGGCGGCCAGCATGCCCGTGTCGGCCCGCCAGAAATCGCGGAAGTAGTAGTGCGCGGAGTGCTCGCCGCCGAAGACGGCGTCGGTGCGGGCCATCTCGGCCTTGATGAACGAGTGCCCCACCCGGGTGCGCACCGGCTGCCCGCCGTGCTCGCGCACGATCTCGGGCACGGCCCGGGAGGTGATCAGGTTGTGGATGATGGTGGTCCCCCGGCCCTTGGCGAGCTCCCGCACCGCGACCAGGGCGGTGATCGCCGAGGGGCTCACCGGCTCGCCGCGCTCGTCCACGACGAACACCCGGTCGGCGTCGCCGTCGAAGGCCAGGCCGATGTCGGCGCCGTGCTCGACGACGGCGCGCTGCAGGTCGACCAGGTTCGCCGGGTCCAGCGGGTTGGCCTCGTGGTTGGGGAACGAGCCGTCCAGCTCGAAGTAGAGCGCGACGACCTCCAGCGGGAGGTCGGCGAGGACCACGGGGACGGTGTGCCCGCCCATGCCGTTGCCGGCATCGACCACGACCTTCAGCGGCCGGATGGCGGACAGGTCGACCAGCGAGCGCAGGTGGGCGGCGTACTCGGGCAGGACGTCCCGCGCCGAGACGCTGCCGACCCGCTCGGGGGTGCGCTCGTAGGTGTCCCGCTCGGCCCGCTCGCGGATGGCGCCCAGCCCGGAGTCCTGCCCGATCGGTGCCGCACCGGCGCGGCACAGCTTGATGCCGTTGTACTGCGCCGGGTTGTGGCTGGCGGTGAACATCGCCCCGGGCAGGCCGAGCGAGCCGGCGGCGAAGTACAGCAGGTCGGTGGAGCCGAGGCCCGCCTCGACGACGTCGACCCCGCGGGCGATGACGCCCTCGGCGAAGGCGCGGGACAGCGGGACCGAGGACTCGCGCATGTCGTGCGCGGTGACCACGGCCGTGGCCCCGCTCTCCGCGTGCACGAACTCGGCGAAGGCCGAGCCGATCGCGCGGGCGACGTCCTCGTCCCACTGGTCGGGGACGACCCCGCGGACGTCGTAGGCCTTGATCAGGGCCGAGAGATCACGCACCCCGCGACCCTATCGGCGGGCCTGGTGACGCGCTGGAACGGCCCCGCTGCAGGGACCCGCCGCGAGCCTGCGAGCGGTGGGGGGCAGCGGGGTCCTTTCAGGGGAGGTCGGGCAGGACCCGCAGGTGGCCGCGGCGGATGCCGCTGCCGTCGTCGGCGGGGTTGCGCGGGGGCTCGGGCCGGGCGGCCTCGCGGACGGCGTCGGCGAGGGCCAGCAGGTCGTCCCCGGTCGGCCCGACGTCGTCGACGTCGATCTCGTGCCGGACGACCTCCCAGCCGCGCGGGACGGTCAGCCGCTCGGCGTGGAACTCGCACAGGTCGTAGCTGTGCGGCTCGGAGTACGTCGCCAAGGGGCCCACGACAGCGGTCGACTCCGCGTAGACGTAGGTCAGGGTCGCCGCTGCCGGTTGCGCGCAGCCGCTGCGCGAGCAGCGCCGTGACTGCCTCACCACCGGTTCCTCACGCGAGGCACAGTAATCCCGCCCGGCGGTGCGCGACAGCAGGCGCACCGGGAAACCGGCTGCGGCGCACCATCCTGCACGATGACCCCGTGGGTATCTGCACCGGTCGGACGCGGGGTGCGGCCGCCCGGGGCCGGACGTGGGGGAACTCCCGGCGGACCGTGCCGGGCCACGGCGTGTCGCGCCCCGCCGTACCCTGCGTGCAGTCATGAGCCACCCCCCGCGCCGCCCTCACCGCTCCCGCCGCGACCGCCACGGTCGCGGCCTGCGGGGACGCCTCGTGCCCGCCCAGGTGCCGCTGTCGCGCAGCCGCGCCGAGCAGTTCGACGACCTGGTGCTGGACGCGGTCGAGGATCTCGAGCGCCGCTGGGAGCGCGAGTTGGCGGGCGTCGAGTTCGCCGTCGAGGACGTGCCCTGGGTGGAGCACACCGATCCCGACGAGGCACTGCTGGACTCCGACGTGCTCGACGACGCCGGGGTCCCCCTGGCCCGCCTGCTCCCGGCCCGCCGGGAGCAGGGCGAGGAGGTGCCGCCGCGGATCGTGGTCTACCGGCGCCCCCTCGAGCTGCGTGCGCACGACCGCGAGGACCTCGCCGACCTGGTGCGCGACGTCGTCGTCGACCAGGTCGCCACCCTGCTCGGCCGCGACCCCGAGGAGATCGACCCGACCTGAGCCGCCCCCGCGCGCGGGCGGCCGGCTGGGATGCTGGAGAGGATGGACGCCCCCGCCGCCACCGCCTGGCTCGTCGTGGGCGTCGTCCTGGGGTCGCTCGCGGTGGCGGCGCTGGCCTCGGCGCTCACCCTCTCCCGCCACCCCACCGGCCGGACCCGCGAGCGGTCAGCCGCCCCGGTCGACGACCTGGCCGAGTTCCTCGAGCACCCGCCCGGCACCCGGCCGCAGGGGCCGCGGGCCACCGGCTGGGCCGCGCTCGCCCCGCCGGAGCCCTCCGCGCCGGTCCGCGAGCGGGAACGGCCCGGCCCGCTGCTCGCCACGCTCTGCGTCGCAGCCCTGGCGCTCGTGGGCACCGCCGCCGCCGTCGCCGCCGCCACGGCCGACCCGGCGCCGTCCGCACCGTCCCCCGGGACGCCGTCGGCTCCGGCCACCGCGGCGGCCGCGTCCGGCGTCCCCGTGGCCGACCTCGTGGTGGGCGGGCTGGTGCTGGAACCGCGGGCGGTGGGCGTCACCGCGACCTACCCCGAGGTCCGGCTCACCACCGACGCCGGTGCGCCGCGGCTGGAGCTGCGGCTGCCCACCTACAACTGCCTGGCCGCGGAGGCCCCCGCCGACCCGGTCGCCGCCGGGTGCACCGCCACGCCGGTCGAGCACGCCGTCGTCGAGGCCGCCGACCTGCGCGTCACCCGCGACGGCGAGGGGTGGGTCGTGCGCGGGGAGGCCGCGACGGTCCTGCGCCCGGGCGGCTCCGCTCCCGAGGCGACCGGGCGGGTGTACCCGCTGGAGCTGACCGTGGCGCCCGAGGGGACGCCCGCCGCGGACGGGAGCTGGGCCGCCGGCGGCGAGCTGAGGCTCGGCTCGGGGAGCGCCCCGGTGCTGGCCGGGCGCAGCCGGGTCCGCCCCGCGGGCTGACGCTCAGCGCGGCCAGCGACGCAGCGGCACGGAGAAGGTGCTCACCGGTGCACCCATCTCGGTGCCCAGACCGCCGTTCCCGGCGACGCCCCACCACGGCCAGCGGTCCCCGCCGTCCAGGAGCGTGAGCAGCCCGGCCCGCAGCCGGTCCCCGTCGGCGACCACGGCGACCTCCAGGTGGCCGGTGGCCGCGTGCAGCCGCGCCGCGGTGCGCAGCAGACCCCGCGCCCGGCGGTCGGGCGCGGCGGCGAGGAGCGCGGGGAGCCAGCGCTCGAGGAGCTGCCCCTCCCGGCCCCGCTCGACGGACCCGACCTGCTCGAGCGCGTCGACCAGGCGCGTGCTGCGCTCGTTGGCCAGGACGGCGGTGGGCAGGCGGGCCGCCAGCGCCCGGGCGGTGGGATCGCCCAGCGGGAGCCCGCTGAACCGCAGCGACCACGGGCCGTGCAGGGAGCCGAGCAGGGAGAGCACCCCGTCGGCGAGCAGGCCCGCGGCCTCGGCGTCCCGTGCCAGCAGCCGGGCGGTGGGGCGGCCACCGGGCAGGGGCGACCGCTCCTGCCCGAGCAGGGTGACCGCGGTGACGGGGCCCCGCCGCCGCAGGTGGAGGAACGCCGCGGCCCGCGGCGGGCCGCCGGCAGGCCCGTCGACGACGACGGCGGCCGGGCGGCCGGCGAACCGGCGGGTGGCGCCGTCGTCGAGCACGGCGGTCAGCCACGGCGCGCGGGCCGTCAGCGGCGCCGCCAGCGCCGCGGCGAGCGGTTCGGCGGCCCGGACCTCGCGCACCGCCCGGGCCCGACCGACGGCGACCCGGGCGACCATGCCCCGAACAGAACCACAGCCGCCGGCGAGGGGCGCCGGCGGCTGGGTGAGGTGCTGGAACGGCTCCCCTGCAGGGGCCCGCTGCGAGCCTGCGAGCAGTGGGGGGCAGGGGGGGTCCTTCGAGGGGTCCTTCTGCTTATACGGCGCGGCGGCGCAGCCGGCGCCGCTCGCGCTCGGAGAGACCACCCCAGATGCCGAACCGCTCGTCGTTGGCGAGGGCGTACTCCAAACACTCGGCCTTGACCTCGCAGCCGGTGCAGATCTTCTTCGCCTCGCGGGTGGAGCCGCCCTTCTCCGGGAAGAACGCCTCCGGGTCGGTCTCGGCGCACAGCGCGCGCTCCTGCCACGACTGGGTGTCGGGCTCCAGGCCGAACCCGAGGAAGCCGACGAACGGCTGCCCCGTCCCCTGACCCAGGAGCTGGCCCGTGCCGTGCGCGGTCCCCGCCAGCCGGTCGGCAGGCCGCTCCGCGCCGTTCACGTAGTCGCTCAACCACGACACCTCTGCCATGACGGTGCGTCCCCTCTCGCTCTCGTCACGGTGCGCGGCCGGCAGGCGGTTCCCGGGCCGTTCAGCACTCGTCGACACCGCCGGAATTACACGCGTGTCGTTGCCCGGCCGTCAACTTCGCCCGGTGTAAGCGACACGCCACACCAGCCCCACGCGCACCAGGGTGTTCGTCACATCTCGTGGCACCCGCCGACACGCCCGGCGAACAGTCGACAACTGCTCATCGGGCACGATGTTTTCGTGCAGATCGTCGTGCTGGCCGGTGGTACCGGAGGGGCTCGTTTCCTACGAGGGGTCCGCGCGGCGGCGCCCGGGGCGGAGATCACGGCCGTGGTCAACACCGGGGACGACGTGACGCTGCACGGCCTGCGGATCTGCCCGGACCTGGACACCGTCGTCTACACCCTCGGCGGCGGCATCGACGAGGAGCGCGGCTGGGGGCGGGCCGGCGAGTCGTGGACGGTCAAGGAGGAGCTGGCCGCCTACGGCGCCGACCCCGACTGGTTCGGCCTCGGCGACCGCGACCTGGCCACGCACCTGATCCGCACCCGGATGCTCGACGCCGGCTACCCGCTCTCGGCGGTGACCGCGGCGCTGGCCGACCGCTGGCAACCCGGCGTCACGGTGCTGCCCATGAGCGACCAGCGGGTCGAGACCCACGTGGTCGTGACCGATCCCGAGGACGGACGGCAGCGGGCGATCCACTTCCAGGAGTGGTGGGTGCGCCACCGTGCGGCGCTGGACCCCGCCGCGTTCGTGCAGATCGGGGTGGAGGCGGCGCGGCCCGCCCCGGGGGTCGCCGAGGCGCTGGCCGCCGCCGACGCCGTCCTGCTCGCGCCGTCGAACCCGGTCGTGTCGATCGGCACCGTCCTGGGCGTCCCAGGGGTGCGCGACGCCCTGATGGCCTCGCCGGCGCGCATCGCGGGCGTCTCCCCGATCGTCGGCGGCGCCGTCGTCCGCGGCATGGCCGACCGCTGCCTGCCGGCCCTGGGCATCGAGGTGAGCGCCGAGGGCGTCGGCCGGCACTACGGGGCCCGCGCGGACGGCGGCCTGCTCGACACCTGGCTGGTCGCCGAGGACGATCCCGCGGACGTCCCGGGCGTCGATGTGCGGCGGGTGCCGCTGCTCATGTCCTCCCCCGAGGCGACGACGGCGCTGGCCCGGGCCGCGCTCGACGCCGCCCGTGGCTGACGAAGGACCCCGTCCTCCTCACGGCTCGCACGCTCGCCGCGAGCCTCTGGACGGGGCCGAACCGGCCGGCGTCAGGGTCTTGCCCGTCGCCGGGCTGCCCGAGTTCGGCCCGGGGGACGACCTGGCCGCGGCGGTGGCCGCCGTCGCCCCCTGGCTGGCCGACGGCGACGTCGTCGTCGTCACCTCGAAGGTGGTCTCCAAGGTCGAGGGGCGGCTGGTCCGGGTCGAGCCCGGGGCCGACCGGGAGGCCGCCCGGCAGCGGGCGATCGACGCCGAGACGGTGCGGGTGCTCGCCCGCCGCGGACCGCTCAAGATCGTCCAGACGCGCCAGGGGTGGGTCGTCGCCGCGGCCGGCATCGACGCGTCCAACGTCGCCTCGGACACCCTCGTCCTGCTGCCGGAGGACGCCGACGCCTCCGCCCGCCGGCTGCGGGCCCGGTTCCGCGAGCTCGCCGGGGTCGACGTCGCCGTCGTCGTGAGCGACACCTTCGGCCGCACCTGGCGCGAGGGGCTGACCGACGTCGCGGTCGGCTCGGCGGGGATCACCGCCCTGGAGGACCACCGCGGCGCCGTCGACGCCCACGGCAACCGGCTGGAGACCACCCGGGTGGCGCTGGTGGACGAGCTCGCCTCGGCCGCGGACCTGGTGAAGGGCAAGCTGGCCGGGGTCCCGGTGGCGGTGGTGCGCGGGCTCCCCCTGGACTCCCCCGCCGAGGACGCCGACGAGGGCACGCGGCCGCTCGTGCGCCTGCCGGCCGACGACCTGTTCCCCTACGGCACGCGGGACCTGGTGGGCTCCCGGGCGCCCGTGACCGGGCTCGTGCCCCGCCCCGGTGACCGGGAGGCGGTCGCGGCGGCCTTCCGGGTGGCCAGCGCCGCGCTGCCGGAGTTCCCGGTGGTGCTCCGGCACGGGGGCGAGGGCGACGGCGCCGTCGACGTCCACCTGCCCGACACCGTGACGACGACGAGCGCCCTCAACGCCGGGGCGGTCGTCGGCGCCGCCATCGTGCAGTTGCACGCCGAGGGCTGGGCGACCCGCTGGGAACCCGCGCCCGGCGCCGGGGGCACCTCGCTCGTCGGGAGGCTGTGGCTGGGCGGCCCGCCGCTCTGAACCGCGCCGGCTGGGTACGGTTCCTCCCCATGCGCGGGATCATCCTGGCCGGTGGCACGGGGAGCCGTCTGTTCCCCATCACGCAGGCCGTGAGCAAGCAGCTCATGCCGGTCTACGACAAGCCGATGATCTACTACCCGCTCTCCACGCTGATGATGGCCGGCATCCGCGAGGTGCTGGTCATCACCACCCCCGAGGACCAGGCCGCCTTCCGCGCTCTGCTGGGCGACGGCACCCGGCTGGGCATGCGCATCGAGTACGCCGCCCAGCCCCGGCCGGAGGGGCTGGCCCAGGCGTTCCTGATCGGCGCCGGCTTCCTCGACGGGGACTCCGTGGCCCTGGTGCTCGGGGACAACATCTTCTACGGCGCGGGACTGGGCACGGCGCTCTCCCGCCTCCCCGAGCCGGCCGGCGGGCACATCTTCGCCTACCACGTGGCCAACCCGCGGGACTACGGCGTCGTCGAGTTCGACGACGACGGACGGGTGCTGTCGATCGAGGAGAAGCCGGTCCGGCCCAAGAGCTCCTACGCCGTCCCGGGGCTGTACTTCTACGCCGGCGACGTCGTCGACGTCGCGCGCGGGATCACGCCGAGCGCCCGCGGCGAGCTCGAGATCACCGCCGTCAACGAGCACTACCTGTGCGAGGGCCGGCTGACCGTGACCGCGCTCGACCGCGGTACCGCCTGGCTGGACACGGGCACGTTCGCCTCCCTGCGGCAGGCCACCGAGTTCGTCTCCGTGGTCGAGGAGCGCCAGGGCCTGAAGATCGGCTGCATCGAGGAGGTCGCCTGGCGCAACGGCTGGCTGGACGACGACGGCCTGCGCGCGATCGCCGAGCCGCTCGGCAGGAGCGGTTACGGCGCCTACCTGCTCGGCCTGCTCGACGAAGCGGGACCTCAGCGCCGGCGGTAGTCCGTGGGCGCGAACCGGGGGCCGCGGCGCGGGCGCCGGGGACCGCCGGCGAGCAGCAGCCGCACCACCCGCTGCCGGTGCCCCCGCCACGGCTCCAGGAGTGCCAGCATGCCCTCGTCATCGGTGGTGCGGCGCCCGGTCAGCGCGTACCCCACCTGGTTCTTCAGGTGGTAGTCGCCGGTGCTGACGGTGTCCGGGCAGCCGAGCGCGCGCTGCACCACCTCGGCCGCCGTCCAGACGCCGATGCCGGGCACCGTCCGCAGCCGGCGCTGCAGCTCGGCGGAGTCGCAGCCGGTCTCCGGTTCCATCCGGTGCGCGACCCCGGCGACGGCCCGGAGGGCGCGGCGGCGGGCACCGTCCAGGCCGCAGTGGTGCCACTCCCAGTCGGTCACCTCCAGCAGCCGTCGGGCCGACGGGACGACCCGCATGCCCTCGGGCGCGGGTCCGGGCGCGGCCTCACCGGCCAGCCGGCAGAGCTCGCGGAAGACGCGGTAGGCCTCCGCCGTGGTGACCTTCTGCTCGAGGACGGCGGGCAGCAGCGCGTCCCACGTCCGTCCGGTGCGCCCCAGCCGCAGGTGCGGGTGCGTGCGGTGCAACTCGGTCACGAGCGGGTGGGCGTCGCCCGGGCGGAACTCCTCGGGCCGGTCGTCGGCCCCCAGCCACCCGGGCACCGCCGCGCCGGCCCGCCGGGCGCCCGGCCCCCAGGCCTCGATCCGCACCTCCGCGGTCACGCGGGAGATGCGCACCGTCGCCGGTCCCTCGGGGGTGCTGGTCGTCCGCCAGAGGGCTCCCCCGGCGACCTGCATCGTCGGGTCGGCCGCGCCGCGCCGGTGCGGGGACAGCGTCCGGAGGACGTCCAGCGGCCAGTCGGGCACCCAGGCCGCGGAGTAGTCGGCGGCCTGGGTGCCCGTGGTGGTGCTCGTGCTCAGCGGGTGCTCCGGGAAGAGGTCAGCGGGGGGCCATGCGCAGCGCGCCGTCCATCCGGACCACCTCGCCGTTGAGGTAGCCGTTCTCGACGATGGCGAGCGCGAGCTCGGCGAAGTCCGACGGGCGGCCGAGCCGCTTGGGGAAGGGTATGCCCGCCGAGAGGGCGGCCCGCGCCTCCTCCGGCAGCGAGCCCAGCAGCGGGGTGTCCACCAGCCCGGGGGCGATGGTGCACACGCGCACGCCCACGCTGGAGAGGTCGCGGGCCGCGGGCAGCGTCATGCCGACGACGCCGCCCTTGGACGCGGAGTACGCCAGCTGCCCGATCTGGCCGTCGAACGCGGCGATGGAGGCGGTGTTGACGACGACGCCGCGCTCGCCCTCCTCGCCCGGCTCGGTCCGCGCCATCGCGGCGGCGGCCAGGCGCAGGACGTTGAACGTGCCGACCAGGTTGACGCCCAGCACGCGGGTGAAGCCGCCGAGCTCGTGCGGCGTGCCGTCGCGGCCGACGGTGCGCTGGGCCAGCCCGATGCCGGCGCAGCTGATGGCGATGCGCAGCGGCCGGTCCTTGCCGGTCGCCTCGGCGACGGCGGCCTCCACCGACGCCTCGTCCGTGACGTCCGTGCGGACGAAGGTGGTGTGCCCGCCCAGCTCGGCGGCGAGCGCCTGCCCGCGCTCCTCGTTCAGGTCCATGATCGTGACCGCGGCACCGCGGGCGGCGAGCGCCCGGGTGGTGGCCTCCCCCAGGCCGGAGGCTCCCCCGCTGACCACGGCTGCGACGTCGAAGTTCTTCATGCCCGGCAGCCAATCACGTGGCTAGGCGAAACGGTCGCCGTACCGCTCCTGCACGGCGCCCAGCAACTGCTTGACCCGCTCGGCGTCGGCGACCGGGCAGACCATGGTGACGTCGGCGGTGTGCACGACGACGCTGTCGCGGACGCCGACCAGCGCGACCAGGTGCCCCGGGTCGTCGCTCAGGACGATGTTGCCGGCCCCGTCGAGCACCACGGCGAGCCCCTGCACGGCGTTGCCCGCGCCGTCGTCGTCGAGGGTGTGCGCCAGCGCGGGCCAGGAGCCGACGTCCAGCCAGTCGACGTCGAGGTCGACGACGAGCACCCGGCCGGGCTCGGTCGCCGCCGGCTCCAGGACGGCGTAGTCGACGCTGATCCTCGGCAGGCCCGGGAACACCTCGGCCAGGGCGGCGTCGCGCGCCGGCCCGGCGGGTGCCGCGACGATGCGGGCCAGTCCCTCGGCCGACGCCGGGAGGTGCTCGGCCAGCGCGTCGAGCACCGTGCGGGCCCGCCAGACGAACATGCCGGAGTTCCACAGATACCCGCCCGACGCGAGGTACCGCTCGGCGGTGGCGAGGTCGGGCTTCTCGCGGAAGGAGGCCGCCTCGGCCACGCCCGGCCGGCCGGTGGGCGCGCCGCGCTGCACGTAGCCGAAGCCGGTGGCGGGCGCGGTCGGCCGGATGCCGAGCGTGACCAGCGAGCGGGGCCGGTCGGCGAGCGCGTCGAAGGCGGTGCGCAGCGCGTCGGCGAACCGCTCCACCGGCCGGATGACGTGGTCGGCGCTGACGACGGCGAGCTCGGCGTCGGGGTCGACGTCGGCGACCAGCGCCGCGGTGAGCCCGACGGCGTTCGCGGTGTCGCGCGCGACCGGCTCGAGCACCAGCCGGTCGGCGCGCAGCTCCGGCAGCGCCGCCCGCACCTGGTCGGCGTAGCGGGCCGCCGTGCAGACCCAGACGTTCTCGGCGGGCAGCACCGCCCGCAGCCGCTCCCAGGCCTCGGCCAGGAGGCTGCGGGGCGCGCCGTCGAGGCCGGCGACGACGTCGAGCAGCTGCTTGGGGCGGTCGCCCCGCGAGAGCGGCCACAGCCGCGTGCCCGAGCCGCCCGCCATGATCACCGCGTGCCGCACGTCAGCTCTCCTCCGTCCCGGGGCGCTGCGGGCCGGGCACGGCCGCCAGCTCGCGGGCACGGCGCTGGAACGGGGCACCGGCCGCGACGCGGCCGCTGACGTAGGAGACGAGCATCCGGCCGCCGAGTCCCACGCGGAACGCGGTGCGCAGCGGGGCGTGCCGCCGGCGGGGGTACTGCGCGGAGAGGTACCGCAGCGCGCTGGTGTGGTGCACCCGCTGCATCCGGTGCGGCTCCCGACGGGTGGCGTGGCCGCCTTCGTGCTCCACGACGGCGGTGGGCACGTAGACGTGCAGCCAGCCCGCGCGGGAGAGCCGTTCGGCGAGGTCGACGTCCTCGAAGTACATGAAGTAGCCCGGGTCGAAGCCACCGACCGACCAGTAGGCCTCCAGGTCCACCAGCAGGCAGGAGCCGCTCAGCCAGCCCGCGGGGCGTTCGCGGGGCGCCTCCCGCTCGCGCCGGTACCGGGCGGTCCAGGGATTGCCGGGCCAGGCCCAGCCCAGCAGCGCGTGCCCGGCGCCGGTGGACAGCCGCGGCAGGTCCCGGGCCGACGGGTAGAGCTCGCCGTCGGGCGTCATGATCGCGGGGCCGAGCGTGGCCGCCCTCGGCCAGCGGTCGGCGGCGGCGAGGAGCTCGTCGACCGACCCGGGCGAGAAGCGCAGGTCGGGGTTGGCGATCAGCGCGCGGCCCGTGCGGAGGTCGGCGAGCCCGGCGTTCGCCGCCGCGCCGTACCCGATGTTCCCGCCCGTGCGCAGGACCCGGACGTGCGGGTGCCGGGCCGCGGCCCGCTCGGGCGCGCCGTCGGTCGAGCCGTTGTCAGCGAGGACGACCTCCACCGGCCGGGTGGTGGCGCCGGCCAGCGAGTCGATGAACTGCTCGAGCGCCGCACCCGGCGAGTAGGTGACGGCGACGACGCGCAGGGCCGGCGGGCCGGAGGGAGATGACACGGGGGCCCACCCTAGGCACTCCCGCCTCGGGACCGCCCGATCCACGGCCGCACGGCGGTCGGGCGGGGTGGATGAGGCCCGTGTGACGGAACGGGTCGCCACGCCCCCCGACACCGCCGCTCCGTGGTCGTGCGGCCCCGGACCGGCAGGTACCGTCGAATCCCGTGACCACCACAGGACCTGACCTCGTCGTCGTCGGCTCCGGATTCTTCGGGCTCACCGTCGCCGAGCGGGTGGCCAGCCAGCTGGACAAGCGGGTGCTGGTCATCGACCGCCGCGACCACATCGGCGGAAACGCCTACTCCGCCCCGGAGCCCGAGACCGGCATCGAGGTGCACGTCTACGGCGCACACCTGTTCCACACCTCGAACGAGCGGGTCTGGCAGTACGTCAACCAGTTCACGGAGTTCACGAACTACCAGCACAAGGTCTACTCGATCTACCAGGGGCAGACCTACTCCCTGCCGATGAACCTGGCGACCATCTGCCAGTACTTCGGCAGGAGCTTCTCCCCTGACGAGGCGCGCGCCCTCGTCGCCGAGCAGGCCGGCGAGTTCGACACGGCCGAGGCGGCGAACCTCGAGGAGAAGGCCATCTCGCTGATCGGCCGGCCGCTCTACGAGGCGTTCATCCGCGGCTACACGAAGAAGCAGTGGCAGACCGACCCGACCGAGCTGCCCGCGGCCGTCATCGCCCGCCTCCCGGTGCGCTACACGTTCGACAACCGGTACTTCAACGACACCTACGAGGGTCTGCCGAAGGACGGCTACACCGCCTGGTTGCAGCGCATGGCCGACCACCCGAACATCGAGGTCCGGTTGGACACCGACTACTTCGACGTCCGCGACGAGCTGCCCGCCGACGTCCCGACGGTGTTCACCGGCCCGATCGACAAGTACTTCGGCTACGAGGCCGGAGAACTCGGCTGGCGCACGCTGGACTTCGAGACCGAGGTCCTGCCGATCGGCGACTTCCAGGGCACCTCGGTCATGAACTACGCGGACGAGGACGTCCCCTTCACGCGCATCCACGAGTTCCGCCACTTCCACCCGGAGCGGGACTACCCCCGGGACAAGACCGTGGTGGTGCGGGAGTTCTCCCGCTTCGCGGAGACCGGTGACGAGCCCTACTACCCGATCAACACCCCGGAGGACCGCGCCAAGCTGGAGCGGTACCGCGAGCTCGCGGCCAAGGAAGCCGCCGAGAAGCGCGTGCTCTTCGGTGGGCGGCTCGGGACCTACAAGTACCTCGACATGCACATGGCCATCGGCTCCGCGCTGACCATGTTCGACAACCGCATCCGCCCCTTCTTCGACGAGGGCGGCTCGCTCGACGGCCGCCTCGACGACTGAATGACCACCCCGACCGTCCACGCCGCGGACGGCCTACTCGCCAGGGAGCTCGACCGGTGACCGACCCGCACGACCAGACCGGGGCCCACCGGGTCTTCGAGATCCTCCACGAACCGGACTGGTTCTCGGGTCTCTCCAAGCGCGAGGCGCGCCTGCTCGATGGAGCGCTGGCCTTCCACTGCCTGGCGCGTCCGGGTGAGCGCATCCGCGCGACCGTCCTGCGCACCGAGGGCCCGCACTTCCCGTCGCTGACCGACCAGCGGACCTTCGCCATCGAGTGGCCCGACGACCGCACCGTGGTGGGGACGATCGAGGCGCAGGCGACCGGTCACCCGGTGTCGACCACGGGCGTCGTCGACGTGGTGCTCGACCTCGGTGGGTCCCCGCAGGCGCTGATGCGCAACGAGCAGCCGCCCGGTCGCGTCCACGCGGCGCGGAACGCCGCGCGCCGACGTGCGCCGGTCGTGTTCGACGCCCTCCGGCAGCACCGGACCGACCGCCTGGAGAACCGCCGGCTGTCCCAGCCGATCCCGCGGGTGGGCCGGCTGCACGACACGAACGTCGGCTCCTCGCGGGGGTCCACCAAGGCCGTCCTCTTCGGACTGCACTGGCTGGAGCTCGGGGGTGCCGAGAAGTGGGCGGCCGAGACGATCGGCCTGGCCCGCGAGGCCGGGCTGCTGCCGATCGTCCTCAGCGACCGGCCCTCGGGCCACCCGGACATCGTGCGCCCCACGTTCGACGACGCCCTGGTCATCCCGCTCACCCACCCCATGAGCGGGCCGCAGGAGTCCCGCGTCCTGAGTCAGCTGTTCGAGCGGTTCGACATCCGCGGCGTGCACATCCACCACTGCAGCTGGCTCTACCAGCGTCTCCCCTGGATCAAGGCGCAGTACCCCGGGACCGAGCTCGTCGACTCCCTGCACGTGCTGGAGTGGCGCACCGGTGGCTTCGTCGACATCGCCCTGCGGCTGTCCAACGTCATGGACGCCCACCACGTGATCTCGCCGCAGCTCCGGGACTACCTGGTCGACCGCCAGGGGCTGCCGCGGGAGAAGGTCCAGCTGGCCACCCTGGCCGACCTGACCGTCGACCCGTCGGCGGCCGAGGCGGCGGCCGCCACCCCCACCCGCAAGGCCGGTGACCCCCTCACGGTCGCCTTCGTCGGCCGGTTCACCCAGCAGAAGCGTCCCTACCTGTTCCTGCGGCTGGCCGCGCGGCTCCGCGAGAGCCTGGGCGACCGCATCCGGTTCGTCCTGCACGGCGACGGCGAGCTCGCCGCCGAGGTCCGCGCCGACCTCTCCCGCCTGCGGTTGAACGGGGTCGTCGAGCTCCGCGGCGCCGACCGCCCGGTGTCCCGGACGCTGGACGAGGCGGACGTCCTGGTGATCAGCTCGGACAACGAGGGCGTCACGCTGACCTCCTTCGAGGCCGATGCGCACGGTGCGCTCGTGGTCAGCGCCGACGTCGGCTCGCAGGCCTCCGTCGTGGCATCCGAGCTGCTGCTGCCCCGCGCGCCCCTGGCCTTCCTCAAGGAGGCCGAGGCGACCATCACCAGCTTGCTGGAGGACCCGGACCGGGCCGCCGCACTGCTGTCCCGGCAGCGCCAGCAGGTCGCCGCCTTCGCCGCTCTCCCCCGCGCCCGGGACTGGACCCGGGAGCTCTACGAAAGGTGGGCTTCGTGACCCAGACCAACGTGGCCGCCGTGATCGTCACCTACAACCGGGCGGACAAGCTCGGGAAGGTGATCGAGCAGGTCCTGGGCCAGGACCGGCCGGCCGACCAGATCATCGTCGTGGACAACGCCTCCACCGACGACACGGGCTCCGTGCTCGACGCCTACCAGGACCGTCCCACCGTCCACATCGAGCGCCTGACCGAGAACACGGGCGGTGCCGGTGGGTTCGCGCACGGGATGTCGGTCGCCTACGAGCGCGGCGCCGACTACATCTGGATCATGGACGACGACTGCTACGCCGACACCGACGCCCTGCGGAACCTGCTGGACGGGCAGGCTGCGGCCGAGGCGAGCATGGGGATGCGGCTGCCGTTCTCCTGCTCCGTCGTGAAGTGGACCAACGGCGACGTCTGCGAGATGAACAACCCCGAGCCCACCTGGGACTGGGGCAAGCTGCTGGCCCGTGGCGAGCAGAGCGTCCTCGTGAACTCTTGCTCGTTCGTCTCCGTGATGTTCCCCCGCTGGGTCCTGACGCAGTTCGGCCTGCCGTTGTCGGAGTACTTCATCTGGTTCGACGACCAGGAGTACACCCGGCGGATCACCGCCGCGGGCCCCGGCGTCCAGGTGCTGACCAGCACGGTGACGCACGACCTGGCGGTCAACCGCGGCGTGAACTTCGGCGACGTGAACGACGCCAACATGTGGAAGTTCACCTACGGCGTCCGCAACGAGGCCTCCTACCGGTGGCACCACGAGGATCCGTTCGCCGCCCTGCGGTTCGCGCAGCGGCTCTACACCGGACTCAAGGGCGGCAACGTGCCGTGGCGGCTGCGTCGCCAGCTGGCGAAGAAGTTCCTCGAGGGCATCCGCTTCGACCCGAAGCCGGCCTTCCCGCGCACGGTGCTCTGACCCGCAGCGCGCGACCGGGCCACGCGAACGGAGCCCCTCCCCGGCCGGGGAGGGGCTCCGTTGGCGTGGTGCGTCCGTCCCGGGGACGGGCAGCGGTCCTTCAGCGACCCTCACCGGGCATGGCGAACCGCTCCCGACGCCCGGCGCGCGTGAGCGCCAGCCAGTCACGCAGGCCGCGGAGGTCCCGCCGGCTCAGGAAGAAGTAGCCGAAGCGGACCAGCTCGAGCGGGAACAGCCAGCGCATGCCGGGCTGGGCCATGAGGTAGCCGCGGTTGCGGTAGGTGAAGTAGCGCTTGACCTCGTCGCCCGGGTACTGGGCGGAGAGCCGGCCGCCCAGGATCGGGACGAACTCGTCGCCCCCCTGCGGGTGCAGGTACGCGGCCCGCAACGTGGTGCCGAAGCGGAGCCCGGAGCGCTGGAGGCGCCGGTGGATCTCCGTCTCGTCGCCCCGCAGGAACAGCCGCAGGTCGGGCACGCCGACCGCCTGGAACGCCGAGGCCCGGAACAGGGCGCCGTTGAACAGGGACGCGTACGAGGGCAGGAACTCCCCCGGCGCGAAGGCGTCCAGCGTGCCCCACCAGCGCAGGCCGCGGCGCAGCGGGAAGGCGAGCCGGCCGGGGTCGGCCTCGTCCACCACGGCGGGTGAGACCTCGGCGAGATCGCGCGCCCGCGCCTCCTCCAGGAGGACCTCCAGCACGTCGTCGCCGCCGGGGCGGCCGTCGTCGTCGGCGCACCACACCCAGTCGGCGCCGAGGGACAGGGCGGTCAGCAGCCCGAGGGCGAACCCGCCCGCACCACCCAGGTTGGTCCGGGAGGGCAGGTAGACGGTGCGGGCACCGCACTCCTCCACGACCGCCTGCGTCTCGGCGTCGGCGCCGTTGTCCACGACGACGACGGCCCCGACCGACCGGCTCTGCGCCGTGATGGCCTGAAGGCTCTGGCGGAGCAGCTCGGCGCGCTGCCGGGTGACGATGACCGCGACGACGAGCTCGTCAGCGGCCGGCGGCACCGCGCTCACGCGGCACCGTGCTCCTTGTCGGGGTACGCCTCGGGCCCCTTGTAGGCGCGCAGCACGTCCTTCAGGGGACCCTGCTGCTTGATCCGGCCGTGCTCCATCCAGATGGCGCTCGTGCACAGCCGCTTGAGGAACTCGTCGGAGTGCGAAGCGAACACCAGGAGCCCGGCGCGGTCGACCAGGTCGCTGAGGCGGTCGCGCGCCTTCTCGAGGAAGGCGGCGTCCACGGCCCCGATCCCCTCGTCGAGCAGGAGGATCTCCGGGTCGATGCTGGTCACGACACCGAGGGCCAGCCGGACGCGCATACCCGTCGAGTACGTGCGCAGCGGCATGGAGAGGAAGTCACCGAGCTCGGTGAAGTCGGCGATGTCGTCGACCCGCTTCTCCATCTGCTTCCGCGTCATGCCCAGGAAGAGCCCGCGGATCATGATGTTCTCGTAGCCGGAGATCTCCGGGTCCATCCCGACGCCCAGGTCGAACACCGGGGCGACGCGCCCCTCCACGACGGCCGTGCCGCGAGTGGGCTCGTAGATGCCGGCCAGCAGCCGCAGCAGGGTGGACTTGCCGGCACCGTTGTGCCCCACCAGACCGACGCGGGCGCCGTGCTGGAGGTCGACGTTGATGTCGCTGAGCGCCTCGATGATGGGCACCTTGGTCTCGCTGCTGATGTTGCCGCCGACGACGCCGAGCACCGTCTTCTTCAGCGACCGGCTCTTCGCGTCGAAGATGGGGAAGTCGACCGACGCGTCACGCGTGGTGATGCTGACCATGGGGGGTGTGTGCCTCTCTCTCGTCCGGCCCGGTCAGACCCAGTAGGCGACGCGCGCCCGGTACCGGCGCATCACGAACAGGGTCAGGGCCCAGCCCACGACGGTGATCGCGAGGACCACGATCCAGTGCCGCAACTGCTGGTCCTGGCCGAGCATCGGTGCACGGACGATCTCCAGGAAGTGCAGGAAGGGGTTGAACTCGGCGAGCCGGGCCCGCTCCGCGACCGACGGGTTGGGGCTGTTGATCAGGTCGTCGTAGATCCAGACGATCGGGGTCAGGAAGAACATCAGCTGGACGATGCTCTGGGTGATGGGCGTCAGGTCGCGGAAGCGGGTACTGACGATCCCGAAG
This sequence comes from Blastococcus sp. SYSU DS0533, assembly GCF_054050775.1. Classification (NCBI taxonomy): domain Bacteria; kingdom Bacillati; phylum Actinomycetota; class Actinomycetes; order Geodermatophilales; family Geodermatophilaceae; genus Blastococcus; species Blastococcus sp. SYSU DS0533. Next base: position 487,910 of record NZ_JBJGZZ010000001.1, on the reverse strand, counting down.
AGCAGGGCGACCCAGACGCCGTTCACCACCAGCAGCAGGATCGCGGGGAACACCGCCAGCGCCGTCCACTTCAGCGGCTGCGGGAACACGAACAGCATGACGGCGTAGACGATCAGGTTGTGCGCGAAGAAGAGCGCCTGCCGCCAGACCAGCCGGTAGACGTGCACGCTGATCGGTGCGGGCAGGTGCTTGATCAGGCCTTCGTTGGCGATGAAGACCTCGGCACCCTCGTTGATGCAGCCGCTGATGAAGGCCCAGACGATGAAGCCGACGAGGACGTGCGGCAGCAGCGTCTCCAGCGGGACGCCGAACAGCCCGGCGTAGAGGATGCCGAGGGCCACGGCGGTGACGGCCATGCTGATCGTGATCCAGACCGGCCCGAGCACCGAACGCCGGTACCGCTGCCGGATGTCCTGCCAGCCCAGGTGTCCCCAGAGCTCGCGCTGCCGCCAGCCTCCCGTCAGGTCCGCCAGCGTCTTGCGCCCGGCGGAGTCGGGCACGGTGCTTGCTGCAGTCACGGCGTCGACGCTACCTGCGTCCACCGCACCAGGCCCGCAGGCTCGGTTGTGACGGAGGCCCCCGTCACCACTCAGTGCACGGTGACCTCAACCTGCCCAGCCGTCGTCACGAGCACCGTCCCGTGCTGGAAGTCCATCTGCCTGCCCCGGCGGGTGTCGTACTCGCCGCTGGCCGGGAAGCCCAGGGATCCCCCCTCGTACCCCGACCGCGCCCAGGCGTCGTAGAACTTCCCGCGGATCGCGTGGGCACCGGTCGCCGGCGACCAGTACACCGCGCCGCCCTGGAACAGGTTGTAGGCGCCGCCCGGGACGTGGGTCTCGTCCGACACGGGGTACCCGAGGAAGCCCTGCTCCCAGCCGGTCGCGGCCCACGCGCGGTAGACGGCGCCCTTGACGACGCGGGTGCCGGTCTCCCGTGACGAGTAGACCGAGCCGCCCTGGAAGTGCTGGACCCTGCCGTCGGTACCGCGGGCCAGCGCCAGGACGTCGGTACCCGGGAGGCCGAGCTCGCCCTCCGTCCCGCCCCACCTGTTCCACGCCGACTCGATCGCGCCCGTCACGGCGTGCGCGCCGGTGGCCCGGGACCAGTAGATGGCGCCGTGCTCGAAGGTGGTGACGGTCCCCGTCCCCCCGGGCAGCGGCGTCGCGTCGGCGGTGGGGTAACCCAGCGGGCCGTTCTCCCAGCCGCTCGCCGCGAAGGCGGCGTACGTCGGCCCGGACACCGCGTGCGCACCGGTCGCGGCCGACCAGTACAGGGACCCGCCCCGGAAGTGGGCGACGGCTCCCCGCGTCGCCGTCGTCGCCTGGTCGGTGGCCGGGAAACCGAGCGGCCCGGTGGGGCCACCCCGTGCGGCGTACTCGCGGGCGAGTTCCCCCGTGAGGGCGCGCGCGCCGGTACCCGGCGACCAGTAGATCCCACCCCGCTCGAACAGGCTGAAGGTGCCACCGGGCACGGACTGCTCGTCGGCCACCGGGTACCCGAGCGCACCGGCCTCGTACCCGGCCCGGGCCCAGCGCTCCTGGATGGCGCCCTTGACGAAGTGCATCCCCGTCCTGGAGGACCGGTAGAGCGCCCCTCCGGCGAACGCGACGTAGCTGCCGTCGGCGGTGGCGCGCTCACCCGAGTGCGGGAAGCCCAGGAAGCCGCCGTGCCCGCCCAGCTGGCTCCACCGTTCGTGGAAGGCGCCGGTGACGGCGTGCGCACCACCGCCCGGGGACCAGTAGATGCGCCCCCCGGTGAACTCGCTGTACGCCCCACCGGGGACGTGCACCTCGTCGGTCTTCGGGAAGCCGAGCGGACCCGACTCGTACCCCTGCCGCCCCCACGCCGTCCAGATGTCGCCCTTGACGTAGTGGGTGCCGGTGGCCGGGGACCAGTAGAACGCGCCGCCCTCGAAGACGCTGTAGGTCCCGCCGGGCACGTTGGTCTCGTCGCGGACCGGGTAGCCCATGAAGCCGCCCTCGTACCCGAGCCGCGCCCACTGGGTCCAGATGTCGCCCTTCACGAAGTGCGCGCCCGTGCCCGGGGACCAGTACAGCGCGCCGTTGCTGAAGAGCTGGTAGCAGCCGTTGCGGGGCAGGGTGCAGTTCGCCGTCGAGGTCGCGTCGCCGAGGAGGCCGGTGGCCCCGCCCAGGGAGGCCCACTTGTCGGCGATCGCCGCGCCGCCCGGGCTCTGCGTGGACCCGAACCAGTCGGTGTAGTACAGCCAGAAGTTGCGGTTGCCGTACGCCGAGCAGCCGTCGCCCGACTGGTAGCCGGCGTCGAGAGCCGCAGCGTTGGGCTGGTACGGCGTGTAGTTGTAGAGGCCGGCCGTCGCGACGTTCTGGATGTAGACCTGCCCGGACCCGCAGGCGGTGTTCGGGTGGTAGCGCACGGCCTGGGTGCGGCCGGCCTTGTGGTTGTAGCTGTTCGGGTTGGCGGCGTAGACGCGGAACTTCCTGGCGGCGCTGTAGACCTGGAGGGCGAGCCCCTTGTACGAGGGATCGCACGGAGCGGTGTCCGGGCAGCCGTAGCCCAGCGCCTCCTCGTACCGCTGCTGGTTGAGGCTGTACCGGCCGTCGGGCAGCTTCGTCGTGCCGCCCCGCATGGTGACCAGGGACTGCTCCTTCTGCAGCATCACCAGCAGCACGCGCGGGTTGATGCCGCAGGCCCGGCCGACCTTCACCAGGATCTGCGCCGCGGTCTCCGCGGGGGCGCCCTGGTACGCGGCGCAGTAGGCGTCCGCCGCCCGCGTGCCCGTGTCCTGGCGGTAGTCCTTCAGGCACGGCGTGCCGTCCGGCGCCGGGGTGCAGCCGGAGCCTCTCTGATCGAGGAAGGTCTGCACCTGCCCGACGTCCATGCTGCCGCCGTCGAAGAACAGCGCGTCGGAGATGATGTTGCCGGCCGGGTAGGCCCGGGCGTCGGCAGCCGAGGCCGCGGGCGCCGCTACGACCAGCACCGGGCACACCACGAGCGCGGCGACCAGCGCCGCGACGAGCGGGGCGAGGCGGGGGGCCAGGGCGGATCGCGTCACTGCACGTCCAGGGCGATCTCGGGCGAGGTCACCTCGGTCGTGGGTGAGCGATAACGGAGAGTCGCTGCCCATGTACCGGAGGTTACCTGGGGATCGTCGATCTGTAGCCAACCGCAGGCGGTCGTCGTGGCGTCGGCGGTCGCGGCGCGGGACGCCTCGAGGCGCACGTCCCCCCGCTCGAGGGTCAGCGTGCACTCCCCGCCGTCCTCCACGATGCCGCTCACGTAGCCGGCGACCTCCGCACCGGCTCCCGGCGACCACTCGGCAGCGGTGACGACGACCTCGACGCGCGCGGGGAGCGGCTGCGCGTCCCCGAAGGCGACCGGCGTCTCCGCCCCCCGGTCCGCGGTGACCAGCACGGCCACCGCGACCACGAGCAGGACGGCGCACGCCAGCACGAGGACGGTCGTGCGCGCACGCGTGCGGTGCCTGGCGGTGCTGCCCATGGATCTCCCCTCCTCGTGGTCGTGCTGCTGCGGGGCGCTTCCGCGTCCGTCAGTGCGTGGTGACCGTGGCCCTGCCCAGGACGTCGACGGTGATGGAGCCGCGCTGGAACTCGACCCGGGTGCCACCGGAGTAGGCCTGCACCTCGGCCGTCGGGAAGCCCAGGGCCCCGCGCTCGGCTCCCACCTGCAGGTAGGTCTCGTAGACCGCGCCGGCCACCACCCGGGCACCGGTGGACGGCGACCAGTAGATCGCCCCACCCGTGAAGCGGCCGACGGTGCCGCCGGTGGTGTTGATCTCGTCCTGGGTCGGGAAGCCCAGCAAACCGCCCTCGTAGCCGCTGCGCGCCCACCGCTCGTAGATCGCGCCCTTCACGAAGTGCGCGCCGGTGGCCGGGGACCAGTAGATCGCCCCGCCGGTGAACAAGCTGTAGCTGCCGCCACGCACGTTGGTCTCGTTGCGCACCGGGAAACCCAGCGCGCCGGTCTCGTACCCCGACCTCGCCCAGGTGTCGTAGATCGCGCCCTTGACGAAGTGCGCGCCGGTGGCCGGGGACCAGTAGATCGCCCCGCCGGTGAACAAGCTGTAGCTGCCGCCACGCACGTTCGTCTCGTCGCGCACCGGGAAACCCAGCGCGCCGGTCTCGTACCCCGACCTCGCCCAGGTGTCGTAGATCGCGCCCTTGACGAAGTGCGCGCCGGTGGCCGGGGACCAGTAGATCGCCCCGCCGGTGAACAAGCTGTAGCTGCCGCCACGCACGTTCGTCTCGTCGCGCACCGGGAAACCCAGCGCGCCGGTCTCGTACCCCGACCTCGCCCAGGTGTCGTAGATCGCGCCCTTCACGAAGTGCGCGCCGGTGGCCGGAGACCAGTAGATCGCCCCGCCGGTGAACAAGCTGTAGCTGCCGCCACGCACGTTCGTCTCGTTGCGCACCGGGAAACCCAGCGCGCCCGTCTCGTACCCCGACCTCGCCCAGGTGTCATAGATCGCGCCCTTGACGAAGTGCGCGCCGGTGGCCGGAGACCAGTAGACCGCCCCGCCCTGGAACAGGGTGTACGCCCCACCGGGGACGTGCACCTCGTCGGTGGTGGGGTAGCCGAGCAGCCCCGTCTCCCAGCCGTTCCGGGCCCAGGTGTCGAAGATCGCGCCCTTCACCACGCGGGCTCCCGTGGCCGGAGACCAGTAGATGCCGCCGCCGCTGAAGGTCACGTATTTGCCCTGGTTGCGCCAGGTCGACCGCTCGTCGCTCGTCGGCGCGCCGACGGCCGCGGGACCGCCCCACGCCAGGTACTTGTCCAGCAGCGGGCCGTTCAGCAGGACCGTCGCACCGGTGGACGGGCTCCAGTAGATGCGGCCCTTCCCGTACTCCTGCCAGGAGACGTCACCCGAGGACTGCAGCGGTCCTACTGGCGAGCCCAGGGACGAGGTCCCTCCCGCCGCGGCGAACCGCTCGGCCATGTCGTCGGCCTGGTTCGGCATCCGGTCCACGACCTGCGCCCGGATCCCGGGCAGCTCGGCGTAGCCGTACCGGCCGGGGCAGGCTGTGCTGCCGACGTCGCGGTGCCCGAAGAGCGTGGGCAGCGTGACCGTCGTCCCGGCGCTGTACTTGGCCGTACCACCGCCCCGCGACGTCAACCGCGTGGTGCCGGCGGGGTCGATCCCGTAGAGGGAGAACTTCCACGCCACGATCGCGGCGACCGCGTCGACCATCGCCGCCGTCGTCGGGGCCGTCTCGTAGTTCCCCAGCATCGAGACGCCGAAGGTGCCGGTGTTGAAGCCGCCTGCGTGGGCGCCGATAACCGTGCTGGACAGGCCGCCCGCGCGGCCCTCCCACAGCCGGCCGAATTTGTCGACGATGACGTTGTAGCCGATGTCGCCCCACCCGAGGCTGACCGAGTGGTACCGGTAGATCGACCGCATCATCGCGGGCACCTGGTCGGCGGTGTAGTTGTTGGTGTCCGCGGTGTGGTGCAGCGTCGCCGCCTGGATGGTGGGCGCGTACTCCGGGTCCCAGCTGCGGATCCCCTCGTCGGCGCCCCACTGGGCACGCGAGTAGACGTGCGGCATGGCGGCCGCCGCGTGCGCGGTGTCCTGGATCGCCGGGGCGGTGAGGGAGGTGTCGGCCTCGCTCGCCCCGGGGTCCACGAGGTCCAGCTGGACGTCGACGGGCGCGGCGCCGGACCGCGTGACCAGCTCCACCTCGACACCGGTGCTGGGACCGGTCCACAACGGCGACGTCCCCCCGCGTCGCGCCACGGACCCGCCTTCCTGCCCGGCGTCGGCCCCGGCGTCCTCCGTACCGACCTCGGTCCACTCGCCCCACCCGCCCTCGGCGGTCTGCACCCGCACCTGCACGCGCACATCGGTCACCGCGGGGTCGTACGCCCAGGTGACGCCGACGAGCGAGAAGGGTGCGACGCCGGTGCGGCTCACGGTCAGGGCCGGCGCCGTCTCCGGCACGCCGTCCACCGGCTCGGTCGTCCCGGTCTGCACGTCGGCCTCGGGCGCCGGAGCGTCGACCGACCCCAGGGCCACCTCTTCCGTCGCGCTGGCGACCGGCACGGCCTCGGGCCCGTCCTCCGCGTAGACGGGGCCGACGAGGACGACCCCCGTGAAGGCCGTGAAGGCGATGAGGCCCGTGGTGAATCGGCGCACGAAGCAGTTCCCTCTCGTGGTCAACGGGCGGAGCTCCTCCGGTGGGGGGAGGAGCGGGACGTCTGCTTGTTCCTTCGTCCGGGAGCAGCCGGCACTTGAGCCCATCGGAGAAGTTGCCACGCGCACGGGCGCCGGCCGTGGCGGTCACCCCCGCCCCGGGGTGGCGTGTGACTGCTGGGCCTCCTGCGCACGCCCGGGGCGCGGTGGGCGGAGGCGGCTCCGGGGACGAGGCATCCCTGTGTCGGAGAAGCTGCCCGACTCCTGGCCGTGCCTATCTTTGCCGCGTCCACAAGAAATCGTCACACCCGCCCGCCGGTCATCCGGGCCCGAGGCGGACGTCGACCACGCCCCGAGGTGAGGACCACGTGAGCCGAGACCGGCACGAGCAGGAGCGCCCGGCCGGGCGACCGCTCCCCCCGCGCCTCGACCCCCGGGCGGGTCGACCCGCCCGCACCCGGGCGGGCGCCACCGGCAGGGAGCTGACGCCCCGCCGGCGCACCGGCGGCATCGCCGTCGCCGCCCGCGTGGTCGCCGGGCTCCTGGCGGTCGTGCTGCTGACCGGGTCCGGGTGGGGCTGGTACCTCGGCCAGGTGGCCGCGGCCACGGTCAACCGCACCGACGCCATCCCCACCGAGGGCAACGAGGGCTCGGGCCGGGCGGGCGAGGCGATGAACCTGCTGCTGGTCGGCAACGACAGCCGGAGCGCGCTCACCGACCAGCAGCTCGCCGAGCTCAACGCCGGCACCGACTCAGGCGTGAACACCGACACGATGATCCTGGTGCACGTACCGGCGGACGGTTCGCGGGCGTCGTTCGTCTCCTTCCCCCGTGACTCCTACGTGCAGATCCCCGGCTACGGCAAGGACAAGCTGAACGCCGCCTACGCCTACGGCTACCAGGAGGTCGACGAGAGCGCCGGGGAGACCGCGCGCCAGGCGGGCGGCGCGCAGCTGCTGGTCCAGACGATCAGCCGGCTCACCGGCCTGCAGATCGACCACTACGCCGAGGTCGACCTGCTCGGGTTCTTCAACCTCAGCTCCGTCGTGGGCGGCGTGGAGGTCAACCTCTGCGAGGCCGTCGACGACTCGTACTACTCCGGCGCGGTGTTCCCCGCCGGCCCGCAGACGATCAGCGGTGCCGATGCCCTGAAGTTCGTCCGCCAGCGCCACGGCCTGCTCCGCGGGGACTTCGACCGGATCATCCGCCAGCAGGTCTTCATCGCCGGCGTGCTGCGCAAGATGCTCTCCGACGAGGTGCTGCTGGACCTCGGCAAGCAGCGGGAACTCGTCCAGGCCGCGGCCGAGTCGCTCACCGTGGACGAGGACCTGGACCTGCTCCAGCTGGCCGAGCAGATGCAGTCGGTCACCGCCGGGAGCATCGAGTTCCAGACCATCCCCTACATCGGGACGGACCGGGACTCCCAGGACCGCTCGATCATCCGGCTGGAGGACGAGGACACGCTGCACGACTTCTTCGCCCAGCTGTCCGCCGAGCCCGAGCCCGAGACCCCCGCGACGACCGAGCCCCCGCAGACCGTGGACCCCTCGACGGTGACGGTCGAGGTCTACAACGGGTCGGGGACATCCGGCCTGGCCGCGAAGGCCGCGACCGCGCTGACCGAGGCCGGCTTCGCCGTCGGCAGCACCGGCAACGCCTCCTCCATGGACCACGAGCAGACCGAGATCCGCTACGCCGCGGGTGACCAGCCCCTGGCCGCCACCGTCGCGGCGGCCATCCCCGGCGCGGTCCCCGCCGAGAGCGCCGACGCGGTCAGCGGTACCGTCCAGCTCGTGCTGGGCAGCGACTTCAACGGGGTCGGTCAGGCGGTGACCCCGCAGCCTCCCGCCGAGGAGGTCACCGGCAAGGACGCCCGCACCGCCGCGGACACCACCTGCATCAACTGATGGACACCGCAGCCACGCCGGCCGACCTGCTCGCGCAGGTGCTGCGCCGGTCCCCCGCCACCCCGCTGGTGACCTACTACGACGACGCCACCGGGGAACGGGTGGAGCTCTCCGCCACGACCCTGGCGAACTGGGTCGCCAAGACCGCGAACCTCCTGCAGGAGGAGTTCGACGTGGCGCCCGGGAGCAGGGTCGTGGTGGCGCTGCCCGTGCACTGGCAGACCGCGGCCGTCCTGCTGGCGGTGTGGAGCTGCGGCGGGGCCGTGCTGGACACCGCGGCGGAGGACGACCACGCCCTGGACGGGGCCGACGTCGTGCTCGCCGCGCAGGACCGCCTCGCCCCGCTGGAGGAGCAGGGGGTCGAGGAGCTGCTGGGCCTCTCCCTGCACCCGCTGGGAATGGGCATGAGCGGCTACTCGGGCCCCGCCCGCGACTTCGCGCTGGAGGTGCGGGTGCACGGCGACGTCTTCGCACCGTGGTCCCCGCCCCAGTCCGCGGACGCCGGCCTGGTGACCGGCGGCCTCGAGCTCTCGCTCGGCGACCTCGTGACGACCGCCGGCCGGCTCGCGGACCGCCTCGGCATCACCGCGGGCGACCGGCTGCTCGTCGATGCCGACGTCGCCGCCGAGGCCGGGCCGGCGGCGTGGCTGCTCGCCCCGCTGGCCGCCGGGGCGTCGATCGTCCTGTGCCGCTCCGCCGACCCACAGGCGCTGCCGCGCCGGGCGGCCGCGGAGCGCGTGACGGCCACGCTGGGTGTCCGGGTCGAGGGCGTCCGCGAGCTGGGCCGCGCCGGCTGATCCGGCCACTGGCCCCCGCGCCCGGGCGTTACAGGGTGTCGGGGCGCAGCCGCCCGAGGGCCGCGGGGTCGATCTCCCGGTCGTGGAGCGGGATGACGAGCTCGGTCACCACGTCCACCAGCTCGGCCACCCGGAGGTTGAGCCGCCGCGACTCCTCGAGACCGTCGCGCAGCACGACGTTGTAGGCCTCTGCTGCGTCGAGGCGCCGCTGCAGCTCGTCCACGCGTTCCCGCAGCGAGCCGACCTCGGCCCTGCTCTCGCTGAGCTGCCGGTGGAGCTCCTCGCGCAGCCCCGCGGCGCCGTCCCGCTGGACCTGGCTCTCCGCCGCCAGCGCCTCCACCTCGCCCCGCAGCTCGAGGGCGGCGGGCGCGAGCGCGCGACGGAGCGGGTAGGCCAGCTTCTGCACGACCACCCGACGTCCGCGGTCCCACGTCGTCCCGGCCTGATCGGTCATCTCGCCCTCCGTCTGAACGTCATGCGGGTCATCTCCACCAACTGCTCCTCGGGGGCGCCGGGCCAGGTCAGCGGCTCGGTGCGGCGGGCGGCCTGCTCGAGGACGAGCCCCCTGTCGCCGGCCTCGCGGACGACCTGGTCCACCGTCAGCCGCAGGTGCGGGGGCACCCCGGGGTATCCGGCATCGGCCAGGTCGAAGTGCGCCGTCCCGCCGCGTCGGAGCACCATGTCGCACAGCCGGAAGAGGTTCTGCCTGGGGATCGGGTCGAGCGCGTTGAGCAGCCGCCGCCCGTAGACGGTCCACGGCCTTCCCTCGGCGGCGCAGCGGGCGCCCAGCCGGATGGCGGCCCGGACGTCGAGCAGGTTGACCGACGAGAACTCCACGTCGGCGCCCGGCCCCGGCTCCCGCGACCCCGCCACCTGCAGGGCCGCCCGCGAGAAGTCGACGGCGAGCACCCGCCGCCCCCGGCCCGCGAATGCTCGGGCGTCCACACCCAGACCGCAGCCCAGCTCCAGGATCGCGTGGTCGGCGGGCGCGACGGCCTCGACCTCCGCACCGAAGGCGCTGAGCCGGTCCTCCGCGGGCAGGAGCGCGCCGGTGGACATCAGCACGACGTCCTCCCACGTCTCCCGCTCGGCGTGGTAGTCGCCGAACCAGTGCGCGAAGCGGGCCGACGTGCTCTCCGGCAGCTCGAACCTGAAGGCGGGATCGGGGGTCCGCCAGCCGGGGCCGTAGAGCTCGCGGAGGTGCAGCTCGGGGTTGCGCGAGGACGGTTCGGGGCGGCCGGCCACCATGATCTCCGTCGGGGGCACCACCTCCGACGGCGGGACCTGCGCCCGGATCACGAAGTGCTGGTGCCACCAGTCGCCGATGTAGAAGCCGGCGAAGACGTCGACGTAGTGGTCCGGCACGCCCTCGTGCGAGAAGTGCATCTGGACGTGCGCGGCGGAGAGGCGGATCGCCTCGTACCCCCGCTCCCGGAGCAGGCGGCCGAGCTCGAAGTGCTCGAGGGCGACGTCGGCGGGGTGCGTCCGCGAGCTGAGGTAGGCCAGGTCGGTGTCGTCGTCGTGGGGGATCAGCCGGCCACCGTTGCGGATCGGGCCGAGCAGCGTCCCGCCGGTCACGAAGACCACCGGGCCGAGCCGCTCCCGCAGCAGGTCGCGGATCTCGTCCGTGTGGTCCAGCAGCCGCTCGACCATGCCGGGCTCCGCGTCGGCGAGGGTGTGCCCGAGGCGTCCCCACTTGTTGACCACCAGGGGCCGGCCGTGGATGTCGGTCAGGTCGGGCCCGTCGCCGGAGTCCCCGAGGGCGACGGTGGTGCCGCTCCCCGACTCGGCGCCCACCGGGCGCAGCTCGACGTGGAACCGGCCGCGCAGGCGGTTCCGGAGCACCCCCGGCCACGGCTCGAACCGGAGCAGCGCGGCGTCGGCCCCCGCGGGGACCAGGTCGGCCGGGGCGGGCTCCGCCGGCTCGCGGAAGGACCAGATCCGGCGACCGTCCACCAGCACGTCGATGGTCTGACCGGTCGGCCGGTCCACGGCGAACACCAGCCCCCGCTCCGACGCGGTGACTCGACTGATCGCGGACATGCGATCAGACGCTAACAGCTGCGCTCCGGGTGCTCGGTCGGTGCTCAGCGCAGCAGGGAGCGCGCGATCACCATGCGCTGCACCTGGTTGGTGCCCTCGTAGATCTGGGTGATCTTCGCATCGCGCATCATGCGCTCGACCGGGAAGTCCTGGGTGTAGCCGGCCCCGCCGAACAGCTGGACGGCGTCGGTGGTCACCTGCATCGCGGTGTCGGAGGCGAACGCCTTGGCCGCGGCCGAGACGCGGGTGACGTCGGGCCGGCCCTGCTCGCCGGCGGCCGCGGCGACGTAGACCAGGTGGCGGGCCGCCTGGATCTTCATCTCCATGTCGGCGAGCATGAACTGCACGCCCTGGAACTCGCCGACGGCCCTGCCGAACTGCTTGCGCTCCTTGACGTAGGCGACCGAGGCGTCGAGCGCGCCCTGCGCGATCCCGACCGCCTGTGCGCCGATGGTGGGCCGGGTGAAGTCCAGCGTGCGGAGCGCGGTCTTGAAGCCGGTGCCCGGCGCGCCGATGATCCGGTCGGCCGGGATGGTGCAGTCGGTGAAGTAGAGCTCGCAGGTGGGCGAGCCCTTGATGCCCATCTTCCGCTCCTTGGGCCCGACCGCGAAGCCCGGGTCGTCGCGGTGCACCGCGAACGCGGAGATGCCGCTGGCCCCCTTCTCCGGGTCGGTGACGGCCATGACCGTGTACCACTCGGAGACGCCGGAGTTGGTGATCCAGGCCTTGGTGCCGTTGAGCACCCAGCTGTCGCCCTCGAGCCGGGCGCGGGTCTTCATGGCGGCGGCGTCGGAGCCCGCCTCGCGCTCGGAGAGCCCGTAGCTGATCATCGCCTCGCCGGCGGCGATGGGGGCCAGCACCTGCTGCTTGAGGGCCTCGTCGGCGGAGAGGATGACCGGCATCGAGCCGAGCTTGTTGACCGCGGGGATCAGCGAGGCGCTGACGTCGACCCGGGCGACCTCCTCGATGACGATGCAGGTCGCGATCGCGTCGGCGCCCTCGCCGCCGTACTCCTCGGGGATGTGGGTCGCGTGGAAGCCCGCCGCGGTGAGCGCCTTCTGCGCCTCGATCGGGTAGCGCGACTCGGCGTCGACCTCGGCCGCGTGCGGGGCGATCTCCCGCTCGGCGATGTCGCGCACCGCCTCCCGGATGGCCTCGTGCTCCTCGGTCAACGCGTACAGCTCGCTGTTCGTACCCACGCGTCCGATCGTAGGACGTCCGACTACCCGCGGGTAGCGAGGCGCTCCTGGAGGGTGAGGTCCCGGGCGACGACGCTCTCGGCGAGCTCGGCCTGGAACCGCTCGACCCGGCCCCGCAGCTCCGCGTCGCCGGCCGCGAGGATGCGCACCGCGAGGAGCCCGGCGTTCCGGCCACCGCCGATGCCCACCGTCGCGACGGGTACGCCGGCCGGCATCTGCACGATCGACAGCAGGCTGTCCAGCCCGTCGAGCCGGTCGAGCGGGCGGGGCACGCCGATCACCGGCAGCGGCGTGGCCGCGGCCACCATGCCCGGCAGGTGGGCGGCCCCGCCGGCACCGGCGACGATCACCCGCAGCCCGCGACCGGCGGCCGCCTCGGCGTAGTCGAGCATCCGACGGGGGGTGCGGTGCGCCGAGAGCACGTGGGCCTCCCAGGCGATGCCGAACTCCCCCAGCGCCTCGGCGGCCGGCTGCATCACCGGCCAGTCCGAGTCGCTGCCCATGACGATGCCGACGACCGGGTGGCTCATTGCCCTGCTCCTCGGTGCTCGGGGTCGTGCGCGAAGGCGTAGGCCGGGTCGACGACGCCGTCGGCGAGGTAGCGGGCGGCGGCGACCGCCCGCGCCCGCACCTCGGCGAGGTCGGCGCCGAGGGCGGTGACGTGGCCGAGCTTGCGGCCCGGGCGCTGGGTCTTGCCGTACCAGTGCAGCTTCACGTCGGGCCAGTGCGCCATGAGGTGGTGGATCCGCTCGTCGAGCGCCGGGCCGGACCAGCCCGCCTGCGCAGCCGCACCGCCCAGCACGTTGGCCATCACCACGACCGGGGCGACCATCTCCGTGGAGCCCAGCGGGTAGTCGAGGACGGCGCGCAGGTGCTGCTCGAACTGGCTGGTGCGCGCGCCCTCGATGCTCCAGTGACCGGAGTTGTGCGGGCGCATCGCCAGCTCGTTGACCAGCACGCCGTCGACGGTCTGGAACAGCTCCACGGCGAGCATGCCGACGACGCCGAGCCGGTCGGCGATGCGCACGGCCAGCTCCTGCGCCGCGGTGGCCAGCTCGTCGGGGAGCCCGGGGGCGGGTGCGTACACCTCGGCGCAGACGCCGTCGCGCTGCACCGTCTCGACGACCGGCCACACCGCCACCTGCCCGAACGGCGAGCGCGCGACCTGCGCCGACAGCTCGCGGACCATGGCCACCCGCTGCTCGGCCAGCAGCGTGCCGTGCCGCTCCAGCAGCTCGGCGGCAACCCCGGCGTCCCCGACGACGAACACGCCCTTGCCGTCGTACCCGCCGCGGGGGGTCTTGAGCACGACCGGCCAGCCGTGCGCCGCGGCGAAGGCGGTGACGTCGGCGGCGGAGCGGACCTCCGCCCAGGCCGGCTGCGGTTCCCCCGCCTCCGCGAGCGCGCGCCGCAGCACCAGCTTGTCCTGGGCGTGGACCAGCGCCGCCGGGCCGGGGGCGACGCGGGTGCCCTCCTCGACCAGCGCGCGCAGGTGCTCGGTGGGCACGTGCTCGTGGTCGAAGGTGACCACCGTGGCGCCGTCGGCCAGCGCGCGCAGGTCGGCCAGGTCGCGGTGGTCGCCGATCCGCACGTCGGCGCTGACGAGGGCCGCGGACTCCTCCGGGCCGGCGGACAGCACCCGCAGCGACTGCCCGAGCGCGATGGCGGCCTGCTGCGTCATCCGGGCCAGCTGGCCGCCGCCGACCATGGCGACCACGGGGAGTCCGGTGTGCGGGTGCAGGGGCGCAGGCATGATGCCCGCAGGTTAGCGGCGGCCGCCGGGCGCGCGTCGGGCGCACCGGGACCGGGGCCTTCGTACAGTGCTGGGGTGGGCCTCGTCGAGCGGTTGCGCCGGTTCGTGCGCGACGGTGGACGCCTGCTGGCGCGCGAGCTCGGCGCGTTCGGCGTCGTGGGCGTGACCTGCTTCCTCGTCGACCTCGGTCTGTTCCAGCTGCTGTACGCCGCCGTCGGTCTCGGGGCGGTCACCTCGAAGCTGATCGCCGGCCTGGTCGCGACGACGCTGGCCTTCCTCGGCCACCGGTTCTGGTCCTTCTCGGCGCGGGCGCGCACGGGGCTGGGGCGCGAGTACGCGCGGTTCCTCGTGGTCAACGCGGGCACCCTGCTGCTGAGCCTCGCGATCGTGGGAATCGTCCGGTACCCGCTGGGCCAGGACTCGGCGCTGGTGCTCCAGCTGGCGAACGTCGGGGCGATCGCGACCGGGACGCTGATCCGCTGGCTCGTCTACCGGCGCTGGGTCTTCCCGGCGGCCCGGACCTCGCCGACCGCCCCGGTGATGGCATCGGCACGGGGGCCCGCGCCCGGGCAGGCCTCCTAGCTGCCTCGCCGGGTCCGGCGCGACGGATGCGGCTGCCGCTCAGCCGGCCAGCCGGGACCCGTTGCGCCCGGCGACCACCTCGAGCCGCGTGGGGATGCGCGTGCGCAGCTCCTCGAGGTGGCTGATGACGCCGACCGTGCGGCCGCCGCGGCGGAGCTCGTCCAGCACCGTCATCACCGCGTCGAGCGCCTGCACGTCGAGGGTGCCGAAGCCCTCGTCCACGAAAAGGGTGTCGATCCGGACGCCGCCGGTCTCGGCGGTGACCACGTCGGCGAGCCCCAGGGCGAGGGCGAGCGAGGCCATGAAGCTCTCCCCGCCCGAGAGGGTCTTGGTGGGCCGGCGCGCCCCGGTGTACTCGTCGAACACGTCCAGCCCGAGGCCACCGCGGGCACCGTGGCGGCCCTGCGCGTCGCTGTGCAGGAAGGCGTACCGGCCGCCCGACATGTCCAGCAGCCGCCGGCTGGCCACCTCGGCGACCTGCTCCAGGCGTGCGGCCAGCACGAACGACTGCAGCCGCATCCGGCGCGCGTTCGCCCCCCGGCCGTGGGCCAGGTCGGCCAGCGCGGTGACCTGGTCGCTCCAGGCGCGCAGCTCCGCCAGCGTCAGCTCGGCCGCGCTCACCCGCCCCACCAGGTCCTCCAGCGAGCCCGTGCAGCGGCGCGCCTGCTCCAGGTCGGACACCGCCTCCTCCCGCCGGCGGGAGCTGCCGGCGCAGCGGCTCTCGAGCGCCTCGAGGTCGGGGCGGGCGGCGAGGTCCGCGAGCTCCGGCTCGGCCAGCTGGGCCCGCAGGACGGCCACGCGCTGGTCGTGCCCGTCGAGCCGCCGGTCCAGCTCGGCCAGGCGACCGGGTCCGGCCACCGCCGACTCCGCGGCGGGGACGTCGTCGAACCCGGCGGCGCGGGCGCGCTCGTCCGCGCCCCGGCGGGCTGCGTCCGCCTCGGCGCGGGCGCGCAGCTCCTCCGCCTCCGCGGCTAGGACCGCCTCGCACGCCTCCGCGGCCACCGACAGCCGGGCGACCCGGGCGGCCAGGCCGGGGTCGTCCCCCCGCGCGGCGGTCAGCCGCGACGTCAGCTCCGCCAGGCCGGCGGCCAGGGCATCGTGCTCGGCGGTCCGGGCGCGCAGCTCCTCGCGGTCCGCGCCGAGGCGGGCGGCCGCCTCCTCCCGTCGGCCGACCAGCTCCCGCAGGCGGGCCTCGGCCGGGGGGAGCCCCACGGCCAGGCCGGTCGCCGTGCGCACGGCCGCGGTCAGCTCCGTGACCCGGGCCGCCTGCTCCTCCGTCGGCAGCTCACCGGCGCGCGCCCGCAGGCCGGCGAGCTCGCGTTCCGCGGCCTCGAGCCGGCCGGTCGCCGCGGTGAGCTCCACCTCCGCCTCGTCGGCGAGCGCCCGGGCGGCGTCCTCGTCGGCGGCTGTGACGCGCTCGCCGCCCGGTGCGGCCGGGCGCGGGTGCTCGACGGCGCCGCACACCGGGCAGTCGGCACCGTCGGTGAGCCCGGCCGCGAGCTCGGCCGCCATCCCGTCCAGCCTGCGGGCACGCAGGTCCAGCCACCGCTCCCGGGCGTCGGCCCGGACGTCCCGCGCCCGGGCCGCCTCCTCGCGCAGCGCCTGGAGCGTCCCGTCCAGGTCCACCGCCGCGCGCCCGGCGACCAGGGCCGCCTCCGCGGACTCCAGCGACGCACGCAGACCCGGCAGCTCCGCGGCGGCCGCTCGTGCCCGGGTGACCTCCTGCTCCTGCCTGGCGAGCAGCTCCGGGAGGTCGGCGACGTCCTGCTCCCCCGCCGTGCACCGGTCGGTCAGCTCGCTGACCTGCCGGGCGAGCGCGGTGACGGACGCCTCCAGGGCACGGGCGCGGTCGACCTCGGGGAGCAGCGCCCGCGCCTCGGCGGCCCGGTCCCGCAGCTCGCGCGCCGCCACCCCGTCGGCCGGGCGGCCCCCGGCGACCGGCTGCCACGCCGCGACGGCGTCCGCCAGACCGGCGGCGGCGCGCTCGGCCGCACGACCGGCCGCGCGCGCGGCGTCCAGCACGTCCCGCAGCGGTTCGGCCCGGCGGCCGGCGTCGCGCTCGGCCCGCAGGGGTGCGAGCGCCCGCTCCCGCCGCTCGAGGTCGGCGAGCTCACCGACCGCCTGGTCCCGTCGGGCGTGCCGAGCGGCCAGCGCACGGGCCTCTGCGAGCTCGGCGTCCGCGGTGGCCACCTCCGCGGCAGCCGCGTCGGCCCGATCGGTCGCCGACGCGAGCCGCACCCGCGCGGTGGCCCGCACCTCCGCCACCCAGCGGAGCACGCCGCCCCCCGCGCCCGCGCCCACCAGCTCGGGGGCCAGCTCCTCGGGGACCTCGACGTCGGCGGCCTGGGCGACGCGGTCCAGGAGGGTGCCCAGCTGGTGGCGGGCGTCCTCGGTGCGGGCGCGGAGCGCCGTGCGCTCGTCGGCCAGCCACTCCTCGGCGCGGGCGTACCGGTCGACGTCGAACAGCGTGCGGAGCAGCTCGGTGCGGTGCTCAGGCTCGGCCCGCAGGAACCGCGCGAAGTCGCCCTGCGGCAGCAGCACCACCTGGCAGAACTGGTGCACGTCGAGCCCGAGCCGCGTGCGCAGGTGCTCGGAGCCCTCGTCGATACGCGTGCTGACCGGCTCCCACCCGCCGTCGCTGAGCCGGGAGACCACCAGCTTGGCCTGCTCGGTCGCCCAGCCCTCCCCGCGCTTCTTCGGCCGCTGCTGCTCCGGCCGCCGCACGACGCGGAGCCGTTCCTCCCCGAGGGTGAGCTCGCAGCTGACCTCGGTGCGCGTGGCGGCGTCCGCGTGGTCGCTGCGCAGCCGCTTCTCCTCCCCTCGGGCACCGGGGACGCGCCCGTAGAGGGCGAACACGACCCCGTCCAGCAGCGTGGTCTTGCCCGCGCCCGTCGGCCCCCACAGCAGGAAGAGCCCGTCGCGGCCGACCTCGTCGAGGTCGACCTCGACCGTGCCCGCGAAGGGGCCGAACGCCGTCAGGGACAGCCGGTGCAGCCTCATCGGGCCGCCTCCTCGCGGTCGGCGGCGCCGAGCGCCCGGGCCAGCAGCTCCCGCTCGGCCGCGGTGGCCGGGACGCCGCGGACCGCGCTGACGAACTCGCCGGCGACCTCCAGGGCGCTACGGCCCCGCATCCGCTCCTGGTAGCTGCCGCCCCCGGACGACGCCCCGGCCCCCGTCCAGTCCAGGTGCACGCAGTGCGGGAACCGGGTCTGCAACCGGCGCATGGGGTCGGCCGGCCGCGCCGGGTCGGTGAGCCGGGCGGAGACGAAGTGCTGCTCAGCCGCCTCGTGCACCGGGTCGGCGAGCAGCTTCTCCAGCGTGCCGGTGAGCACGCTCAGCGGCCGCGGGGTGGGCAGCGGGACCGGGCGCACACCGGCGACCCCGGCGCTGTCGAGCTCGACGAGCCAGGCCTGCTTCTGCTGCCCGGCCTCGCCGAAGGAGTAGGCCAGCGGTGAGCCGCTGTAGCGCATCCGCGGGGTGAGGGTCTGCGGGCGGTGCAGGTGCCCGAGCGCCACGTAGTCGACGCCGTCGAAGACCGTGCCCGGCACCAGATCGACGCCGCCGACGCAGATGTCCCGCTCGCTGTCGCTGGCCACCCCGCCCCCGACGAAGGCGTGGGCGAGCACCACCGAGCGCACCCCGGGGCGGAGGAAGAGGTCGGCGCGCACCCGGTCCATCGCCTCGCGCAGCACCGCCTCGTGCCCGCGGGCGCCGGGGGTGCCGAGCTCGTGCCGGGCCACCTCGGGCTCCAGGTAGGGGATGCCGTAGACGGCCACCTCGCCGTGCTCGTCGGCCAGCAGGACCGGCTCGTCCAGCCGCGCCGTCGCCGCGCGCACGTGCAGGCCGGCCGCGCTCAGCAGCCCCGAGAACGTGCCGAGCCGCCGCGCCGAGTCGTGGTTGCCGGGGGTGAGCACGACCTGCGCACCGGTGCCCAGCAGCCGGCCGACGACCCGGTCCAGCACCGCCGTGGCGTCGGCGGAGGGCACGGCCCGGTCGTAGACGTCACCGGCGACGACGACGACGTCCACCCGCTCGCTCGCGACGACGGCAGCCAGCCCGCCCAGCACCTCCTCCTGCTCGGCGAGCAGGTCGGTGCCGTGCAGGGTGCGGCCGATGTGCCAGTCGGAGGTGTGCAGCAGCCGCATGGGCGCAGAAGGTAGAGAGGGGGTCCGACAGAACCGCCGAGGCGCGCCGTGACGGACCCGTCACATGCGGTCGCGCGGTCAGAGCACCTCGGTGGACCGCCAGCCGCCCTCCGGGGGCCAGCCGTCCTCGCCGCGGATGTACCCGGCGTTCTCCCGGGCCCGTCGTTCGGCGTCCTCCTCGACCATGACGTTGAGGAGCTGCTGCACCCCGTCGCTGTCGGGGATCTGGTGCAGCACCGTGGGGCCGCCGTCGCCGGCGGTCTCGATGGTCAGCGTGCCGGAGTTGATGATCCGCTCCCACAGCGACTGGGTGTAGGAGACGTCGGTGATGCGGGACAGCCCCAGGTCGCGCCCGCGGCGGGCCAGGATCCCCGCGCGGAACAGCAGCCGGTGCGTCGTCACCACGTAGTGCGTCGTCCGCCAGCGGAACAGGGGGACGACGACGAGGAACAGCAGCAGCACGACGGCGACGCACACGATCGCCAGCCGGTAGATCCCCTGCTGCCGTCCCGGGGGGACCAGGGCGGCACCGAACGACGCCCCGCCGACGACGAGCAGGAAGAACACGACCGGCCAGAAGACCGTCAGCCAGTGCGGGTGCAGGTGGCGGACGACCTCTTCGTCATCGGCGAGCAGCTTGTCCGGGTACGGCACGGGACCAGGATGACGCACCGCGGCACGGTTGCCGGGGTGCGGCGCGGCCCTCGGGATCAGCCGGTCGCGTGCACCGGCCGTGCCCGGTCACCGACCGGGCGGCGGGCCCCCGTCGACGCGTCCTCGGCCGTCCGCGGCCCGAACTTCCGCATGCGCCGGCGAGCCGGCTCCTCGACACGGGTGTAGAGCAGGTGCGCGAGCACCAGCGCCAGCGGTGCGGAGAGCACGACGAGGAGCGATCCTCCCGCCCGCCCGGGACCGAGCAGGGGGACGGAGAGCATGATGGTCCACACGATCTCGAAGACGCAGTAGTGCACGAGGTAGAGCGCGTAGGAGATCCGGCCGCCGTGCACCAGGAGCCGTGAGCCGAGCACCTCGCTGGTGCGCCCGCGGGCCAGGGCCAGGGAACCCACGAGCAGCGGGAAGAGGACGACGACCAGCCCCTGGTAGTCCCCGCCGGTGGCGACTCCCCAGCGGTCGGTCGCGTAGATGCCGACCACGACCAGGAAGCCGGTCACTGCCGCCACCCTGGCCGCCACGGCACCCGATCTCGGGTTCACGCCGAGCCGCTGGACGGCCAGGCAGGTGAGGGCGCCGGCGAGGAACCCCGCCGCGATGCGCGCCAACCACTGGTAGGGGAAGCCCGCGGTGCCGGCCACGAGGTTGTGCACGACGAAGGGCGCGAAGCACAGCAGGGCCAGCGAGCCGGCGGCGATCGCCGGGAGCCGCCGCATGCGCCACAGGACCAGCGCGAGCAGCGGGAAGGCGCAGTAGGCCAGCCACTCGGCGCTGACCGACCAGCCCGGGCCCACGTAGGAGGCGCCGGGAAAGTACGGCCGGTGCCACTGCTGAACCATGAGCAGCTGCTCGGCCAGGTGCGGCAGGGACAGCTGCGGCTGCACCGACTGGAAGGAGGGGTTGTCGTCGAACCAGGCGCGGACCCACAGCCAGGCACCGAAGAGAACGGTCACGAGGGCGAAGGTCGGCCAGATCCGCGTGATGCGGGCCCAGAGGAAGACGTAGGACTTCCGCGCCCCGAAGCCCCGCCCCATGTGCGCCGTGTAGTTGAGCGCGATGACGAACCCGCTGAGCACGAAGAAGAGGTCGACCCCGAGCCACCCCGCCCGCACGAGCGGGGCCAACGGCGCCAGCAGCCCGGTGAAGGTCGGTGCCGGGGCGTAGCTCAGGTGCAGCGCCACGACGACGATCGAGGCGACGAAGCGCAACCCGGTCAGGGCACGGATCTCACCCTTGAGCGGTGACGTCGGCTCCCGACCGAGGTCGGGGATGTCGAGTCGGGGCATCGGATGGGTGTCCGTTCGTGGGTGCGTCAGGTGGTGCATGACGTGCCGCGCACGGCCTGCTGGGAAGCAGCCGGAGTACTCACACCCGGACGAAGGTACCTGTCCGTAACGATTTGCGCACGATCAGCGCATGCGCACGTGTCGCACGTCCCCGCTCGCCAGCTCCACCGTGCCGTCGACCGAGTCGACGACGAGCCGGCCGTCCCAGTCGACCGCGCGCGCCCTCCCGACGAGCGCGGAGCCGTCGGGCATCGTCACCTCCACGGTGCTGCCCACCGTCGAGGACCACGCCAGGTAGTCGCGCGCCAGGCCGGATACCACCGGGTCGCCCAGCGCCTCGACCCAGCCGCGGTAGCGCCGCTCGAAGGCGCGCAGGAAGGCCAGGAGCACCGGGCCGCGGTCGACGGCCCCCCCGGTGACGACCGAGAGGGACGTCCCGGTCTCCGGGAGCTCTGCCGCGGTCGTCGAGACGTTCAGGCCGACCCCGACGACGACGGCCGGACCGCCCGGCCGGGTCACCGCCTCGGCCAGGATCCCGGCGAGCTTCCGCCCGTCGCGCGCGAGCAGGTCGTTCGGCCACTTGACGGTGGCCAGCACCCCGGCGACCTCCCGCACCGACTCGGCGAGGGCCACCCCCGTCAGCAGCGGCAGCCAGCCGCGCCGCGCCGCCGGCACGTCGGGGTGCAGCAGGAAGGAGACCGTCAGGCCGGCCCGCGGCGGGGAGGTCCACGACCGGTCCAGCCGACCGCGTCCGGTGACCTGGTGCTCGGCGACCAGGACGGTGCCCTCAGGGGCGTCGTCCGCCGCCGCAGCGGCCAGGGCGGCGTTGGTCGAGCCGATCTCCTCGACCACCTCGAGCGACCGCCACAGGGCGCTGTCGCGCGTCAGCGCCGACCCCAGGGCCTCGGCGTCCAGTCCCGGGCGTGTGAGATCCGACCATCGGGATGAAGGCATGTCGGGCACTCCCTTACGCTACGGCCCGTGATCGGGACCGCCAGATCACGCCCGAGCACCGTGCCGCCACGGCGGCCGTCGAGCGCCAGCGAGGAGACCGAGACCGCGTGAGTGCCGCCGAACTGGAGAGCGCCGGGGAGCACGTCCCCGACGACGTCGACATCCACACGACCGCAGGGAAGCTCGCCGACTTCGAGCGGCGGGTGCAGGAGGCCGTGCACGCGGGCTCCGAGCGGGCGGTGGAGAAGCAGCACGCCGCGGGCAAGATGACCGCCCGCGAACGAATCGAGGCCCTGCTGGACCCGGGCTCGTTCACCGAGTTCGACGAGTTCGCCCGGCACCGGTCGACCAACTTCGGCATGGCGGAGAAGCGCCCGTTCGGTGACGGCGTCGTCACCGGCTACGGCACCGTCGACGGCCGGCCGGTGGCGATCTTCTCCCAGGACGTCACCGTCTTCGGCGGCAGCCTCGGCGAGGTCTACGGCGAGAAGATCGTCAAGGTCCAGGACTTCGCCATCAAGAACGGCTGCCCGGTCGTCGGCATCAACGAGGGTGGCGGCGCGCGCATCCAGGAGGGCGTGGTCTCCCTCGGCCTCTACGGCGAGATCTTCCAGCGGAACGTGCACGCCTCCGGCGTCATCCCGCAGATCTCGCTGGTGATGGGCCCGGCTGCGGGCGGGCACGTCTACTCCCCCGCTCTCACCGACTTCATCGTGATGGTCGACAAGACCAGCCAGATGTTCATCACCGGTCCCGACGTCGTGAAGACGGTGACCGGCGAGGATGTCACCCTCGAGGAGCTCGGCGGCGCGCGGACGCACAACACCAGGTCCGGTGTCGCCCACTACCTGGCCGAGGACGAGAACGACGCCCTGGACTACGTGAAGGCGCTGCTCTCCTACCTGCCGAGCAACAACCTCGACCCGCTGCCGGTGGTCGAGATGGCGCCCGTCGAGACCGTCCTCCCGGACGCGCTGACCGACGAGGACCGCGAGCTCGACACGTTCGTCCCGGACTCGGCGAACACGCCCTACGACATGCACACCGTCATCGAGCACGTGCTCGACGACGGCGAGTTCCTCGAGGTGCAGCCGCTGTTCGCGCCGAACATCCTCATCGGCTTCGGCCGCGTCGAGGGCCGCCCGGTCGGCGTCGTGGCCAACCAGCCCACCCAGTTCGCCGGCACGCTGGACATCGACGCCAGCGAGAAGGCCGCCCGCTTTGTGCGCACCTGCGACGCCTTCAACATCCCGGTGCTGACCTTCGTCGACGTGCCCGGCTTCCTGCCCGGGACGTCGCAGGAGTGGGAGGGCATCATCCGGCGCGGGGCGAAGCTGATCTACGCCTACGCCGAGGCCACCGTCCCGAAGGTCACGGTCATCACCCGCAAGGCCTACGGCGGTGCTTACGACGTCATGGGCTCCAAGCACCTGGGCGCCGACGTCAACCTCGCCTGGCCGACCGCGCAGATCGCCGTGGTCGGCGCGCAGGGCGCGGTCGGCATCCTCTACCGCAAGGAGCTGGCCGCGGCCGAGGACCCGGACGCCAAGCGCGCGGAGCTGATCGCCGAGTACGAGGACACGCTCGCCAACCCCTACGTCGCCGCGGACCGCGGGTACGTCGACGCGGTCATCCCGCCGTCGCACACCCGCGTCCAGGTCACCAAGGCGCTGCGGGTGCTGGCCAACAAGCGGCAGACCCTGCCGCCCAAGAAGCACGGGAACATCCCGCTGTGACCGAGGCAACCGCACCCCTGCTGCGGGTGGTGAAGGGCGAGCCCTCCGCCGAGGAGCTGGCGGCGCTCACCGTCGTCGTCGCCGCCCTGTCGCAGCGCCGGCCCCGCCGCCGGGTCGTCCCGGTGGGTGCCTGGGCGTCGTACGGCGACGCGCACCGCGGCGGGCTCCGCCCCGGCCCTGGTGGCTGGCGTGCCGCGGGCAGGTTCGCGTGACCGCCGGACGCCGGCTGGTGCTGGCCTCCGCGTCGCCGGCCCGGCTCTCCCTGCTCCGGCAGGCCGGGCTCTCGCCCGAGGTCGTGGTCAGCGAGGTCGACGAGTCGGCGCACACGGCTCCGCGCGTGGCCGAGCAGGTCGCCGTCCTGGCGGCCGCGAAGGCCGCGGCGGTCGCCAGGCGCGAGAGGGACGCGCTCGTCATCGGCGCGGACTCCCTGCTGGAGTTCGGCGGCAAGCCGCAGGGCAAGCCCGCGGACGCGGCAGAGGCCCGGGACCGCTGGCGCCGGATGGCCGGGCGCTCGGGCATCCTGCACACCGGCCAGGCGCTGTTCGACGTCCAGGACGGCGCGGTCGTCAGCCGGGACATCGCCGTGGCGTCCACCGTCGTCTACTTCGCGGAGCCGACCCCGGCGGAGGTCGAGGCGTACCTCGCGACCGGGGAGCCGCTGGCGGTGGCGGGCGCGTTCACCCTCGACGGGCTCGGCGCTCCCTTCGTGCGCCGGGTCGAGGGCGACCCGGCCGCCGTGGTGGGGCTGTCGCTGACGGTCCTGCGCACCCAGCTCGGCAAGCGCGGCCTGACGATCACCGACCTCTGGCGCCGCTGAGCGTCCCGCCGATCCACCGACCGCGCCCGGCGCGGTACCCGACAAGAGTTCGACCGGCCCACAGAAGAGGGAGAGCACCGGTGCAGAAGGTCCTCATCGCCAACCGCGGCGAGATCGCGGTCCGCGTGGCCCGCGCGTGCAAGGACGCGGGTCTGACCAGCGTGGCGGTCTACGCCGAACCCGACCGGGACGCGCTGCACGTGCGCGTCGCCGACGAGGCGTTCGCCCTGGGCGGCACGACGCCCGGTGACTCCTACCTGGTGATCGACAAGATCCTCGACGCGGCGAAGCAGTCCGGCGCGGACGCCATCCACCCCGGCTACGGCTTCCTCTCGGAGAACGCCGACTTCGCCCAGGCGGTCCTCGACGCAGGCCTGACCTGGATCGGCCCCTCCCCGCAGGCGATCATCGACCTCGGCGACAAGGTCGCCGCGCGGCACATCGCCACCAAGGCCGGCGCACCTCTGGTCCCCGGCACCAAGGACCCGGTCGGCGGCGCCGACGAGGTCGTGGCCTTCGCCGAGGAGCACGGGCTGCCGGTGGCGATCAAGGCCGCCTTCGGTGGAGGCGGTCGCGGCCTCAAGGTGGCCCGCACCATCGAGGAGATCCCCGAGCTGTTCGACTCCGCGGTCCGCGAGGCCGTCGCCGCCTTCGGCCGCGGCGAGTGCTTCGTCGAGCGGTTCCTGGACAAGCCCCGGCACGTCGAGGCCCAGGTGCTCGCCGACACCCACGGCAACGTGATAGTCGTCGGCACCCGCGACTGCTCGCTCCAGCGGCGCAACCAGAAGCTGGTCGAGGAGGCTCCCGCGCCCTTCCTCACCGACGAGCAGCGGGCCCGCATCCACGAGTCGGCGAAGGCGATCTGCAAGGAGGCCGGGTACCACGGCGCCGGCACCGTCGAGTACCTCGTCGGCACCGACGGCTCGATCTCCTTCCTCGAGGTCAACACCCGCCTCCAGGTGGAGCACCCGGTGTCGGAGGAGACCAGCGGCATCGACCTGGTCCGCCAGCAGTTCCGCATCGCCGAGGGCCTCCCGCTGGAGATCACCGAGGACCCGGAGCCCCGCGGCCACAGCATCGAGTTCCGCATCAACGCCGAGGATGCCGGCCGCAACTTCATGCCGGCGCCCGGTCCGGTGAACCGCCTGGAGATCCCGCAGGGGCCGGGCGTGCGCTGGGACTCCGGCGTCGAGACCGGTGGCGAGGTCGCCGGGGCGTTCGACTCGATGCTCGCCAAGCTGATCGTCACCGGCGCCACCCGCGAGGAGGCGCTGCAGCGCGCCCGCCGGGCGCTGGACGAGCTCGTCGTCGAGGGCATGCCCACGGTCATCCCCTTCCACCGCGCCGTCGTCCGCGACGGGGCGTTCACCAGCGAGCCGTTCACCGTGCACACCCGCTGGATCGAGACCGAGTGGGACAACCAGGTCGCGCCCTACGCAGCCGCCCCGGCCGGTCAGGACGAGGACGCGCCGCGGCAGACCGTCGTCGTTGAGGTCGGCGGCCGCCGGCTCGAGGTGTCGCTGCCCGCAGGGCTCGCCGCCGGCGGTGGCGGCTTGGCCCCGGCTGCGGCCGCCAAGCCCCGCAAACGGGGCGGCGGGGGCGGTGGCTCGGCCGCCTCGGGCGACTCCCTCACCTCGCCGATGCAGGGGACCATCGTCAAGGTCGCCGTCGAGGAGGGCGCCACCGTCGAGGCCGGTGACCTGGTCGTCGTGCTCGAGGCGATGAAGATGGAGCAGCCGATCACCGCGCACAAGGCCGGCACGGTCACCGGGCTGTCGGCCGAGGTCGGCGCCTCGGTCACCAGCGGGGCCGTCATCTGCACCATCGCCGACGCCGCGGAGTAGCCGCAGCCGCAGGGCGCGAGGGCCCGTCCCCGGTCTCCCGGGGAGGGGCCCTCGCGACGTCCCGGATCAGGTGTGCAGCGTCCCTCCCTGGAACCGCTGGTAGCACCCGGGGCGGTCCGGCACGCACACGACGTCGGAGACCGGGTAACCCAGCAGCCCCGCCTCGTACCCCAGGGCCGCCCACCTCCCCCACAACGCGCCCTCGACGATCCAGGCGCCGCTGCTGCCGGACCAGTAGACGCCCCCGCCCTGGTAGATCTGGTAGCAGCCGCCACCGCGCAGCCCGCACGTCACGTCGGTCGTCGGGTATCCCAGCCGGCCGCTCTCGTAGCCCGTCGCCGCCCAGCGGTCCCACAGGTAGCCGCTGACCGCGCGGGCGCCCGTGGCCGACGACCAGTACAGGGCACCCCGCTGGTAGAGCTGGTAGCACCCGCCGTCCCGCAGCCCGCAGCGCACGTCACTGGCCGGGTAGCCCAGCCAGCCGCCCTCGTAGCCCAGCGACGCCCACCGCGACCACAGGAACCCGCTCACCGCGCGGGCACCCGTGGCCGACGACCAGTAGAGCGCCCCACCCTGGTAGAGCTGGTAGCACCCGCTGTCCTGCAGCCCGCAGCGCACGTCACTGGCCGGGTAGCCCAGCCAGCCGCCCTCGTAGCCCAGCGACGCCCACCGCGACCACAGGAACCCGCTGACCGCCTTCGCCCCGGTCGCGGGCGACCAGTACAGCGCGCCGCCCTGGAACACCTGGTAGCAGCCGCCGTTCCGGAGGCCGCACGCGACGTCACCGACCGGGTAGCGCAGCCACCCGCCCTCGTGACCCAGCGACCCCCACCGCGCCCCGATGTCGCCCTCCACGATCCGGGCCCCGGTGACCGGCGACCAGTAGATCGAGCCGCCCTGGTAGGTGCGCAGGCAGCCGCCGTCGCGCAGGCCGCACCGCTCCTCGGAGAGGGCCGCCCCGAGCCGGCTGCTCTCCCCGCCCAGCGCCGCGTACCTCACCGCGATCGGGCTGTCAGCGACCGGCCCGTCCGCCGCCGTGCGCACGGTGATGGTCGCCCCCGTCGACGAGGCGCCGGTGACGTCGACGGTGAGCCCCTCACCGAGGTGCATCCGGTTCCCGACCGGCAGGACCGTCCCCTGGTCGGCGTCCCACCCCGCCTGCGCCGACGGGGTGCCATCCAGCAGCTGGGAGGTATCGCTGGTGGGCCCGGGGCCGTCGCGGCGGACGAGGACCCCCGGCTGCAGGCCGTAGTTGGCGCCGGGGTCGGACAGCCAGGTGTCGCGGCCCGTGGCGGTGCGGTACTCGACCCAGTAGCGCGTGGTGCCCGTGGTCAGCACGAGCACGCGCAACCCGCTGCGGCCGCCCATCGGGGCGAGCGTGAAGGTGCCGCCGGCGCCGGTGGCGGAGACCGAGCGCTGCGCCGCCGACGGCAGCAGGCCCAGGCGGGCGGCGTGCGGGGCGTTCAGCGTCCCGACCAGGTGCCACGAGATGCCCATGACGTCGTACATGTCGTCGTACTCGACGGTCCGGCACGGCGCGACCTCCGGGGTGCCGTCGCACTGGACCGCCGACGAGTGCCCGAGACCGAAGTTGTGCCCCAGCTCGTGGGCGAGCACCGAGGTGGTGATGGCCTGGGCGTACACCCGGCCGCCGCTGCCGATGCCTGAGCCGATCGTGCCCAGACCGTAGCCGCAGCCGGGAGTACCGGAGGGCACGTAGAGCAGCAGGTGCCTGCCCGCCCCGGCCGTCCAGCCGACCGCGGCGCCCGCCTCCCGCCACAGCTCGAGCGGGGTGGCGCAGCCGGCCGTCGTGGTGATCCAGTCGTGGCTGCCGGTCACCGCCACGGTGACCGCGCCGTCGCTCTGCTCCTGCCAGAACTGCCGGACCGGGCCGTCGACGGCGGCGATGACGTCGGACAGCAGCCTGCCGTCGCGCGGCGCACCGCCGGGCTGCACCATCACCACGGTGACGCCGTTGGTGTGCGGCACGGTGCTCGCCGCCGGCTCCGCCGCGGCGACGACCTCGGCGGTGACCACCTCGCGGGCCGGCTCGAGGCCCTGCTCCACGGTGGCCTCGTCGCGGACCTCGCCCCCGACGGTCACCTCGACGGTCGCGCCGACCTCGATGTCTCCCACGTCCTCCGTGGGGACGCGGACCGACCCGCCGTCGGCGACGTCGATCCAGCTCAGCACCCCCGGCTCCTGGGCCGCGTGGCCGTCCTGCCCGCCGTCCCCGTGCGCGTCGTGCGGCCCGGGGTCCGTGTAGGCCTGGACCAGCTCGCCGACGATGGTCGCGCCGGCGGGCGCCGCGTCGTCCTGCGCCCGCGTCGCCGGCGCCGCGGCCACGGTGAGGGCCACCGCACCCACGGCGACCAGGACGGACGCCCGCAGGGGTCGGGAACGGGGGGTGAGGCGCACGTGCTCTCCTGGGCCGAGGGGACTACCCCCAGTGCATCGGCCGGAGCCGGGCGGAACTGAACCCGTCGGCCGACCCCGTCACCCGCGGAGGCGGTGCCGGCGCAGCACCCGCACGAGCAGCAGGGCCGACCCGCCCAGCACCGTCCCGGCGACCGGCACCAGCAGGCCGCCGGCCGAGCTGGAGGTGTCGGCGGCCGGCTCCAGGGACAGGGTGGGCCGGGGCACCGCGATGTGGACCACCGGGGCCGGCGCCGGCGCCGGCTCGCCCGCCTCCTCCGCTGCCACGCCGTTCCCCTGGGGGGCGTCCGCGCCCGGCGCGACCGGCGCGCCGCGCCCGGGGGCGCTCCCGCCGCCGGAGCCGGGGTCCACCGCGGCGGCGGCCGTCGCGAGCCGGGCCGCCGGGACCACCTCCAGCACCGCCCCGCTGCCGTCGACGCTGCGCACGGTGACCGTGAAGTCACCCCCGGACAGCGGGATCGCGACGCCGGCAGGCAGCGCGAACTGGAGGTCGGCCTCCCAGCGGCCGGCCGGGCCGGGCGTCCCGTCCAGCAGCAGCGAGGTGTCGGGGAACTGACCCGTCCGGCGCAGCAGCACCCCCACGTCGAGGCGGTAGACGTTGTCGCGGGTGCCGAGCCAGGCGTCGCGCCCCGTGGCGGCGCGGTACTCGAGCCAGTAGGCGACCCCCTCGGCGTCCACCAGCCGGAGCGCCCGCAGGCCGGTGCCGCCGGCCAGCGGCGACAGGGTGACGCTCGTGGCGCCCTCCCCCACCGAGACGGTGCGCTGGGCGTCGCCGGGCAGCCCCCCGAGCGCGGCGGCCTGGACGGCGTTCAACGACCCGAGCTGGGCCCAGGAGGCGCCCATCACGTCGTAGTAGTCGCGGTAGCCGGCGGTGCGGCAGGAGCCGCCCTCCACCGCGCCGTCGCACTGCTCCCCCGAGGAGTGGCCGAGACCGAAGTTGTGCCCGAGCTCGTGGGCGATCACCGAGGCTCCGCCGTCGCGGACGTAGAGGCGGCCACCCGACGCGGGCGACGCGCCGACCTGGGCCAGGGCGTACGAGCAGGCCGGCTGTCCGGCGGCCTCGCCGCTCAGCCGGAGCACCAGGTGCCTGCCGGGGCCGGCGGTGAACCCGACGGCCGCGGCGACCTCGTCCCACAGCGCCTGGGGGTCCGCGCAGCCGGCCGTCGTGCTCAGCCAGTCGTGCCGGGCCGTGACCCCGAGGGCGACCGCTCCACCCGTCTGCTCCGACCAGAACCGGGCGACCGGGCCGTCGACCGTCGCGACGACGTCGCGCAGCCGCGTGCCGTCCGGGTTCGTCCCTGCCGGTGCCACCATGACGACGGTCACCTCGTTGGTGAGGCCGCTCTGCGGTGCGGGCTGCGGCTCCGGCGCGGGAGCCGGCGGCGGGGCGAGGACGTCGCTCTCCAGCACCGTGCGGGCCGGGTCGTGGCCGTCGGCGCTCGCCTCGTCCTCGACGGCCCGGCCGACGGTCAGCTCGACCGTGGCACCGGCCGGGACGTCGGCCACCTGCTCGGCCGGGACGCGCACCGCTCCCTCGGCCGTGGCGACCCAGCTCAGCCGGGTGGCGTCGTCGGCCCCCTCGGCGTGGTGCCCCTCGGCACCCTCCGCCCAGACGTGCACGAGCTCCCCGCGGACCGTGGCCGCGGCCCCACTGTCCGCGACGGCCACCGCGGGCACCGCGACCACGCCGAGCGCGGCGGCGAGCACGGCACCGGCCAGTCCGAGCGGGCGGGCTTGACGACGGCGGCCGCGGGGACGACGGAGGTCGTGGTCAGGAGACATCGACTCCTGACTCGGCGGGCCGGGGCCGCATCGGCACCGGATCGGCGATGTTGAGCCGAACTCCCGTCACACCCGCCGCAGGCGCCCCGGCACCCCCGCTGCCGTCAGGCCAGGTCGTCGGCCCCCATGAGGCGGCGCCCCGCCTCGGTGATCGACCCCGACAGGGACGGGTAGATGGCGAAGGTCTGCGCGAGGTCGTCGACCGTCAGCCCCTTGGTGACGGCGAGCGCGATCGGCAGCACGAGCTCCGAGGCCCCCGGGGAGACGACGACGCCGCCGACGATGACGCCGGTCGACCGCCGCGCGAAGAGCTTCACGAACCCGTCGTGCAGGTCGCTCATCTTGGCGCGGGCGTTGGTCGCCAGCGGCAGCCGCACAGCCTCGACGTCGGCGTTCTCCGCGAGCGACTTCTCCTGGACGCCGACGGTCGCGATCTCGGGGTGCGTGAACACGTTCGCCGCGACCGTCTTGAGCTTGATCGGCGCGACCGCCTCGCCCAGGGCGTGCCACATGGCGATCCGGCCCTGCATGGCGGCCACGGACGCGAGCTGGAAGACGCCGGTGACGTCGCCGGCCGCGTAGATGCCCGGCACGGAGGTCCGGGACACCCGGTCGACGACGACGTGCCCGGACTCGGTCACCTGCACGCCGGCCCGCTCCAGGCCCAGTCCGGCGGTGTTGGGCACCGTGCCGACGGTCATGAGGGCGTGCGAACCCTCGACGGAGCGCCCGTCGGTGAGCTCGACGGCGACGCCCTTCTCCGTGCGCGTCACCCCCGCGGCGCGGCCGCGCTCCAGCCGGCCGCCGCGGGACTGGAAGACCTGCTCGAGCACCTCGGCGGCATCGGAGTCCTCGCCCGGCAGGACCCGGTCACGGGAGGAGACCAGGGTGACCGGCACCCCGGCCTCCAGGTAGCCGGAGGCGAACTCCGCGCCGGTGACCCCCGAGCCCACGACCACCAGGTGCTCCGGCGGTTCCTGCAGGTCGTAGACGTCGCGCCAGTCGAGGATCCGCTCGCCGTCGGGCTCGGCCCCGGGCAGCACGCGCGGGTCGGCGCCGGTGGCGATGAGGACGACGTCGCCCTCGATCTCCTCCGTGACGGCGCCGTCGTCGTCGAGGACCTGCACCGCGTGCGCCGCCAGGCCCGGCTCGTCGTCGGCGAGCCGGCCCTGCCCGGCGACGATCCGCACCCCCTCGGCGTCCAGGCGCGCGTGGATGTCGGCCGACTGCGCCATCGAGAGGTTCTTCACCCGCTGGTTGGCAGCGGGCAGGTCGAGGCTCACGGCCGCGAGCTCGGCGCCGTGCACGCCGAGGACGGCGGAGTCGCGCACCGACGTCATCGCGCCGGCCGCCGCGATCAGGGCCTTCGAGGGGACGCAGTCGGTGAGCACGCTGGCGCCGCCGATGCCGTCGCGCTCGATGACGGTGACCTGCGCACCGAGCTGCGCGGCGACCAGCGCGGCCTCGTAGCCGGCCGGGCCACCACCGATGATGACGATGCGGGTCATGGCTCCATCTTCCGTTGCCGATCGGTCCGTCCACGCCATTGTCCCCGGCGCGGCCCGGATCGGCCCCACCGCCCGTTCCCGCCCGGCGGGGCCGCCTGGTTAGGCTCGCCGCGATGGGCCTCTACGCCGCCTACGGTTCCAACATGGACCCGGCTCAGATGCTGCGCCGGTGTCCGTCGTCCCCGCACACCGGCACCGGATGGATCCGCGGCTGGCGCCTGACCTTCGGCGGCGAGGAGCTCGGCTGGGAGGGCGCGCTCGCCACGCTGGTACCGGCGGAGGACGACGGGGTGGGCGTGTTCGTCGCGCTCTACGACCTGACCGAGGCCGACGAGCGGGCCCTGGACGCGTGGGAGGGCGCCGACTCCGACCTCTACCGCCGGGTGCACCTGCGGGTGCACACCCTGGGCGGCGACGTCGTCGCCTACGTCTACGTGCTGGACGCCTTCGAGGGCGGCCTCCCCTCGGCCCGGCACCTGGGCGCGGTGGCCGACGGCGCGGAGGCAGCCGGGGCCCCGGACGACTACGTGCGCGAGCTGCGCTCCCGGGATTGCCGCAGCGCGTTCTGACCC
The DNA here is from genome assembly GCF_054050775.1 of Blastococcus sp. SYSU DS0533. Lineage (NCBI taxonomy): Bacteria > Bacillati > Actinomycetota > Actinomycetes > Geodermatophilales > Geodermatophilaceae > Blastococcus > Blastococcus sp. SYSU DS0533. Next base: position 455,750 of record NZ_JBJGZZ010000001.1, on the reverse strand, counting down.
ACCCCGCACCCGCGGCGGCGACCAGCCGCCCACCCGGTCTGCGAGGATGGGCCGACTCCGCCGGACGACTCGGGTGGTCCCCGGATTGCCCGGCCCACCCGGACGAGGACGGATCGCACGTGTACTCACTCGTTCTGCTCAACGGCGGCAGCGGCACCCGGATGCGCGCCGACCGCCCGAAGCAGTTCCTGACCGTCAACGGCCTCCCGATCCTCGTCTACTCGCTCGTCGCCGCCGACGCGGTGCCCGAGATCGACCAGATCGTCCTCAACTACCCGGAGGGCTGGCGGGAGGACGTCGAGGGGATCGTCCGCGACTACGCCATCCGGACGCCCGTGGACTACGTCGCGGCCGGCGCCACCCGGCAGCAGTCGGTGGCCGCCGCCCTGGGGCTCTGCCGGAACGCCGACGTCGTCCTGCACGAGGCGGCCCGGCCGCTGGTGCGCTCCGCCGACTTCAGCCGGCTCATCCGCTCCCCCGAGCGCAACGTGAGCTACATGATCCCGATCCCGTTCACCGTGGCCCCGGTCGACCCGGAGACGCGCGCGGTCACCGGCTACCTGGACCGCGCCCGGCTGCGCAACGTGCAGCTGCCGCAGAAGTTCGCCCTCGCCGACCTCGCCGCGGCGCACGAGTTCGCCAGGACCCAGGGCCACGGCTTCACCGAGGACGCCTCCATGCTCGCCGCCGCCGGCATCCCGGTGCACTACATCGACGGCCAGGACACCAACATCAAGGTGACCACGCCGACCGACATCCACCTCGCGGTGTCCCTGCTGCACGGGGAGACCGAGGATGAGTGAGGGCCGCACCGTCCTGGTCACCGGGGCGTCGAAGGGGATCGGGCTCCGGACCGCCGAGCGCTTCGCCGCCCGGGACGACGTGGCCCGGCTCGTGCTCGTCGCCCGCAGCTCCCCGGCGTTCGAGGACGCCGTCTCGCGGGTCGCCGCGCTGAACCCGGCCGTCGCCGTCTCGGCGCACCCCTTCGACCTCGCCGACCGGCCCGGCATCCTCGGCCTCGTGCGCGACGTGCACTCGGCGCACGGCAACATCGACGTGCTGGTCAACAACGCCGGCTACACCAACCCCCAGCCGATCCACCAGATCCGCTTCGAGGAGTTCGAGCGGACCATGGCGGTCAACCTGTACGCCCCGTTCACGATCGTCCAGGAGCTGCTGCACCTGGGGAACCGCTTCGAGGTGGTCGTGAACGTTGCCTCGACCGCGGGCATCCAGGGCCGGTCGGGGTGGTTGACCTACTCGGCGTCGAAGGCCGCGGTCATCAACATGAGCGAGGTCATGCGGGAGGAGCTGGCGATCTACGGCACCCGGGTCGTGTGCATCTCCCCCGGCCGGACCGCGACGGACCTGCGCCGAACGCTGGCGCCCGACGAGGACCCGTCGACGATCATGCAGCCGGAGCACGTGGCCCAGGTGATCGAGATGCTGAGCACCGACGTCGGCCGGTTCGTCGACAGCACCAACCTGGTCGTCCGCCAGTAGCCCGGCCGTCCGGCCGTCCGGCCGAGGGTCAGCGCCGCCCGGCACCCGGGGGGACGGCGTCCAGCAGGTCACCGGACCGCTCCGCCGGCACCCGCGAGGAGGGCAGCGGGGGCAGGGGGCGCGACCGGCCGGCACCGGCGGGGTGCACCGTGCCGTCGTGGCCACCGCTGACCGGCTCCCGCCGGGCCGGCGTCCGGTCCAGGTCCCGCTCCACCGCGCGCCGCAGCCGGGGGCCGAAGGGCCGCTCGACGTACCGGTGCACCAGGTAGGCGAGCACGAGCATCAGCGCCACCACCACGGTGAGGGCGACGTAGGCCGGCAGGACCGGGCCCAGCCGGTGCAGCAGCACCCAGCCGGCCACCTGGTGGATGAGGTAGAGCGGGTACGTGAGGGCGCCCAGGAAGGTGAGCCACCGCCAGTCCAGCCGGTTGACCCCCGTGAGGGTCGCGACGGCGAGAGCGACGACGCACAAGGTGAACAGGACGGCGAGCGCGCGGAAGGACACCGGCGCACCGGCCACCCGGGCCGACCACGGGATGTAGTAGACCGCGCAGACCCACAGCGCGAAGAGGTAGTTCAGGCCGAGCAGCAGGCCCGGGCTGCCGCTCCACCCCTCGCGGTGAACGAGGTAGACCAGGATGCCGATGCAGAAGAACGGCGCGTAGTCCGGCATCAGGATCTCGGCGAGCACCGCCGACTCGGTGCGCGCCGCCAGCGCGCCGAGCACCGGCCAGAGGAGGCACAGCGCCAGCATCCGCTCCCGGGTGATGCCCACGAGCGACATGCCGAGCAGGAGGAGGTAGAACTTCATCTCCGCCCACAGCGTCCAGTAGGCCCCGTCGAGGTTCGGGACCCCGAGGGCCGACTGGAACATCGTCAGGTTCAGCGCTGCTCCCGGGAGGCTCACGGCGTCCCAGTCGGGGAGGATCGAGCGGTTGGTCACGAGCACCACGCCGGTGAACACGACGGCGAACCAGTAGGCGGGGTAGAGCCGCCCCACGCGGGAGCCGATGAAGGAGGGCACCGGCCGGTCCCAGGTGCTCATCAGGACCACGAAGCCGCTGATCATGAAGAACAGGTACGGCCCGAAACCGCCGTAGATGGTGAAGCGGCTGAGGAACGGGAAGACGTCACGGACGCTCTCGGCCCACGCCACGCTGTCGCGGCCGGTGAAGTGGAACATCACGACGGCGAGGGCGGCGATGAAGCGCAGTGCGTCGACGACCCGCAGGCGCTCGCCCGTCGTCGGTCCCTGCTCGCGGTGTTCGGACACGCCTCCCCCTCGTTCGGTTGAGCGGTGACGTTAACGGCGCATCCACTCGCTCCTGGTGACGGAGCCGTCCGACACGAGACGGCCGGGGAGGGTGCGGGCGGACGGACCGGTGGGGCGCGTGGGGTCAGGCCGGCCCGGCGCCGCTGCCGCCCGTGAAAAGGTCCAGGACCTGCCGGGCGGCCAGGGCAGGGGTGAGCTCACCGGCCAGCACCGCCTTCTCCAGGTCAGGGACCGCGGCCCGCACGCCCGGGTGCGCACGGAGCTGGTGCTCCAGCCCGTCGCGCACCAGCTGCCAGGTCCAGCGCACCTGCTGGGTGCGCCGCCGCTCGTCGAACGCGCCCGAGACCTTGGCCCGCTCCTGGTGCTCGACCAGCTTGGCCCAGACCTCGTCCAGCCCGTCACCGGTGAGCCCGGCGCAGGTGAGCACCGGGACGTCCCAGCCGGTGCCGCGCCCGCGCAGCAGCCGGATCGCCTGGGAGAGCTCCCTCGCCGCCTTGCGGGCGTCGGCGGCCGCGGGCCCGTCGGCCTTGTTGACGGCGATGACGTCGGCGATCTCGAGGATGCCGCGCTTGATGCCCTGCAGCTGGTCACCGGTCCGCGCGATGGTCAGGAACAGGAACGAGTCGACCATCTCCGCCACGGTGATCTCCGACTGGCCGACGCCGACGGTCTCCACCAGCACGACGTCGTAGCCCGCCGCCTCGACGACGACCATCGACTCGCGCGTGGCCTGCGCCACCCCGCCGAGGGTTCCCGAGGTCGGCGAGGGCCGGATGAACGCCTGCGGGTCGACCGCCAGCCGCGCCATCCGCGTCTTGTCCCCGAGGATCGAGCCGCCCGAGCGGGCCGACGAGGGGTCGACGGCGAGCACCGCGACCCGGTGGCCCTTTCCCGTCAGGTCCACGCCCAGCTGGTCGATGAAGGTCGACTTGCCCACGCCGGGCACGCCGCTGATCCCGACGCGGCGCGCTCCCCCGGCGTGCGGCAGCAGCTCGACCAGCAGCTCCTGCGCCTTCTCCCGGTGGTCGGCCCGCCGGGACTCCACCAGCGTGATGGCCCGCGCCACCACGCGGCGGTCCCCGGCGAGCACCCCCTCGACGAGGGCCGGGACGTCGACCTCCCTCGCCATCAGTGGCCGAGGCGCTGCGACAGCGTCCGCAGGAGCTCCTGGGCTGCCTCGGCGATGACGGTGCCGGGCGGGAAGACCGCGGCGGCGCCCATCTCCTTCAGCGTGGGGACGTCGTCGGGCGGGATGACGCCGCCGACGACGATGAGCACGTCGTCGGCACCCAGCTCGGCCAGCGCGTCGCGCAGCGCCGGCACCAGCGTGAGGTGGCCGGCGGCGAGCGAGGAGACCCCGACGACGTGCACGTCGGCCTCGACCGCCTGCCGGGCGACCTCGTCGGGGGTCTGGAACAGCGGGCCGACGTCGACGTCGAAGCCCAGGTCGGCGAACGCGGTGGCGATGACCTTCTGCCCGCGGTCGTGCCCGTCCTGGCCCATCTTGGCCACGAGGATGCGCGGCCGACGGCCCTCGGCCTCGGCGAACTCCTCGGCCAGCCGGCGGGTCTCCTCCATCGGCCCGGATGCTCCTGCCTCGTCGCGGTAGACGCCGGAGATGGTGCGCACCTGGCCGGCGTGCCGGCCGTAGACGGCCTCCAGCGCGTCGGAGATCTCCCCGACGGTGGCCTTGGCCCGCGCGGCGTCGACGGCGAGCTTCAGCAGGTTGGCGTCGAGGTCGTTGCCGCGGCGGCCCTCGGCTGCGGCGCGCGCGGCGTCGGTGAGCCGGCCGAGCGCTTCGGTGACCGCGCGGCCGTCGCGGTCGGCGCGCAGCTGCTCGAGCTTGGCCTTCTGCTGGGCCAGCACGTCGGCGTTGTCGACCTTGAGCACCTCGATCGCCTCGTCGGCGTCGACCCGGTACTTGTTCACCCCGATGACCGGCTGGCGGCCGGAGTCGATCCGGGCCTGGGTGCGGGCCGCGGCCTCCTCGATGCGCAGCTTGGGGATGCCGTCGTCGATGGCCTGCGCCATGCCGCCGTGCTCGGCGACCTCCTGGATGTGCGCCCAGGCGCGGCGGGCCAGGTCGTAGGTGAGCTTCTCGACGTACGCCGAGCCGCCCCACGGGTCGACGACGCGGGTGGTGCCCGACTCCTGCTGCAGCAGCAGCTGGGTGTTGCGGGCGATGCGGGCGGAGAAGTCCGTCGGCAGGGCCAGCGCCTCGTCGAGGGCGTTGGTGTGCAGCGACTGGGTGTGCCCCTGGGTGGCGGCCATCGCCTCCAGGCAGGTGCGGACGACGTTGTTGTAGACGTCCTGCGCGGTGAGCGACCAGCCCGAGGTCTGGGAGTGGGTGCGCAGCGACAGCGACTTGGGGTTCTGCGCCCCGGCCTCGCGCACCAGCTTGGCCCACAGCAGCCGCCCGGCCCGCAGCTTCGCGACCTCCATGAAGAAGTTCATGCCGATGGCCCAGAAGAAGGAGAGCCGCGGAGCGAACGCGTCGACGTCCATGCCCGCGGCCTGACCCGCCTTCAGGTACTCCACACCGTCGGCGAGCGTGTAGGCCAGCTCCAGGTCGGCTGTCGCCCCGGCCTCCTGGATGTGGTAGCCCGAGATCGAGATCGAGTTGAACTTCGGCATCTTCTGCGAGGTGAACGCGAAGATGTCGCTGATGATCTGCATCGAGGGCTTGGGCGGGTAGATGTAGGTGTTGCGCACCATGAACTCTTTGAGGATGTCGTTCTGGATGGTGCCGGTCAGCTGCCCCGGCTCCACCCCCTGCTCCTCGGCCGCCACGATGTAGAGCGCGAGCACCGGCAGCACGGCGCCGTTCATCGTCATCGACACCGACATCCGGTCCAGCGGGATGCCGTCGAACAGCTGGCGCATGTCCAGGATCGAGTCGATCGCGACACCCGCCATGCCCACGTCACCGGGCACGCGGGGGTGGTCGGAGTCGTAGCCGCGGTGGGTGGGCAGGTCGAAGGCGATCGACAGGCCCTTCTGCCCGGCGGCGAGGTTGCGCCGGTAGAAGGCGTTGGACTCGGCGGCGGTGGAGAAGCCCGCGTACTGGCGGATCGTCCACGGCTGGGTGGTGTACATCGTCGGGTAGGGGCCGCGCAGGAACGGCGGCAGCCCGGGCAGGGTCTCGAGGAAGTCGAGGCCCTGCAGGTCGGCCGGGGTGTACAGCGGCGGGACGGAGATCCCCTCCGGCGTCTCCCAGGCCGCCTCCTCGACGCTGCGCCCGGTCGCCTCCTCGAACGCCTTGGCCCAGTCGGCGGCCGAGGCAGCCGCGGATGGGGCGCTCAGCTCGACGGAACCGAAGTCGGGGATGCCGCTCATGCCCGCTCTCCTTCCAGACCCAGCTCGGAGTGCACCGTGCGCAGCGCCGCCAGCGCGTCGCACCCGGCGAAGACGTAGCCGTCGACCCCGACGACGGCGAGGTCTGGCTTGCCGGCCAGCCAGACGGAGGTCGCCCCGGCCGCCCTGAGCTCCGCCGCCAGCCCCGCGGCGTGCTCGGCGTAGTCCTTGTCGGTGCCGCAGATGCAGGCCACGGTCGTGCCCGCGTCGGCCAGCCCGCCGGCGCCGTCCCCGGCCGGGGTGGCCAGGCCACCGGCCTGGAACAGGTTGGCCGCGAAGGTGGCCCGGGCGGTGTGCCGGGCGATCGGGCCCATCGTGGCCAGGTACACCGACGGCCGGGTCCCGTCCTCCGCCCCCGCCGCGGCGTCCGCGGCATCCCGCAGCGCCTCGAACTCCTGCGCGGCGCGCACCCGCGGAAGCCCGCCGGTCCCCGGCAGCACGTCGGCAGCGGGCCGGCGGGCGGGCAGCTTCTCGGTGAGGTTGGGGAACTCGCTGACGCCGGTGATCGCGTCGGCACGGGTGGCCAACCGCTCGGCCCGCGCGTCCCAGGCCTGCGCGATCCGGTCGCGGACCAGCCCCGAGGCCAGCGCGGCGGAGAGCCCGCCGGCCCGCTCGATCTCGGTGAACCACTCCCACGCGGCGCGGGCGAGCTCGTCGGTCAGCGACTCGACGTACCAGGAGCCACCGGCCGGGTCGAGCACGCGGCCCAGGTGCCCCTCCTCGACGAGGAGGTTCTGGGTGTTGCGCGCGATGCGGCGGGAGAACGGGTCGGGAAGCCCCAGCGCGGCGTCGAAGGGTTGCACGGTCACCGCGTCCGCACCGCCCACGCCGGCGGCGAAGCAGGCCACCGTGGTGCGCAGCATGTTGACCCACGGGTCCCGCTTCGTCGTCATCACCGACGAGGTGACGGCGTGCTGCCGCTGGGCGCGGGCCTCGGGCGAGGCGCCGCTGACCTCGCCGACGCGGTCCCACAGCCGGCGGGCGGCGCGCAGCGCGGCGATGGTCGTGAACTGGTCGGCCGAGGCCGCGTAGCGGAACTCCAGCTGACCGAACGCCTCGTCGACGCCCAGGCCCTGCCGCCCGTCCGCAGAGCCGGTCAGCGCCCGCAGGTAGGCGACCCCCGCGGCCAGCGAGCAGCCCAGCTCCTCCACCACCGACGCCCCGGCGTCGTGGAAGACGGTGCCGTCGACGACGACGGTCCGCAGCCCCGGGTGGGCCGCGGCGCGGCGGGCGACGTCGGCGAGGCCGGAGAGGTCCTGCCGCTCCCCCGAGGCCGCCTCCACGCTCAGTGGGTCGAGACCGAGGCAGCCGCCGGACGCGACGTCGGTGCGGCCGTCGACGAGCGCGAGGAACGCCTCGGCCGCCGCAAGCCCGCCCTGCACGGTCACCGGCGCCAGGTCCAGGTAGACGTCGGCGAGGACCTCACCCAGCGCCTCGACGGGGACCGCCCCCTCGCCCAGGACCAGCCACAGCGACGTGACGCCGTTCTCCAGGTCGGCGGCGATCGCCTCCTTCGTCACCGCGACGTCGGGGTGGGCGTGCCGCTGCCGGATGTCCCACCCGCCGGACGCGCCGCCCTCGGCGCCCCCGGACGCCGTCACCTCGGCCGAGCCGGCGGGCCCGCCGGCGGGGCGGGCACCGCGCACGAACGGCGGGAGACCGGGCACGCCGACGCCCGCGGGGAGGTCACCGGCGTCCTCGGCGGTGTAGAGGGGGGCCACCGTCACACCGGGCGCGACCGGCCGGCGCAGCGCGTCCTCGACCGGGTCGGGGAGCGCCTCGCGCCCGGCCTTGCGCAGGACGCCGGCGACCAGCTCGCGCCACTGGTCGCGGTTCACCGCGTCGAACTCGCCCGCGAGCGCGAGGTCCTCGGGCACCGCGTGCTCGGCGGGCACGTCGGCGTCAGCCGCCGCCGGGCCCCGGCCGGTCGTCTCGTCGGTCGTGCTCATCCTGGGATTCCCGCCTCTCGTCGACGGCTCGTCGGGCAGAAGTGTCCCCGGGGGCCGGTCTCCGCGTGCGAGGGGGTGCCCCTGAGCTGGCCGGGGACGGTTCGGCGTCCGCCTCCAGCGCGAGCAGCGCGGTGCGGGCGAGCAGCCGCACCCCGACGCCGATGGCGCGCTCGTCGACGTCGAAGGTGCCCCGGTGCAGGTCGAGGGGGGCGCCGCCGCCGTGGGTGCCCAGCCGGGCGAGCGCGATCGGCATGACGTCGGCGAACCAGCCGAAGTCCTCGCCGCCCATGCTCTGCGGGGAGAGGACGAGGTTGTCCGCCCCCACGGTGCCCAGGGCGGCCGTGCGCAGCAGGGCAACGGCACGCGGGTCGTTGACCACCGGCGGGACCCCGCGGATGTAGTCGACGTCGACCTCGGCGCCGGTGGTGGCGGCGACCCGCCCCACGAGCGAGCGCATCAGCTCCTCGGCGTCCCTCCACGCCTCCCGGTCCAGCACCCGGACGGTGCCCCGCAGCGTCCCCCGCTGCGGGATGGCGTTGGCCGCCACGCCGGCGTTGACCGCGCCCCAGACGAGCGACATCCCCGTCCTCGGGTCGACCTGGCGGGAGAGCAGCCCGGGCACGTCGGTGATGATCCGGCCGAGCGCATCGACGAGGTCGACCGTCATCTGCGGCCGGGCGGTGTGCCCGCCCGGCCCGGTGAGCGTGACGTCCATCCGGTCGCAGGCCGCGGTGATCGCGCCGGTGCGCAGCCCGATCTTCCCGGCCGGGATCGACGGGTCGCAGTGCAGCGCGAAAGCGCGCGAGGCCCCGTCCAGGACGCCGGAGGCGACCACCTCGGTGGCGCCCCCGGGCACCGTCTCCTCGGCGGGCTGGAAGACGCAGCGGACCGTGCCCGGCAGCCCGTCGAGCGCGGCGAGCGCGACGGCCACGCCGAGCACCACGGTGGTGTGCACGTCGTGACCGCAGGCGTGGGCCAGACCCTCGCGGGTGGAGGCGTACGGCACGTCCTTGAGGTCCTTGAGCGGCAGCGCGTCGATGTCGGCCCTGAGGACGACGACCGGCCCCCCGCCCGTCCCGACGTCGACGCTCAGCCCGGTGCCGGTGGGGAGCCGGCGCGGCGTGAGCCCGTGGTGCCGCAACCGCTCCTCGAGGAACGACGTCGTCTCGAACTCGGCGTAGCCGAGCTCGGGGTGGGCGTGCAGGTGCCGCCGGGTGGCCGACAGGGCCGCCCGGTTCGCGCTGACCCACTCGTCGACGGCCGCGCTGAGCTTCTCGACGACCGGGGTCATGCGGCGTGCCCGCCCGCGCACTCGGCCGGGCCGGGCACCGGGCCGTCGGGCCGGCCCGCGGGGCCGGAGGAGGGCAGGCCGTCCCGCAGTTCGGCCAGCAGGCCGTCCACGACCGGCGCCAGCCCGCCGTCGTGCGCCAGCGCCACCGCCCGCTGCCGCTGGTAGGAGGCGCCGACCTCGAGGACGCGCAGCACGTCGGCGAGCTCGGCCTCGCAGTCCAGCCGCTTCGCCGTGGGCATCAGCTCCGCCACCAGCTCGGTGATCGCCTCGCGCACCGGCCGGACGGCGTAGTGCTCGTCGACGATGATGTCGGCGTCCAGGCCGTAGCGGGACGCGCGCCACTTGTTCTCCCGCACGACCCACTCCTCGGGGCGGGGCAGGGTGTAGCCGCGGTCGATCTGCGTGTCGAACTGCTCGACCAGGCACTGGGCCAGGGCGGCGACGGCGCCGACCTCGTCGAGGGTGGGCAGGCCGTCGCAGATGCGCAGCTCGACGGTGCCGAAGTCGGGGTGCGGGCGGATGTCCCACCAGACCTCGCGGACGCTCTCGATGCTCCCGGTGGAGATCAGCGTCTCCATGTAGTCCTCGAACTGGCTCCAGTCGTCGAGCTGGAAGGGCAGACCCGCGGTCGGCATCCCCTCGAAGATCTTGGTGCGCGCGGAGGCCAGCCCGGTGTCGCAGCCCACCCAGAACGGCGAGGACGAGGAGAGCGCGAGGAAGTGGGGCACGTACTGGCACAGCGCGTTGACGATCGGGATGACCTTCTCGGGCGCGCGGACGCCCACGTGCACGTGCACCCCGAAGATCTGCAGGCGGCGGGCCAGCCACTGCATGCGCTCCACCAGCTCCTGGTAGCGCTCCTTGGGCGAGATCTCCTGCGTCTGCCAGTCGGTGAACGGGTGGGTGCCAGCGCACAGCAGCCCGAGCCCCCGCCGGTCGGCCTGGGCGACGACCTCGGCGAGGGTGCCCGCCAGGTCGGCCTTGGCCTCGCGCACCGTCGTGCAGACCCCGGTGATGATCTCCACCGTCGACTGCAGCAGCTCGTGCTTGGCCTTCGGGTGCTCGTCGGCCCCCTCGGGGCGCAGCGCCTCGAGGATCTCGACGGCGCCGGGGGCGAGCTCGCGGGTCTCCCGGTCGACCAGTTGCAGCTCCCACTCCACGCCGAGGCTGGCGCGACCGGAGCTACGGAAGGGGATCTCCACCTCCCGGAGTCTAGGGACGATCACGCTGCCCCACCCGGCGGCGTGCCTCCCCCGTTCCTGCAGGCAGGCCGCTCCACCACGTCGCCCGTGCCGCTGCGTTAGCGTCCCTGCGTGAGCGAGCTCCCCGGGACCGACCCCACCGCCCTGGCCGCGCAGGCGGCGGACGCCCTGACCACCGCGCTCGGCGGCCCGCACGACGTCGCCGTCGTCATGGGCTCGGGCTGGGCCCCCGCGGCCGACGCGTTCGGCGAGGCCGGCGGGTCGGTGGCGATCGGCGACCTGCCCGGCTTCGCCGCCCCGACCGTCGTCGGGCACGGCGGCGAGATCCGTTCGGTGCGGGTGGGCGGGCGCGGGGTGCTCCTCTTCCTCGGCCGCACCCACTACTACGAGGGCCGCGGCGTCGAGCCGGTCGTCCACGGCGTCCGGACGGCGGCCGCCGCGGGTGTGCGGACCGTCGTCCTGACCAACGCCGCCGGCGGCCTGGCCCCCGACCACCGGGTGGGCCAGGCCGTGGTGATCTCCGACCACCTGAACCTGACCGCGCGCTCGCCGCTCGTGGGGGCGAACTTCGTCGACCTCACCGACCTCTACTCCTCCCGGCTGCGCGCGATCGCCAGGGAGCTGGACCCGTCGCTGGTCGAGGGCGTCTACGCCCAGCTGCCGGGCCCGCACTTCGAGACGCCGGCGGAGATCCGCATGCTGCGGACGCTCGGTGCCGACCTGGTCGGCATGTCCACCGCGCTGGAGGCCATCGCCGCACGGGCCGCGGGCGCGGAGGTGTTCGGGCTGTCGATGGTCACCAACGCCGCGGCCGGGATCACCGGCGAGGCGCTGGACCACCAGGAGGTGCTGGCGGCGGGCAAGGCGGCCGCCGGACGGCTGGGTGCCTTCCTCGTCCAGCTGATCGAGCGGCTCCCGTGACCGGGCCCGTCCTGGTCACCGGCGCGGCGGGACGGATCGGCACGGTCCTGCGCGGCGGGTTGCCGGAGCGCGGCTGGGCGGTCCGCGGCCTCGACGTCGTCGCGGTTCCCGAACCCCGGCCCGGCGAGGAGCACCTCGTCGCCGACGTCACCGACCTGGCCGCGACGACCGACGCCGCCCGCGGCGCGTCCGCCGTCGTCCACCTCGCCGGCATCTCCGGGGAGTCGACCTGGGCGGCGATCTCGCACGCCAACATCGAGGGCACCTACTGCGCGCTGGAGGCCGCCCGGCGGGCCGGCGTCCCGCGCGTGGTGCTGGCCAGCAGCAACCACGCGTCGGGCTACACCGAGCGCCCGGCCGGCGGTCTGCTCCGCGAGGAGGACGCGCCGCCGCGCCCGGACACCTACTACGGGGTCTCGAAGGTCGCGATGGAGGCGCTGGGCTCGCTGTACGCCGACCGCTACGGCCTGGACGTCGTCTGCCTGCGGATCGGCAGCGCCTTCGCCGAGCCGACCACCACCCGCCAGCTCTCGACGTGGCTCTCCCCCGCCGACACGGTCGCGCTGGTCGACGCCGCGCTGCGGGCGCCGTCGCCCGGCTTCCGCGTCGTCTGGGGGGTGTCGCGCAACACCCGCCGCTGGTGGGACCTCTCCGCCGCCGAGGCGCTGGGCTACCGCTCCACCGACGACGCCGAGGGCCACGCCGCCGCGCTGGTCGCCGCCCACGGCGAGCCCGACCTCGCCGACCCGGTGCACCGCCGGGTCGGCGGCGAGTACACGACCGCCGACTTCGACGCGGAGAACTTCACGGCATGACGCAGGACCTGCTCGCCACCGCCCGCGCCTGGGCCGCGGCGGACCCGCACGAGGGCGACCGCGCCGAGATCCTGGCGCTGGTCGAGGCCGGGGACACCGCCGAGCTCGCCCGCCGGTTCGCCGGCCCGCTGACCTTCGGGACGGCGGGGCTGCGCGGCCCGCTGCGGGCGGGCCCGGCCGGGATGAACGCCGCCGTGGTGCTGCGCGCCGCCGCCGGGGTCGGCCGGTACCTGCTGGCGACCGGGCACGACGGCGGCACGGTCGTGATCGGTTTCGACGCCCGGCGGCGGTCGGACGAGTTCGCCCTCCTCTCGGCCCGGGTGTTCTCGGGGCTGGGCTTCCAGGTGCAGCTGATGCCGCGGCCGCTGCCCACCCCGGTCCTGGCCTTCGCCGTCCGCCACCTCGGCGCGGTGGCCGGCGTCATGGTCACCGCCAGCCACAACCCGCCCGAGGACAACGGCTACAAGCTCTACCTGGAGGGCGGCGCCCAATTGGTGCCGCCGGCCGACCGGGAGATCGAGGCCGCCATCGCCGCCGTCGGCCCGGCGCGGGAGATCCCGCTGAGCGGCGGGCACGGGATCCTGGGCGACGACGTCCTGACCGGGTACGTGGCCGCGGTCGTGCGGGCCCTGGACCCGGAACGCGTCCCGGCCGCCGACCGGGCGGCGTTGCGGGTGGCCTACACCGCCATGCACGGGGTGGGCGCGTCCACCACCCGGCTGGTGTTCGCCGCGGCGGGGTTCGCGGAGCCGGCCGCCGTGGCCGAGCAGGACAGCCCCGACCCGGCGTTCCCGACGGTCGCCTTCCCGAACCCGGAGGAGCCCGGGGCGGTGGACCTGCTCATCGCGCTGGCCGAGCGCTCGGGCGCCGACGTCGCGATCGCGCAGGACCCGGACGCCGACCGCTGCTCGGTGGTGGTCGGTGGCCGGCAGCTCACCGGTGACGAGGTGGGCGCGCTGCTGGCCGACTGGCTGCTGCGCCGCGGGGTGCGCGGCACGTACGCGTCGTCGCTGGTCAGCGGATCGCTCATGCACGTCGTCGCCGAGGCGCACGGGGCGCCGTCGGAGGAGACGCCCACCGGCTTCAAGTGGATCATGCGGGCCGGCTCGGACGCCGCGCCCCTGGTCTACGGCTACGAGGAGGCGCTGGGCTACTCGGTGGCGCCGTCGGTGGTGCGGGACAAGGACGGCATCTCCGCAGCAGCCGCCGTCGCGCTGCTGGCCGCGGAGCTCAAGGCCGCCGGCCGCACCCTGCTGGACCGGCTCGACGAGCTGGCCCGGGAGCACGGGCTCTTCGCCACCGGGCAGCTGTCGGTGCGGGTGGAGGACCTCTCGGTCATCTCCGGGGCGATGGCCCGGCTGCGCTCGGCCCCGCCGGCCACCCTTCTCGGCCGGCCGGTGGAGTTCGCCGACCTCGCCCTCGGGACACCGCCGGTCGACGCCGTGCGGCTGCTGGGCGACGGCGTGCGGGTGATCGTCCGGCCCAGCGGCACCGAGCCGAAGCTCAAGGCCTACCTGGAGACGGTCGTCCCGGTGCACGACGACGCCGGGCTGATCGCCGCCCGGGGTCGCGGCGCCGACGAGCTGGACCAGCTGCGCGCGGAGATGTCGGCGGCGCTCGGGCTCTGACACCGATCAGTTCCGCCCCCGTGGGCGGTCCCCTCCTCGAGAGGTCCAGCCACGAGCGGAGGAAGCATGCGGAAGATCGTCGTCCACCTGTCGGTGTCCCTGGACGGGTTCTTCGAGGGCCCCGACCACGACATCAGCTGGCACCTCGTCGACGAGGAGCTGCACAGCCACATGAACGCCCAGCTGGCGACGGCGAGCGCGTTCCTGGAGGGCCGGGTCACCCAAGAGCTCATGGCGGCGTACTGGCCGACGGCCGACGAGGACCCGGCCGCCTCGGCGGAGGAGAAGGAGTTCGCCGGCATCTGGCGGGCCATGCCGAAGATCGTGTTCTCCCGTACCTGCGACGAGGTCCCGTGGGCGACCGAGGTCCGGCACGAGGTCTACCCGGACGAGATCAGGACGCTCCAGCAGCTGCCCGGCGGCGACATGGTGCTCGGCGGCCCGGACCTCACCGCGACCTTCCGCCGGCTGGACCTCGTCGACGAGTACCGGCTCTTCGTGGCGCCCGTCCTGCTCGGCCGCGGACGGCGGCTCTTCGGGGAGGCGGACGACCTCACCCGGCTGGAACTGCTGGAGACCCGGCGGTTCGGCAACGGGACCGTGATGCTCCGCCACGGGGTGATCCGCGACTGAGGGGGACCCGTCAGGCCGCGACGGGCTCCCGGCAGCCGGATCCCAGGGCGCGGCCGGCCGCCTCGAGGACGGCGACGACGTCGCGGCCGAAGCCGACGTCGCACGGGTGGGTGCCCCCGGCGACGGCGGCGGCGATCAGCTCGTCGACGGCGACGGTGAACGCCTCCACCGGAGCCTCGACGTCGGGCAGCAGGACCAGCCGGCCGGCGTCGCCGTGCACGTAGAACTCGATGCCGGACGACATCGGCGCCACCGTGTGCGACAAGGTCACCGTCGAGGCCGTCCCCGACTCGTGGGTGAGGACCAGGTGGACGGTGTCGTGCAGCCCGGCCCCGGCCTGCACGCCGACGACCGGCCCGAGCGCGGGCACCAGAACCGACAGCGCGTGCGGGCCGATGTCCCACAGCGCCCCGTGCTCCTGGCGCCAGGGCGAGGCCGCGAACGGGGTGCCGGCGAGCGAGGAGAGCCAGGAGCCCGCGCCCCCGGCGAGGCGGGTGCGCGCGGCCTGGGTGAGCCAGGTGGAGGTCGCCGTCTGGAAGCGGAAGGTGAAGAAGACGACCGAGGCCACACCGGCCGCCCGCACCGCGTCGACCACCCGGTCGGCCGCGGCCACGTCCAGCGCGATCGGCTTCTCCAGGAGCAGGTGCCTGCCCGCCTCGGCCGCGCGCACCGCGAGCGGCGCCTGCACGTGCGGCGGCAGGGCGATGGCGACGGCGTCGACGTCGGCCAGCAGCGCGTCGACGTCCTTGTAGCCGGGGACCTCGAACTCCGCCGCCAGCGCCTCCGCCCGTTGCGGGTCCCGGCCCCACACCCCGGCCAGCTCGGCCGTCGGGTGGGCGGCCAGCGCGGCGGCGTGCACCGCCTTCGCCCAGTGGCCGGTGCCGAGGACCCCGAAGCGCACGGTCAGACCGCGCCGAACTGGCGGTCGCCGGCGTCGCCCAGGCCCGGGACGATGTAGGCCTTGTCGTTGAGCCCCTCGTCGACGCTGGCGGTGAACACCCGCAGCGGCAGGCCGCTCTCCTCGAGACGGCGCAGCCCGTCAGGCGCCGCCAGGGCGCAGAGCACGGTGATCGACGTCGTGCCGCGGGCGGTGAGCAGCTCGCAGCAGTGCACCAGCGAGCCGCCGGTGGCGAGCATCGGGTCCAGGACGAAGACGTCGCGGCCGACCAGGGTCTCGGGCAGCGAGGCCATGTACGCCTCGGGCTGGAAGGTCTCCTCGTTGCGGGCGAGCCCGACGAAGCCCATCTGGGACTCGGGCAGCATCCCGTGTGCGGTGTCGGCCATGCCCAGGCCGGCCCGCAGCACCGGGACGATCAGCGGCGGGGCGGCCAGCCGGTACCCCGTGGTGGTGGTGACCGGGGTCGTGATCGGCTCCTCCGCGATGGCGAGATCGCGGGTGGCCTCGTAGACCAGCATCTGAGTCAGCTCGCGGAGCGCGGCGCGGAACATGGCGTTGTCCGTGCGCTCGTCGCGCATCCGGGACAGACGGGCACGGGCCAGCGGGTGGTCGACGACGGTGAGCTGCACGCCGGACACCGTATCGGTCGGTACACGCGGCCGGAGATCACCGCCGGGCCGACCGAGGCGCCACAGGTGGCCGCGGGTGACCTGCCCACCGGCCAGCGTGCCGCCCGCGAGGTCGCGGCCCGGATCCCGCTCGGGTCGACGCACCGAGCGCCGACCCCGACGCGGCGATCACTCGCCCCGCGCGGTGTTGCCCACCACCCGGACAGCTGCTGGCGCGACGATGTCCCCGGCAGCCACGTCCTGCGCCACCACGGCGCCGTAGCCGATGACCGCCGCATCCCCCACGGTGACGCCCTTGAGCACCGCCGCCCGCTCAGCAAGCCACACGTCGTCCCCCAGGCGGACCGGCCGGGTCGGTGAGGAGGTGTGCCGCTCGTCGGGCGCGGTGCCGTGGAAGTCGGTGTCGAAGATGGCCCCGGCGCCGAGCGTGGCCCGGGCGCCGATGACCACGGACTCCCGCGCCGCGATGCGGATGCCGTTGAGGTAGGAGTGCGGGCCGATCTCGATGACGGCGTCGGGGTCGAGGGTGTTCAGCCGGTTGGGCTGCCCGCTCCTGCTCTCGAGGAGGCAGCCCTCTCCGATGAGCACTCGCCCGGGACCCTGGACCGTCAGCCGACCGGCGATCGTGACACCAGGACCGAGCCGGACGCGGGGGTGGGATCGCCGGAAGAGAGCGATCCGCACCGCGTGACGCAGTCTCGCGACCATGGTGGCGAGCGTGCCAGAACCGGTCGCACCCCAGGCGCGGCGCTGGCCCCCTGCCCGCGCTCGGGTAGGGGGCGTTGCAGCGTGGTCGGACGCACGACCGCGGTGCCGCAACCGCTCAGCCGGCCCGGCTCCGGGCGGGTTCGGTCGTGGTGCGGGGGAGGACGAGGATCTCGGTGCCGTCGGTCCGCCAGGTGCGCCATCGGCCGTCGGGTTGGCGTTCGACGCGGAACCCGTGGTGGACCTTGGTGTGGTGGCGTTCGCACAGCAGCGCGCAGTTGTGCAGGTCGGTCTGGCCGCCGTCTGCCCAGTGGATGAGGTGGTGGACGTCGCACCAGTGGGTGGGGGCGTGGCAGCCAGTGAAGACGCAGCCGCGGTCGCGGGCCTCCACCGCGCGGCGCAGGTGGCGGGGGGCGACGCGGTGGATGGGGCCCACATCCAGGGGCTGGCCCTCGGGGCCGAGCACGATGCGGGTGATGCCGCCGTCGCAGGCCAGCCAGCTGGCGCGGGCGCGGGCGGCGGAGATGGTCGCCCCGAAGCTGAGCTTCGCCGCCCCGGGCCCGGTGGTGGGGTCGACGAGGTCCTCCAGGTCCACCCGGACGACCACGTGGGGTTTCTGCGTGCGCAGCACCGGCAGGGTGCCGGCGGCGAGGGCGTTGTCGCAGAGCTGGACCAGGGCATCGGCCTGCCGCTGGGCGCGATGGCCATCCCCAGGGGCCCGCGGCGAGCTCGCGAGTCGCGGGGAGGGGGTGGTCCTTCTACTTCTCCCCGCCGACGGCGTCCAGCTCGAACCGGCCGGTCACGCTGCCGTCGGCGTGCCTGGTGAAGGTCAGCGACCGGCCCTCGGTGGGGTCGGGCTCGGCACCGTCGGGGTCCAGCCGGGCCAGGTAGTGGTCCACGACCTGCCGCAGCTCGGCGTGCGGCCGGGTCGCGGCCACCTCCGCGAGCGCCTCGTCCACCCCGGCCAGGTCCACGCCCTGGGCGTGGGCGGCGGCCAGCTTGGCCGGGGCGACCGCCGGGGCCATCTCGGCGAGCGCCTCGAGCGCCACCGCGCCGGTGCCGGCCGCGGCGGCGACCGCCGGCAGCGCCTCCAGGGCCCGCCCGGCGGCGACCAGCCGGGAGGCGGCCGCCGGGGAGAAACGGGCGTGCCCGCGCACCCAGGCGGCCATGGTCTTGTGCCCGTCGTGCTCGGCGGCCCCGGCGAGCTCGCCTTGGCGGATGGTGCGGGCGACCTCGGCGGCCAGCCGGTTGCCGGCCACGAGCAGCGGGCGCAGGCGTTCGATCAGCTGCGGCCCGAACGCGCCGTCGAGCCGTTCGCCGGCCAGGTCGTCCAGCGCCGCGGCCAGCCGGGCCACCGCATCGGCTCCACCTGTCGAACGCATGTACGAATGCTACCGCCGGCCACCGACGACTACGACACGAAAACGCAGGTGAAAAGCCTGTCCACAGGTTCCAGGGAAGCTTGACGGCAACGACGGGTCGTCGCCGGGGCGGTGGCCGGCGGTCCGGTGCCGTCAGGAACCCTCGGCACTGCCCGGGTCCGGGAGCAACGCAGCGGGTGGATGGCCACCCACGGTCTCCTGCCACCTGCTCCTGCCGGGTGAGCGGGGGCGGGCAGGGACCGCCGCCAGTGGAGAATGGCCGGCATGACCCACGTGCTCGACCCCGACGCGCTGCCCGGGGAGACCCCCGCGGTGCACGCGCCGTTGCCGCCGTACGACGACGTGACGCGCTCGGACGCGGCGTTCCGCGTCTTCCTGCACGGCCTGCCCGGCGTCGACCAGGTGGGTGCCGAGGCGCGCGTCGCGCAGCTGGGGACCCGGTCGATCAAGACGACCTCGAAGGCGTGGGCGATCGACACCGCCATCTCGATGGTGGACCTGACCACGCTGGAGGGCGCCGACACCCCGGGGAAGGTGCGCAGCCTGGCCGCCAAGGCCAAGCAGCCCGACCCGTCGGACCCGAGCTGCCCGAAGGTGGCCGCGGTCTGCGTCTACGGCGACCTGGCCGGCGTGGCGAAGGAGGCGCTGGAGGGCACCGGCATCCACGTCGCCGCCGTCGCCACCGCCTTCCCCAGCGGGCGCGCCAGCCGCGCCGTGAAGCTGGCCGACGTCCGGGACGCCGTGGGGAACGGCGCGGACGAGATCGACATGGTGATCGACCGGGGCGCTTTCCTGGCCGGCCGCTACCTCGACGTCTACGAGGAGATCGTCGCGGTCAAGGAGGCGTGCGGCAGCGCCCACCTCAAGGTCATCCTCGAGACCGGCGAGCTCAAGACGCTGGACAACGTCCGCCGCGCCAGCTGGATCGCCATGCTCGCCGGCGGGGACTTCGTCAAGACCTCCACCGGCAAGGTGAGCCCTGCGGCGACGCTGCCGGTGGGCCTGGTGATGCTCGAAGCGGTCCGCGACTTCCGCATCGCCACCGGCCGCCAGGTCGGCTTCAAGCCCGCCGGCGGCATCCGGACGACCAAGGACGCCGTCAAGCACCTCGTGATGATCAACGAGACGGCCGGCCCGGACTGGCTGGACCCCGACTGGTTCCGCTTCGGCGCGTCCAGCCTGCTCAACGACCTGCTCCTGCAGCGGCAGAAGCTGCGCACCGGCCACTACTCCGGCCCCGACTACGTCACGGTGGACTGACCGCAATGCCTCCTTCCCCGCCCAGCCCGGCCCGGCCCACGTCCGTGTTCGAGTACGCCCCTGCCCCCGAGTCACGCTCGATCGTGCACATCGCCCCCTCCTACGGCCTGTTCGTCGACGGCGAGTTCGTCGACGGCACCGGCGAGCCGTTCAAGACGGTCAACCCCGCCACCGAGGAGGTCCTCTCCGAGGTCTCCGCCGCGAGCGAGGCCGACGTCGACCGCGCGGTCCGCGCCGCCCGCCGGGCGTTCGAGAAGACCTGGGGCCCGATGCGCCCCGCCGACCGCGGCAAGTACCTGTTCCGCATCGCCCGGCTGCTGCAGGAGCGGGCGCGGGAGTTCGCCGTCCTGGAGTCGCTGGACAACGGCAAGCCGATCCGGGAGTCCCGCGACGTCGACGTCCCGCTGGCGGCGGCGCACTTCTTCTACCACGCGGGCTGGGCCGACAAGCTCGAGCACGCGGGCCTGGGGCCGGCGCCCAAGCCGCTGGGCGTGGCCGGCCAGGTGATCCCGTGGAACTTCCCGCTGCTCATGCTGGCGTGGAAGGTCGCCCCGGCGCTCGCGACCGGCAACACCGTCGTCCTCAAGCCGGCGGAGACCACCCCGCTGACGGCGCTGCTGTTCGCCGAGATCTGCCGCCAGGCCGACCTCCCGGCCGGGGTGGTCAACATCGTGACCGGCGCCGGCGACACCGGCCGCGCGGTCGTCGAGCACGACGACGTCGACAAGGTGGCGTTCACCGGCTCCACCGAGGTGGGCCGCTCGATCGCCCGCGCCGTGGCCGGCACGCAGAAGAAGCTCACGCTGGAGCTCGGCGGCAAGGCGGCGAACATCGTGTTCGACGACGCCCCGATCGACCAGGCCGTCGAGGGCATCGTCCAGGGCATCTTCTTCAACCAGGGCCACGTCTGCTGCGCGGGCTCCCGCCTGCTGGTGCAGGAGTCGGTCCACGACGAGGTCATCGCCTCCCTCCAGCGCCGCATCGGCACCCTCCGCGTCGGCGACCCGCTGGACAAGAACACCGACATCGGCGCGATCAACTCGGCCGAGCAGCTCGCCCGCATCCGCGAGCTCTCAGACATCGGCGAGGCCGAGGGCGCGCAGCGCTGGCAGCCGGCCTGCGAGCTGCCGGCCAAGGGCTACTGGTTCCCGCCGACGGTCTTCACCGACGTCTCCCCCGCCCACCGGATCGCCCGCGACGAGGTGTTCGGGCCGGTGCTCAGCGTGCTCACCTTCCGCACCCCCGACGAGGCGGTCGCCAAGGCCAACAACTCCACCTACGGCCTGTCGGCGGGCATCTGGAGCGAGAAGGGCTCGCGGATCCTCAAGATCGCCGACCAGTTGCGCGCCGGCGTGGTCTGGGCCAACACCTTCAACAAGTTCGACCCGACGTCGCCGTTCGGTGGCTACAAGCAGTCCGGCTACGGCCGCGAGGGCGGCCGGCACGGGCTCGCCGCGTACCTGAAGGGTGCAGACCAGTGATCGGGAACGACCGGCTCGCCGTCCGGAAGACCTACAAGCTGTACGTGAACGGCGCGTTCCCGCGCTCGGAGTCCGGTCGCACCTACGAGGTCAGGGACACCAAGGGCCACTTCCTGGCGAACGTCTCGCGGGCCTCCCGCAAGGACGCCCGGGACGCCGTCGTCGCCGCGCGCGGCGCCTTCCCGAAGTGGTCGGGCGCCACCGCCTACAACCGCGGCCAGGTGCTCTACCGCGTGGCCGAGGTGATGGAGGGCCGGCACCTCCAGTTCTGCGAGGAGGTCGCCGCCGCCGAGGGGCTGTCGTCGTCCAGGGCCCGCGCCGCCGTCGACGCCGCGATCGACCGCTGGGTCTGGTACGCCGGGTGGACCGACAAGCTGGCCGCCGTCCTGGGCGGGGCCAACCCCGTCGCCGGCCCCTACTTCGACTTCAGCCTGCCCGAGCCCACCGGCGTCGTCGCCGTCCTCGCGCCGCAGCAGTCCAGCCTGCTCGGGCTGGTCAGCGTGCTCGCACCGGTGCTCGCGACGGGCTGCACCGCCGTCGTCGTCACCTCGAAGGAGCGGCCGATCCCGGCCGTCACCCTCGGCGAGGTGCTGGCGACCAGCGACGTCCCCGGTGGCGTGGTCAACCTGCTCACCGGCGACGCCGAGGAGCTGGGCCCCTGGCTGGCCGAGCACGCCGACGTGGACGCCATCGACCTCACCGGCGCCCCGGCCGGCCGCGCGATGGAGTTCGAGCGGGAGGCCGCCGGCACGATCAAACGCGTCGTCCGCCCGCCGGTCACCGAGCCGGACTGGACCGCCGACCCCGGCCTGTCCCGCATGACGCCCTTCCTCGAGACCAAGACGGTGTGGCACCCGATGGGGGCCTGAGCGACCCCTCCCGGCGTTCACCGAGCGCCGACTCGTCGAAGGCGTCACGATCGATCCCCAGCTACCCCCGCCGGCGCCGAAACGAGGACCCCGTGGCCGCGTCCCGTCCCACCACGGTCGACCGGGAGGACGCAGGTCTCCGCCGGTCCATCACCGGGAAGCAGCTGTTCTTCTACACGCTCGGTGACGTCCTCGGCTCGGGGATCTACGTCCTCATCGGCCTGGTCGCGGCCGCCGTCGGCGGTGCCTT
Organism: Blastococcus sp. SYSU DS0533; assembly: GCF_054050775.1. Lineage (NCBI taxonomy): Bacteria > Bacillati > Actinomycetota > Actinomycetes > Geodermatophilales > Geodermatophilaceae > Blastococcus > Blastococcus sp. SYSU DS0533. The sequence goes on along the minus strand of NZ_JBJGZZ010000001.1, from coordinate 433,707 downwards.
CTGGCTGGCCTTCGCGCTGGGCGTCACCGTCGCGGCCATCACCGGTGCGGCGTACGCCGAGCTCGTCACCAAGTACCCCCAGGCCGCCGGTGCCGCTCTCTACATCAAGAAGGCCTTCGGCAGCACGGCGCTGACCTTCCTGGTCACCGTGTCGTTCCTGTCGGCCAGCTTCGCGGCAACGGGGTCGCTGGCCACCGGGTTCGCCTCGTACTTCGCGACGCTGTGGGAGGGGCCGCCCGCGCTGCTGGTGTCGCTGGTGTTCCTGCTCGCCCTGGTGGTCGTCAACTTCATCGGCATCACCGAGTCGGTGGTGATGAACATGCTGATGACCTTCGTGGAGGTCGCCGGCCTGCTCATCATCATGGTGATCGGCATCTGGTTCATCGCGCAGGGGGACGCGGACTTCGGCGTCCTCGTGGACATCAGCGTCTCGGGCAACCCGGCGCTCGCGGTCCTCGCCGGCATCGCCTTCTCGTTCTTCGCGATGACGGGCTTCGAGAACACCGCCAACGTCGCGGAGGAGACGATCGAGCCGCACCGCTCCTTCCCGCGCTCACTCGTCGGCGGCATGGTCGTCGCGGGGATCGTCTACGTCCTGGTCTCCATGGCCGCCGCCCTCACGGTGCCCACCGACCAGCTGGCGAACTCCGACGCCGCCCTGCTCGAGGTCGTGGAGCAGGGCATCCTGCCCTTCTCGACCGACTTCATGACCACGCTGTTCTCGATCATCGCGCTGATCGCGATCACCAACACCACGCTGGTCACGATCGTCACCCAGCCGCGGATCCTCTACGGCATGGCCAAGGAGGACGTCGTCCCGGGCGTCTTCGCGAAGATCCACGCCACCCGCCGCAGCCCCTGGGTGGGCCTGCTGTTCAGCGCGGTGGTCGTCGCGGCCCTGCTGACCGCCGGCAGCCTCGTGGTCAGTGCCGGCGGCATCGACCTGGTCAACACCCTCGCCCTGGTGACGGTCGTCCTGCTCCTCGCCATCTACGCCCTGGTGATCGTCTCCTGCCTCAAGCTGCGCGGGCAGGACGAGGACGAGCGCACCTACCGCGCCAACACACCGCTGCTCGTCCTCGGGCTCGTCGGCAACCTGGCCATCCTGGGGTTCTCGATCTACGACGACCCGTCGTCGCTCCTCTGGTGCGCAGGACTGATCGCCATCGGCGTGGTGCTCTTCCTCGTCGAGTACACGTTCGGCTCGAGGAACCGTCCTGCGGGCACGAGGCGCGGTGACCCGGAGATCGTCCCCCGGACGGAGGCCTGAGATGCACGTCGTCGTCGCCACCGACGGGTCGCCGCAGTCGCTGGCCGCCGCGCACCACCTGACGTCCTTCGCGGACCCGCGGAAGATCACCGGCATCTCGGTGGTGGCGGTGATCCGGCCCTTGGCCTCGGTCGCGTTCGCCGACGAGATCTCGGAGCCGGCGGGCCGCGCCGGCGAGTGGACGGGCAGCTTCCGCGAGGCGGCCCAGCGGGCCGTCGATGCGGTCGCGGCCGTCTTCGACGGGTGGGGTCCCGAGGTGCACAGGCAGGTCCGCAGCGGCTCCCCGGCCACGGAGATCATCGAGGCGGCGGAGGAGCTCGCCGCCGGGCTGGTCGTGGTGGCCGCCGGAGGGCGCGGGCTCAGCGACGTCATCCTCGTCGGCAGCACCGCCCAGCGGGTCCAGCACTACGCGCCGTGCCCGGTCCTCGTCGTGCGCCCCGCGCGCGAGCCGAGGAGGACCGAGCGGGGCAGGGCCTGAGCCCGCCCGCCCGGAGCTGCTGACCGTCGGTCCCGGACCGTCCCCGCGGCGCACTACCCTCGCCCCGTGCCTCATTTCGACGTCGTCGTCCTCGGTGCCGGCCCCGGTGGGTACGTCGCCGCCATCCGCGCCGCCCAGCTCGGCAGGAGCGTGGCGGTGGTGGAGTCGCAGTACTGGGGCGGGGTCTGCCTCAACGTGGGCTGCATCCCGTCCAAGGCCCTGCTGCGCAACGCCGAGCTCGCCCACCTGGTGCGCGACGGCGCGAAGACCTTCGGCATCTCCGGTGACGTCTCCTTCGACTACGGCGCCGCCTTCGACCGCAGCCGCACGGTCGCCGAGGGCCGGGTCAAGGGCGTGCACTTCCTGATGAAGAAGAACGGGATCACCGAGTTCGACGGCTGGGGCTCCTTCACCGACCCCCACACCCTGCAGGTCGCGCTCAACGCCGGTGGCGAGGAGACAGTCACTTTCGACGACGTGATCATCGCGACCGGGGCTCACACCCGGTTCCTGCCCGGCACGGAGCTCTCCGAGCGCGTCGTCACCTACGAGGAGCAGATCCTCAGCCGGGACCTGCCGCGGAGCATCGTCATCGCCGGCGCCGGGGCGATCGGCGTTGAGTTCGCCTTCGTGCTCCGCAACTACGGGGTCGAGGTCACGGTCGTCGAGTACGCCGACCGGGTGCTGCCGCTCGAGGACGCCGCGGTCTCCAAGGAGCTGGCCAAGGCATACCGCAAGCTCGGGGTCGAGGTGCTCACCTCCACCAAGGTCGAGCGGATCGACGACACGGGCGACCAGGTCACGGTCACCGTCTCCGACCCCAAGGGCAGCCGCGAGCTGCACGCGGACAAGGTCATGCAGGCGATCGGGTTCCAGCCCCGGGTCGACGGCTACGGCCTGGAGAAGCTGGGTGTGGAGCTGACCGACCGGGTCCGCGCGATCGCCATCGACGACCGGATGCGCACCAACGTGCCGCACGTCTACGCCATCGGCGACGTCACCGCCAAGCTCATGCTGGCCCACGTGGCCGAGGCCCAGGGCGTCGTCGCCGCCGAGACCATCGCCGGCGCGGAGACGATGGAGCTGGACTACGTGATGATGCCGCGGGCCACGTTCTGCTCGCCGCAGGTCGCCAGCTTCGGCTACACCGAGGCCCAGGCCCGCGAGCTGGCCGACGAGCGCGGCTGGAAGGTCAAGGTCGCCCAGTTCCCGTTCACCGCCAACGGCAAGGCCCAGGGCCTCGCCGAGCCCGGCGGCTTCGTCAAGCTGATCGCCGACGAGACGTACGGCGAGCTGCTCGGCGGCCACCTGGTCGGCCCCGAGGTCACCGAGCTCCTCCCCGAGCTGACGCTCGCGCAGAAGTGGGACCTCACCGCGACCGAGCTCGCCCGCAACGTGCACGCCCACCCGACGCTGAGCGAGGGGCTGCAGGAGGCGATCCACGGCCTCGCCGGCCACATGATCAACCTCTGAGGACGGCGGCACGGCCCGGAGGTGCGCCCCCGGGCCGACAGGGCAGGATGGGCGGGTGGCCAGGCCCAGCATCGTCCCCATCGCACTGACCCTCGACGACCGCACGGGGTACACCCTGTGGGCCCCGCCGTGGGAGGAGGACGGCGAGGAGTGGCAGGCGTTCCTCGGGACGACCGAGGACGACTCGGCAACCGTCCACCTCTTCCCGACCCCGGCGAAGCTCGCCGCCTTCTGCCGCACGCGCACCGACCACGACCTCGCCGACCACCCGGTGTGGCCGGTCGTCGCAGGGCTCGGGGCGGCCGACCTGACCCCCGACGACGACCACCGCTACGACCTCGACGGGGTGTACGACATCGCCGCCGAGAACCCCGACCGGTGGGCGGTGGAGGAGCTCGCCGCGACCGTCGACATCGTCAGCAGGCTGGCCGAGTGCCTGGACACGACCGACGAGGACGACGACGAGGAGCAGTTCGAGGCCGTCGCCGAGTTCGCCGCCAAGCCCGAGATCGGCTCGCTGGGCCTCGGGGTGGAGGCCTTCGCCGGGCGCTCCGGCGAGGAGGCCTGGATCGGCGTCGGCAGCGTCTTCGACGAGCTGTGGGAGGACGTCGTCGAGGAGCTCTCCGACCACTTCGACTGGACCGGCGGCGGCACCGCCACGGTCGAGGAGTACCCGTCGGCCTCCGAGGACGGCGACGACGAGCCGGCCGGGGATGAGCTCCCCGAGCAGGCGGACATCGCCGACGCCGGGCCCGCGGGCGCGACCGCGGCACCGGTGTCCGGCGGCGCGGGGGTCAGCACCATCGCACGCGGCAGCCGGGTGACCGCATCCCCCGCCGCGGTCGCGGCCGCCGCGGAGTTCTGGGAGGCCGTCGGCATCCTGCCGGTGGAGATCGTCGTCCCCGAGGGCTCGGGGGTGACCCTCCGGTGCTACGTCGACGACGTCGCCCGCTTCCTCGGCCGCGACGGGGAGGTGTTCCTCTTCGACACCCCTGCGGACCTGGCGCGCTTCTGCGCGGGCAACGAGCGGCACGACCTGGTCGAGATCGCCTCCTGGCCCGAGGTCGCCGACACCGACACGCTGCCCTTGCCGGCCGAGCAGGACCGCTACGACCTCACCGAGGTCGCCGAGGTGCTGGGCGAGGTCGCCGACGGCGCCGCCGGGCTGGTGCCGCACCGGGCCCTCGTGCAGCCGGCCGAGGGTGTGCGCGACCTCGCGGAGTACGCGGGCCTGGCTCGGGTGGACGAGCTGCTCGCCCCCTCGGCGCCGCTGGGCCGGGCGCTGGCCCGTGCCGAGCGGCAGCCCGAGGAGCCGCTGGGCGCCGCCGAGGCCGCGGAGCTGCGCACCGCCTGGGACGAGGCGGTGGCCGCGGTCGGCGGGGCGCTGGTCCACCGCGACTAGCAGGGACGGCGAAGGCCCGCCCCGGAGAACCGGGACGGGCCTTCCTCGTCCGCTCTCACGCCCGGCCCCGCCAGGGGCTCACCGCGAGAGTGCGGGTGGTGAGGGGCGGGACCCCTCAGCCCTGGCGCGGGGGGCGACCCGAGCGCTCGCCGCCGAACCGGCGGTCGCCGCCGCCGGGCCGGCCGGACCGCTCGCCGCCGGAGCGGTTGCGGTCGCCGTACGAGCGGCGCGGGCCACCGCGGTGGCCGCCACCGGGCCGGTCGCCCTCGCGGCGCGGACGGCCGCCGGGGCCGCCGGCGCGACGCGAGTCGCGGACCGGTCGCTCGACCGGCTGGACGTGCACGCCGCTGGCGACGAGCTCGGCGATCTCCTGGTCACCCGGGGTGACCCGGCGCAGCGCGGGGTCGACCTTGGCCTGGCGGAAGCGCCGCTTGGACTGGCCGACCTGGTCGGGCAGCAGCAGCGACACGACCACGCCTGCGGCACCCGCGCGGGCCGTGCGGCCCGACCGGTGCAGGTAGGTCTTCGAGTCCGCCGGCGGGTCGTAGTGCAGGACCAGCGAGACGTCGTCGACGTGGATGCCGCGCGCGGCGACGTCGGTCGCGACCAGCACGGGCGAGCGGGCGTCGGTGAACGCCTCCAGCGCCCGCTTGCGGGCCGACTGCGGCAGGCCACCGTGGATGGCCGCGGCCTGCACCCCGGCCTCGAGCAGGTGCTCGGTGAGCCGGTCGGCGCCCAGCTGGGTACGGACGAAGATGATCGTCCGGCCCGGCCGGCGAGCCAGCTCCTTGGTCAGCGCGACCTTGTCGCGGAAGGCCAGCGTGTACGCGCGGTGCTCGGCCGGAGGGGCGTCGTCCCCGGGGCGCTTGACCTCGTGCCGGGCCGGGTCCTTGAGGTAGCGGCGCACCAGGGCGTCGACCTCGCCGTCCAGCGTGGCCGAGAACAGCAGGCGCTGTGCGTCGGCCGCGGTCTGGTCGAGCAGCTCCTTCACGACCGGCAGGAAGCCGAGGTCGGCCATGAAGTCGGCCTCGTCGAGCACCGTGATGACGACCTCGGCGAGGGTGGCCTCGCCCTGGCTGATCAGGTCCTGCAGCCGGCCGGGGGTGGCGATGACGACGTCCACGCCGCGGCGCAGCTGCTGGATCTGCCGGTACATGGGCGCGCCGCCGTAGACGGTGGCGAGCTGGACACCGGTGGCCTGACCGAGGGGGGCCAGGTTGTCGTGCACCTGCTGGGCGAGCTCACGGGTCGGCACGAGGACCAGCCCGCGGGGGGCCCGGCGGCCGTGCTTGACCTCGGCGCCGAGGCGGGCCAGCAGCGGCAGGCCGAAGGCCAGCGTCTTGCCCGAGCCGGTGGCGGCCTTGCCGAGGACGTCGCGCCCGGCGAGCGCGTCGGGCAGGGCCGAGGTCTGGATGGCGAAGGGGTGGCGGATGCCGCGCCGCTCGAGCGCGGTCACCAGCGGCTGGGGCAGACCCAGCTGGCCGAAGGTGGGGCCGGCCGGCGCCTCGGGCGCCTGCACGGGGGTGGTGTCGCCCTCGTTCGACTCGATCGGGGCAGGGTGGATCAACGTCATGCGGGGTGGGGCTCCGATACTGCTCGGAGCGCGTCCCGTGGAAGAGGAGGAGCCCCGGCGAGTGCCGGTGTCCTCACTTGGCGATCAGCTGCGCCCGGGAGGACGCGGGATCTGCACGGATGCGCTCGTTCCCGGACCGACCGTCCGGGAGGATGACCGGCCTTGTGCCGGTGCCTCTACCGTAGCAGCGGAGATCACGACACCATTCCCGCGAACGGGCGTGACGGCCCCCACCCGTGGCGGCCGTCAGTCGGCTTCCTCGTCCTGGTGCCCGGCCGAGACCGCCAGCACGCCCTCGAGGTCGGCGAGCCGGGCGGCGAGCGCCGTGACCGGTCCCGCACCCTCCAGCGTCAGCCGGACGGTGGCCTGGCGGACGCTGCTGCGCTGCTCGGCCTCCGACGACGTCGCCAGGTCCCGCACCGTGAAGCCCTGCTGCGTGCACTCGGCCAGCGCCCGGCGCAGCACGCCCTCCCCGTCCCGGTAGGTGAGCACGAGCGGGTAGACGTGCGCCGCCCGACCCGAGAGCCGGCGGGCCAGCGGGGTGAAGGCGTAGGCGATGAGCAGGTGCCCAGCGGTGGCGACGGCGGCGTACGCCCACAGCCCCGCCCCCGCCGCCATCCCGACGGCCGCGGTCAGCCAGACGACGGCCGCGGTGGTCAGCCCCCGCACGGCGTCGCGACGCACGAAGATCAGCCCGCCGCCGATGAAGCCCAGCCCGGACACCACCTGGGCGGCGATGCGGGAATCGCCGAACTCCGCCCGGCTGATGACCATGAACAGCGCCGCTGCGAACCCGACGATCGTGAGCGTCCGCAGACCGGCCGCCTTCTGCCGCAGCTCGCGCTCGAACCCGATCAGCGCGGAGAGCCCGAAGGCCACCCCGAGATCGGCCAGCCGGCCCCAGGACTGCCCGGTCGCCTCGGCGAGCAGGACCTCCACGGGTCAGCCCCGCAGCGCGACGTACCCGGGGCGGACGACGTCGTCCAGCAGCCGCCGGCGCTCGTCGTCGGGCAGGAACGCACCGGCGAGCGCACGCTCGGTGACCGTCTGCACGTCGTCCCACGTCCAGCCGTACGTCGTCGCGACGTCGGTGATCTCGCTGGTCAGCGACACCCCGCTCATCAGCCGGTTGTCGGTGTTCAGGGTGACGGCGAAGCCGAGCCGGTGCAGGCGGTCCACCGGGTGCTCGGCGAGTGAGGGGTAGGCGCCGGTCTGGACGTTGGACGACGGCGCCACCTCGAGGGTGACCTGCTCGTCGCGGACCCGCTGCGCGACCGGGCCCAGGGTGCCGTCCGCGGCGACCTCGTCGGCGATCCGCACGCCGTGGCCGAGCCGTTCGGCGCCGGCGCCGTCGAGCGCGGCCACGATGCTGGCGATGCCGGCGGCCTCCCCGGCGTGCACGGTCCGGCGCGCCCCGGCGCAGTCCAGCAGGGCCAGCGCGGCCGGGATGCGGTCCGGCGGGAAGCCGTCCTCGGGGCCGGCGAGGTCGAAGCCGACGACGCCGGCGTCGCGGTACCGGACGACCAGGCCGGCGACCTCCTCCCAGCGGTCCTCCTGCCGCATCGCGCACAGCAGCGTGCCGATGCGGACCGGGGTGCCGGCCGCGGCGGCGTCCCGGCTGCCCCGGGCGTAGCCGTCGAGCATCGCCTCGACCGCCGCCTCCAGCGGCATCCCGCCGGCGAGCAGCTCGGGGGCCATGCGCACCTCGGCGTACACGACGCCGTCGGCGGCGAGGTCGAGCGCGCACTCCCGGGCCACCCGGGCCACGGCGTCGGGTGTCTGCATGACGGCGACGGTGTGCGCGAACGTCTCGAGGTATCGCACCAGGGAGCCCGAGTCCGCCGCCTCGCGGAACCAGCGCCCGAGCGAGGCCGCGTCCGACGCCGGGAGCTCGCGGTAGCCGATCTCGTCGGCCAGGTCGAGCACCGTCTGCGGCCGCAACCCGCCGTCCAGGTGGTCGTGGAGCAGGACCTTCGGGACGCGGCGGACGTCGTCGGCGTTCAACGGTGCAGACACGGAGGAACGCTACCTGTCACGCCGATTGGGCCTGGAGGGGTCCGCGCAGGCAGCGCTCAGTTCGACGGGGGGACGGCCGTTGGCCGCGGTGTCGTCCCGAGTGGGGGCCGGAGGCCTCCGCGCAGGGACGACGGCAGGGCTCAGCTCAACGGGGGGACGGCCGTTGGCCGCGGTGTCGTCCGGAGGACGACGATGTCACCGGTCCTGCCAGCGGAAGGTGCGGACGCAGAGTAGGAGGCCCAGCACGCACCAGACGGCCAGCACGACCGCCACCGTGCCCAGCTCCCACGAGCCCGCCGGCTCGCGGGCGGCGAGCGAGTCGGGGAGGAAGACCGAACGCAGGCCCTGCGCGAGCCACTTCACCGGGAAGATCGCGGCGACGTCCTGGAGCCACCCGGGCACCTGGTCGAAGGGCATGAAGACCCCGGAGATGAACTCCAGCACGAGCGCTATGGGCGTGACCGTCGCCGAGGCCGAGCGGGAGTTGCGGGCCAGCGAGGAGACCGCGATGCCGAGCAGCGTGCAGGCCGCCGCACCCAGCACGGTGACCCAGGCGAAGGTCAGCCAGTCGGCGCCGGCGGGCAGGTCGATGCCGAACACGAGGACGCCGACCACGAGCAGGAGGACGATCGTCGCGATCGTCACGGCGACGACCTGCGCCACCTTGCCGACGAAGTAGGCGGTCTTCGGCATCGGGCTGCCGGCGAGCGCCTTGAGCGTGCCGTCCGAGCGCTCGCCGGCGATGTGGATGGCCATGTTCTGCAGGCTCGCGCCGACGATGCCGGCCGCGATGACGCCCGCCATGAAGTACTGCGGGAAGTCCACGCCCGAGCCCAGGTCGTAGTCCAGGACCGCGCCCAGCCCGAGCAGGAGGATGACCGGGAACACCAGCGTGAAGACGACCGACTCGCGCTGGCGGAAGAACTCCTTGAGCTCCACCCCGGCCCGGGTGCGGGAGACCCGGGCGACCGAGGGCAGCGCGGGCCGCTCCGGTGCGGTGGTGCTCACGAGCGGTCCCCGATCATCTTGAGGTAGACGTCCTCGAGCGTGGGCCGGCTGACGGCGAGGTCGGGGACCTCGCCGGGGAACCGGGCGGCCAGCTCGGCGACGAACGCGGTGGGCGTGGCGGTCTCGGCGGTGCGCCGGACGCCGTCCTCGGTCCAGCTGACGACGGCGGGCGCGGTGCCGCGACCACCGAGCGCGGTGGGGACGGCGACCTCGGCGAGCTGGCCGTGGGCGAGGACGCCGACGCGGTCGGCGAGCTCCTCGGCCTCGTCGAGGTAGTGGGTGGTGAGCAGCATGGTGGTGCCCAGCTCGCGCAGCGAGCGGATCAGCGACCAGAACTGGCGGCGCGCCTCCGGGTCGAAGCCGGTGGTCGGCTCGTCCAGGAACAGCAGCCGGGGCCGCCCGACGATGCCCAGCGCCACGTCCAGCCGGCGCCGCTGGCCGCCGGACAGCGTGCGACCGCGGGCTCCGGCCTTCTCCGCGAGGCCGACCAGCTCGAGCACCTCGTCGGGGTCGCGCGGGTCGGCGTAGTAGGAGGCCTGCGCGGACAGCAGCTCGCGCACCGAGAGCTGGCTGTCACCGGCGCCGGACTGCAGCACGATGCCGAGCTCCGACTTCCAGCGGCGCCCGCCCCGCGCCGGGTCGACGCCGAGCACGCGCACCTCGCCGGCGTCGCGGTCGCGGTAGCCCTCGCAGATCTCGACCGTCGTCGTCTTGCCGGCCCCGTTGGGTCCCAGCAGCGCGAAGATCTCCCCCCGGCGGATGTCGAGGTCCAGGCCGTCCACCGCCGCCCGGTCGCCGTAGCGCTTGACCAGGCCCCGGATGGAGATGGCCGCCTCGGGGTCGAGCGGCTCCCTCACGGGTCCCGCCGCGGCCTCGTGCCGGGTCCCACCCCGAGCCTGCGGGGGGTGGGGAGGACGGGGTCCTCCCTCGGTGGGTAGGAGGGAGTCCTTCTGCACGAGGGAACAGTCTCCCCCTTCGGCTCGGACCACCCGCGCCCCTCCCCCGCGATCACGCGCCGACACCGGGGATCCGGCCCGGACGCGGCCCCGAGGCCGTGGTCACGGAGGGGGCTCAGGCGGTGATGCGGTCGAGCACCAGCGGCAGCGGCTGCTCGCCCGAGTCCACGGCGATGGCGCCCTCGAGCGCCTCGAGCGCCCGCGGGATCCGGTCGGCGTCGTCGGTCTGCAGCTCCAGCAGCGGCTGGCCCGCGGTCACCCGCTCCCCCACGCCGGCGGTCCAGGTGATGCCGGCGGCGGCCGAGACGGGGTCCTCCTTGCGCGCCCGGCCGGCGCCCAGGCGCCAGGCGGCGACGCCCAGGGAGTAGGCGTCCAGGCGGGTGAGCGTGCCGTCGGCCGGCGCGGTCACCACGTGCCGCTCGGCCGGTTGCGGCAGCGGCGCGTCGGGGTCGCCGCCCTGCGCGGCGATCATCCGCCGCCAGACGTCCATCGCCCGCCCGTCGGCGAGCGCGTCGGCGGGGTCGACGTCGTCCCGACCTGCACCGTCCAGCATCTCCCGGGCCAGGGCGAGGGTCAGCTCGACGACGTCGGCGGGCCCGCCGCCGGCGAGCACCTCCACCGACTCCGCGACCTCCACCGCGTTGCCCGCGGCGCGGCCCAGCGGCCGGTCCATGGCGGTCACCAGCGCCACCGTGCGCACCCCGGCGGCCTGCCCGAGCCCGACCATGGTGCGGGCCAGCGTGCGGGCGTCGTCGGGGTTCTTCATGAAGGCCCCCGAGCCGGTCTTGACGTCCAGGACCAGCGCGTCCGCGCCCTCGGCGATCTTCTTGCTCATGATCGAGCTGGCGATGAGCGGGATCGACTCGACGGTGCCGGTGACGTCGCGGAGCGCATACAGCAGCTTGTCGGCCGGGGCCAGGTCGTGCCCGGCCGCGCAGATGACCGCCCCGACGTCGCGGAGCTGGGCGAGGTAGGCCTCCTCGTGCACGTCGGCCCGCCAGCCGGGGATCGCCTCCAGCTTGTCCAGCGTGCCCCCGGTGTGGCCGAGCCCCCGGCCGGAGAGCTGCGGCACCGCCACCCCGCAGGCGGCGACCAGCGGCGCCAGCGGCAGCGTGATCTTGTCCCCGACCCCACCCGTGGAGTGCTTGTCCGCCGTGGGGCGGCCCAGCGACGAGAGGTCCTTGCGCTCGCCCGAGTCGATCATCGCCTGCGTCCAGACGGCGAGCTCGTCGGCGGTCATCCCGCGGAAGAACACCGCCATGAGCAGCGCGCTCATCTGCTCGTCGGGGACCTGGCCGGCGGTGTAGGCGCCGATCACCCAGCGGATCTGCTCCGCGGTGAGCGGGGCGCCGTCCCGCTTGGCGCGGATGACGTCGATCGCGTCGTGGCCGGCCATCAGCCCTGCCCCCGCTCCGCGGCCGCGACCAGGTCCTCGGGGCCGAAGGCGTCCGGCAGGACCTCGCGCATCGGCACGATCCCGAGCGAGACGGTCTCGATCAGCATCTCGGCCCCACCGTGCTCCCACAGCAGCTGGCGGCAGCGGCCGCAGGGCATGAGAGGCTGCCCGTCCCCGCCGACGCAGGCGACGGCGACCAGCCGGCCGCCCCCGGTGCGGGCGAGGTCGCTGACCATGCCGCACTCGGCGCACAGGCCCAGCCCGTACGAGGCGTTCTCCACGTTGCAGCCGGTCACGACGCGGCCGTCGTCCACCAGCCCGGCGACCCCGACCGGGAACCTCGAGTAGGGCGCGTAGGCATGGGTCATGGCCTCTCGGGCCGCGGCGCGCAGGGCGTCCCAGTCGGGCTGCATCAGTGTTCCCCTCGTCGGTAGACCAGTCCGTCGGCCTTGGGCATCCGCAGCCGTTGGGAGGCCAGCGAGAGGACCAGCAGGGTGGTGAGGTGCGGGGTGAAGAAGACGATGCCGTCGGGCAGCTCGTCGACGCTGAGGAACGCGGCCAGCGCGAGCGCCGCCACCACGACGGCCAGCACCGCGGGGACCCAGCGGCGCCGCAGGGCCTGGTAGACCGCGACGCCGACCAGCAGGAGCGCGACCAGCAGCAGCAGCGCGACCACCGCCGTCCGGCTGCGCAGCTGCAGGGCGTCGGAGAAGCCGAACAGGCCGGCACCGGCAGCGAGCCCGCCCGGGCGCCAGTTGCCGAAGATCAGCGCGGCGAGGCCGATGAAGCCGCGGCCACCGGTCTGCCCCTCGCGGTAGATGCCCGCCACGAAGACGAGGAAGACACCGCCGAGGCCGGCCAGCGCACCGGAGATGATCACCGCGATGTACTTCATCCGGTACACCGGCACGCCCAGCGAGTCGGCCGCCGCCGGGTTCTCACCGCAGGAGCGCAGCCGCAGCCCGAAGGCCGTCCGCCACAGGATGAGGTAGCTGATCGGGACCAGCAGGATCGCCAGCAGCGTGACCACGCCGAGCCCGCTGGTCAGCCCGCGGAGCACGCCGGCGAGGTCGCTCAGCAGGAACCAGCCGGTGTTCTCCAGGTCGCCGAGCAGGTCGGGGCCCGAGGAGAGCACCGGGATCGAGAAGCTGGGCGGGTCGCCGCCCACCGACGGCGACTGCGTCGGACCGCCGCCGGTCCCCTCGACGTACACCAGCTCGGAGAGGAAGCGGACGACGCCGGCCGCGAGGATGTTGATCGCGACGCCGGAGATGACGTGGTCGACCCCGAAGGTCACCGTGGCGATGGCGTGCAGCAGCCCGCCGATGGCGCCGAACAGCGTGCCGCCGATGATCGCGCCGACCCAGCCCCACTGCCAGCCCGCGAAGCCGGCGCCCCATGTGCCGAGGATGAGCATGCCCTCGAGGCCGATGTTCACCACGCCGGCGCGCTCGGAGTAGAGCCCGCCCAGCGCGGCGAGCCCGATCGGCACCGCCAGCAGCAGCGCCGCCCGCATCGTGGACGACGAGGTCAGCGCCTCCTCGCCGGAGATCGCCCGGGTGACGGAGAAGACGAGCAGCAGGCCGACGACCAGCCAGAGGATCCGGCTGCCCCGGCTCCCGCCGGTGAGCCGGTCGGTGAGCGGGCCGCGGCTGGGCCGGGTGGCGGTGCTGCCACCGGCCGGGGTCGCGGTGGTCATGCTCGCGCCTCCTCGGAAGAGCCGGGAACGCCGGTGCGGAGGCGGTGGCCGCCGTCGGGCCCCGCGCCGGGGCCGGGGCCGCCCGGGTCCGCGCTGCCGCCGGGGTCCGGGGGCGCGCCGGTCGCCTCCGCACCGGCGCGCTCGGCCGAGCGCAGGGCCAGCCGGCGGGCGATCTCGTTGGCGATGACGACGGCGAGCACGATCGTCCCTTGGATGATCGTGACCACCGACGCGGGGATGTCGGCGAACTGGAGCGGCAGGGCGGCCCGGTCGAGGAACGCGAACAGGAGCGCGGCCAGCGCGATCCCCAGCACGTTGTTCCGGCCGAGCAGCGCCACGGCGATGCCCAGGAAGCCCAGCCCGGCGGTGAACTCGGTGCCGAACGAGCGGGTGTCTCCGAGCAGGTCGGGCAGCCCGATCAGGCCGGCGACGGCGCCGGACAGCAGCATCGTGGTGACCACCATGCGGCGGGCGTCGACACCGCTCGCGGTGGCCGCCGAGGCCGAGATGCCGGTGGCCCGCAGGTCGAAGCCGAAGCGGGTGCGCTGGATGAGCACCGCGATCACGATGCCGACGAGGATCGCCACGACGAGGAACCCGAACAGCTCCGTGCGCGGCTCGGCCAGCCCGAAGGCGCCCAGCAGGCCGTTGAGCCCCGGGAACCAGGCCGACTCCGGCAGCGGCGTGGTGGTGATGATCGACGCACCCTCCGGGCTGCCCCGGAACGGGCCGGTGAGCAGGTAGGACGCCAGCCCGAGCGCGATGAAGTTCAGCATGATCGAGCTGATGACCTCGCTGACGCCGCGGGTCACCTTGAGCACGCCCACGATGCCGGCCCACAGCGCGCCCACCGCCATGGCCACCACGATGACCAGCAGGACGTGCAGCGGGCCGGGAAGCGCCACGGCTGCCCCGACCGCGGCCGCCACGACGGTGGCCAGCCGGTACTGGCCCTCCACGCCGATGTTGAACAGCCCCATGCGGAAGGCGATCGACACCGCGAGCCCCGCCAGGAAGAGCGGGACGGCGCGGTTGAGGATCACCACGAGGGACTGGACCTGCTGGGAGGGCGCGTCACCCAGGTCGGTCATCACCTGCAGCGCCCGCAGCGGGTTCTCGCCGATGAGCGCGATGACCAGGGCCGAGATGACCAGCGCGACCAGGACGGCGAGCGCCGGGCCGAGCAGGGCCAGGCCGGTGCTGCGCACGCGGTTCACGCCGCACCTGCCGCGGTCCGGGCGCCGGTCATGTGGCCGCCGAGCTCCTCGGGGGTGACCTGGCGCGGGTCGACCGTGGCCACGAGGCGGCCGCGGAACATGACGTGCAGCGTGTCGGAGAGACCGATCAGCTCGTCGAGGTCGGCCGACACCAGCACGATGCCCATCCCTTCGCCGCGGGCGTCCTTGAGCAGTTCCCAGATCACCGACTGCGCGCCGACGTCGACCCCGCGGGTGGGGTGCGCGGCGATCAGCAGCCGGGGGGTGGCGCTCATCTCGCGGCCGACGATCAGCTTCTGCTGGTTGCCGCCGGAGAGCGCCACCGCCAGCGTGTCGGGGCCGGGGGCCCGCACGTCGTACTCGCGCATGATCCGCTCGGTGTCGCTGCGGGCGCCCTTGCGGTCGATGAAGGGGCCGCGCGCGGCCGGCGGGCGGGTCTGGTGGCCCAGGATGCGGTTCTCCCAGAGCGGGGCGTCCAGCAGCATCCCCTGCCGGTGGCGGTCCTCGGGGATGAAGCCGATGCCGGCCTCGCGGCGGGCGCGGGTGGTCCACCCGCTGATGTCCTCGTCGCCCAGCTGCACCGTGCCCCCGGCCAGCGAGCGCAGGCCCATGACCGCCTCGACGAGCTCGGCCTGGCCGTTGCCCTCGACGCCGGCGATGCCCACCACCTCGCCCTCGCGGACGGTGAGGTCGACGGCGTCGACGAGCGGCCGGCCGGCGTCGGAGGCCACGGTGACGGCCTGCAGGCGGAGCACCGGGGTCTCGCGCACGGTGGAGCTGCGCAGCTCCGGCGTGGGCAGCTCCGCGCCGACCATCATCTCGGCGAGCTGCTTGGCGGTGGTGGTGCGGGGGTCGGCGTCGCCGACGGTGGTGCCGCGGCGGATGACGGTGATCGCGTCGGCGACCTTCCGGACCTCGTCGAGCTTGTGCGAGATGAAGATGACGGTGAGCCCCTCGCGCTTGAGCTCGGCGAGGTTGCCGAACAGCTCGTCGACCTCCTGGGGCACCAGGACAGCGGTCGGCTCGTCGAGGATCAGCGTCCGGGCGTTCCGGTACAGCACCTTGGCGATCTCGACCCGCTGCCGGTCACCGACGCCGAGGTCCTCGACCAGGTCGTCGGGGCGCAGCCCGAGGCCGTACCGCTCGGAGATCTCCTCGATCCGGCGCCGGGCGCTGTCGCGGTCCAGCCGGCCGCCCTTCCTGGGCTCGCTGCCCAGCACGACGTTCTCGAGCACCGTGAAGTTGTCGGCCAGCATGAAGTGCTGGTGCACCATGCCGATCCCCGCCGCGATCGCGTCGGCCGGGCTGCGGAACTGCACGGGGCGGCCGTCGACGAGGATCATGCCCTCGTCCGGCCGGTGCTCGCCGTACAGCGTCTTCATCAGCGTGGACTTGCCCGCGCCGTTCTCACCGACGATCGCGTGCACCTCGCCGCGCCGCACCGTCAGCTCGATGTCCTTGTTGGCGACGACGCCGGGGAACCGCTTGGTGATGCCGTGCAGCTCGACCGCGTACGGCGACCGCGCCGCCCCGCCGTCGGGCTGCTCGGCACCGGCTGCTGGAGCCTGGGCCATGGGTGGGCCTCTCTCTCACGGTGCGCCGCGCGGCGGCGCTGATCTCTGTCCGGCGAACCCGGGACGACGCCGGTCCGGTCGTCGCCCCCGGGATGCCGGTGGTCGGGCGGGGCGGCCGGGTGCGGCCACCCGCCCTCGGCATGATGTCGCACCCCTGCCGCGACCGGGACCGCGCCCCCGCCCCGGGTGGGGCCCCGCTCACCACGACGGCGGGCCCGGGCAGCAGCCCGGACCCGCCGTCGGAGGGTCGCTCCGGTGCGCCGGCCGGGGGTCCCGGCCGGCGCACCACGCCTCACGGGGTCGTCGGAACCGTGATCTCGCCCGAGATGATCCGCTGGCGGTAGTCCTCGATCTGGTCCTGGATGTCGTCGATCTGCCCACCGGAGGTGGCCAGGCCGACGCCGTCGCCCTCCAGGTCGCTGACGATGTCGACGCCCCCCTGGACGTTGCCCTCGGAGTAGTCGGTGATGAAGGCCTCGACCGCGTTGTCCACCCTCTTGAGCATCGAGGTCATGATCACGGCCTGGAGCGCCGGGTCGTCGACGGTCTGGTACTGGTCGGAGTCGACACCGATCGCCCGGTTGCCGGTCTCGGCCGCCGCCTGGAAGACGCCGGTGCCCGAACCGCCCGCGGCGTGGAACACGATGTCCGCGCCGGCGTCGTACATGCTGCGGGCCAGGATCTGACCACGCGCCGGGTCGCCGAAACCGGAGAAGTCGCCGGCCGGGGAGATGTACTCGACATCGACCTGGATGTCCGGCTTGACGGCCGTTGCGCCGGCCGTGAAGCCCGCCTCGAACTTCTGGATCAGCGGGGTCTCGACACCGCCGACGAAGCCGACGTGGTTGGTCTCGCTCTTCAGCGCCGCCGCGACGCCGGCCAGGAACGAGCCCTGCTCCTCGGCGAACAGGAGGCCGGTGACGTTGTCGACGCCGAGCTCGGCGACGGAGGAGTCGACGATCGCGAAGGTGGTGTCGGGGAAGTCCTCGGCCACCTCGGCGATCGTGTCGCCGTAGGCGAACCCGACGGCGATGACGGGGTCGTAGCCGGCCTCCGCCAGGTTGGCCAGACCCTCGACGCGGTCGGAGCCGTCGTCGTTCGGGCTGAACTCCTGGACCTCGCCGCCCAGCGCCCCGATGGCCGCCTCGACACCGGCGTAGGCCGAGTCGTTGAAGGACTGGTCGCCGCGGCCGCCGGTGTCGTACGCAAGGCCGACCTGGAGGTCACCAGAACCGCTGCCGCCGCCGCTGTCGCCGCCGGCCGTGGGCTCCTCGTCACTGGCACAGGCCGCCAGGGCCAGGCTGCCGGCCAGCAGCAGCGCCGCGGCCTTCGTCATCCGCGCTCGGCGCAAGACGATCTCCTTTGCTGGGGGGAGGTCCCCGTCTCGTGGCGGGGCTCCCGGTGGTGGGGTGCGCGTGCACCCGGACCACCCGGGGCGGCCCGCGAGGGTGCACGACCCCGGACGCTAACCGCGCGGACCGAGCCCCCTACAACCTCTCGGACGGACTGAGACCCGATCGTTGCGAACCCTCGTGAGATCGGGGCCGCGGCGCCCCGGGCGCCGTGTCGCAGCTCACGCCCCGGTGTCAGCGCACCCGGCCGTCGGCCTCGCCGGACGAGGGGTGCCGCTCCGGCGACCGGCCCGCGGCCTCGACCGCCGGCAGGGTGGCCGTCCAGGCGGCGGTGAAGAAGGCGAACCGGAAGACGACGTTGATCCAGACCAGGATCCCGACGGCACCGCCGAACGCCGAGGCGGTCACGCTGCCGGAGATCAGCGACAGGTACAGGTTCCCGATCAGCTTCATCACCTCGAACCCGACCGCCCCGAACAGGGCTCCCGGCAGCAGCCGGCGCACCGGGTGCGGTGTCGCGGGAACCACCTTGAGCAGCCACAGGAACACGACGACGTCGCCGAGGAAGGCCAGCGCCAGGCTCAGCACGGCCGTGAGCGCCGCGAGGCCGCCCACGCCCTCGAGCCCGAGCACGCCGAGCGCCCACGACGTCGCCGTCGTGGCGACGCCGGTCAGCCCGAGGCTGGCCAGGCCGACCGCCCCCAGCAGCACCAGCGCCAGCAGGTCCTGGACGTTGTCGCGGAGGAACTCGGGCTCCTCGGCGTGGCCCTTCCACGTGCGCTCCATGCCGATGCGCAACTTGTCCATGGCGCGCAGGCCGGCGTAGACGAAACCGATCAGCCCGATCGCGCCGACCACCTCCGCCGAGCCGACCGCCCCGCGCAGGTCGGCGACGATGTCCTCGCCGGTGCTGCCCGGGAAGGCGGCCCGGATCGCCTCGTAGAGCTCGCGCTGGAGCAGTTCGTCCCCGGACAGCACCAGCCCGATGACCGAGGCCGCCAGGAGCAGGACGGGGAACAGCCCCAGGAAGGCGAAGTAGGTGACCCCCGCGGCCATGAGGTCGCCCTGGGTCCGCTGGTACCGGCCGCCGGCCCGGGCCAGGTGGTCGAACCAGGCGGACCGCCGCCGGGCGGTGCCGATCGTGCCCTCGACGCGGTCCCACGCGCGTGCCGGCCACCCCTTCGTGGAGGGTGCCTCCGCGTCGGGCGCCTCGCGGGTGGGGGTGGAGCTCACCGCCCGAGTCTGGGGCCTGCCCGGTCCGCGTGCAGGGTCCCGGGCAGGCCGCTCAGCGCTCCGGGCCGGTCAGGGGGTACTCGCGGGCGATCTCCCAGACCCCGGCCGCCGTCTGCTCGAACTCGGTGAAGTGCTCCACGCGGAACTCGGCGGAGAGGTCCTGCAACCCGCAGTAGGCCAGGTCGAGCATGTCGCCCGGCACGTCGTGCGCGACGGTCACGTGGGGGTGGTACGGGAAGGACAGCGCCCGGTCGAGAGGGCCCTGGCGGACGTCGTGGGCCAGCAGCTCGCAGTTGCCGATCCCCCGGGCCACGGTCACGAAGACCACGTCGGAGACCGGGGTGAAGGTGCCGGTGCCGGCGAGGTGCATCTCGAACGGCGGGTGCGCGGCGGCGACCCGGGCCAGGTGCTCGGTGACGGCCTCGCGGTCGGCGACGGGCACCTCCGTCGGCGGGAGCAGCGTCACGTGCGGCGGCACGAGCGTCGCCTGGGGATCGCCGACCTTGCAGCGCCAGTCGACGAGCAGGGCCGCCCACGGCTCGGGGATCGGCACGATGACCCCGAGCAGCGCCGTCTCCGGCGGCGTCCCCAGCCGGCCGACGAAGGTGTCGTCGTTCATGCCACCGGCCCCGCTGGTGGGAGGAAGCCGACCCGCTCGTAGACGGCGGCCAGGGTGCGCCCGGCCACGGCCCGGGCCCGCGCCGCGCCCGCGGCGAGCAGTCGCTCGAGCTCGGCGGGGTCGGCCAGCAGTTCGGCCGTGCGCTGCTGCACCGGGGCGAGGGCCTCCGTGACGACCTCCGCGAGCTCCTTCTTGAGGTCCCCGTAGCCGCGGCCGGCGAAGTGCTCCTCCAGCTCGGCGGTGCTGCGCCCCGAGAAGGCGGAGTGGATGGTGAGCAGGTTGGTGACCCCCGGCTTGCCCTCCGGGTCCGCGACGATCTCCCGCCCGGTGTCGGTGACCGCGGAGCGGATCTTCTTCGCGGTCACCTTCGGGTCGTCGAGGAGGTTGACGCAGCCCGCCGGCGGCAGGCTCTTGCTCATCTTCTTGTCCGGGGACTGCAGGTCGAGGATCTTCGCCGCACCGGCCGGGATGTAGGCCTCGGGGAGGGTGAAGGTGTCGCCGTAGCGGCCGTTGAAGCGCCCGGCCAGGTCGCGGGTGAGCTCCAGGTGCTGCCGCTGGTCCTCCCCGACCGGCACCCGTTGCGCCTGGTACAGCAGGATGTCCGCCGCCTGGAGCACGGGGTAGGTGAACAGCCCCACGGAGGTCGGGCCGGCCCCCTCACGGGTGCTCTTGTCCTTGAACTGCGTCATCCGGCTGGCTTCCCCGAAGCCGGTGAGGCACTGGAGCACCCAGGCCAGCTGGGCGTGCTCGGGCACCTGGCTCTGGACGAACAGGGTGCTGCGGTCGGGGTCGACGCCCAGGGCGATCAGCTGCGCCGCCGACACCAGGGTCCGCTGCCGGAGCACGGCCGGGTCGGGCTGCTCCAGGGTGATCGCGTGGAGGTCGACGACGCAGTAGAAGGCGTCGTGGTCCTCCTGCATGCTCACCCACTGCCGGAGGGCGCCGACGTAGTTGCCCAGGTGGAAGGAGTCCGCCGTCGGCTGGATGCCGGACAGCACTCGGGGAAAAGCCACGTCGGCCATCAAACCAGCCGGGAGCGCCGTGCGTGCCCGGCTCCCCCGTTCGGCGGCGGCCCCGGCCGACGCGGTCACCCGGTCGGGGCTGGTCAGCGGACCGCGGCGGCCAGCGCGTCGTCGAGCGCGGCCAGGAATACGTCGTCCTCCTCGGGCGTGCCCACGGTGACGCGGATGCCCTCACCGGCGAAGGGCCGGGTGATCACGGCGCGGGACTCCAGGGCTGCCGCGAGTTCCGCCGTCCGCTCCCCCGTCGGCAGCCAGACGAAGTTGGCCTGGCTGTCCGCGACCTCCAGGCCCCGATCCCGCAGCTCGGCGGTCAGCCGCTCTCGCTCGGCGACGACGGCGGCGCAGCGGGCCCGCACCTCGTCCTCGCTGGCCAGCGCCGCGACCGCCGCCGCCTGGGCGACCATGCCGACGCTGAACGGCAGATGGGTCTTGCGTACCGCTTCGGTGACCGCCGGGTCCTCGGCCAGCAGGTAGCCGACGCGCAGCCCGGCCAGGCCCCACGCCTTGGAGAACGTGCGCAGCACCGCCACGTTGGGCCGGCCCCGCATCAGCTCGACGCCGTCGGGCACCCGCGGGTCGGTGACGAACTCGCGGTAGGCCTCGTCGAGGACGACGAGCGTCTCGGCCGGCACCGCGTCCAGGAAGCGCTCCAGCTCATCGCGGTGCACCGCCGTGCCGGTGGGGTTGTTCGGGTTGCAGACGAACACCAGGCGGGTGCTGTCGTCGATCGCGGCGGCCAGCGCCGCCAGGTCGTGGGTGTCGGGGGATCCGCCGGGGCGGGCGGGGACCAGCGGCACCTGGACCGCCCGCGCGGCGGCGATGCGGGCCAGCAGCGGGTACATCTCGAAGGAGCGCCAGGCGAAGGCGATGCTCGTGCCGGGGTCGTTGTAGGCCTGCGCGAGCTCCTGGCAGATGGCCACCGCGCCGCAGCCGGTGGCGACCTGGGCCGGGTCGACGCCGTAGCGCTGCGCCAGCGCCTCGGTGAGGACGACGGCGCCGTTGTCGGGGTACCGGTTGGTACCGGCGACCGCGGCGGTCACCGCCTCGACGACGGCGGGCAGCGGCGGGAAGGCCACCTCGTTGCTGGCGAGCTTGACCGCGCGCTCGACGCCGATCTCGCGGGCGAGGTCGGCGGGGTTGCGGCCGGGCCGGTACGCGGGAAGCGACTGCACGGCCGGTCGGGCACTGACCACCAGATCCTCCACCTCCCGCGGGGCCCACCCTTCTAAGGTGTGCCCATGCGCGTACTCGTCGCCGGCGGCGCCGGCTACATCGGCAGCGTAGTGACCGCGGCCCTGCTCGCCGGGGGGCACGAGGTGACCGTCCTCGACGACCTCTCCACCGGGCACGCGGACGCCGTCCCCGAGGGCGCGGCGCTGGCCGAGGTGTCGCTGCACGACTCGGCGCCGGTGCTGGCCGAGGTCCGCCCCGAGGCGGTGCTGCACTTCGCGGCCAAGTCGCTGGTCGGCGTCTCGCAGCAGCAGCCCGAGGACTACTGGCACACCAACGTCGGCGGCTCGTTCGCGCTGCTGGAGGCCATGCGGGCGGCCGACTGCAGGCGGATCGTCTTCTCCTCCACCGCCGCCACCTACGGCGAGCCCGACCAGGTGCCGATCCGCGAGGACGCGCCGACCCGGCCGACCAACACCTACGGGGCCTCGAAGCTCGCCGTCGACCACATGCTCACCTCCTACGCGGTCGCGCACGGCTTCGCCGCGGTGAGCCTCCGGTACTTCAACGTCGCGGGCGCCGCCTACGGGCTGGGCGAGCGGCACGCCACGGAGACCCACCTCATCCCGATCGCCCTGCAGGTGGCGGCGGGGCAGCGGGAATCGCTCACCGTCTACGGCCAGGACTACCCGACGCCGGACGGCACCTGCATCCGCGACTACGTGCACGTCGAGGACCTCTCCGACGCGCACCTGCTCGCACTGCCCGCCCCCACGGCCGGTGAGCACCGGATCTACAACCTGGGCAACGGCACCGGGTTCTCGGTGCAGGAGGTCGTCGAGGCAGCCCGCGAGGTGACCGGCCACCCGATCCCGGTCACGATCGGCGAGCGGCGGGCCGGGGACCCGGCGCAGCTGGTCGCCTCGAGCGACCGGATCCGCGCCGACCTGGGCTGGGCCCCGAAGCACACCGACCTGGTCGGCATCGTGCGGGACGCCTGGGACGTCGCCCAGGCCCGCCGGGGCTAGCCCGTCGCGGTCGCGTCCGAGGCGTCCTCCGACTCCTCGGGCGCCGGCGGCGGGGCCACGCGCAGGCGGGCGATCCGCCGGCCGTCGAGCTCGAGCACGTCGATGCGGCGACCCTCGACCTCCACGGCGTCGCCGACCTCGGGCAGCCGGCCGAGCTCGGCGAGGACGTACCCGGCGGCCGTCTCGTACGGCCCCTCCGGCAGCCGCAGGCCTGTCGCGTCGGCGAAGTCGTCGAGGTTGAGCAGGCCGTCGACGTCGCGCGGCGCGTCGGGCGCCGGCCGGTCCTCGGGTGCGACCTCCTCGTCGTACTCGTCGTAGATCTCCCCGATGACCTCCTCGATGAGGTCCTCGAGGGTGACGATGCCGTCGGTGCCGCCGTACTCGTCGACGACGATCGCGAGGTGCTGGTTGTCCCGGCGCATCTCGCTGAGCACCGTCAGGACCGCGGCGGTGCCGGGCAGCCGGGTGACCTCGCGGGCCAGGTCACCCACGGTCGCCGCCCGCCCCGCAGGGTGGGTGGGCAGGAACAGGTCGCGCACGTGCACGAAGCCGACGACGTCGTCCTGGTCGCGGCCGACCACGGGGAAGCGCGACCAGTTCGACTCCGCGACCAGCTTGGCGGCGCGGCTCGCGGTCATCGAGGCCTCGAGGAACTGGACCTCGGTGCGCGGCGTCATCACCTCGCGCACCTCGCGCTCGCCGGCGCGGAAGACCTCGTCGATGAGCCGGCGCTCATCGCTGCTCAGCGATTCGTGCGCGGCCACGAGATCGCGGAGCTCCTCCTGGCTGATCGACTCACCGCTGGCCTTCGGGTCGCCTCCGACGAGCCGGACCAGACCGTTGGTCGACTTGGACAGCAGCCAGATGATCGGCCGCGAGAGCTTCGCGATGGCGTTGAGCGGGGCGGCTACCATCAGCGCGAAGCCCTCGGCCCGCTGCAGCGCCAGCCGCTTGGGGGTGAGCTCGCCGACGACGAGGGACACGTAGCTGATCGCGACGGTCACCAGGACGAGCGCCAACGTGCCGGCGAGCCCCTCACCGACGCCGCGGGTCTGCAACCAGTCGGCCAGCGGGGCCGACAGCGTGCTCGCGCCGAAGGCCGCGGAGAAGAAGCCGGCCAGGGTGACGCCGACCTGGACGGCGGCGAGGAACTGGTTGGGGTCCTCGAGCAGCTTCTGCACAGCCTGCCCGCGGCGCCCCTGCTCGGCCATGGCGCGCACCTGGCCCTCGCGCAGCGAGACCAGTGCGATCTCGGCACCGGCGAAGGCACCGCCGATCAGCACGAAGACGACGACCATGACGATGTTGAGCCATACGTCGCTCACCGGCGGCGTGCTCCTCGGGGTTCGGGGTGGGGAGGACCGTTCCATGGTGCCGGGTCCATGCTGCCCCGCAGCGGCCGGCGCACGCCCGGGGACCCCGCCGGGTGGGGTGACCGTGCCCACGCCGTGGGCCTTCCCCGGCGACGCGACCACCGTTAGTCTGCATCAGGTAACGGATCGTGATCTCTCTCGAGGACCCGCATGCGCCACCGGCCACCCGGTGCCCCCGCTCACCACGGCCGCACCGCCGCCGCCGCGGACCACCGGTCCGGTGGGTCCCACCGCCGGTCCCCGAGGGTGGGCCTGGCTGTCGCGCTGACGTTCGCCACCACGGCGGTGGTCCTCACCGCCCCGGTCGTCTCCGGGCCGGCCGATCCGGGTGCGATCGATGCGTCGTCCTCCGCGGGATCGGCCCCCGGTTCCTCCACGTCCGTGTTCCCCGGCGCCTCCCCCGCGGCGCCCGGGGCAGCGGGCGGTGTCCCGGTCGCTCCGGAGGGTGGTGCCGGCCGGCCCGCGCCGGCCCCTGGAACCGCTCAGCCGCCGGTGGCCGTGCCCGGACCGGTCACCGGCCCTGCCGACGTCCCCGGAGCCGCCGCGGCCCCGTCGTCCCCGCAGCCGGCACCGCCCTCCGCGGCCGCCACCGCGCTCGCCCCCGCCGACCGCGCCGCACCGGCTGCCGCCGCGCCTGCGCCGCCCCCGCCGGCCGCATCGGCTCCAGCGGCTCCGGCGGCTCCGGGCGTCGAGGGCGAGGTCCTCGCGCTGGTGAACGCCGAGCGCGCCCGCGCGGGGTGCGGCCCGGTCGCGGCCGACAGCGGGCTCGCCGCGGTCGCCCGGGCGCACAGCACCGGCATGCGCGACCGCGGCTTCTTCGACCACGTGGACCCCGACGGGCTGGGCCCGTTCGACCGCGCCGACCGGGCGGGCGTCTCGGCCCGGGCGGAGAACATCGCCCGCGGCCAGGCCGACCCGGTCGCCGTCATGACCTCGTGGATGAGCAACCCGGGGCACCGGGCGAACATCCTGAACTGCGGGCTGACCCGGCTCGGGGTCGGGGTGGCGACCGGCTCCGGCGGCCCCTGGTGGACCCAGCTCTTCGGCTGACCCGCCACCCCGCCATCCGTCCTGGGCGCGACTTCACGGGAGTCGGGCTTCGAGCGCCTCGCCGGACCCCTGTTCCCGGGTAGGTGCACGGTCCAGTGCCTCGCGAACCCGAGCCACGAACACCCTCGGGTCGTGCAGGTCGGCCGCCGTCAGGTGGATGACGGTCCACCCCGCCGCAGTCAGCCGGTTGAGCCTGCGCCGGCCCTCGGCGAACTGGCCGGGCTCCGCGTGCCAGGCGCCGTCGTACTCGACCGCCACCCGGGACCCGCAGCCCCGCCGCACCGGCGACGCGGACGTCGAGCGAGTCGGGGAGCCCCGCGTCGTCGGTCAGGTGGCCCGCAGCCACGGCATCACGCTCGCGGCAGACGCGGCCCCGGAGGGCGTCGGGACGACGGGGAGGGGTACCCGAGGAGCCTGCCCACGGACCGCGCGGGCGCGCCGGCGTCGTCCACAGGCCCCGACTTCCGCGGACTCGCGCGCTGGACCGGCCGTCGGAGGCCGCTGTCGAGGAGGTTGCGCCCCGGGGCCGAGCCGGATGTGCAGCGACCCCCGCACCCAGGGGGGTGCGGGGGCCGCTGCGCGTCAGGGACAGCTCAGGCCATGGCCTTCTTGAGGTTGCCGTCGATGGCCGCCAGGAAGTCCTGGGTGGTCAGCCACGGCTGGTCCTTGCTGATCAGCAGCGCGAGGTCCTTGGTCATCTGACCGCCCTCGACGGTGTCGATGCAGACCTTCTCCAGCGTCTCGGCGAAGCGGGTCACCTCGGGGGTGCCGTCGAGCTTGCCGCGGTGTGCCAGGCCCCGGGTCCAGGCGAAGATCGACGCGATCGGGTTGGTCGACGTCTCCTTGCCCTGCTGGTGCTGGCGGAAGTGGCGGGTCACCGTGCCGTGGGCGGCCTCGGCCTCGACGGTGCGGCCGTCGGGGCTCATGAGCACCGAGGTCATGAGGCCGAGCGAGCCGAAGCCCTGGGCCACGGTGTCGGACTGCACGTCACCGTCGTAGTTCTTGCAGGCCCAGACGTAGCCGCCCTCCCACTTGAGCGAGGCCGCGACCATGTCGTCGATCAGCCGGTGCTCGTAGGTGATGCCGGCGGCGTCGAACTTTTCCTTGAACTCGGCCTCGAAGACCTCGGCGAACAGGTCCTTGAAGCGGCCGTCGTAGGCCTTGAGGATCGTGTTCTTGGTCGAGAGGTAGACCGGGTAGCCACGCTGCAGGCCGTAGTTCATCGAGGCCCGGGCGAAGTCGCGGATCGAGTCGTCGAGGTTGTACATCGCCATCGCGACGCCGCCACCCGGCGACTGGAAGACCTCGTGCTCGATCGGCGCGGAGCCGTCGGCCGGCTGGAAGCTGATCGTCAGCGTGCCCTCGCCGGGGAACTTGAAGTCGGTGGCGCGGTACTGGTCACCGAAGGCGTGACGGCCGACGACGATCGGCTTGGTCCAGCCCGGCACCAGCCGCGGCACGTTCTCCATGATGATCGGCTCGCGGAAGATGACGCCGCCGAGGATGTTGCGGATCGTCCCGTTGGGCGAGCGGTACATGCGCTTGAGGCCGAACTCCTCGACGCGCGCCTCGTCGGGCGTGATCGTCGCGCACTTGACCCCGACGCCGTGCTTCTTGATGGCGTTGGCGGAGTCGACGGTGATCTGGTCGTCGGTCGCGTCGCGCGACTCGATGCCCAGGTCGTAGTACTCCAGGTTGACGTCGAGGTACGGGAGGATCAGCTGGTCCTTGATGAACTGCCAGATGATCCGGGTCATCTCGTCGCCGTCGAGCTCGACGACGGTGCCCTCGACCTTGATCTTGCTCATGTGTCCCTCTCCACGTGCGTCTTGTGGCCCCGCTGCAGGGCCCCGCGGCGAGCGTGCGAGCCGTGGGGGGCAGCGGGGTCCTTGCTCAGAGGTCGGCCACGTCGGCCTGCTTCGCGCGCACCGCCTCGGCGGCCTCGCGCAGGCCCGCCACCTCGCTCTCCGCCAGGTCGCTCTCGACGACCCGCCGGACGCCTTCCCGGCCGATCTCGGCCTCCACCCCGAGGTAGACCCCGGAGATGCCGTACTCGCCGTCGACCCAGGCGCACACGGGCATGACCCTGCCTGCGTCCTCCATGACCGCGCGGGCCATGCGGGCGGCAGCGGCGGAGGGAGCGTAGTAGGCCGACCCGGTCTTGAGCAGGGCCACCACCTCCGCACCACCGTTCCGGGTCCGCTGGACGAGGTGCTCGACGCGGTCCGGCGCCATCACCTCGGACAGCGGCTTGCCGTCGACCGTGCACCGCGACGGCACCGGCACCATGGTGTCGCCGTGCGAGCCGAGCGTCAGGGTGCGCACCGAGGACACGGGGACGCCCAGCTCCTCGGCGACGTTGTTGGTGAAGCGCGCCGTGTCCAGCATCCCGGCCTGCCCCATGACCCGGTGCTTCGGGAAACCGGTGGCCAGCTGCGCGAGCGCGGTCATCTCGTCGAGCGGGTTGGAGACGACGATGAGGACGGCGTCGGGCGAGGTGCGCGCGATGTTCTCCGCCACCTGCCGGACGATCCCCGCGTTCGTCTCGATCAGGTCCATCCGGCTCATGCCGGGCTTGCGCGGCAGACCGGCGGTGATCACGACGACGTCCGAGCCCTCGGTGCCCTCGTAGGAGCCGCCGCCGATGCCGACGACCTCCGTCTCGAACCCCTCGATCGGCCGGGACTGGTTGATGTCGAGCGCCAGCCCCTCGGGCTTGCCCTCCACGATGTCGGTGAGGACGACGGTCTCGAAGATGTCGTACTCGGCCAGGCGGAGTGCGGTGGTGGAGCCGTAGAAACCGGCACCGACCACGGTGACCTTGCCGTTCCTGGGCTGCTTCGCCATGGTCGCCAACCTAGCCCTGCCCGGCGGCCGGCGCCGCCCCGGGGGCGCTCACGTCGCCGGGATGGCCAGCGCGACGACCGCGAGGGTGGCCCCGGCTCCGGCGAGCAGGACGACGTCGACCGCGCGGCTGCGCACGGCGAGGAAGCCGACCCGCCGCACCGGCAGCAGCAGCCGCAGCAGCGCCGCCCCCACCAGCGACGTGCCCAGCACGACCAGACCCCAGCGCCAGTGCTCGAAGGTGACCAGCAGCAGCCCGATCGCCACCACGACCAGCACCGCCAGCAGCGGGAGCTGCCGCAGGAGCCCGGCGAGGAAGGGCCGGCGGACGTAGAGCGGCGGGCGGTCCACGGTCAGGCCGAGAGGGCCTCGAGGGCAGCGGCCCGCTCGGCCGCGAGCACCACGTTCTGCAGCAGCATCGCCCGCGTCATCGGCCCCACCCCGCCCGGGTTGGGGGCCACGTGGCCGGCGACCTCGACGACGTCCTTGGCGACGTCCCCGGCGATCTTCCCGTCCATCCGGCTCACGCCCACGTCGAGGACGGCGGCGCCCGGCTTCACCATGCCGGCGGTGATCAGGCCGGGCACCCCGGCCGCGGCGACCACGACGTCCGCGGAGCGCACGTGCGCCGCGAGGTCGCGGGTGCCGGTGTGGCAGAGCGTCACCGTCGCGTTCTCGGTGCGCCGGGTCAGCAGCAGGCCCAGCGGCCGGCCGACCGTGATGCCGCGACCGATGACGACCACCTCGGCGCCGGCGATCGGTACCCCGTAGCGGCGCAGCAGCTCCACGATGCCCACCGGCGTGCAGGGCAGCGGACCGGGGACGTTGAGCACCAGGCGGCCGAGGTTGACCGGGTGCAGCCCGTCGGCGTCCTTGGCCGGGTCCATGGCCTCCAGCACCCGGCTCTCCTCGATGCCCGCAGGCAGTGGCAGCTGCACGATGTAGCCGGTGCAGCCGGGATCGGCGTTGAGCTCGGCGACGACGGCCAGCACGTCGGCCTCGGTGGCGGTGGCCGGCAGCTCGCGCTGGATGCTCGCGATGCCCACCTCGGCGCAGTCCGAGTGCTTGGCGTTGACGTACCACCGGCTGCCGGGGTCGTCCCCCACCAGCAGGGTGCCGAGGCCGGGCCGGTGACCCGCCTCGGTGAGAGCGGCCACCCGCTCGGTCAGCTCGGCGCGGATCGCCGCCGCGGTGGCCTTGCCGTCCAGGATCGTCGCGGGCACGCCGACAGTCTGCCGGAACGGGTCCCGGAGAGGGCGGCGCGGTCCTAGGGTCGGTGCAGCGGGGCGCCCGGCCCCGCCGACCCGCGGAGGTGCGCGATGAGCGACCACACCCCGACCGGCGCGTCCGCGTCGTCCGGCGCCGGCCCGGCGGCGACCCGGCCGGCGTACTCCGACCGGCCGGTGGCCTTCCGCGGACCCGAGAGCCTGGGCGGGCTGCTGCTCATCCTCGCGGGGATCGCCGCCGCCGTCAGCCTGCCGCTGGACTGGCTGCGCGACCGCGACGCCAGCGGCTGGGCGCTCGTGCGCGACGCGTTCGCCGACCTGGACCAGGTGTTCGACGACGGCGGGTGGCAGCCGCTGGCCATCGTCCTGGGTGGCGGGGTGCTGCTGCTCCTGGGCATCGCGCTCTGGCTGCCCGCGCGCAGCCACCGGTTCGTGGGGCTCCTGGCGCTGGTGGTCAGCGGCGTCGTGACGGCGGCGGCGCTCGTGCCGCTGGTCGACGCCGGCTGGGACCTCGGCTTCTTCGGCCCCGGGTTCTGGTGCGGCATCGCCGTCGCCGTCCTCGGGCTGCTCGGCTCGCTCAAGGCCGTCCTGACCGGCCCCCGCTACGCGACGAGGTAGCGATCAGCCGTCGACCCGGGCCCCGTGGGCGCGGGCGACCTGGACCGCCTGCACGGCGTCGAGGTGCACGCCGGTCAGCTCGAAGGACCGCCAGTCCACCTCGTCGGTGGAGGCGCCGCGCAGGTCGGCCCCGCGCAGCCTGGCGCTCTGCAGCCGCGCCCGGTCCAGGTCGGCCGAGCCGAGGTCGGTGCCGCGGAGGTCGGCGTCGGTGAGGTCGGCCTCGCGGAACCGCTGCCCGGACAGGTCCAGCGCCGACAGGTCCACCCCGCGCAGCGACGTCCACGACCAGTCGCAGTCGACGGCCGTCAGGGGCCGCAGCTGGGCACCGAGGAAGTGCGAACCGGTCAGCTTGCAGCCGTCCAGGGTGGTGTCGAACAAGCGGGCCCGGTCGAAGCGGCAGGACAGGAACGCCGTCCCGAGGTGCCGCGAACCGCCCAACCGCACCCCGGTGAGCACGCACTCGTCGAACACGCACCGGCGCGTGACCAGCTCTTCCAGGCCGGCGTCGTCGAAGCGGCACCGGGTGAAGGTGATGCCGTCGAGCCGCACCCCCCACCAGTCCACGCGCGCGAAGTCCTCCCCCACGAGGGTCGCGCCCGCCTCGGGTGGCCCCACGTGCGGCCGGCCCCCTCGCAGGGGCCGGCGCCGAGCCTGCGGGGGGCGAGGGGCGAGGGGGTCAGCCATCAGTGGGCGAAGTGCCGGGTGCCGGTCAGGTAGAGCGGCACACCGGCCGCGGCGGCCGCGGCCACCACCTCCTGGTCGCGCACCGACCCGCCGGGCTGGACGACGGCGCGCACACCGGCGTCGAGCAGCACCTGGAGGCCGTCGGCGAAGGGGAAGAACGCGTCCGAGGCGGCGACCGCCCCGGCGGCCCGCTCCCCCGCCCGCGCGACCGCGAGCCGGGCGGAGTCGACCCGGTTGACCTGCCCCATGCCGACGCCGACGGTCGCCCGGTCGTGCGCGAGCAGGATGGCGTTGCTCTTCACCCCCCGCACCGCCCGCCAGGCGAAGACGAGGTCGTCGAGGCCCGCGGCATCGAGCGGCTCGCCGGTGGCGAGGGTCCAGGTGGTGGGGTCGTCGCCGGTGGCGTCGATGCGGTCCCGCGTCTGGAGGAGCAGCCCGCCGCTGATCGGCCGCTGCTCCACGCCCGTCTCCGGCAGGTGCGGCAGCCGCAGCAGCCGGATGTTCTTCTTGCCCGTCAGCACGGCGACGGCGTCGTCGGTGAAACCGGGGGCCACGACGACCTCGGTGAACACCTCGGCCACCTGCTCGGCCATGGTGAGGTCGACCTCGCGGTTGGCCGCGATGACGCCACCGAAGGCCGACACCGGGTCGCAGGCGTGCGCCTTGCGGTGGGCCGCGGCGATGTCCGCGCCGACGGCGATGCCGCAGGGGTTGGCGTGCTTGATGATGGCCACGCACGGCTCGTCGTGGTCGTGCGCGGCCCGCCAGGCGGCGTCGGTGTCGACGTAGTTGTTGTAGGACATCTGCTTGCCGTGCAACTGCTCGGCGTGCGCGAGCCCCGGCCGCTCCGAGCGGTACAGCGCGGCGGCCTGGTGCGGGTTCTCCCCGTAGCGCAGGACGTCGGCCCGCTCCCAGCTCCCCCCGACCCAGGCGGGGAAGCCGCTGTCGTCGTCGGGGGCCAGCACGTTGCCCATCCAGGAGGCGACGGCGACGTCGTAGGAGGCGGTGTGCCGGAACGCGGCGGCGGCCAGCCGCTGCCGCTCGGCCAGCGTGAAGCCGCCGGCGGAGACCGCGGCGAGGACGTCGTCGTACCGGGCGGGGTCGACGACGACGGCGACCGACGGGTGGTTCTTGGCAGCGGCGCGCACCATCGCGGGGCCGCCGATGTCGATCTGCTCCACGCACTCGTCGGGAGCCGCGCCGGAGGCGACGGTCTCGGTGAAGGGGTAGAGGTTGACGACCACCAGGTCGAAGGCGGCGATGCCGAGCTCCGCCAGCTGCGCGACGTGCTCCTCCTTGCGCCGGTCGGCGAGGATGCCGGCGTGCACGGCCGGGTGCAGCGTCTTGACCCGGCCGTCCAGGCACTCGGGGAAGCCGGTGACCTGCTCGACGGGGGTGACCGGGATGCCGGCGTCGGCGATCCGGCGCGCGGTGGCCCCGGTGCTGACCAGCTCCACCCCGGCGGCGGCCAGCCCGCGGGCCAGCTCCTCGACACCGGACTTGTCGTAGACGCCCAGCAGGGCGCGGCGGATCGGGGTGCGGTCGCTCATCAGGGGCTCTTCCTCGTCCGGTGTGGGGTGGTCGGGGGCGCGGCGACGAAGGCCGCCACCGTCTCCACCAGGAGCTGGCGCTCCACGTCCTTGATCCGTTCGTGCAGCGTGGCCTCGTCGTCCCCGGGGAGGACGGGCACCTCGCGCTGGGCGAGGACCGGGCCGGTGTCCACGCCGGCGTCGACCAGGTGCACGGTCGAGCCGGTCACCGTGGCCCCGGCCGCCAGCGCGTCGCGGACCGCGTGCGCACCGGGGAAGGCCGGCAGCAGCGCCGGGTGGGTGTTGAGCAGCCGACCCTCGAACGCGTCGAGCACCGCGGGACCCATGATCTTCATGAAGCCGGCCGAGACGACGAGGTCGGGGGTGAAGGCGGCGATCCGCTCGGCCAGCGCGCGGTCCCAGGCCCGCCGGTCGGGGTGGTCGCCGAGGGCGCAGACGAACACGGGCAGCCCGCGCCGGCGGGCGTGCTCGAGCCCCGGGGCCTCGCGGTCGGCGCCGACGGCGACCACCTCCGCCGGGTAGCCGCGGTCGTCGGTGGCCTCCAGGAGCGCCGCGCAGAGCGAGCCGGTACCCGAGATGAGGACGACGACCCTCGCCCGGGCGGGGGGGTCGGAGACGGGCACGCTCCCGACCCTATAAGGACCCCGACCTCAGCCCAGCGCCCGCCAGCGGGTGACTGCGGCGGCGAGCGCCGCGGCGATCGCCGCCTGCGCCCCGAACGCGATGCCGGTGGCGAGGGGAGGGGCGCCGGCCTGGGCGAGCGCCCCGTCGCCCAGGGAACCGCCGGCGGCCCAGGCGAGCAACCCGGCGAGCAGGCCCAGCAGCGACCCGGCCAGCAACCCGGCGAGCCCGGCGACGACCGACCCGCCGTCCCGGTCGGTGAACCACCGCCCCAGGGTCCGGCCGGCGACGAGCCCGGCCACGGCCGGGACGACCTGCGAGACGAAGGCGACCAGCGGCACCGCCTGCGTGTCGGGCAGCGCCGCGAGCAGCGGCAGGGCGGGCACGCTGCCCAGCGTGACCCCGTGCACGGACACCAGCGTGCCGCTGCCGACGGAGAACCCCGGGCCCG
Source organism: Blastococcus sp. SYSU DS0533 (assembly GCF_054050775.1). NCBI lineage: Bacteria > Bacillati > Actinomycetota > Actinomycetes > Geodermatophilales > Geodermatophilaceae > Blastococcus > Blastococcus sp. SYSU DS0533. The sequence goes on along the minus strand of NZ_JBJGZZ010000001.1, from coordinate 400,804 downwards.
CGGCCAGCCCGAGGACGGCCACCGCAGCGTTGGGCAGGTAGAGCGCGCTCAGCCCGAGGAGCCCGAGCGCGCCGGCCCCCGCCCCACCGAGGGCTCCCGAGATCGCCGCGTACCCCGAGGCGTCGCTGGCCAGGGCCACCGCGACGACGACGAAGGTGAGGGCCAGCGCGGTCAGCAGCCCGGCGAGGACCCCGCGGAGCACGGGCCGGGCGCCCCCCGGCAGCCGGTCCAGCGCGGCGTCGGCCACCCCTGACTCCCGGCCGGCACCCCACCCGACGGCGAGCAGCGCCAGCACGGCCGGGGCCAGCAGCGTGCGCGGCCAGCCGACGGCCACCGCCGGGTCGTCCAGCAGCAGGGCGAGCAGCCAGGTGAGCGCCAGGTGCACGAGCACGACGGTGATCCCCGCGCGCACCACCCGGTCCTGCGCCCCGCCGTCCAGGACCCGGACGGCGACCCGCCCGGCCCACGACAGACCGCGGGCGGCGAGCAGGGTCAGCAGCAGGGGGGCCAGCGCCAGAGGGCCGGAGGCCGGGCGCAGCTCCGCCCCGTGCGCGAGCAGCCACAGCCGGGCGCCCACGGCGGCGGCTCCCCCGGCCGGCATGCCGCCGCCCGGGTCCAGCGTCTGCACGACGACCAGGGCGAGCCACAGGCCGGCCAACCCGACCACCGTCACAGCGGTCGCGGCGAGGGCGGCGAGGACGGCGGGCGGAGCGGGGCGGGCCGCCGACCCGTCGTCCCGCCGGAAAGGCAGGCGTGCGAGCAGCGGGACCACCTCCCCACTCTCGCAAGCCACCGCGGCCGATGTGCGGCGCACGCGCCGGAGCCGGCCGTCCCCGTGCGGCCGCGCCGGGACGCCCGTCAGGTCTCCGTGCCGGGACGGTCGCTCTCCGTGCTGCCCGGCGCCTCGCCGGACGCGGAGGCGCCGCCGGCACCCCCACCCCCCGCTCCTGGACCCTGGTCCGACCCGGGTCGCACCGGCTGCGCCGGCCAGGGGGGTTGCTGCTGCGGGTAGGGCTGCTGCCCCGGCCCCCAGGGCTGACCGGAGGGCGGCCAGGGGTACGGCTGGCCGGGCCACGGACCGCCGTGCTGCGGGACGGCCGGTCGCGCGGGGCGTTCGCGCAGCTCCCGGCGCAGGGCGAGCACCGCGAGCACGGTGATGCCGACGGCGGTGAGGAAGCCCAGGAACGCCCAGAAGGAGAAGGCGTACCGAAGCGTGTCCAACCAGGAGAACAGCGTCAGCACCAGCCCCAAGCCCGCCAAGCCCGCGGTCACCCCGGAGCGCGGGAAGGTCAGCGCCGTCCGGACGAACGCCGGGAGGACCGCCCACGCCGTCGCCAGGAGGAAGAGCACGAAGGCGGTCACGACCATGCCGTCCTCGAAGCCGCTGAACGTGACGCCGAACGTCGCATCGCCGAACCGCCACCAGGGCAGGAACCCGACGAGCAGGAACAGCAGGGTGCCGCCCGCGACGGCCAGGTCGGTCCAGGTCAGCCGCTTGGGGTCGAACGAGAACTCCGCGCCTGCCTGCCGCCGCCCGGCGGGGTACCCGGGCACGTACCCGTAGCCGGGCGGGACGGGGGCCGGCTGCCCGTACGGCTGCTGGCCGTAGCCCTGCCCGGGCGCCGGGGAGGACGGCCCGTACCCGCCGTAGGGCTGGCCGTACGGGTGGCCGAACTGCGGCTGCCCGTACCCGGGGTGGGCGTAGCCGGGCTGCCCGTACGGCTGCTCGCCGTAGCCGCCGTGGCCCGGCTGGCCGTACGGGGGCTGACCGTACGGCGGCCGGCCGTACCCGGGCGGGCCGTACGGGGCCTGGCCGGGGTGGGGCCGGCCGAACCCGGGCTGCTGCCCGTACCCCGGCCACCCGTACGGGGGCTCACCCTGCTGGTGTCCGCCGGGCCCGGGCCGCTCCTGCGGGGACCCGCCCTGCTGCTCCCCCGGTGCAGCCGCCCGCGGGACCTGGTGCGCCTCCCCCTCGGGCGGCTGGGCACCCGCGGGAGGTCGGCCGCGTTCGGGCGGCTGCGGGGGCTGGCTGGCGGTCACGGTGATCTCCTCCGGACGGAACGGGTGCGCATCGATCGTGGCGGTCGCGGCGAGGCGCGCGCAACGGCGCGCCGGGGCCGGCACCGCCCACCCCGGACGCACCGCTGCCCGGTGACCAGGGCGGTCACCGGGCAGCGGGTGGGTCAGAGGTGCGGGAGCCGCTAGCCGACGATCTCGCGCATCAGCTGGGCCGTCTCCGACGGCGTCTTGCCCACGCGCACACCGGCGGCCTCGAGGGCCTCCTTCTTCGCCTGGGCGGTACCGGCCGAGCCGGACACGATGGCGCCGGCGTGGCCCATCGTCTTGCCCTCGGGCGCGGTGAACCCGGCGACGTAGCCGACGACCGGCTTGGTGACGTTGGCCTTGACGAAGTCGGCGGCCCGCTCCTCGGCGTCGCCACCGATCTCGCCGATCATCACGATGGCCTCGGTCTCCGGGTCGTCCTGGAACGCCTGGAGCGCGTCGATGTGCGTGGTGCCGATGACCGGGTCACCACCGATGCCGATCGCGGTGGAGAAACCGATGTCCCGGAGCTCGTACATCATCTGGTAGGTCAGCGTGCCGGACTTCGACACCAGGCCGATCTTGCCCTGCTTGGTGATGTTGGCCGGGATGATGCCGGCGTTGCTGCGCCCGGGGCTGATCAGGCCGGGGCAGTTCGGGCCGATGATCCGGGTCGAGCCACCCTGGGCGTGGGCCCAGAAGTAGGTCGAGTCGTGCACCGGGATGCCCTCGGTGATGACCACCGCGAGCCCGATCTGGGCGTCCACGGCCTCGATGACGGCGGCCTTGGCGAACGGCGGCGGCACGAAGATGACGCTGACGTCGGCGCCGGTCTCCTTCATGGCCTCGGCGACGCCGCCGAACACCGGCACGCTGGTGCCGTCGAAGTCCACCGACTGGCCGGCCTTGCGCGGGTTGACGCCACCGACGATCGCGGTGCCCGAGGCGAGCATGCGCTGGGTGTGCTTCATGCCCTCGGAGCCGGTCATGCCCTGGACGATGACCTTGCTGTTCTCGTTGAGGAAGATCGACATCTCTGATCCTTCGAAAGGTTGTGGAGGCCCCCTCCAGGGGCCCGCCGCGAGCGTGCGAGTGGTGGGGAGGAGGGGGTCCTTCCTCAGGCGGCGAGCTCGGCGGCCCGGCGCGCGGCGCCGTCCATCGTGTCGACCAGGGTGACCAGCGGGTGGTTGGCCTCGGCGAGGATCCGCCGGCCCTCCTCGACGTTGTTGCCGTCGAGCCGGACGACCAGGGGCTTGGTGGCCTCGTCGCCGAGGATGCTCAGCGCGGAGACGATGCCGTTGGCGACGGCGTCGCAGGCGGTGATGCCGCCGAAGACGTTGACGAACACGCTCTTGACGGCAGGGTCGGAGAGGATGATCTCCAGGCCGTTGGCCATGACCTCGGCCGAGGCGCCTCCGCCGATGTCGAGGAAGTTGGCCGGCTTGACGCCGCCGAACTCCTCACCGGCGTAGGCGACGACGTCGAGGGTGCTCATGACCAGGCCGGCACCGTTGCCGATGATCCCCACCTCGCCGTCGAGCTTGACGTAGTTGAGGTCCTTCTCCTTGGCCCGCGCCTCGAGCGGGTCGGCGGAGGCGGCGTCCTCGAGAGCGGCGTGCTCGGCGTGGCGGAAGCCGGCGTTCTCGTCGAGGGTGACCTTGGCGTCCAGCGCGAGCACCGTGCCGTCGGGCGCCTTCGCGAGGGGGTTGACCTCGACCAGCGTGGCGTCCTCCTTGGCGAAGGTGTCCCACAGCTGGACGGCGATCGCGATGACCTGGTCCCGCACCTCGGCGGGGAAGCCGGCGGCGTCGACGATCTCGGCGGCCTTCTGGCTGTCGACGCCGACGGTCGCGTCGATCGGGATGCGGGCGAGGGCCTCGGGGCGCTCGACGGCGAGCTGCTCGATCTCCATGCCGCCCTCCTTCGAGGCCATGGCCAGGAAGGTGCGGTTGGACCGGTCGAGCAGGTAGGAGAAGTAGTACTCCTCGGCGATGTCGCTGGCCTGGGCGACCATCACGCGGTGCGTGATGTGGCCCTTGATGTCCAGCCCGAGGATGTCCTGGGCGCGCGCCTTGGCGTCCTCGGCGTTGTCGGCGAGCTTGACGCCGCCGGCCTTGCCGCGGCCGCCGGTCTTCACCTGCGCCTTGACGACGACGGTCTGCCCGATCTCGCGGGCGATCGCCTCCGCCTGCTCGGGGGTCTCGGCGACACCGCCGGGGAGCACGGGGACACCGTGCGAGGCCAACAGGTCACGGGCCTGGTACTCGAAGAGATCCACGAACAGGCACCGTAGACCGCCCGGGACCGGACCGCTGCCCCGGGCGTTCCCGACGGGGGCGCGGGGTGGGCCGCGTCACAGGGCGCCTCACCCGTTCGCGGCAGGGAACGCCCCGCTCACGGCCGCGGTGGGGCTGCGGGCTCAGGCGTCGGCGGGCTCGCCCACGTGCTCGCGCACCCACTCGACGATCTCGCCGGTGGTGGCGCCGGGCGTGAAGATGCCCGTGACGCCGATGCGCCGGAGCTCGGGGACGTCCTCCTCCGGGATGATCCCGCCACCGAAGACCACGACGTCGTCGACGTCGCGCTCCCGCAGCAGCTCCACCAGCCGGGCGAAGAGCGTCATGTGCGCGCCGGAGAGGACCGAGAGCCCGACGGCATCGGCGTCCTCCTGCACGACCGTCTCGACGATCTGCTCCGGGGTCTGGTGGAGGCCGGTGTAGACGACCTCCATGCCGGCGTCGCGCAGCGCACGCGCGACCACCTTCGCGCCCCGGTCGTGCCCGTCCAGTCCCGGCTTGGCGATGACCACCCGGATGCGTTCGTCCACCACGGAGGGGAGCTTAGGGCCGACGGCCGCCGGGAGTGGCACCCGTCACGTCCGGATGCGGCGCGCCCGCCAGGCGACGGCCGCCAGGGCCAGCAGCCCGAGGCCCGCGAGGACCAGGCCGATCCCCGGGACGGTCCAGACCAGCTCGTCGGACGAGGCGGCGTCCCGCAGCCCGCCCAGCCCGGCCCGGAGGACGGTGACGGCCACGGCGAGCAGCCCCCCGACCACAGCCAGCCGCGGCCGCAGCGACGGGGCGACCACCGCGCACAGCAGCAGGGTGCCGGCCAGCAGGAGCCCCCCGAGGAGAGCGAGCCCCGGCCGCTCCAGGAGGGCCTGCGGCCCCTCCTGCATCACGACCACGCGCATGCCGGTCGCCGGGTCGATGCGCAGCTGCTCCGGTACGTCGGCGGCCGGCAGCGACAGGCACAGGACGGCGACCACCCCCAGCAGCACCGCGGCGCCGGCGAGCACCGAGCGGATCGGGTCCAGGGGGCCGCGGTCCTCCATCACCGTCCGCCCCCACGCCGCCGCGCCGACGGCGCCGGCCAGCACGGTCAGCACCAGCGCGACGACCCCGAGCACCCAGCCCGCACCGACCTGCACGCTGCTGGTGAGCACCCGCTCGCCGGCGAGCACCTCCACCCCCGGCCGTGCCGTGGAGCTGCTGCCCCGGTAGATCTCGATGAGCAGCTCCCCCACGGCCAGCGCCCCGGCGACGGCGGCGTACGCCAGGCCGAACTTCGGCACGGCCCGGCGGAGCAGCGTCGCACCCACCGCCAGGTGGACGGCGGGCGCGAGCAGGGTCGCGAGCGCGCCGCCGACCCCGCGCACCTGGCGCAGCTGCTCCCCGCCGACCACCAGGTAGGTGGGCACCGCCGCGAGCACGCCGGCCACGCCGGCCAGCACGAGCAGCGCACCGCAGAGCCGCACCGCGGGGGGCACGGTCCCGATGACGACCCGGTCCCCCGCCCCCACCGCCGACGCACCGGCCGGCGGGGTGCCGGCGTCGCTGCGGCCGGAGCTGGTGGCCCTGCCGGTGCCGGTGCGGTCGGTCCGTGCGCGGTGGTCGCGGGTGGACACGTCTCCCCCTTTGGTGGATGTCACGAACCGGACTCGATCACCGGCCCGACCGTGACGTTCGTGTGACGAGCACCACATCCCCGCATTACCGTGCGGTGAACGGAGCACACACCTGGCACCGCCGCCGGCGGGACGGCACGAGCCGAGCTCCGCCGGAGCTCGACGGGGAGGGCAGCCATGCGCCCATCGGGCGATCCGAGCTCCGGTCCAGGGTGGCACACCGGTGACGCCGGCGAGGCCGCGCCACGTGGTCTCCGCGCACTCTGCTCCCCGACCACGCTCACCGGTGGCCTGACCGAGCTCGCCTGGCTCGGGGCGCACGTCCTCATGTACCCACTGGGTGCGCGCATGGAGCAGCTGCGCCCCGACCCGAGCACGCGCACCGGCGAGCAACCCCCGGTGGCCCGGGCCCTGTTCGCCGTCGACCCGCTCGCGGCGCGCACACCCGTGCTGCTGGTGCACGGCCTCGTCGACAACCGCTCGGTCTTCGCGGTCATGCGCCGTAGCCTGCGGCGGCGCGGGTTCGCCGCCGTCTGCTCGTGGAACTACAGCCCCCTGCTCACCGACGTCGCACGCGGCGCCGAGGACCTGGGGGAGCACATCGAGCGCATCTGCGAGCAGACCGGCCACGACCGGGTGCACGTCGTCGGGCACAGCCTCGGGGGGCTGATCGCGCGCTACCACGTGCAGCGGCAGGGCGGTGACCGCCGGGTCGACACCCTGGTGACCCTCGGCACCCCCCACCGAGGGTCGGTGCTGGCCCACCTCGCGCCCACGCCGCTCATCCGCCAGCTGCGCCCCGGGTCCCCGGTGCTGGAGGAGCTCGAGCAGCCGGCACCGGGCTGCCGGACGCGCGTCACCGCGCTGTACAGCGACCTCGACCAGGTGGTGCTCCCCACGCGGTCGGGCCGGTGCGACCACCCCGACCTCGGTGCGCGCAACGTGCTGATCCGGGGGGTCGGGCACATGTCGCTGCCCATGCACCGCGGAGTGCTGGACGAGGTGGCGAGCACCCTCGCCGGCATCCGCGCGCCGCGCACCGCGGGTCCCCCGGTCGCCGCCGTCGCCTGATCGCGGCGGCGCCCGCCCCGGCGGGTCGACATGTCGATGTGACGACTGGTACACGTCGCGACACGCAGCGTCGGGTGCTTGGTCCGCTCATGACGGATCGTTACGGTCCGATCACGGCGCCGGGACGACCGGCGGACACCGCTCCCGGTGTCCTCGCCGTCGTCGCTCCCCCCGACGGACGCCCCCGTGCGCTCGCCGGCCAGTCGTCCGGGAAGGTCCACCGTGACTCGCAGCAGCGCCCAGGTGCTCGAGGGACCGCCGTCCGACGTCGTCGTGGTGCCCCGGCCTCGCGCCGCCGTGGAAGGCCCGGTCCGCGCCCCGCTCCCGCTGCCGGAGGTCGCCGCACCCCCCGTCGCGTCCGCGAGCCCCGACGAACCCCGGTCGAGGCGACGGCTGCCGCACCCGCCGGTCCGCCGCGTCCCCCTCTGGCTCGCCGCCCTCGTCACCGGGGCCGTGCTCGCCGGCAGCACGGCCGTCACCGGTGACGGCGCGGACGTCTCCGCCTCCGCGTCCGACTACGGGCTGGGCGTCAGCACGGAGGTCAGCTTCGCCGGGGGGCTGGAAGGCGCCGACGCGCGCCGCGGCATCACCGAGGCGGAGGCCCAGGCGCGGCTGAGCGAGCTCGCCGCCTCGCGCGCCGCCCGGCAGCCCAAGATCGTCGCGCCGACGCAGGGCACGCTCACCACCTGCTTCTGCCGGCGCTGGGGCACCATGCACTACGGCCTGGACCTGGCCGGGCCGCTGGGCACGCCCATCCTCGCGGCCACCGACGGCGTGGTCGTCCGGGCCGGGCGCGCCTCGGGCTACGGCAACGCCGTCTACATCCAGGACGCCGACGGCAACGTGCACATCTACGGGCACATGCGCTACTACAGCGTCTCCGCCGGCGACATCGTGACCGCCGGCGACCAGATCGCCAAGATCGGCAACGAGGGCCAGTCCACCGGCCCCCACCTGCACTACGAGATCCACCGCGGCGGCATGGACGGCCGCCCGATCGACCCGCGGGCCTGGCTGGCCGAGCGCGGGGTGAGCGTCTGACCTGTCGCCCTCCGGACGACACCGCGGCCCCGTGCCGTTCCCCGGTCCGGGTGAGCCGCCTGGTCCTTCGATCGCGGAGGCCTCCGGTTCCCGCTCCTCGGGACTGACCGACCTCTACAGCTTCACGAGGGGGGCGTAGCGGAGGACGAGGCGCTTGGTGCCGCCGGAACCGAAGTCGACGGTGGCCTGCGCCTTGTCGGCGACACCGGTGACCTCGACGACGGTGCCGAGCCCGAAGGCATCGTGGCTCACGCGATCGCCGACCTCCACCGAGATGATCTGCCGGTTGCCGGCACCGCCGCGCAGGCCGCCGGTGGAGAGCCCGGTCGCCGCCACCCGCGTCTGCGCCGACCGGTAGCCGGTCGAGGGCGCGGGGACCGGGTCGGTGCGGGCCCAGTGGATGGTCTCCGCGGGGATCTCGTCGAGGAACCGCGACGGGGGGTTGTAGGCGGGCTGACCCCAGCTGGTGCGCACCGTCGCCCGCGAGATGAACAGCCGCTGGCGCGCCCGGGTGATGCCCACGTAGGCCAGCCGGCGCTCCTCCTCCAGCTCGCGCGGGTCACCCAACGCGCGCAGATGCGGGAAGACGCCGTCCTCCATGCCGGTGAGGAAGACGACTGGGAACTCCAGCCCCTTGGCCGTGTGCAGGGTCATCAGCGTGACCACGCCCGCGTCGTCCCCGGAGACCGGGATCTGGTCGGCGTCGGCCACCAGGGAGACCTGCTCCAGGAAGTCGGTGACCGAGCCGCCGGGGTTGGCGGCCTCGAACTCGGCGGCGACCGAGATCAGCTCGTTGAGGTTGTCGACCCGGCCCTCGTCCTGCGGGTCGGTGCTGGCCTGCAGCTCGGCCAGGTACCCGGTGCGGTCGAGGATGCTCTCCAGCAGCGCCGCCGGGCCGGAGCCGGTCTCCACCAGTTGCTCGAACTCCTCGAGCAGGGCGACGAACTCCTGCACCGCCTTGAGCGAGCGGGTCGCCAGCTCGCCGATCTCCGAGCACCGCCGCAGCGCGGAGCCGAACGCGATGCGCTCGCGGTCGGCGAAGGACTCGATGCACGACTCGGCCTTGTCGCCGATCCCGCGCTTGGGCACGTTGATGATCCGGCGCAGGCTCACGACGTCGGCCGGGTTCGCGACCAGCTTCAGGTAGGCCAGCGCGTCGCGGACCTCCTTGCGCTCGTAGAAGCGCACCCCGCCGACGACCTTGTAGGGCATGCCGACGCGGATGAAGACCTCTTCGAACACACGGGAGGCGTTGTTGGTGCGGTAGAAGACCGCGATGTCGGCCGGTCGCGCCTTCCCCTCGTCGACCAGCGCGTCGATCTGCTCGGCCACCCAGGCGGCCTCGTCGTGCTCGTTGTCGGCGACGTAGCCCTCGATCAGCTCGCCGTCGCCCGAGTCGGTCCAGAGGTTCTTCGGCCGCCTGCCGGTGTTCTTGGCGATGACCGTGTTCGCGGCCTTGAGGATGCGCTGGGTGGAGCGGTAGTTCTGCTCCAGCAGGATCGTGGTGGCCTGCGGGTAGTCGCGCTCGAACTCGTCGATGTTGCGGATGGTCGCGCCCCGGAAGGCGTAGATCGACTGGTCGGCGTCACCGACGACGCACAGCTCCCCCATCGGCACCGGCCCGGAACCGTCGCCGACGAGCTCGCGCACCAGCATGTACTGGGCGTGGTTGGTGTCCTGGTACTCGTCCACCAGCACGTGCCGGAACCGGCGGCGGTAGTGCTCGGCGACGTCGGGGAAGGCCTGGAGCAGGTGGACCGTCGTCATGATCAGGTCGTCGAAGTCCATGGCGTGGGCCTCGCGCAGCCGCCGCTGGTAGAGCGTGTACGCCTCCTTGAGCACCTTCTCCGGCGCCGTCTGGGGGCTGAACGACTCCTCGTCGACGAGCTCGTTCTTCAGGTTGGACACCTGGTTGGACAGGCTGCGCCCGGGATAGCGCTTGGCGTCTAGGTCCAGGTCACGGGCGACCATCGTCATCAGCCGGATCGAGTCGCCCTGGTCGTAGATCGTGAACGACGACTTCATGCCCAGCTTGGCGGCCTCGGCCCGCAGGATGCGCACGCACATCGAGTGGAACGTCGACACCCACATCGACCGCGCCCGGGGACCGACGAGCGCCGCCACCCGCTCCTTCATCTCACCGGCGGCCTTGTTGGTGAAGGTGATGGCCAGGATCTCCCCCGGCTGCACCCCGCGGGCACCGAGCAGGTAGGCGATCCGGTGGGTGAGCACGCGGGTCTTGCCCGACCCGGCGCCGGCGACGATGAGCAGCGGGCTGCCCTCGTGGACGACGGCGTCGCGCTGCGGGCCGTTCAGGCCGGCGAGCATCCGGTCCAGCTCCCGCCCCACCGATCCGGGTGCGGAACGCTGCAGGGCGGCGGTGCCGGGGAGTGACTGCTGGAGGCTGCTGCTCAACACTGCTCCGCAGGGGGACCGGAAGCCTTCGGCGCACTCACCCCGCCACTGTAAGCCGGACGGGTGACGCTCCCGGCGGCCCGGGAACCGCGCGCCCCACCAGCCCCACGTCGCGGCCGTGGCGGCCCGGGTCCGGGGTGTGGCACACTCCGGACCGTGCTCGCCAACGTCAGCTTTTCCTACGGCCACCGGGATCCGGTGTCCGTCACCGCTGGCTGAGCACACGCCGCAACAGACGCCCCGGGCCCGAGGAGCCCGGGGCGTTTCTCGTCCTCGGACCTGCCGGCCCCCAGACCACCGAGGACACCGATGAGCACCTCCACCGCCTCCCCCGTCACCGGCCCGGCCGCCCCTGAGGACCCTGCCGACCGGATCGGCGCGCTCCGCGGCGCCATCGACGCCTGCGACGCCGAGATCATCGAGCTGGTCCGCCGCAGGCTGGAGATCAGCCAGGAGATCGGCGCGCTGCGCGCCGCGTCCGGCGGGACGCGCCTCTCGCTGTCCCGCGAGCAGCAGGTGCTCTCCCGGTTCCGCACCGCGCTGGGCCCGGACGGCGCCGCCCTCGGGATGATGCTGCTCCGTCAGGGCCGGGGCCGCCTCTGAGGCGGACCCCGTCGTCACGGGCCGCTGCGCCAGACCTGCGAGTCGTCGTCACCCATCGCGGCCACCTCGAACACCCGGCCGGGGCGGGCCTCGCCCACCTCGTTGGCCAGCTCCATGCCGAGCACCAGGGCGGCGTCGAGGTCTTCGGCCTCGCACTCGGTGCTCACGCGCAGCACCGCGCGGTCGGGCTCGCGCCACAACCGGAGCTCGGGGTCACCGGGCCGCAGCACCGTGCGGAGGGCGTCGACGGCGTCGTCGTCCAACGGGGCGGAGGACCGGAGCGCGACGGACAACGTGAACGAGGGCACCGCACGAGTCTGCGCGACCGCGGTCACGGCTCCGCCGCCGACCCGTGTCACAGCAGGACGGGCTGCGTCGTCCCGTGGTCGTACACCGACGACCGAGAGGACTCCCACCGTGGCCCGCATCCCGCTCGACCCACCCCGCACCCCGTTCGTCCGGCTCACCGAGTGGTACTCCCGCCGACGCTTCGGCGCCGTCCTGGACCCGGGCGCGGCGATGGCGCACCACGGCGCCGTGCTGCGCACCTACGTCCGGCACGAGCAGTCCGTGGCCCGCTGGAACCGCCTGGACCCCACCCTCAGGGCGCTCGCCGTGATGTCCTCGGCCGCCACCATCGGCTGCTCGTGGTGCCTCGACTTCGGCTACTGGGCCAGCAGCCAGGACGGCGTCGACCCGGCGAAGCTCCGCGACGTGCCCCGGTGGCGTGGCAGCCCGGTGTACTCCGACCTCGAGCGGCAGGTCATGGCCTACGCCGAGGCGATGACGACGACGCCCCTGCAGGTCACCGACGGGATGGTGGCCGGGCTCCGCGAGCACCTGGACGACGCCGCGCTCGTCGAGCTCACGATGATGATCGCCGTGGAGAACTCGCGGTCGCGCTTCAACAGCGCTCTCGGCCTGACCAGCCAGGGCTTCCGGGACCGCTGCGAGCTCCCGGCGTGACCGGTGCCCTCGCCCCGTTCGACCACCACCGCGGGCTGCTGTTCTCCGTGGCCTACCAGATGCTGGGCAGTGTCGCCGACGCCGAGGACGTCGTGCAGGACACCTGGCTGCGCTGGTCGGCGGCCGACCGGGGCGAGGTCGCCGACGCGCGCGCCTACCTGGTGCGCATCACCACCCACCTCGCCCTGGACCGGCTCGGCTCGGCTCGCGCGCGCCGGGAGCGCTACGTCGGGCCGTGGCTGCCCGAGCCGCTGCTGACCGGCACCGACCCGGTGGCCACGGCGCCCCCGCCGGCGGACCCGGTCGCAGCGGCCGAGGTGGGCGAGCAGGTGTCGCTGGCCGTGCTGGTGGTGCTGGAGACCCTCTCCCCCGCCGAGCGGGCCGTGTTCGTGCTCCGCGAGGTCTTCGGGCTCCCGGTGGTGGAGGTGGCCGCGACGCTGGGCCGCAGCGAGCCGGCCGTGCGGCAGATGGCCCACCGGGCGCGTGAGCACGTGCAGGTCCGCCGGCCCCGCTTCGACACCGACCGGCGGGCGCAGCAGGAGGTCACCGAGCGGTTCTTCGCCGCGTGCGCCGGCGGCGACGTCGCGGAGCTCCTGGCCGTCCTCGCCCCCGACGTCGTCCTCGTGAGCGACGGCGGCGGCAAGGTGCGGGCGGCGCTGCGGCCCATCGCGGGCGCGGACAAGGTCGCCCGGTTCGCGGTGGCGGTCGCCGCCCAGGGGCTGGAGCTCGCGGACCTGCGCATCGAGGTGGCCGAGGTGAACGGCGGGCCGGGGATCGTGGCCTGGACCGGCGGCGAGCCGCTGCTGGCGATGTCGCTCGTCGTCGTCGACGGGCGCATCGAGCAGGTGCTCCTCGTGCGCAACCCGGAGAAGCTCGCCGGGCTCCGGCGCACCTCCTAGGCTCCGCCGGGTGAGCTCCCCGTTCCAGCCCCCGCCTGGTCCCGCCGAGCACGTCGAGCGCGCGCTGTGCGTCCTGGCCCATCCCGACGACGTCGACTTCGGCAGCGCCGGCACCGTCGCCACCTGGACGGACGCCGGCACCGAGGTGACCTACCTGATCGTCACCGACGGCGACGCCGGCGGCTTCGACGAGACCCCGCGCGAGCAGATGGGACCGATGCGCCGGGCCGAGCAGGTCGCGGCGGCGGCCGAGGTCGGTGTCACCGACGTCCGCTTCCTCGGCTACCCCGACGGCCGGCTGGAGCTGACCCTCGACCTGCGCCGGGACATCAGCCGGGTCATCCGGCAGGTGCGCCCGCAACGGGTGCTGACCAGCTCCCCGGAGCGGTTCTGGGAGCGGATCGGCGCCAGCCACCCCGACCACATGACCGTCGGGGAGTCGACGCTGCGGGCGGTCTACCCCGACGCCCGCAACCCCTTCGCCTTCCCCGAACTGCTGGCCGATGAGGGGCTGGACGCCTGGACCGTCAGCGAGGTCTGGCTCGGCGCCAGCCCGCGCGCCGACCACGCCGTCGACGTCACCGACGTCGTCGACCGAAAGTTCGCCGCTCTCAGGTCGCACGTCACCCAGGTGAGCCACGTGCCGGATCTCGAGGGCTTCGTGACCGGTTGGATGCGGCAGACCGCGCAGCGGCTGGGTCTCCCCGCGGGCCGCCTCGCCGAGGCCTTCCACGTGGTGCACACCGCCTGAGGCGATGAGTTCCGGCCGGCCCCCGGGTCATCCCCGCATGGGCGGTCGGAGCGGGAACTCGGCACAGGCGGAGCGCGTCGAGGCCGTGGTGGCCGCCGCGGTCGCCGCCGGGGAGGTCCCGGGCGCCGCCTGGTGGGTCGGCCGGCGCGGCGAACCGGTCACCACCGGCGCCGCCGGCGTGCACGCACCCGGCATCGACCACGCCGTGCGACCGGGCACCGTGTTCCGGATCGCCTCGACCACGAAACCGGTCGTCGCCGCCGCCGCGCTGTCCCTCGTCGACGAGGGGGTCCTCGCCCTCGACGAGCCCGTCGACGAGTTCCTCCCCGAGCTCGCCGGCCGGCGGGTGCTCACCGACCCCGCCGACCCGGACGCGGGGACGGTGCCGGCGGCGCGACCGATCACCGTCCGCGACGTCCTCACCCTCCGGCTGGGGCTCGGCCTGGACTTCACCGGCCCGTGGCCGTCGCCGACCATGACCGCGCTCGCCGCCACCGGGCTGCCCGCGGGGCCCCCGGCCCCGCAGGTGGCACCGGCGCCGGACGAGTGGATGCGCCGCCTGGGCACGGTCCCGCTGGCCGCCCAACCCGGCAGCCGCTGGCTGTACCACGTGGGCGCCAGCGTGCTCGGCGTGCTGGTGTCCCGCGCCGCCGGGCGTCCGCTGCCGGCGGTGCTGGACGAACGCATCCTGCGGCCGGCGGGGATGCCCAGCACCGGTTTCGGGGTGCCGGCGGCGGCTCGCGACCGGCTGGGACCGCACTGGGCACCGCCGGGGCCCGACGGCACGCGGAAGCTCTACGACGTGGCGGACGGCCAGTGGTCGTCGGCGCCCGCGTTCCCCGACGGCGGCGACGGCCTGGTCTCCACGGTCGGCGACCTGGCCGCCTTCGCCCGGGTCCTCGAGTCGCAGGGGTGCGCCGCCGACGGCACCCGGGTGCTGAGCGAGGCCGCGGTCCGGACCATGACCACCGAGCAGGTCGGCCCGGTGGACGACGAGGGCGGCGGGTGGGGGCTGGGCATCGGCGTCCGCCGCACCGACGAGCCGGGCGGGCGGCACGCGGGCTCCTACGGGTGGGACGGCGGCCTGGGCAGCAGCTGGTGGACCGATCCGGTCACCGGCACGACGGCCGTCCTGCTGACCAACCAGATGTGGGCCTCACCGCAGCCGCCACCGCTGTTCGCCGCCTTCCGGCGTGCGGCGTTCGAGGTCGAGCCCGGCGGAACGAGCTCGTAACACCGAGTGCCGCCCGCGCCACGCGGACGCACCACCGGGCCCGTAGAACTCCCCCGACGCCCGCCGACGGCACCGGGAGACCACCGTGACCACGACCCCGCACGACCAGACCGCCCCCGACCCGCAGGAGGCGGCCGAGCGCCTCGAGCGGGGGATCGGCCGCCGCGGGTTCGTGCAGGCCGCGCTGGCGACCGGTGCGCTGCTCGCCGCGGGGGCGACGACGGCGGGCCCGGCGGTCGCCGCGCCCAAGACGCGGCTGCCCCGCGAGGTGCTCCAGCCCGGCAAGGGCCCGATCGACGGGCAGGTCTACCTGCCCTCCCGGCCCGACGAGGTGCTCTGGGGCTACCTGCCGCGCACCGGCGACGCCCCGGTGGCCCGTGTCCGCTCCGGCGGGACGATCACCATCGACACGGTCAGCCACGAGGGGATCCTCGAGGACCAGGGACGCGACCCGGTGGCCTGGTTCGGGAGCAAGGGGGTGCCCCGGGAGCAGGTGCTCGACGACGCCGTCGCCATCGCGACGGAGTACGCCCGGCACCCCCGGAGTTTCGACGCCGACGGCCCGCACGTCGTCACCGGCCCGGTGCACGTCGAGGGCGCGCGCCCCGGCGACGTCCTGAAGATCGAACTGCTGACGGCGCTGCCGCGGGTGCCGTACGGCGTCGTCTCCAGCCGGCACGGCAAGGGCGCGCTGTCGGCGGCGTTCGCCACCGCTCCCGGTGACATCACCGCCGCCGAGGTCATGCCTTCCACGCCCGACGGGCGGAGCACCGGGAACCCGCTGCAGTACGGCAACGTCTCGCACTTCACCCCGCTGGCGGTCCGCGGCGGCGCGGTGCGGGCGAGCCTGCCCCGCGGGTCGACGGGCACGGTCTCCTGGCCGGTCGACCCGTTCGCCGGGCTCATGGCGGTGGCCACGGTCGGGGACGCAGCCGTGCTCAACGACCCGCTGGTCAACTCGATCCCGCCCACGGTCGGCGGCGGCAACATCGACGTGAACCTGCTCGGCGTGGGGTCGGCGTTCTACGTGCCGGTGGTCGCTCCCGGCGCGCTGTTCTCGGTCGGCGACCCGCACATGTCGATGGGCAGCGGCGAGGTGGCGCTCACCGCGCTGGAGGGATCCCTGCGCCTCACGTTCCGGCTGACCGTCTGCCGGAAGGGCACCTCCGACGCCCCGTCGGTGGCGTTCCGCTACCCGTTCGGCGAGACGCCGGAGTCGTGGCTGCCCATCGGGCTGTCCGACCCCGACGGTGCCCGGTTCGGGCAGGTCAGCGACCTCGACATCGCCAACCGGCGCGCGGTGGTCCACGCCCTGGACTTCCTCCAGAACGACCTCGGCATGGACCGCGCCGTCGCCTACGCCTACCTCTCCACCGCCGTGGACTTCGAGGTCTCCCAGGTCGTCGACCGCACCGTCGGCGTGCACGGGGTCATCCCGAAGAGCCACTTCCGCTGAGAGAGCGGGGCCGGCCGGCCTCAGCCGGCGCCGAGCACCAGCATCGTCCCGCCGAACACGATCCCGGTGATCAGGCAGGTGATCGCGGTGAAACCGAAGATGTCACGGACGCCCAGGCCCGCGACCGCGAGCAGCGGCAGGGCCCAGAACGGCTGGATCATGTTCGTCCACTGGTCGCCGTAGGCGATCGCCATCGTGATGACGGCAGGATCGACGCCGAGCGAGTCGGCGGCGTCCAGGAAGATCGGCGCCTGGACGGCGAACTGCCCGCCGCCGCTGGGCACGAACATGTTGAGCAGCCCGGCGGAGAGGAAGGCCAGCAACCCGAGGGTGCCGGGGCTGGCGACGTCGGAGAACCACCCGCTGAGCTGGGCCGCGAGCCCCGACGCGGTCATCATCCCGATGATCCCGGCGTAGAGCGGGTACTGGAGCAGCACCTCGCCGACCGTGCGCACCGCCCCGCCGACGAGCTCGGCCAGCTCCGCCGGACTGCGCACGATGAGCAGGATCGCGGCGAGGAAGGACCAGTTGACGATGTCGAGGGTGAGGTCGAACCCCTCCTGCGCGAAGTACACGCCGAGGTAGCCCAGCAGCGCGAGGCCGGGGACCAGCGTGACCAGCCGCGAGGCCTCCATGCGCTCGGCGGGGCTCCCCGGCGTCTTCAGCGCGACGTCGGGCTCCTCGGTCCCCATCCGCTGGGGCAGCTCGACGATCCGGTCCTTCCCCCTGGGGGCGAGCAGGACGACGGTGCCGAGGATCGCCGCGACCGCGACGACGATCGCGATGAGGTTCCAGGGCGAGTACACCGTCTCGCTGATCGGGATGGTGCGGCCGATCGCCTCCTCGACGAAGCTGCCGGGCGTCGCGGCGGCCAGCGGGCCGGTGGCGCTGTAGCCCATGTGCCAGACGGCGAAGCCCGAGTAGGCGCTGGCCACGAGCAGCGGGTAGTGCAGCTTCGTCCCGCGACGGCGCGCGGCCCGGCCCACCTCCAGGGCGATCACGCCGCCGACGACCAGCCCCAGCCCGAAGCTGATCAGCGAGGCGACGGCCGAGACGAGGGCGACGAACGCGTAGGCGGCCCGGGGGCTCTTCGGCACCTCGGCGATGCGGGTCAGCCCCGCCTTGACCGGCCGGGTCAGCGCCAGGGTGTAGCCGAGCAGCAGGACGAGGGCCACCTGGGTCATGAACGCCAGCAGCCCCGCCAGGCCGTCGCCCCAGGCCCGCGTCAGCTCCGCGGGGCCGATGTCACCGAAGAGCAGGGCGAGCACCGCGACGATCACGGTGAGGACCACCGCGAAGACGAACGCTCCCGGCAGGTACCGCTCCACGCCGGCGACCAGCGGGCGCGACAGCGTGCGGAGCATGACGGGCTCTCCCTCCCCCGGGCCTGCTGAGCAAGCCGCCTGTGTCCTCGGGCACATGCTTAGCGGAGGTCGCCGGGAGCGGCCAGTCGCAGCTACAGCAGCCGGTTGGTCGCCGCCCATCGGGTGAGCTCGTTGCGGTTGGAGAGCTGCAGCTTGCGCAGCACGTTGGAGGCGTGCGACTCCACGGTCTTCACGGAGATGAACAGCCGTGTCCCGATCTCCCGGTAGGTGTAGCCGCGGGCCAGCAGCTGCATCACCTCCCGTTCGCGGGCGCTCAGCAGGTCCAGCCCCGGGTCGCTGACCTCCTCGGCCACGGGCTGCTGCGCCGCCGGTCCCCCGGCGGCGAACGCATCCAGGACGAAACCGGCCAGCCGGGGGCTGAAGACGACGTCGCCGTCGGCCACCCGGCGGACGGCGTCCAGCAGGTCGGGGCCGGAGATGGTCTTGGTGACGTAGCCCCGCGCCCCCGCCCGGATCACGGCGATGACGTCCTCCGCGGCGTCGGAGACCGACAGGGCCAGCCACTTCACGTCCGGCAGCTCCGCGCGGAGCGCCTCCAGCACCGCCCGCCCGCCGCCGCCGGGCATGTGCACGTCCAGCAGCACGACGTCGGGACGCGTGCCGCGGATGCCGTCGATCGCGGTGGCGACGTCGGCCGCCTCCCCGACGACGGTCACGTCCGCGCCCAGCTCGGCGCGCACGCCGGTGCGCACCATCGCGTGGTCGTCGACCACGAACACCCGCGGACCCATGCTGCTGCGCTCCTCGTTCGACGTCACGTGCTCGTCCTCGGCAGGACCAGCTCGACCTCGGTCCCCTCCCCCGGTGTCGACCGGACGAGGGCCGAGCCTCCCAGCCGGGTGAGCCGGCCGTGCACGGAATCGCGCAGGCCGCGCCGGTCGTCCGGCACCGTGCCCGGGTCGAACCCCTTGCCGCGGTCCCGGACGAAGACCGACACCTGGTCGGCGGTCACCTCGGTGTACAGGTCGGCGGAGGGCTCGCCGGAGTGCTTGGCCGCGTTGACCAGCGCCTCGCGGGTGGCGGCACCGAGGGCGGCCAACTGCTCGTCGACGGGGGCGTCCCCGACCACGACGGGGTCCACGGTCAGTGCGTGGTCGGCCTCCACCTCCGCGACCATGCCCGCCACCAGTCCGGCCCAGGTCCCGCCCTCCCGGACGGCCACCGGGTCGTAGAGCCAGGCCCGGAGCTCCCGCTCCTGGCTGCGGGCCAGCCGGCTCACCGCCTGCGGCTCCTCGGCGTTGCGCTGGATCAGGGCGAGCGTCTGCAGCACCGAGTCGTGCAGGTGGGCGGCGACGGCGGCCCGCTCCTCCGACCGGATGCGGGCGGCCCGCTCCTCGGCCCGGGAGTCCAGCAGCCGCCGCCACAGCGGCGCGGTCGCCAGGACGACGCCGGTGAGGATGAGCAGCGTGGCGGCGAAGCCGTTGCGCGCGTTGGCGAGCTGACCGGTGGTCGCCAGCAGCAGGAACAGCCCGACACCCAGCACCGCGACCCCGCCGGCCAGCGCCCAACGGACCCCGGCGACGGCCAGGGTGCGGTCGGTGTCCAGCTGCCGCCAGATGACGGTGAGCCCACCGGCCAGCAGGATCAGCGGCAGCACGACGTCGGCGCTCGTCCACTGGCTGAGCTGGCCCAGCAGGCTGACGGCGATCAGCCCGAGCACGACGAGCGCGATCCACTGCCGGGCACCGGCCGGGCGCCAGCCCTCGATCACCGTGGCGGACTCCCCGGGCGCGGCGACCGGCATGGTCAGCCACAGCAGGGCATAGGCGATCACGCCCAGCCCCGTCGTCGCCAGCAGCACGAACGCCACCCGGACCACCAGCGGGTCCTGGCGCAGGTGGGCCGCGGTGCCGGCCGCGACGCCGGCGACCAGCCGGCCCTCACGCGGGCGCGCGAGGGGCGGACGCGGGGGCACGCCGACGGTGGGGGTCACGACACCGATCGTCGCACCGGCGCCCGGCCCGCCGACACCGGTGATCACCCGGGGAGAGGAACCAGGGTCGGTTCGGGGGGTTCCCTGATGGTCACCCGGCCCGCCGGTCGGCACGCTTGCTGCCATGACCTCCGTCCCCCCTCCCGCTCCCCCCGCGGTCGAACCGCCCCCGTGGTCACCGTCCGGCCCACCCGACCGCGCCCAGCTGCGCCGCAGCCGCAGCGACAAGGTGATCGGCGGCGTCGGCGGCGGCCTCGCCGAGTACAGCGGAATCGACGCGCTCCTGTGGCGGGTCGGCTTCGTCGCCCTCGCCCTCGCCGGCGGCACCGGCGTGCTGGTGTACCTGCTGCTGTGGCTGCTCATGCCGGTCGCGGCCGACGGCCCCGAACCCGCGGCATCCGGACGGCCCGCCGCGCGGCTCCGGGTCCGCACCCCCGTCGGACCGCGGTCCCCCGTGCCCGGGATCACCATCGCCGGGCTGCTCATCCTCATGGGCCTGCTCGCGCTGCTGTCCCGGGTCACCGCCTGGGACCCCGGCCCGGGCACCTTCCTCGGCACGGCGCTCGTCGTCGTCGGCGCCGGCCTGGTCGTCGGCGCCGTCACCGGTGGCCGCACCGCACGCGGCGGGCTGATCGCGCTCGGGGTGGTCCTGTCCCTGGCGCTGATGACCGCCAGCGTCACGCCCAGCGGCGGCAACGGCATCGGCGACCGCACGTTCCGCCCGCAGACCGTCGACGACGTCCGCGAGGTCTACAGCGGCGGCATCGGCGACCTGGTCGTCGATCTCTCCGAGGTGCCCCTCGACGACCTCGACGAGACCCTCGAGGTCCGCATCGAGCACGGTGTCGGCGACGTCGAGGTGGTCGTCCCGCGGTCCGCCGACGTGCGGGTCTCCGCGGACCAGGGCGTCGGCGAGCTCGACGTGCTCGGCACCAGCGGCGCCGGCACCGGCTACCACGCCGGCACCGGCTCGGCCCGGTGGACCGACGACGGCGAGCCCGAGATCGAGCTCGAGATCCACAGCGGGATCGGACAGGTGGAGGTGTCCCGTGGCTGACTACAGCGAGTTCCCGACCACGCCGACGGCGTGGCAGGAGCAGCAGTGGGAGATGGTCCGGCCCCTCGAGACCGAGGACCGGCCCGCGCCGGAACCCCGCCGCAGGATCGACCTGGTCGCCCTCGTCCCGGGAGTGCTCTTCATCGTGCTGGGGCTGTCCGCGGTGGTCGGGGTCGACCTGCCGTTCAGCCTCCTCGAGGACGGCACCCTGCTCTGGATCCTCCTGATCGGCGCCGGGGTCGCCCTGCTGGTCCGGGAGCTGCGGAAGCCGCGCAGCCGGGGCTGAACGGCGGGAGGGGTGGACGGTGAGGGCCCGGGGGCGATCGCTCCCGGGCCCTCACCGCGTGCGGTGGTCAGCCCGAGACGGCGAGCACGACCGTGCCGACGTAGACCAGCGGGATCGAGATGCCCTCGAAGCCGATCCACTTCCGGTCGCGCATGATCAGGCCGGCGGCGAGCACGGCGGTCATGAGCAGCGTGCCCCCGACGAGGACGAGGCTCGTGGGGCCGGCGTCCCGGTAGATCGGCCCCTCCAGGTAGGCGGCATCGGCCAGCGCGATCATCAGGATGTCGTAGACGTTGCCGCCGACGATGTTTCCGACACCGAGGGTCAGCTGGCCCATGCGCACCGCCGTGAGCAGGACGACGAGCTCGGGCAGCGAGCTGATGGCCGTGGTCAGGGTGAAGCCGAGGACCCCGCTGTCGAGGTCCGTGCGGGCGATGACGCTCAGCCCCGCGCGGCCGACCAGCCAGCCGGCGACACCCGTGACCAGCCCGAACGCCGCGAGCAGGCCCCACAGCCGGGCGGTGGAGCGGTCGTCGCCGTCGTCGTCGCCGTCCTGGCCGCCGTCCTGGTCGCCGTCGCCGTTCCCGTCGCCCTCGCCGTCGTCGTCCTCGGTCTGGTCGGTGTGCTTCGGCTGCCACATCGGCTCGTGCTGCATCCGCCGGAGGAGCACCAGCCCGTAGCCGTAGAGGGCGGGGATCAGCAGGGTGAGGGGGTGGATCCACCCGAGCCGGAGGTCCGGGGTGGCGTAGGCGATGACCGGGATCGCCAGCATCGCGATGAGCAGGACGGACTGGAGGACGTTCTGCAGCGACGCCGCCGCGTGCTCCAGGTTGACCCGGCGGTAGAGCAGGTCCGCGATCGCCAGCCACACCGTCTGCAGCGCGATGCCACCGACCGGGTTGGCCAGGGCGAACCCGGGGTCGCCCTCGAGCGCGCCGGTGAGGACGGTGACGTTGCCGGGGAGGGAGGTGACCGCCCCCAGCAGCAGGGCGCCACCGATCGCGTCACCGAGGCCGGTGCGCTCGGCGAGGGTGTCCGCGACCCGGGTGAGGCGGACACCGACGACCACGATGACGACGGCCATCGCTGCCAGCACACCCAGGCTCGGGTAGAGCGGCCACGCCGAGGAAGTCACTCGCCCTCCGGGTCCTCGACGTCAACGGCCGTCGTCCACCTCAGCAGAAGGCCGAGCCGTCGGCGACCCGAGCGATGCTCCTGTGGGTCGTCGGACGGCCAGGGCGGGCTTCACGGTCACTGTGGCGGGTGGCAGGACGCAATGCCCTGGTCGGGACGGTGCCGGCGGCGGCTCCGACGTCGAGCGGATCGGCGACCCGGCGGGTCCTGCGGTCGGGGCGGTCGACCTCGAGCACGTCATGGTCTCGGTGGGTGCCCGCTGGCACGGGTGGGGTCAGGACGACCGCTGCGGGGTTCACCCACGGTCCTCACCGCCGGACGGCGACCGGTTCGCGCAGCGACCCGGCGACCGGACACCAGGGCGGCCGGATGCCGGTTCACCCAGGGCCGACCTCTCGACCGGACGCATCCTCGCCGCGAGAAGGATCAGCGGTTGCTCATCCACTCGAGCAGGATCGCCGAAGCGGCGACCGTCCCCGGCGGGAAGACCAGGACGAGGTAGGCGGCGAGCACCCGATCGGTGCGCCACCGGCGCCACCAGCGGTTCCCTGACGGCGCAGGCGAGCCTGACACCGCGCCGGGCGGGCGGATCGAGCGGTTGGTCCGCGAGTCCTGCCACGCCTCCACGCGCTCCCAGCCGGGGGCGACCCCGCAGGCCAGCGCCAGCACCCCGGCACCGACCAGGACCGCCAGCAGGTGCCCCGGCTCGGCGACGACGATCCCGGCGCCGGCCGCACCGGCGATGAAGCCGGCCACGCTCACGCCTGCCCAGACGAAGGCCGCACCGAAGGCGGTGACCAGGACCAGGCATCCGGCCACGACCAGACCCCGACCGGGAACGCCCCGCGCGGCGAGCCCACCGACGACGGCGGCCAGGAGCGGCACGCAGAGCAGCAGCGCACGGTCCACCCGGAGCCGCGCCGGACGGCGCTCCACCGGCCGGTGCGCGACCGGCCGCGGAGCGTGCCCGGCCCGGTCCGCCGACGGGACCGTGCGGCGTGCCGCCTCGGGCGACGGGGCCCGGTCGTGGGGAGCGGGCACCGGCGGGACGGTCCGGATGCGGGCGGTACCCCGGGTCGCCGCGGTCATCGCGCGACCACCGGCGATGCGGCGTCGACCTCGGCGGGTTCGTCGTCCCCGGCGGGGCCGACGTGGCTGGACAGACCGTGGGTCGTCTTCTCCCAGTAGAACGGCTTGGTCACCAGCTGCCAGGCCGCCTTGTACGAGGCGATGGAGTGCAGAAGCCAGTACAGCGGGGAGAGCAGGGCGAACGGGACCAGCCGGTAGGTGCGCCGCTTGAAGCTGGCCAGCAGCGACAGGTAGAGGATCACCGCGTTGCCGAAGATCAGGTTCGCGAAACCGACGGTGCGCAACCAGTCCGGCAGGCCCGGCACCAGCGCGCCCGGCGCGACGAGCTCGGCGACGAGGAGCGCGTACAGCCACGGGGTGAGCAGGAAGGTCAGCGGGGTGCCGCCGATGAGCAGCGCGAACCCGGCGGCCTGCCGGGGCCCCACCACGCGCAGCAGACGCACCGGGTGCCGGGTGTGCACCAGCACCGTCTGCATGTAGCCCTTGACCCAGCGGCTGCGCTGGCGGAGCCAGTTGCCCACCGCCATGTTCGCCTCCTCGTACGTCGTCGAGTTGACGACGGCGACGCGGAAGCCACGGGCCGAGGCGCGGATACCGAGGTCGGCGTCCTCGGTGACGTTGTAGGGGTCCCACCCGCCGAGGTCGCGCAGCATGTGCGTGCGGAAGTGGTTGCTCGTCCCACCCAGGGGGATCGGCAGCCGCAGCTTGTCCAGCCCGGCCAGGGTGTAGTCGAACCAGGACGAGTACTCCAGCGTGAACATGCGGGTGAGCACGTTCTCGGAGGCGTTGAAGTAGTTCAGCGCCGCCTGCACGCAGACCAGGTCCTCGCCGCCCTTGCGGAAGGCGACGACCGACTTCTTGAGCTGGTCGGGGTCCGGGCGGTCCTCGGCGTCGTAGATGACGACGTACTCGCCGCGCGCGAAGGCCAGCCCGACGTTGCACGCTCGCGGCTTGGTCTTGGGCAGCGAGTGCGGGACGACGAGGATGCGCACCACGTCCGGTGGGGACGACGCCAGCGCGGCCTCGAGCGTCTCGGGGTCGTCCTCCTCGAGCAGGAGCAGGATCTCCAGCTTCTCCCGCGGGTAGTCCAGCGCGACGAGATTCTGCATGAGCAGCCCGACGATCCCGGCCTCCTTGTAGACCGGCACGAGGATCGTGTAGTGCGGCAGCTCGCTGTCGGTGAGGGCGGCGACCTCTGCATCGGTGACCTGCTCGACGGTCTCGTACGCGGTCCCGATGCTGCTGATCAGCGCTTTGGCCCCCACGGCGAGGGCGACCACCACGTTCACCGCGGCCACGAGCACGGCCATGGTGGTGGTGAACCAGAACGCCAAGCCGACGACGGTGGCCAGCGCGAGAGCCGCCAGCACCGCGACCTGCTGCCGGACGAACACGGTCGACGCCGACTCGGCCGGCCGCTTCTCGGCCAGCCCGCGCACCGCGTCGTGCACCAGGTCCTCGCGCCAGACCGCCTGCAGCGTGCGATGCACGTCCCAGTCGGTGGTGACCACCTGCCGCACCCGCGAGATGCCGGTGTGCTCCACGACCACCTGCGCGATGTGCGCCGACGGGCGGCTGGCGGTCGCGACGACGACCTGCTGCTCGCCGTCCCCGGTGAGCTCCACCCGCAGCGGGACCCACACCTCGCGGGCCAGAAGGGCGGCCGGGAAGCGCTGGGCCAGCGCGGGATCGACCTCCAGCGGATCCAGGAAGGCCAGCTCGGCGCCCCAGACCTCGGCGAGCGCGACGAACAGCTGCCGCCGCGTCACCAGCTCCTCGGCGAGCAGCACGGAGCCCAGCGGCTCCTTGAGCGCGTTGGCACGGCGCAGCGCCTTGGCCAGCTGAACGGGTGTGATCACCCCGTGGGCAGTCAGCACGTCGCCGAGACGAGGAGCTCGATCGTCCGCGACGGGAACGCTACCGACACCGCTGTCGGGCGCGGGCGCCGTAGATGTCAGGTTCACCCCCGAGGTGATCGCCCCGTCGACACGGCGAGCGCACCCGGCCGCCGGTGACCTCACACCTCGGGGTGAGATGCCCGCCGCCGGTGCGCCCTGCCCTGGAGCGTCGACCTACCGGCACCCACCGGGGGCGCGAGGGTGCTCCTTCCGGCGTCGAGCGCTGGATACCGGGTCGTCGACGTCCGCGAGCGACGCGGTGTGGACCTCCCCGTCAGCTGTGCCAGGGCAGCCACGTCGCACAGCGCCGACGCGCAGCACTGCCTCCGTCGCGACCGCGACCCGAGCAGCCGACCGAGGGTGGTCCGCCAGGCCAGCAGCGCCGCGGAGCCGGCAGCGGTGCCGACGAACCCGGCGTGACCGCCCAGCCTGCCGGCGCCATCGATCGCTGCAGCGTGGTGACTTCGGCCGTGGGTGTCCACGCCGCCGGAGACACCCGATCACGCGCTCGTCATCACGGTCGTTGGCGTCCCTCGTGGCTCGCAAGCCTCGGTCAGGTGGAGAGCCAGACCACCGGGGGTGACCCCACCCTCCCCATCCTCACGGTCAGTGGCGTGCTGGGACGCCCCCGTCGCAGGGGCCCGCGCCGGGCGTGCGAGGCATCCACGGCCCGTCTGGCAGAGGATCGGTACGCGCGCGAGCGGTCAGGGACGGGGGTGTCCCCGAGGGAGTCCTATTCCCACTCGATGGTGCCGGGGGGCTTGCTCGTGACGTCGAGGACGACTCGATTGACCTCTTCGACCTCGTTGGTGATGCGGGTGGAGATCCGCGCCAGCACGTCGTAGGGCAGCCGCGTCCAGTCGGCGGTCATGGCGTCCTCGCTGGAGACCGGGCGCAGCACGACCGGGTGGCCGTAGGTGCGCCCGTCACCCTGCACGCCGACCGAGCGGACGTCGGCCAGCAGCACCACGGGGCACTGCCAGATCTCGTCGTCCAGCTTCGCCGCGCTGAGCTCCTCGCGGGCGATGGCGTCGGCCTTGCGCAGCACGTCCAGCCGCTCGCGGGTGACCTCGCCGACGATGCGGATGCCGAGCCCCGGGCCGGGGAAGGGCTGGCGCTGGACCAGCCGGTCGGGCAGGCCCAGCTGCCGGCCCACCTCGCGCACCTCGTCCTTGAACAGGGTGCGCAGCGGCTCGACGAGGGTGAAGGTGAGGTCCTCGGGCAGCCCACCGACGTTGTGGTGGCTCTTGATGTTCGCCGTCCCGCTGCCGCCGCCGGACTCGACGACGTCGGGATAGAGCGTGCCCTGCAC
Organism: Blastococcus sp. SYSU DS0533; assembly: GCF_054050775.1. Taxonomy (NCBI): domain Bacteria; kingdom Bacillati; phylum Actinomycetota; class Actinomycetes; order Geodermatophilales; family Geodermatophilaceae; genus Blastococcus; species Blastococcus sp. SYSU DS0533. The sequence continues at coordinate 374,324 of NZ_JBJGZZ010000001.1, read as the reverse complement.
CAGGAAGTCGACCGTCTCGCCGTGCGCCTGGGCGTCGGCGACGACGTCGGTGGCCGCCTGCTCGAAGACCCGGATGAACTCGCGGCCGATGATCTTCCGCTTCTCCTCCGGTTCGCTGACCCCGGCGAGCGCGGTGAGGAACTGCTCACTGGCGTCGACGACCCGCAGGTCCGCCCCGGTGGTGGCGGCGAAGTCCCGCTCGATCTGCTCGGTCTCGCCGGCGCGCATCAGCCCGTGGTCGACGTAGACGCAGGTGAGCTTGTCGCCGATCGCCCGCTGCACGAGCGCCGCGGCGACGGCGGAGTCGACGCCGCCGGACAGGGCGCACAGCGCCCGCCGGTCGCCGATCCGCTCGCGGATCGCCGCGACCTGCTCGTCGACGACGTTGCTCATCGTCCAGGTGGGCTCGAGGCCCGCGATGTCGAAGAGGAAGTGCTCGAGGACCGTCTGGCCGTGGGCGGTGTGCCGCACCTCGGGGTGGAACTGCACACCGGCGAGCTTGCGGTCGACGTCCTCGAACGCCGCGACCGGGGCCCCGGTGGAGGTGGCGGTGACGGTGAACCCGGGAGGCGCCGCGCTGACGGCGTCGCCGTGGCTCATCCAGACGCTCTGCTCGACCGGCAGGTCGCCGAACAGCCGCGCCTGCGTGGTGACGGTGAGCGGGGTGCCCCCGTACTCGCGGTCGCCGGTGCGGGCGACCGTGCCGCCGAGCGAGGCGGCCATCGCCTGGAAGCCGTAGCAGATGCCGAATGCGGGGACGCCGGACTCGAAGAGCGTCGGGTCGACCTGCGGGGCCTCCGGCGCGTAGACGCTGGAGGGGCCACCGGAGAGGACGATCGCGGCCGGCTTGCGGGCGACGATCTCCTCGGCCGGCACCTCCGAGGAGACGATCTCGGAGTAGACGCCCGCTTCGCGGATGCGCCGGGCGATCAACTGGGCGTACTGGGCGCCGAAGTCGACGACGAGGACGGTGGGGAAGTCCATCACCGGGCCCGGTCCCCGATGGCTCCGCCGATCACCAGGTCGACGCGCTGGAACTCCTTGAGGTCGGAGTACCCGGTCTTGGCCATCGTGCGGGCCAGCGCACCGAAGAGGTTGGTGCGCCCGTCGGCGTCGCGGGCCTCGCCGAGCAGCACGTCGGTCAGCGAACCGGCGGGTTCGATCCGCGGGGACGTGCCGCCGCGCGGCAGCCGCGGGTGCGCGGCCACCGAGTCCCACCACACGCCGCCGCCGGGCGCCTCCGCCGCGGCGCGCAGCGGCTCCCCCAGCTGGACGGCGTCGGCACCGCAGGCCAGCGCGCGGGCGATCGCACCGCTGGTCTCGATCCGGCCGTTGGCGATCACGTGCACGTACCGGCCGCCGGTCTCGTCGAGGTAGTCGCGGCGGGCCGCGGCGGCGTCGGCGATCGCGCTGGCCAGCGGGACGCGGATGCCCATCACGGCGTCCGTCGTCGAGTACGTGTCGGCGCCGACGCCGACGATGACCCCGGCGGCGCCGGTGCGCATGAGGTGCAGGGCGGTGGTGTAGTTCGCCGCCCCGCCCACGATCACCGGGACGTCGAGGTCGGCGATGAACTCCTTGAGGTTCAGCGCGTCGCCCTGGCTGGTCACGTGCTCGGCCGAGACGATCGTGCCCTGGATGACCAGCAGGTCCACGCCGGCCGCGAGCGCCGCGGGGGCGAGCTGCTCGGTGTGCTGCGGGGAGATGCGGATCGCGGTGGTGACGCCGGCCTCGCCGATCTCCTTGATGCGCGCGGTGATGAGGTCGGTCTTGACCGGCTCGGCGTAGACCTCCTGCAGCAGGGCCACCGGCGGCGCGCCGGCGGCGGAGGCCTCGGCGATCCGGCGGTACACCGGGGTCGGGTCGTCGTAGCGGGTCCACAGGCCCTCGCCGTTGAGGACCCCGAGGCCACCGGCCTGGCCGACGGCGATCGCCGTCGCCGGGCTGACGACAGCGTCGCTCGGGCTGGTGACGAGCGGGATGCCGAACCGGAAGGCGTCGATCTGCCAGGCGGTCGAGACGTCGTCGACGTCGCGGGTGCGGCGGGACGGGACGATGGAGACCTCGTCCAGGTCGTACCCACGGCGGGCGAAGCGGTTGAGGCCGATGTCGACGGTGTCGCGCGCGTTCATGCTCAGCGCCCCCGGTAGTTCGGGGCCTCGACGGTCATCTGGATGTCGTGGGGGTGGCTCTCCACCAGGCCCGCCGAGGTGATGCGGGTCAGCTGACCGCGCTCCTTCAGCTCGGCGACGGTACCGGCCCCGGCGTAGCCCATGGAGGCGCGCAGTCCACCGACGAGCTGGTGGGCGACCCCGGAGAGCGCCCCGCGGTAGGGCACCTGGCCCTCGATGCCCTCGGGGACGAGCTTGTCGTCGGAGAGGACGTCGTCGGCGAAGTAGCGGTCGCGGCTGAACGACTGGTTGCCGCGCTTCTGCATGGCGCCGAGGCTGCCCATGCCGCGGTAGGTCTTGTACTGCTTGCCGTTCATGAAGACCAGCTCGCCCGGGGCCTCCTCGACCCCGGCGAAGAGCCCGCCGATCATCACGGTGTCCGCGCCGGCGACGAGCGCCTTGGCGATGTCACCGGAGTACTGCAGCCCGCCGTCGGCGATCACCGGGACCCCGGCCGGGCCGGCCGCGAGCCAGGCCTCGTAGATGGCGCTGATCTGCGGCACGCCGACGCCGGCGACCACGCGGGTGGTGCAGATGGAACCGGGGCCCACGCCCACCTTCACCGCGTCCGCCCCGGCGTCGACGAGGGCCTGCGCGCCGGCTCGGGTCGCGACGTTGCCGCCGACGACCTCCAGCCCACCCTCACCACCGAAGTCCTTCTTGACCCGGGTGACCATCTCCAGCACCGCCCGCTGGTGGCCGTGCGCGGTGTCGACGACGAGGACGTCGACGCCGGCGTCGACCAGCAGGCCGGCGCGCTTGTAGGCGTCCTCGCCGACGCCCAGCGCGGCGCCCACGACCAGGCGCCCGTCGGCGTCCTTGGTCGAGAGCGGGAACTGGTCGCGCTTGACGAAGTCCTTGACGGTGATCAGCCCGCGCAGGCGCCCGGCGTCGTCGACCAGCGGCAGCTTCTCGATCTTGTGCTTGGACAGCAGACCCAGGGCCGTCTCCGGGTCGACACCCACCGGTGCGGTGACCAGCGGCATCGGCGTCATGACGTCGCGCACGAGCCGGTTCATGTCGGTCTCGAAGCGCATGTCGCGGTTCGTGACGATGCCGACCAGGACGCCGTCGGCGTCGACGACCGGCGCACCGGAGATGCGGTAGCGGGCCGACAGCGCGTCGACCTCGGCCAACGTGTTGTCCGGCGAGCACGTGACCGGGTTGGTGACCATGCCGGCCTCCGACCGCTTGACCAGGTCGACCTGGCCGGCCTGCTCCTCCGCGGACAGGTTGCGGTGCAGCACGCCCATGCCACCGACGCGGGCCATGGCGATCGCCATGCGCGCCTCGGTCACGGTGTCCATCGCACTGGACAGCAGCGGCACCGCCAGGGTGATCCGCCGGGTCACCCGGCTGCTGGTGTCCACCTCGGCCGGGACGACGTCGGACGCCCCGGGCACGAGCAGGACGTCGTCGTAGGTCAGCCCGAGCCGGGCGAACTTCGCCGGCAGCTCGGGCACGGAGTCGGGCTGCATGTGCGCGGCCACCCTTCGGCGCGGTTCGGGTCGGACACCGGTCGACACACCTCGCGGGCGCGGAGGACCTCGTCCGATCGTAGGCGGCGGCACGGAGGGGGCGGTGCTCCGCCTGCTCGACGGCTACCGTGTGACCGTGTCTCCGTTCGACGACGCCTTCGGGCCGGACTTCGGCCCGGCCGACGGGCCAGCACCTCCGCCGCTCACGATGGAGGAGCGCGCCGGCGTGCTCGACGACCTGGCCGAGCTCGAGGTCTTCCGCACCCTCCTCGAGCCGACCGGCATCAAGGGCATCGTGGTCGACTGCCCCGACTGCGAGGAGGAGCACCACGTCGACTGGGCGCTGATGCAGGCCAACCTGCGCCAGCTCCTCGACGAGGGGCAGACCGGCCGCCACGAACCGCCGTTCGACCCGAACCCCGACGACTACGTCAGCTGGGACTACGCCAGCGGGTACGCCGACGGCGTCGCGGCGCTCGCCGAGCGGGACGAGCCCAGCGGCGGGCGCACCGGCCGGCACGCCCGCGACGACTGAGTTCATCGCGATCCTCCGGATCGCACCGCGGCCACGTGCCGTCCCCCGGTCTCGCCGAGCCCCCCGTCGTCCCTGCGCGGGACCCTCCGGGCCCCACTCGGGCCGACCCCGCACCGCACCGCGGCCACGTGCCGTCCCCCGGTCTCGCCGAGCCCCCCGTCGTCCCTGCGCGGGACCCTCCGGGCCCCACTCGGGCCGACCCCGCACCGCACCGCGGCCACGTGCCGTCGGGCTACGGAGCCGAGATGCGCGACAAGGGGGTCTGCGGCGCCGTCCAGGGCCCGATCTCCCGGAAGTCGGCCTCCTGGCACGGTGCGCCGGCGGGCGGGAACGCATCGAGGGCCGCCTCCCGGTGCGGGAGGCGGCCCTCGGTGCGCGTGCGGCGGTCGGGTGACCGGTCAGGTCATGATCCCGCGGCGGAAGCCGGTGGCCACCGCCTCGGCGCGGTCCTTGGCGCCGAGCTTGCGGAACAGCCGGCGGGCGTGGGTCTTGATGGTGTCCTCGGAGAGGTAGAGCTCCCGGCCGATCTGGGCGTTGCTCTTGCCCTGGCTCATCCCGGTGAGGACCTGCATCTCGCGCATGGACAGCGCCACGGCAGGCGCGGCGTCCCGCACCGTCGAGCGCACCGTGGTCGGCGCGGAGCCCGCCAGGGGGGCGGCGCTCCACGCGGGAGCGGGGGCGGCAGCCTGCTGCGGGATCCGGCCGTCGGCCCGCAGCCCGACCCGCGAGAGGCCCAGGCCCATCTCGATGGCGGTCGCGTCCCAGCGCAGGTAGCCGCGGGCCCCGAAAGCCACGGCGGCGCGGACGCTGTCGGCGTCGTCGGGCGCGCCGAGGACGAGCACCGGCAGGCCCGGGTACGACCGCAGCGCCTGCGTGGCGGCGGAGAGCCCTGTGTCGACGGCGCGCTGGGTGCCGACGACCAGGACGTCGGGCGTGCGGGTGGCCAGGCGGGCCATCAGCGACTGCGCGTCACCGACCACCTCGACGCGGCCGACGAAGGGCAGGGCGACCAGCCGTGAGGCGACGTCGTCCCGGACCCGCCGCCGCTCGTCGTACACCCACACGGTCGCGCCCTGCACGGGTGCGCGCATCCTGTCGTCGATCACGCCAGCTCCTCGCTCCCCCCGGTCGCTCGGCGGCCGGGTCCCCCACCGGCCGGGAAGGCACCCGGCCGGGTGTCGCCGAGGGGGGGGGGGGGGGGGGGGGCCCCCCCCCCCCCCCCCCCCCCCCCCCCCCCCCTCCGCGCAGGTCGGGCAGCCGGTCCGGGTAGCTCCCCCTTCCCGGACGTCAGCACGACCTGGAGCCACAGTGATCGACTCCCGGGCGGCGGAACAGACGCCCTCACCCCGGGGGGTGAGCGGCCCCGGACCAGGTGACGGAGTGCACACGGGGCAAAAGTTGCGAATCGGCTGTGTTTGGACGTGGGACGGCGAGGGCACCGGGCCCCTTGCAGCCGGACAGCCCCCTCCGGCTCTACCGAGTCCTGGAGGAGACATGGCCGACATCCGCAGACTCCCGACGCCCGTGGCCGAGGTCTGGGACTGGCAGCTCCACGGAGCCTGCCGTGGCGAGAACACGTCCCTCTTCTTCCACCCCGACGGGGAGCGCGGGCCGGCCCGGGCGCGGCGGCAGTCCGCGGCCAAGGCCGTCTGCTCCCGGTGCCCGGTCGTCGACGCGTGCCTGAAGCACGCGCTCGCCGTCCGCGAGCCCTACGGCGTCTGGGGTGGCATGAGCGAGGAGGAGCGGGCCCGGCTGATCGCGGCCGAGCCCGCTGCGGTCGCCGCCGGGGTCTAGCTCCCCACCAGCACGCGAGAGGGCCCGGTCCAGAATTCCTGGACCGGGCCCTCTCGCGTGTGCGCGGTGTCCTCCCCCGCCGTGGCGCGTCCTCCCCCCCCCGGCAGACGGTGAGGGAGGACACGCCACGATCAGGTCAGGTGGTCTCGCCGAGGCTCAGTGGCTGTGCCCGTGGCCGTGGGAGTGGCCGTGGGTGTGGTGCCCACCGGCGCCGTGCTCGTGCTCCTCCTCCGGCGCCTCGACGACGGCGGAGTCGGTGGTGAGCACCATCGCCGCGATCGAGACGGCGTTGCCCAGCGCTGCCTTGGTGACCTTCACCGGGTCGATGACGCCCTGCGCGGCGAGGTCGCCGTACTCGCCGGTCGCGGCGTTGAAGCCCTGACCGGCGCCGGCCTCGCGCACCTTGGCGACGACGACGCGGCCCTCGAAGCCCGCGTTCTCGGCGATCTGCACCAGCGGGGCGTCCAGCGCCGTGCGCACCGCACGGGCGCCGGTGAGCTCGTCGCCCTCCAGCGAGAGGGCCTCGATCGCGCTCGCGGCGTGCACCAGGGCGGACCCGCCGCCGGGGATCACGCCCTCCTCCACCGCCGCGCGGGTGGCGGCGATGGCGTCCTCGATGCGGTGCTTGCGCTCCTTGAGCTCGACCTCGGTGGCCGCGCCGACCCGGATGACGCCGATGCCGCCGGCCAGCTTGGCCAGCCGCTCCTGCAGCTTCTCGCGGTCCCAGTCGGAGTCGGTCGCCTCGATCTCGCGGCGGATCTGCGCCACGCGGTCACCGATGGCCTGCGAGGTGCCGCCGCCGTCGACGATGGTGGTCTCGTCCTTGGTGACGGTGACCCGCCGGGCGGTGCCGAGCACCTCGAGGCCGACCTGGTCGAGCTTGAGGCCGACGTCCTCGCTGACCACCTGCCCGCCGGTGACGACGGCGAGGTCGGTCATGAAGGCCTTGCGCCGGTCGCCGAAGAAGGGTGACTTCACCGCGACGACCTTGACGGTCTTGCGGATCGAGTTGACGACCAGGGTGGAGAGCGCCTCGCCCTCGACGTCCTCGGCCACGATCAGCAGCGGGCGCCCGCCGGTGGACAGCACCTTCTCCAGCAGCGGCAGGAGGTCGGCCAGTGCGCTGATCTTGCCGCTGACCAGCAGCACGAGGGCGTCCTCGAGGACGGCCTCCATGGCCTCGGGGTCGGTGACGAAGTAGGGCGAGAGGTAGCCCTTGTCGAACTGGACGCCCTCGGTGACGTCGAGCTCGGTGGAGAGGGTGTTGCTCTCCTCCACGGTGATGACGCCGTCCTTGCCGACGCGCTCCATCGCCTCGCCGATCAGCTCACCGACCTCGGCGTCCTGCGCGGAGATGGTGGCGACGCCGGCGATGGCCTCGCGCTTCTCCACCGGGGTGGCGGCGGCGTCGAGGGCGGCGTGCACGGCGTCGACGGCGGCACGCATGCCGCGGCCCAGCGCCATCGGGTTCGCGCCGGCGGCGACGTTCCGCATGCCCTCGTGCACCAGCGCCTGGGCGAGCACGGTCGCCGTCGTGGTGCCGTCACCGGCGACGTCGTTGGTCTTGGTGGCGACGCTCTTCGCCAGCTGGGCGCCGAGGTTCTCGTACGGGTCCTCGAGCTCGACCTCGCGGGCGATGGTGACGCCGTCGTTGGTGATGGTCGGGGCGCCGAACTTCTTGTCGAGGACGACGTTGCGGCCGCGCGGGCCGATCGTCACCTTGACCGCGTCGGCGAGCTTGTCGACACCGCGCTCCAGGGCTCGGCGGGCGTCCTCGTTGAACTTGATGATCTTGGCCATGGGCCCTTCCGATCAGTCAGTGCAGGGCGAAAGACGACCGCCCCGGGACCCGGTGTTCGGGTCGCCGGGGCGGTCGTTGGTGAGGTGCTGGGACGGCCCCGTCGCAGGGCCCCGCGGCGAGCTGGCGAGCCGCGGGGTGCGACGGGTCCTTTTACTTCGAGACGACGGCGAGCAGGTCGCGGGCGGAGAGCACGAGGTACTCCTCGCCGGCGTACTTGACCTCGGTGCCGCCGTACTTCGAGTAGATGACCACGTCGCCGACGTTCACGTCGAGCGGGACGCGGTTGCCGTTGTCGTCGATGCGGCCGGGGCCCACGGCGACGACGGTGCCCTCCTGGGGCTTCTCCTTGGCGGTGTCCGGGATGACCAGACCGGAAGCGGTGGTGGTCTCGGCCTCGTTGGCCTGGACCACGACCCGGTCCTCCAGCGGCTTGATGCTGACCTTGGTAGCGGTCGTCACGTCGGTGACGCCCCCTTCGGTGTCGGACGGCAGGGATGTTCGATGCTGTGGCACGAGGTCGGGCGCCCGCCGTCGCGGGGGTCGGGCGCCAGCCCGTGTCGCTTGGCACTCTACCCAGGAGAGTGCCAGCCACTCAACCCGGTCGCCAGGGTGGGTGACGGCGAGCCGGAGCAGCGCGTACGCCACGCTGTGCCGGTGGACCGGCCATCCGAGGAGCAGACCGCCGAGACGGTGCGCCAGCTGCGCGCGCTGACGACCCCGGAGGGCGCGGCGGCGCTGGCGCGCGCGGCGGCGCTGCTGGCCGAGGGAGCCGACGCGGTGACCGCCCTGACCCGGCTGCGCGCCGAGGTGGGCACGGACCTCGCCGGTCCCGCGTGGGGCGTCGCCCGGCAGCGGCAGCGGGCCAGGGCGGCGTTCGGGGCGGACGCCGACCGGATGCTGTTCACCGGTGACACCCTCGAGCAGGCCGGACGCCCGGCGCTAGCCGCCCGGCGCGCGGCCCGGTTGCTGGCCGGGGGCGCCGACTCCGTCGCCGACCTGGGGTGCGCGGCGGGCACCGACACGATCGCGCTCGCCCGCGCGGGTGCCCGGGTCCTCGCCGTCGACGTCGACCCGGTGGCCCGGGAGCTGACCGCCGCCAACGCCGAGGCACTGGGGGTCGCCGACGACGTCTGGGTGGTGGCCGGTGACGCGGTCGAGGTCGTGGCCGCCGCCCGCGGGGGCGAGGTGGCCGGGTGCGGCGCCGCCGTCCTCGACCCTGCCCGGCGGGCCGGCGGCCGGCGGCTGCTGGACCCGGACCGCTGGTCGCCGCCGTGGTCGACCGTCGCGGAGCTGCTCGCGAAGGTGCCGACGTCGGTGGTCAAGGTGGCGCCCGGCCTGGACCACGAGCGGGTGCCCGAGGGCGTGGAGGCCGAGTGGGTGTCGGTCGGCGGCTCGATCGTCGAGGCGCTGCTGTGGGGTCCCGCGGTGTCGGCGACCTGGCGGCGGGCGACCGTGCTCGGCGACGGCGAGGTCCACGAGCTCACCGCGGACGCCGATCCGGGGCCCGCACCGGACGGGCCGGTGCGGTCCTGGCTGCACGAGCCCGACCCCGCCGCCATCCGCTCCGGGCTGGTGTCGCTCGTCGCCGCCGACCTGAGCGCGACCCTGGTCGACCCGACCATCGCCTACCTGACCTCCGACGAGCACGCCGGCTCCCCGTGGGTCAGCTCCTACCGGGTCGACGAGGTGCTGCCGTTCAACCTCAAGAAGCTCAGGGCGCTGCTGCGCGACCGCGGGGTGGGCCGGGTGGTGGTGAAGAAGCGCGGCTCGGCGATCGAGCCGGAGACCCTGGCCCGGCAGCTCCGCGGCCCCGGCGGCGGCACGGCGACCGTCGTCGTCACCCGGGTCGCCGGCGCCCCGACCGCCCTGGTGTGCGACGTCAGCGGCTGACGACGTCGATCGGCAGGGAGCTGTCCGCCCCGAGGTCCGGGGCGGACGGCGCGACGCCCGCGGCGACCAGCCGCGAGCCCAGGGCCGCCACCATCGCCCCGTTGTCGGTGCAGAGCCTGGGGCTGGGCACCCGCAGCACGATGCCGGCCGCCGCGCAGCGCTCCTCGGCCAGGGCGCGCAGCCGCGAGTTGGCCGCCACTCCCCCGCCGAGCACGAGGTGGTCGACGCCGTGGTCGCGGCAGGCGCGCACGGCCTTGGCGGTGAGGACGTCGGCGACCGCCTCCTGGAACGAGGCGGCGACGTCGGCCACCGGCACCGGCTCACCCGCGCGCTCCCGGGCCTCGATCCACCGGGCGACGGCGGTCTTCAGGCCCGAGAAGGAGAAGTCGTAGGCGGGGTCGCGGGGGCCGGTGAGCCCGCGCGGGAAGGTGATCGCGTGCGGGTCGCCCTCGCGGGCGGCCCGGTCGATCGGCGGGCCACCGGGGAACGGCAGCCCGAGCACACGGGCGACCTTGTCGAACGCCTCCCCCGCCGCGTCGTCGATCGTCCGCCCCAGCGACTGCACCTCCTGGGCCAGATCGGGCACCAGCAGCAGCGAGCTGTGGCCGCCGGAGACCAGCATCGCGATCGACGGTTCGGCGAGCGGGCCGTGCTGCAGCTCGTCGACGGCGACGTGCGCGGCGAGGTGGTTGACCCCGTAGAGCGGCTTGCCGAGCGCGAGGGCGTACGCCTTGGCGGCCGCGACCCCGACGAGCAGCGCACCGGTCAACCCGGGGCCGCTCGTCACCGCCACGGCGTCGACGTCGGCGGCGCTGACACCTGCCTCGGCCAGCGCCCGGTGCACCGTCGGCACCATCGCCTCCAGGTGGGCGCGCGAGGCGATCTCGGGGACGACGCCGCCGAAGCGCTCGTGCTCCGCCATCGAGGTGGCCAGCGCGTCGGCGAGCAGGGTGTGCCCGCGGACGATGCCCACGCCGGTCTCGTCGCAGGAGGTCTCGAACCCGATGACCAGCGGCTCCGTCACGGCGTCCCTCCGTCCCATGTCGCTCCCGCGGGGCGCTCCGCTCCTCGCTCGTTCCTCGCTGCGATGCTCACGCCCCTGTGCGCTCCCTCTTCATGACCACGGCGTCCGTGCCGCTGGGCTGGTAGTAGCCACGCCGCCGGCCGATCTCGGTGAACCCGCGGCGGCGGTAGAGCCCCTGCGCGGTCTCGTTGTCCGCGCGCACCTCCAGCAGCACCACCGGGACGCCGCGCCGGTCGGCCTCGGCCAGCAGCGCGTCCAGCAGCCGGGCGCCGATGCCCTCGCCCTGCCGTGCGCCGGTCACCCCGATCGTGGCCACGTGGGCCTCGTCGTCGTAGGCGATCAGCCCGGCGTACCCGACGACGCCGCCGTCGTCCTCGGCCACCAGGTAGTGGCGGGTGTCGGGGCGGGCGAGCTCGTCGCGGTACATCGCCACCGTCCACGTGTCGGGGGCGAAGAGCTCCTCCTCCAGCCCCATGACCGCGGCCAGGTCGGCGAGCGCCATCGGCCGCAGCCGGGTCACCGGGTCACGGCCTTGATCGACGTGGGCGGCACCGCGTCGGGCCGGCGCAGGTACAGCGGCACCAGCGGGGCGGCCGATCCCGGATCGGCGAGTTGGGTCGCGGCCGCACGGAGCAGGCCCGCGGTGGTCACCTCCGCCGGCGCCACCGCGCTCCCGAGCCGCTCGGCGAACGCCGGGTCACCGACGAACGGGCCGCCCCGGCCGAACTCCTCGGGGCGGACCACCCCGGGGCCCTCGACCCGGCGGCCGGCGTCGTCGTAGGCGGCCCAGTAGACCTCCTTGCGGCGGGCGTCGGTCACCACCGTGCGGGCCCCGCTGCCGATGGCGTCGAGCGAGCACACCCCGACCACCGGCAACCGGCGGGCGTCGGCGAGCGCGGCGGCGGTGACGACCCCGACCCGCAGACCGGTGAACGGCCCGGGGCCCAGCCCGGTGACGACGGCCTCGACCTCGCCGAGCGCGAGGCCCGCGTCGGCCAGCGCGTCCTGGATCGCCGGGGTCAGCAGCTCGGCGTGCTTCGTGCCGGAGGGGACGGCTCGCTCGGCGAGCACCTCCGTGCCGCCGTCGGGGGTCCACCGCGCGAGCCCCGCGACGAGCGTCGGGGTGGCGGTGTCGAGCGCGAGGACCAGCACGACCGATCAGCGTAGGCGAGTGCCGGCGGCCACCTCGTGGACGATCTCCAGTCCGTCCTCCTCGTCGACCTGCTGGCCCACGACGACGAAGCCCTCGGCGCGCACCAGGTCGCGCGAGGCGGTGTTCGCCGGGGCCACCGACGCGCGCACGGTGGTGACCGCGGGCTCCTGGGCCGCCTCGGCCAGCAGCGCGCGCAGCGCCGCCCGGGCGTACCCCTGACGCCGGTACCGGGGGTCGGTGGAGTAGCCGATCTCGACCATGCCGGATGCGTCCGGTGGTCCGTGGAAGCCGGCCCGGCCCACCGTCACACCGCGCACGGGGTCGTGGACCACCCGGGTGATCCAGCGGGCGCCGGCCGGGTCCGCGACGACCTGCTCGGCCCGGATGCGCCAGACCGCCCGGCACTCCGGCCCCGCGAGGTACGGGCTCAGCGGCACCGGCGCCGCCGCCTCGGCCGCGGCCAGGTCGCCGTCGGCGAGCCCGCGCAGGGCCGCCGGCCGCAGCTCGATCAGCTCCACCCGCGGGTCCACGGGCCGAAGGCTAACCAGGAACTCGTTGCCCGGGGCCGCCGCCCCGGCGCTGCGGTCGCCCCCGTGACCGCCGGGTCGGCCTCGAGCCACGAGCGAGTCAGGGATCCGGCGCTCCGGTGACCAGCGGGCGGCCGCGCGGGCCGCCCTCCGCGAGCACCGCCGTGCCCCTCTGCTGTGGCCCCGCCCGCGCCGGACGACGTCCTCTCGCCGCACCGCACCCACCCCGGAGTCCTCCGGCGCCCAGCACCACCGCCCTGCACCACCTCGTCGTCCTCGTCGAGGACCGCGACGCCGCCGCCCGCGCCCGGCGCCGCCTCACAGCTCCTTGCGGAGGTGGAGGTCGGCCGCACCGGGCGTGGGCACGCCCTCCCGCCGGAAGATCTCGCGGTGGCCCTGCCGCTCGTGGAAGGCCGGCGCCTGGAAGGTGAACGAGGTGACGAACACGTGGGTGCAGGACCTGCACGGTCAGCTCCCGCGCTGCCGCGACCCCTCGGTGGCGGCGGCCTTGCACGCGTCGAGCTCCCGGGACAACCGCTGGTCCAGCTCGGGCAGCCCACCGGCCACGACCCTGCCTTACGGCGCCGGCGTTCCGGGAGTGGTCGCGGTCGCGGATCCTGCCAGCCGGAGCCGTGCGGCCCCGCCCGTGTCAGCTCCGGTCGAGCCGGGCGGCCCACCCCGGGCCGTGCGGCACCAGCAGGGCCGTGCGGACGTCGTCGTCCCGCCGGTCCAGCCGCACCTCCAGGTGCTCGTCGGCCAGCTGCTCGACCAGTCCCTGCCCCCACTCGACGACGGTCACCGACTCGTCGGTCGAGGCGTCGAGGTCGAGGTCGTCGACGTCGGCGTGACCGCCCAGCCGGTAGGCGTCGACGTGCACCAGCGGGATGCGGCCACCACGGTGCACCCGCGCGATGACGAACGTCGGTGAGGTGACCGGCTCGCGGACGCCGAGCCCCGCGCCGATGCCCTGGGTGAGGGCGGTCTTGCCCGCGCCGAGCGGGCCGACCAGGACCACCAGGTCGCCCGGGCGGACCAGGGCGGCGAGCGCCTCGCCCAGGGCATGCGTGTCGGCGAGGTGCGGCAGCACGTGCTCCCGCTTCATCTCCGCCCCTCGAGCGATCCGGCGACGGCGGTCAGGTCGGCCAGCAGGCCGGCGCGCGGGGCGCCGTTCGGGCCGAACCGGATGGCGGCCGACGGGTGGTAGGTGGCCCACACGGCGCGGCCGTCGACCTCGTGCGCACGCCCGCGGACGGCGGCCAGGACGGTGCGCGGGCCGAGGAACCACTTGGCCGAGGAGAGCCCCAGCGCGACCACCACGGGGCTGCCGAGCAGCTCCAGCTGGCGGCGCAGCCAGCCGCCGCACCGCGCCACCTCCGGCGCCCTGGGGGTGCGGTTGCCCGGGGGCCGGCACTTGACCACGTTGAGCACTGCGGCCTGCGCGCGGTCCAGGCCCGCCTCGGCGAGGAGCTGGTCCAGCAGCGCACCCGACCTCCCGACGAACGGCCGGCCGGTCTCGTCCTCGGTCGCGCCCGGCGCCTCGCCCACCAGCACGAAGCGCGGGCGGCCGCCCAGCGGCACGTCCCCGACGACCACGTGCTGCCGGGCCGTGGCCAGCTCGGGGCACGCGACGCAGGCGCGGGCGGTGTCCGCGAGCGCCGCCCAGTCGGGAGCGGCCGCCGCGGCGCGGGCCACCTCGTCGGCGGCGGCGTCGAGCCGGGGCGGACGGGGAGCGGCCACCCCCGCACCCTAGCCGCGGCGGCGGAGCCGTCCCCGGGGCCGGGTCAGCCCGCCGCGCCGACGTCCGCTCCGGCCGCCACGCGGCGGAGCAGCCCCGCTATCGCCCGGCTGACCTCGTCGGGCTGCTCCAGGAGCACCATGTGCCCGGCGCCGGGCACGACGACGTACTCGACGGCGTTCTCACCGCTCTGCGCGAGGCGCTCGACGATGAGCTCGCTGTGCTCCTGCGGGATCATCGTGTCCCGGTCGCCGGTGAGCACCAGCGTGGGCACCCGGCGCAGGGGCTCCAGGCGGCCGGTCTCGTCGAGGCCGGCCAACGCCGGGTAGAACTCGGCGATGACGTCGACCGGCGTGCCCGCGATCATCGCGTCGACGTAGCGCACGAGGGCCGGGTCGACGTCGGAGGAGCCGAACGACAGCGCCTTCGTCGCCGCCGACACCAGGTCGGCGGCCACCCGGCGGGTGCGCTCGGCGAAGGAGGGCCGGTGCCGCATCGTCCAGGCGGCGACCGGCAGAACCGCGGCGCGCAGGCGGGTGAGCATCTCGGGCAGGCCGAAGCGGAGCTCGGCGAGGTTGCCGCTGGAGGTGGAGACCAGCGCGGCACCCCGCACCCGGGTGCCGAACAGCTCGGGCCGGAGCGCGGCAAGCCCCATGATCGTCATGCCGCCCATCGAGTGCCCCACCAGGACCACCGGGCCGCGCGGTGCGCGCGCGTCCAGGACCGCGAGCAGGTCGCGTGCCAGCTGGTCGATGGTGGAGTGCTCCGGCGCGCCCCGGCCCGAGGAACCGTGGCCCCGCTGGTCGTAGAAGACCAGGCGCGCCTGCGGCCGGTGCCCGTTACCCGTGGCCAGCTCCGCGCCGAGGGTGCGGCGCTGGAACGCCCACGACGCCATCGACAGGCTGTAGCCGTGCACGAAGACGACGGTCAGCGGCGCGTCGCGGGGGCCGATCTCCTCGACGGAGAGCAGCACGCCGTCGTCGGCCTGCACCAGGGCGGTGCGGTCGGCCGGCCGTGCATCGGCCCCCAGCGGGTCCACCTGGCGCAGCCGGCTCTCGGCCAGCGCCGTCGCCACCTCCGCCGCCGGGCCCAGCTCGGCCGCCCGCACCCGTCGGGCCGCGATGCGGCTCAGCGCGACGCCGGCCGCGGTGCCCGCGGCGGCCAGCCCGACGACGGCACCCACCACGCCGGCGGCGCGGGCCCTGGGGTGCTCGGCCGGGCGCCGGGCCGGTTGCGGGCGGCTGCGGGCCATCAGACCGCCCCCGCCGACCCGACGTAGCGGCGGGTGAACCGGCCGCCGATCCGGGTGACCAGCTCGTAGTGGATGGTGCCGACGGCGTCGGCCCACTGCTGGGCGGTGGGCTCTCCCCCGCTCCCCGGCCCCCAGAGGACCACCTCGTCGCCGACGGCGATCGGGTCGTCCCCGACGTCGAGGACGAACTGGTCCATGCAGACCCGGCCGGCGATGGTCCGCTGCCGGCCCGCCGCGAGGACGGGCGCGGTGTTGCCCGCGGCCCGCGGCACCCCGTCGGCGTAGCCGGCGGGCACGAGGGCCAGCGTGGTCTCGGCGGGGGTCGCGTAGGTGTGGCCGTAGGAGACCCCTTCCCCGGCGGCGACCCGCTTGGTCAGCGCGACCCGGGCGCGCACCGTCATCGCCGGCCGCAGCCCGTGCGCGGCGGGGTCGCCCCCGAGCGGGTCCAGCCCGTAGACGGCGACGCCGGGGCGCACCATGTCGTACCAGGTCTCGGGCAGCGCGACCGTCGCCGCCGAGTTGGCCAGGTGCCGGCGGGCGTCGGTGAGCCCCGCGGCCCGGGCGACCGCGACCGCCTCCTCGAACACCCGCACCTGCGCGTCGATGGTGGGGTGGGTGGGGGCGTCGGCGTAGGCGAGGTGGCTCCACAGCCCGGTGACCAGGACATCGCCGTCGGCCTGCGCCCGGGCGGCGGCCGCGACGAGCCCGGGCCACTCGGCGACGGGCGCCCCCTCCCGGGAGAGCCCCGTGTCGACGAACAGGTGCAGCCGGGCGGTCCGGCCGGTCGCCCGGGCCGCGGCCACCACCTCGGCCAGGCCCCAGGTGGCGTTGACCGACACCTCGACGTCCGCGGCCAGCGCGGCGGCGATGTCCGCACCCGGGCCGTTCAGCCAGGCCAGCACCGGTGCCGTGACCCCTGCGGCCCGCAGGGCCAGCGCCTCGCCCACGACGGCGACGCCCAGCTGGTCGGCGCCACCGGCGAGCGCGGCCCGAGCCGCCGGCACCAGCCCGTGCCCGTACCCGTCGGCCTTGACGACCGCCATCAGCGGTCGCCCCACCCGCGCTCGCAGCGCCGCCGTGTTCGCCGCGATGGCGTCGAGGTCGACGACCACCTCGGCACCGGTCCCGTTCGTCACGCCCCCGAGTCTGGCAGGCCGGCCGGCGGGGCACCGCGCACCCGAGCGACCGCCTCCGGCAGGTGCCGGACGACGTCACCGGCGACGAACGGTCCGCGCGCCGCGGCGACCTGCCCGGCGCGCCCGTGCACGTGCGCCGCGACCGCCGCCGCCTCGACCACGGGCAGGTTCGCCGCCAGCAGCGCGCCGGCGATCCCCGAGAGCACGTCGCCGGTACCGGCGGTGGCCAGCCAGGGCGTGCCGGTCCCGTTGACGAAGACGGCCCCCTCCGGGTCGGCGACCACGGTCGCGTCACCCTTCAGCAGGACGACGGCGCCCAGGTCCGCGGCCAGCCGGCGGGTGGCCCCGATCCGGTCGTCGCCGGGTTCGGCGCCGAACCGGGCGAACTCCCGGTCGTGCGGGGTGAGCACGGTGGGCGCCGACCGGCGGCGCACCAGCTCCGGCTCGGCGGCCAGCAGGGTGAGCCCGTCGGCGTCGACGAGCACGGGCAGGTCGGTGGCGAGCACCTCGGCCACGACGCTGCGGGCGTCGTCCCCGGTGCCCAGGCCGGGCCCGACCACCCACGCCTGGACGCGGCCGGCGTCCCCCGGCCGGCCGTCGGTCACGATCGCCTCGGGCCACGCGGCCCGGACGCCGTCGGCCGCCGTCCCCGCGTAGCGCACCAGCCCGGGCCGCGTCCGCAGCGCCGCCCCGGTGCAGAGGACGCCCGCCCCGGGGTAGGTGGCCGAGCCGGCGACGACGCCGACGACCCCCTGCGAGTACTTGTCGTCGTCGGCGTCCGGGAGCGGTAGCCGGGCGGCGGCGTCGGCGTCGGTCAGCTGCCGGGCCGACGGCGCCGGGAGGTGCGGCCCCAGCCCGATGTCGACCAGGTGGACCTCCCCGGCGTGGCCGCGGCCGGCGCCGACGACCAGGCCGGGCTTGACCGCCCCGAAGGTGACCGTGTGCATCGCCGGGAAGGCGGCACCGACCACGGCGCCGGTGTCGGCGTCCACGCCGCTGGGCAGGTCGACGGCGACCATCAGCGCGGGCCCCGCCGCCGCGCGCTCGACCAGCGCGGCGGCCGGTTGCCGGAGCCCGCCTGAGCCGCCGAGGCCGACGATCCCGTCCAGCACGAGGTCCGACCGATCGAGCACCGGCCCGGCCGCCTCGACGGCGACGGTCCGTCCGCCGGCCCGGCGGAAGGCGGCGAGCGCCGCCGGGTGGGCGCGGTCGGGGCTGAGCAGGACGGCGGTCGCGCGTGCCCCCCGGGCCGTGAGCCGCGCCCCCGCGAGGAGTGCGTCGCCACCGTTGTTCCCCGCCCCCGCCAGGACGGTGACCCGGGCGCCGTAGGGGCGCCCCAGCAGCCGCAGGCACACGGTGGCCAGGCCGGCGGCCGCGCGCTGCATGAGCGCACCCTCGGGCAGGGCGGCCAGCAGCGGGGCCTCGGCCGCGCGCACCTCGACGGCGGTGTGCAGGTCGATCACGTGGCCTCCCGGGTCAGCCCCTCGGCGACGACCACCGCTGACGCGATACCGCCGTCGTGGCTCAGCGAGACGTGCCACGAGGTGACGCCGAGCTGGGCGGCGCGACCGGCCACCGAACCGCGCACGGCCAGGTGCGGCCGGCCGTGGGCGCCGACCGTCACCTCTGCGTCGTGCCAGTGCAGGTCACCGGGGGCGCCGAGCGCCTTGGCCAGCGCTTCCTTGGCGGCGAACCGCGCGGCCAGCGACTCCCCGGTCCGCGGGGCGCCCGACGGGGTGCGCTGCTCCTCGGCGGTGAACAGCCGGTCGCGCAGCCCGGGGGTGCGGGTCAGCGAGCGCGCGAAGCGGTCGACCGGCACGACGTCGATGCCCACCCCGATGATCACGGCGCCCAGTCTGCCGCGCCGTCGTCCCGGGCGCCCGGCGCCGTCCTCCCTCACCGCAGCGCGTCTCCCCCCACCGTCTGCCGTGAGGGAGGACGCGCCATGATCAGGTCCCCGGACCATGGCGACGGGCAGCCGCTATTCGACGGTGACGCTCTTGGCCAGGTTGCGCGGCTGGTCGACGTCGTAGCCCCGGGTGTCGGCGATCTCGCAGGCGAGCACCTGCAGCGGCACCGTCGTCACCACCGGCGCCATGAGCGTGGGCGTCCGGGGCACGCGGATGAGCTCGTCGGCGAAGGGGACGACGTCCTCGTCACCGTCCTCGGCGATCACGATCGTGCGCGCCCCGCGGGCCCGCACTTCCTGGATGTTGGAGACGACCTTGCCGTGCACCGAGTTGCGGCTGCGGGGCGAGGGCACGATGACGACGACCGGGGTGCCCTGGTCGATGACGGCGATCGGGCCGTGCTTCAGCTCCCCGGCGGCGAAGCCCTCGGCGTGGATGTAGGCGAGCTCCTTGAGCTTCAGCGCACCCTCGAGCGCGACCGGGAAGCCGACGTGGCGCCCCAGGAAGAGGATGGTGCCCGCATCGGCCAGCGACCGGCCCAGCGCGCGCACCGGCTCCATCTGCTCGAGCACCTCCTCGACGGCGTCGGGGAGCTTGCGCAGGTCCTCGACGATCGCGGCGATCTCGTCCTCGTACTTGACGCCGCGCACCTGGGCCAGGAACAGGCCGACGAGGTAGCAGGCCACGACCTGGGCGAGGAACGCCTTGGTCGAAGCCACCGCGATCTCCGGCCCGGCGTGGGTGTAGAGGACGGCGTCGGACTCGCGCGGGATGGTCGAGCCGTTGGCGTTGCAGATGGCCAGCACGCGGGCCTTCTGGTCCTTGGCGTGCCGCAGCGCCATCAGGGTGTCCATCGTCTCGCCCGACTGGCTGATGACGACGACCAGCGTGGAGCGGTCCAGCACGGGGTCGCGGTAGCGGAACTCGCTGGCCACCTCCACCTCGACCGGGATCCGGGTCCAGTGCTCGATGGCGTACTTGGCGATCAGGCCCGCGTGGTAGCTGGTGCCGCACGAGACGACGAAGATCTTGTCGATGTCGCGGAGCTCCTGGTCCGACAGGCGGACCTCGTCGAGCACGAGCTCGCCGTCCTCGCCGAGCCGGCCCAGCAGCGTGTCGGCGATCGCCTGCGGCTGCTCGGCGATCTCCTTGAGCATGAACCAGTCGTAGCCGCCCTTCTCGGCGGCCGCGGCGTCCCAGTCGACGGTGTAGGCGGTGGGCTCGGCCGGCGCGCCGTCGAAGCCGGTGACCGTGAGCCCCCGGGTCCGGTCGATCTCGACGACCTGGTCCTGGCCGAGCTCGCGCGCCTCCTTGGTGTGCCCGATGAACGCGGCGACGTCGGAGCCCAGGAAGTACTCGGGGGTGCCGTCGGCCGTCTCGCCGATGCCGACCACCAGCGGGCTGCTGCGCCGGGCGGCGACGAGGGTGTCGGGCTCGGCGACGTGCGTGGCGACGAGGGTGAACGCGCCCTCCAGCCGCTGGCAGACCGCGCGCATCGCCTCGGCCAGCCGGCCGGGCCCCGCCGGGGCCGACTCGTAGACGGCGGCCAGCAGGTGGGCGACGACCTCGGTGTCGGTCTCGGAGCTGAACTCCACGCCGGTGGCCTCGCACCCGGCCCGCAGCGCGGCGAAGTTCTCGATGATCCCGTTGTGGATCACCGCGACCGCGCCGTCAGCGGAGAGGTGCGGGTGGGCGTTCCGGTCGGTAGGGCCACCGTGGGTGGCCCAGCGTGTGTGCCCGATGCCGATGGTCGCGGCCGGGAGCGGCTGGTCGGCCAGCACCTTCTCCAGGTTGGCGAGCTTGCCGGCCTTCTTCGCCGAGCTCAGCTCACCCTCAGCGACGACGGCGATGCCCGCGGAGTCGTAGCCGCGGTACTCCAGTCGCCGCAGTCCTTCCAGGACGACGTCCCGGGCGTCCTGCGGGCCGACGTATCCCACGATGCCGCACATTCGCCCGAGAGTACCGGGAGTGGCGGACCGATCCGTCCAGGCCACGCATGCACGGCGACGCCGCGTCGCACGGGGCTTCCAGCGCCCCAGGCGTCACACGACCGCGGTCAGCGCACCTCGGCCACCACATCGGCGAGGCGCCGGGCCACCCGGTCCGCCTGCTCCTGCGTGGGAGCCTCGACCATGACGCGCACGAGCTGCTCGGTGCCGGAGGGCCGCAGGAGGACCCGGCCGGTGTCACCCAGCTCGGCCTCGACCTCGTTGACCGCGGCGGCGACCTCGTCGCTCGCGGCCACCGCGAGGCGGTCGGAGACGGGCACGTTGACCAGCACCTGCGGCAACCGCTGGACCACCGAGGCGAGCTCCGCCAGCGACGCGCCGGTCCCGGCCATCCGGGAGAGCAGCGCGAGCCCGGTCAGCAGGCCGTCGCCGGTGGTGGCGTGCTCCAGGAAGACCAGGTGGCCGCTCTGCTCCCCGCCGAGGCTGAGGTCGTGCGCGCGCAGGGCCTCCAGCACGTAGCGGTCACCGACCGCAGTCGTGTTCACCGAGATGCCGGCGTCGCGCATCGTGTGGTGGAAGCCGAGGTTGCTCATGACCGTCGCGACGACCGTGTCGGACTTCAGCGCACCGCGCTCGTGGAGGTCCAGTGCGCAGATCGCCAGGATGGCGTCGCCGTCGACGACCTCGCCCTCGGCGGTCACGGCCAGGCACCGGTCGGCGTCACCGTCGTGGGCCAGCCCGATGTCGGCGCCCCGCGCCCGGACGGCCTCGACCAGCGGTCCGAGGTGGGTGGAGCCCACGCCGTCGTTGATGTTCCAGCCGTCGGGCTCGCAGCCGATGGCGTGCACCGTCGCCCCGGCGCGCCGGTAGACCTCGGGCGCCGCCGTGGCGGCCGCCCCGTGCGCGGCGTCGACGACGACCGAGAGCCCGCTCAGGGGCCGGTCGACCGTGGAGAGCAGGTGCTCGACGTAGGCGTCCGTACCGTCGGCAAGCGCGCTGACGCGGCCGATCGAGCCGCCGGTGGGGCGGTGCCCGTCGGAGGCACCGGAGGTGACGGTCCGCTCGATGGCGGCCTCGACGGCGTCGGGCAGCTTGTGCCCACCGCGGCTGAAGAGCTTGATGCCGTTGTCCGGCATCGGGTTGTGGCTGGCCGAGATCATGACGCCGAGGTCGGCGTCGCTGCGGCCGGTCAGCCAGGCCAGCGCCGGGGTCGGCACGACGCCGGCGAGGAGCACCTCGGCTCCCGCGCTCGTGAGGCCCGCGACGACCGCGGCCTCGAGCATCTCCCCGCTCGCGCGGGGGTCGCGGCCGACGACCGCGACGGGACGCGAGGTCCCGTCGCGGTCGGCGAGCACGCTTGCGGCGGCGCGTGCCACCGAGAGGGCCAGCTCCGGCGTGAGGTCGGAGTTGGCCCGACCCCGGACGCCGTCGGTCCCGAAGAGGCGACCCACGGACGTACCGGTCAGCGCTTGGAGTACTGGGGCGCCTTGCGGGCCTTCTTGAGCCCGTACTTCTTGCGCTCCTTGACCCGCGGGTCACGGGTCAGGAAGCCGGCCTTCTTGAGGGCCGGGCGGTCCTCGGACTCGACCTCGATGAGAGCGCGGGCGATGGCCAGGCGCAGCGCGCCGGCCTGCCCGGTGACGCCGCCACCCTTGAGGATGCCGACGACGTCGTACTGCTCGGCCTTCTCGAGGGTCACGAACGGCTCACGGATGAGCTGCTGGTGCACCTTGTTCGGGAAGTACTCCTCGAGGGAGCGGCCGTTCAGCTTGAACTGGCCGGTGCCGGGGAGCAGCCGCACGCGGACGACGGCCTCCTTGCGCCGGCCGACGGTCTGCACCGGACGCCCCTCGGCGTCGGTCACGGTCAGTGCGCTGGTCACTGGGCCACCTGCTTGATCTCGTAGGTCTGGGGCTGCTGCGCGGCGTGCGGGTGCTCCGGGCCGGCGTAGACCTTGAGCTTCTTCAGCATCTGCCGACCCAGCGTGTTGTGCGGGAGCATGCCCTTGATGGCGCGCTCGATGACGCGGTCGGGGTGCGTCCGCAGCTGGTCGCCCACGTTGATGGTCTTGAGGCCACCCGGGTGACCCGAGTGCCGGTAGGCGAGCTTGTCGTCCCGCTTCGACCCGGTCAGGGCGACCTTGCCGGCGTTGACGATGACGACGAAGTCGCCGACGTCCACGTGCGGGGCGTACTGGGGCTTGTGCTTGCCGCGCAGGAGCTGCGCGGTCTGGCTGGCGAGTCGACCGAGCACCACGTCAGTGGCGTCGATGACGTGCCAGGCCCGGGCGACCTCGCCGGGCTTGGGGGTGTACGTGCGCACGGCGCGCGTCCTCCGTCGTCGTCGGGATGGCTGGTGGGATCGCCTCGCCGAGCACGGGAGACGGATCTGCACGCGCGGCACCAGCCGGCACGCGCGCCAACCGAGCACGATACCAGCAGCGCCGGAGCGGTCTCCCGCCCGCGGTCACACCACCTCGCGGAGCCGCCCGGTGTCGACGTCGTAGACCGTCCCCCGCACCTCGCGCGAGAGGAGGTAGGGGCAGTCCCGCAGCAGGCGCATCGACTCCCGCACGTCCGCGTCGACGTCGGTGAAGGTGCGGGCCGACCACGGCGGCCGGCGGCCGGTGGCCCGCTCCACCAGGTCGGCGAAGTCGACGTCGTTGCTCTTCTGCAGCCCGCAGTCGGTGTGGTGGACCAGCACGATCTCGCGGGTGCCGAGCAGGTGCTGCGAGATCGTCAGCGACCGCACCGTGTCCTCGGTGACGACGCCACCGGCGTTGCGGATCACGTGCGCGTCACCGACCTCCAGGCCCAGGAGCGGGAACAGCGGCATCCGCGAGTCCATGCAGGCGACGACGGCGACCTTCCGCGCAGGGGCCACCGGCTTGCTGCCGGGGAAACGCTCCGCCCACTCCGCGTTCGCCTCGAGCATCCGGTCGATCTCAGCCACGCCCGGACGATAGCCGGACGCCGCCGCGACCGCGCTCCCGGTCGATCACCCCGGCCAGTGCCACCGGGTCCAGCGCCGCCCGCCCGCCCGCGCGCGCGACCGTCGAGGCCGCCGCCGCGGCGGCGAGCCACGCCGCCTCCTCGGGGCCGCCCCGGCCGCGCAGCGCCGCGACGAGCGCCGCGACCCACGCGTCCCCGGCACCGGTCGGGTCGACCGGCGAGCCGCCCAGCCGGGGCACGAGGACCTCGCCGTCGGCCCACGCCGGGTCGGCCTCCCCCACGCCCGCCGTCACCCCGGGAGCCGGGCCGGCACGCCACGCCACCAGGTCGCCCTCCTCGCCGGTGGCCAGGGCCACCAGCCGGGGGCCGGCCGACAGCAGTCGCGCGGCGGCGTCGCGGGCGTCGTCGGGTCCGGACAGCCGCTGGCCCACCAGTAGCTCGGCCTCGGCGGCATCGGCCCGGACGACGTCGGCGCGGCCGAGCACCGCGTCCCGCGTGCCCGCGTCCTCCGGCGCCCCGTCGGCCACCACGAGCGCCGTCCGGGGCGCCCGTCCCAGCGCCGCGCGCACCGCCGCGCCGGGTTGCTGCAGCTGGAGGCTGAGGACCTGGCAGCCCGCGATGAGCGCCCCGGCCGCGGCGACGTCGGCGGGGGTGAGCAGCACCGCGGGCGGCACGTCCTCCACCAGCCGTCGCCGGCCGCCGTCCTCGACCAGGTCGAGGAGGAGGGCGGTCGTCGCGTCCGGCCGGGTGACGACGCCCGAGACGTCGACGCCGTCGGCGGCGGCCTGCGCCAGCACGTCCCGCCCCGCAGGGTCGTCCCCGACGACGCCGACCAGCGCCACCGGGACGCCGAGCTGCGTGAGCGCGACCGCCTGGTTGGCCCCCTTCCCGCCGAGCACCTCCGTGCGGCCGGTGGCGGAGGCCGAGCCACCGACGTCCGGCACCGCCGTGAGCCGCAGCACGAGGTCGCGGCCGACCTGTCCCAGCACGACCACCGCAGCCATGCCGCACCTCCTGGCGACCGCCGCTGTCGGGGAGGCGGCGATGGGCGAGGATGTGCCCCGTGCGGACGGTCGAGGAACACCAGGCGGCGGTGAGCGCGCTGCTGCCCGCCCTGCCCGAGGAGACCGTGCCCCTGGCGGAGGCGCACGGACGTGTGCTGGCACGCGACGTCGTCGCCGAGGTGCCGCTGCCCGGCTTCGACAACTCGGCGATGGACGGCTACGCCGGTCGCTGGGCCGAGCTCGCCGGCGCCGACGGCGGCCCGGTGCGGCTCCCGGTGGCCGAGGACATCCCCGCCGGACGCACCGACGTCGTCCCGCTCGCGCCGGGCACCGTCCACCGGATCATGACCGGCGCCCCGCTGCCGCCGGGGGCCGACGTCGTCGTCCCCGTCGAGCTCACCGACGGCGGTACCGAGATGGTGGAGATCC
Source organism: Blastococcus sp. SYSU DS0533 (assembly GCF_054050775.1). Classification (NCBI taxonomy): domain Bacteria; kingdom Bacillati; phylum Actinomycetota; class Actinomycetes; order Geodermatophilales; family Geodermatophilaceae; genus Blastococcus; species Blastococcus sp. SYSU DS0533. The sequence continues at coordinate 349,585 of NZ_JBJGZZ010000001.1, read as the reverse complement.
GTGACCGGCCCGCGGCCGGGAGCCACCTGCGGGCGGCGGGCGAGGACATCGCCGCCGGCACCGTCGCGCTCTCCGCCGGCGCCCCGCTCGGTGCCGCCCAGCTCGGCCTGGCCGCGGCGGTGGGCGTCTCGGAGCTCGTCGTCCGGCGCCGGCCGCGGGTGCTCGTCCTCTCCACCGGCAGCGAGCTGGTCGCGCCGGGGCAGCCGCTGGCGCGCGGCCAGATCTACGAGTCCAACTCGGCGCTGCTGGCGGCCGCGGTGGAGGAGGCCGGGGGCGCCCCGCGGCGGCTGCACTTCGTCCCCGACGACGTCGACCAGTTCCTCGCCACCGTGCGCGCCGAGGTGGCGACGGCCGACCTGCTGATCACCAGCGGCGGCGTCAGCGCCGGCGCCTACGAGGTCGTGAAGGACGCCTTCCGGGCACTGGGCACCGTCGAGTTCGGCAAGGTCGCGATGCAGCCCGGCGGCCCCCAGGGCGCCGGCACCGTCGACGGCGTCCCCGTGGTCACCCTGCCCGGCAACCCGGTCAGCGCCTTCGTCTCCTTCGAGGTGTTCGTCCGCCCGGCGCTGCGCCGCGCCCTCGGGCACACCTCGCCCGACCGCCTGCGGGCACCGGCCCGGCTCTCCGGCCCGCTGCGCTCCCCCGCCGGCCGCCGCCAGTTCCTGCGCGGCCGCTACGACGGCGGTGAGGTCTCCCAGGTCGGCGGCCCCGGCTCGCACCTGGTCGCGCACCTGGCCCGGGCCAACTGCCTGGTCGTCGTCCCCGAGGACGTCACCGAACTGCCCGCCGGCGCCTCCGTGGACGTCGTGCTGATCGAGGGAGCACTCCAGTGAGTGGACAGCGAGTGAGCATCGCAGCGAGGGACGAGCGAGCGCGGGGACGAGCGGGAGCACTGCGGTGAGCGAGCCGCGTCTCACCCACGTCGACGAGTCCGGGGCCGCCCGGATGGTGGACGTCTCCGCCAAGACGGTGACCGCCCGGGAGGCCACCGCCGCCGGCCGCGTGCTGGTCAGCCCCGAGGTCGTGCGCCTGCTGCGCGGCGAGGGGGTGCCCAAGGGCGATGCCGTGGCGGTGGCGCGCATCGCGGGCATCGCCGGGGCGAAGCGGACCCCGGACCTCGTGCCGCTGTGCCACCCGATCGCGCTGCACGGCGTCACCGTCGACCTCGAGGTCGCCGACGACGCCGTCGAGATCACCGCGACCGCCCGCACCGCCGACCGCACCGGGGTGGAGATGGAGGCGCTCACGGCGGTCACCGTGGCCGGGCTGACGATGATCGACATGGTGAAGGCCGTCGACCCGCGAGCGGCGATCACCGACGTCCGGTTGCTGCGCAAGACCGGCGGCAAGAGCGGGGAGTGGACCCGGTGACCGCCCCACTGCCGTCCGACGCCCGGGCGATGGTGCTGACTGCCTCCAACCGCGCCTACGCCGGCGTCTACGACGACCGCAGCGGCAAGGCCCTCGCCGACGGTCTCGCCCGGCTGGGCTTCGACGTGGAGGGGCCGCACGTCCGCCCGGACGACGCCGTCGAGCTGGAGAACGTGCTGCGCAACGCCGTCGACGCCGGGTTCGACGTGGTGCTCACCACCGGTGGCACGGGGCTCTCCCCCACCGACGTCACCCCCGAGGCCACCCGCGCGGTGATCGAGCGCGAGGCGCCGGGTATCGCCGAGGCGGTGCGCCGGTACGGGGCCGAGAACGGGGTGCCGACGGCGGTGCTCTCCCGCGGCGTGGCCGGGACGGCGGGGCGCACGCTCGTCGTCAACCTGCCGGGATCGACCGGTGGTGTGAAGGACGGGCTCGCGGTCCTGGCACCGCTGCTCCCCCACGTGGTCAGCCAGCTGCGCGGCGGCGACCATGCTTGACGTCGTCCTCCGGACGACACCGCGGCCGGGTTCCGTCCCCGGCCTGCGCTGAGCGCGTCCTGACCTCCGTCGCGGGAGCCTCCGGCCCCCACCCCTGCGGTCACCCCGCGGGGCGGCTCCCGTCAGGTGCTGCGTCAGTTCTCCGGTGCCAGCTGGATGCGCTCGGTACGGGTGTAGACGTTGCAGCCGTCGCCGCGCAGGAAGCCGACCAGGGTGATGCCCACCTCGCGGGCGAGCTCCACGGCGAGGGACGACGGCGCCGACACCGCGGCCAGCACCGGGATGCCGGCCATGGCGGCCTTCTGGGTCAGCTCGAAGCTGGCCCGGCCGCTCACCATCAGCACCTGCCCGGCCAGCGGCAGCCGGCCCTCGCGGACGCCGTCGCCGATCACCTTGTCCACGGCGTTGTGCCGGCCGACGTCCTCCCGGAGGGCGAGCAGCTCCCCGCCGGCGGTGAACAGGCCCGCCGCGTGCAGACCGCCGGTCTTGTCGAAGACCTGCTGGGCGGCCCGCAGGCGGTCGGGCAGCGCCAGCAGCACCTCCAGCGGCAGCTCCACGGCATCGGCGGCGACGTCGAACGCGGTCTTGGTGCGGATGGCGTCGATGCTGGCCTTGCCGCAGACGCCGCACGAGCTCGACGTGTAGAAGTTCCGCTCCAGCCCGGTGTCGGGCACCGGGACGCCGGGCGCGAGGTCGACGTCCACGACGTTGTAGGTGTTGCGGCCGTCGGCGTCCACCGAGTCGCAGTAGCGCAGGCCCGCGACGTCGTCGGCCCCGCGGATGACCCCCTCGGTCGCCAGGAACCCGTGCACGAGGTCGAAGTCGTCGCCGGGCGTGCGCATGGTGATCGCGAGGGCGGTGCCGCCCAGGCGGATCTCGAGCGGCTCCTCGGCGGCGACCGTGTCCGGCCGGGTGGTGTGCTGCGGACCGCGGATGCGCAGCACCGGGGTGCGGCTGGTGACTCGTCCCACGCGGGCGACGGTACCCATGCCGCGGGCCTACGGTGACGACGTGGACCCCCTGCCCCCCTACGCGGCCGTGGTGTTGGCCGGCGGCCGGGCCGAACGGCTGGGCGGGGAGGCCAAGCCACAGCTGCGCGTGGGCGGCCGGACCCTGCTCGCCACCGTCCTCGACGGGGTGGCCGACGCACAGGGCCGGGTCGTGGTCGGACCGGCGCAGGAGGTTCCGGACGGCGTCCTCCTGACGCGCGAGACGCCACCCGGCGGCGGTCCGGTGGCTGCGCTGCGCGCCGGCCTCGACCACGTGGAGACCCCCGCCGTCGTCGTCCTCGCCGCCGACCTCCCGTTCCTCACCGCCGACCTGGTCCTGCAGCTGCGCCGGCGGCTGCGCCGCGACGGGGTGCTGGTGGTCGACGAGGACGGCCGGGACCAGTTCCTGCTCGGTGCCTGGCGCACCGCGGCCCTGCGCGCGGCCGTGGCGGACCCGGCCGGCCCCCGGGCGCTGCACCGGGTGGTGTCCGGCCTGGCCGTCGACCGCTGGTCCCCGCCGGTCGAGCCCGGCCGGCCGGCACCGTGGTCGGACTGCGACACCCCCGAGGAGCTGGCGCGGGCGCGGGCGGTAGCCGGCGGACCTCCCGGGTAGGGCCCGGGCATGCGCATCGTCATCGCCGGGGCCCACGGGCAGGTCGCCCGCCGCCTCGGCCGTCTGCTGTCCAGCCGCGGCGACGCCGTCGTCGGCCTCGTCCGCAACCCCGACCACCGGGCCGACCTGGAGGCCGACGGCACCACCCCGGCGGTGGTCGACCTCGAGTCCGCCTCCGTCGACGAGGTCGCCGAGGTGGTGCAGGGTGCCGACGCCGTCGTCTTCGCCGCCGGCGCCGGCCCGGGCAGCGGGGCGGCGCGGAAGGACAGCGTCGACCGGGGTGCCGCGGTGCTGCTCGCGGACGCCGCCGAGCGCGCGGGCGTGCGGACCTACCTGCTGGTCTCCTCCATGGGCACCGACCTCGTCGCCGGCGGCCGCCCACCCGAGGGCCTCGACGACGTGTTCGCCGCCTACCTGCGCGCCAAGCTGGCCGCCGAGCAGGACCTGCTCGCGCGCCCGGCGCTCGCGGTGACGGTGCTGCGCCCGGGCGGGCTGACCGACGATCCCGGGACGGGGCGGGTCACCCTCGACCGGCACGTCGAGCGGGGCGAGATCCCGCGCGACGACGTGGCGGCCGTCCTGCTCGAGCTCCTGGACCACCCGCGCGACGGCGCGGTCGTCGAACTCGTCGCCGGCGGGACGCCGATCTCGGAGGCGGTCGCCGCGGTGCCGTGACCGGCTGCGTGACGCCCGCCGACCCCCCGCGTCACCCGTCGCGACGGGCCCGGGTGACGCCGGTCCGGGCGGCGAGCGCGGCGTCAGGCGGGTAGTCGACGGCGAGCAGCGTCAGCCCGTGGGCCGGAGCCACCGGCACCTCGCTGGCGCGCTCGGTGCGCTCGAGCAGCCCGGCCGGCCAGTCCAGCGGGCGCCGGCCCTCGCCCACCGCGACGAGCCCGCCCACGAGGCTGCGCACCATCGAGTGGCAGAAGGCATCGGCCGAGGCGTCGATGCGGACCACCTCGACACCGTCCTCCGCGACGCGCGAGACGTTCAGCCGCAGCAGGGTGCGCATGGTGGTCGCGCCCGCCCGCCGCTTGCAGTAGGCGGCGAAGTCGTGCTCGCCGAGGAGCAGACCGGCGGCGAGGTCCATGGCCGCGTCGTCGAGCCGGCGGGGCCAGGCCACCGTGTCGGTCCGGCGCAGCGGCGGCGGCCCGGCCGGGTCGTCGGTCAGCCGGTAGGCGTAGTGGCGGGCCAGCGCGGCGAAGCGTGCGTCGAAGTCCGGGTGCGCCTCGGAGACCGAGCGGACGGCGAGGTCGGGCGGGAGCACGCCCCGCAGCCGGCGGACCAGCTTCGGCGCCTGCTCTGCCCAGACCTCCCGCGGCAGGTCGCAGTGCGCCACCTGACCGGTGGCGTGCACCCCCGCGTCGGTGCGGCCGGCGACGGTCAGGTCGACGTCCCGGCGCAGCACCGTGGCCAGGCCGCGCGCCAGTTCCTCCTGCACGGTCCGAACCGCCGGCTGACGGGCCCAGCCGTGGAACCCGGTGCCGTCGTACTGCACGTCGAGCCGGAGACGGACGAGCCCGCCACCGGCTTCGGTGGCGGGCTCGTCCTGGGGCCTTGTCCGGGACTCGGCACCCGTGAGCGGCGTGGTCAGCGACCGGTCACTTCGGGTCGGGCGCGGCGTCGCCGCCCTGGTACTGCTCGCTGGCCGTCGCGGCGTCGCCCAGCTCGGCGGCCTCGACCTCGGCCGCGGCGGCGCGCGCCACCTCGGGCGAGAGCGCGGGGTCCTCCACGACGGCGGCGTTCTCGCGCTGGGGCTGCGGCGTGACATCGCCGTCGTCCTGGCGCTCGTCGTCGGGGTTGTAGAGGTCGGTGACGATCTCCTGGGCCTCGTCGCTGACGCTGCCGTCGGTCACGGCCGGCGAGGTGTCGCCTCCGGGACCGGTGGTCTCACCCTCGAACGTGGCCCCCTGGTCGCCGCCACCGGCGGAGACGCCGGCGGCGCCGGCGCCCGGCACGTCCTGGGGCTCGCTCATCGGGCGTCCGTGCCCTCGGCGTCGGCGTCCGCGGCGGGCGCCTCGGCAGCGACCTCGTCGGGGGTGTCGGCGCTGTCGACCGAGTCGGGGCTGTCGACCGAGTCCGCGGAGTCGGTCGGCTCGACGACGTCGGCGGTGACCTCGCCGGCGGCCGCGGCAGCGCCGGCACCGGTGGCGAACTGGGTGCCACGGGCACGCTCGGCCTCGCCGACGGCCTGCTGGCCCACGGTCAGCGCCTCGACGAGCTCGATGACCGCCATGGGGGCGTTGTCGCCCTTGCGCGGGCCGACCTTGGTGATGCGGGTGTAGCCGCCGGGGCGGTTCTCGTAGCGAGGACCGATCTCGGCGAACAGCGTGTGGACGACGTCCTTGTCACGGATGGTCGTCATCACCTGACGACGGGCGTGCAGGTCACCGCGCTTGGCGAAGGTCACCAGCTTCTCGGCCAGCGGACGCAGCCGCTTGGCCTTCGCCTCGGTGGTGGTGATCCGCCCGTGCTCGAACAGCGAGGTGGCCAGGTTCGCCAGCATCAGCCGCTCGTGCGCGGGCGAGCCGCCGAGACGGGGGCCCTTGGTGGGGGTGGGCATGTCGGTCCTTCCTCAGGCGGCCGGGCGCTCGGTGCCGGCTGCATCCGTGGTGCAAAGCGTCTGTGGTGCGTCGTCCAGTGTTGCGCGTCGGACGGCGGTGCCGGGCGGCGGGTCACCCCGCCGCCCGGCTGCGCCGTCCCTCAGAGCTGTTCGGTCTCCTGGTAGGAGCCGTCGTCGTACTGCGCCTGGTCGTAGCCCGCGGCGTACTCGCCGGTGCCCTGGTAGGCGTCGGTCTCGTACCCCTCGTCGTAGCTCTCGATCGAGGTGGGGATGAACCCGGGCGGGCTGTCCTTGAGCGCGAGGCCCATGGCCGCCAGCTTCATCTTGACCTCGTCGATCGACTTGGCCCCGAAGTTCCGGATGTCCAGCAGGTCGGCCTCGGAACGGGTGACGAGCTCACCGACGGTGTGCACGCCCTCGCGCTTGAGGCAGTTGTAGGACCGGACGGTGAGGTCCATGTCCTCGATCGGCATCGAGAAGTTCGCGATGTCGGCGGCCTCGGCCGGGCTCGGCCCGACCTCGATGCCCTCGGCGTCGACGTTCAGCTCGCGCAGCAGGCCGAACAGCTCCACCAGGGTCGACCCGGCCGACGCGATGGCGTCGCGCGGGGCGATGGAGGGCTTGGTCTCGACGTCGACCACGAGGCGGTCGAAGTCGGTGCGCTGCTCGACACGCGTGGCCTCGACGGCGTACGTCACCTTGAGGACCGGCGAGTAGATGGAGTCGACCGGGATGCGGCCGATCTCCTGGCCGGGCTGCTTGTTCTGCGGGGCCGGCACGTAGCCGCGGCCGCGCTCGACGACCAGCTCGATCTCCAGCCGGCCCTTGCCGTTCAGGGTGGCGATGTGGAGGTCGGGGTTGTGCACCTCGACCCCGGCCGGCGGCGCGATGTCCGCGGCGGTGACCTCACCCGGGCCCTGCTTGCGCAGGTACATCGTGACCGGCTCGTCGGAGTCGGAGCTGACGACCAGGCCCTTGAGGTTCAGGATGATCTCGGTGACGTCCTCCTTGACGCCCGGCACGGTGGTGAACTCGTGCAGGGTGCCCTCGATGCGGATGCTGGTGACAGCGGCACCGGGGATGGACGACAGCAGCGTGCGCCGCAGGGAGTTGCCGAGGGTGTAGCCGAAGCCGGGCTCCAGCGGCTCGATGACGAACCGCGAGCGCTGCTCGGTGATGGTCTCCTCGGTCAGCGTGGGGCGCTGTGCGATGAGCATTGCGTTTCTCCTTCAGGTCCTCCGGCACCCGCCATATGACGCCGTGAGGGGGTGGTGCTGGCCTCGCGCGGGCATCTGTCCGCCCGTCGGAGCCTTGCCCCAGGTGCCGGGATCGCTCCCGGCACCTGGGGACGAGCCGCTACTTGGAGTAGAGCTCGACGATCAGCTGCTCCTGGACCGGGGTGTCGATCACCTGGCGGGCCGGGATGCCGTGCACCAGCACACGCAGCTGGTTGCTGATGACCTCCAGCCACGGCGGCACGGGTCGCTCACCGGCACGGGCCTGGGCCACCTCGAACGGCATCATGGTGCGCGACTTCTCGGCGACCTCGATGATGTCGTTCTCGCTGACCCGGTAGGACGGGATGTCGACCTTGCGGCCGTTCACCCGGATGTGGCCGTGGCGCACCAGCTGGCGCGCCATGTCGCGGGACTCGGCGAAGCCGGCCCGGTAGACCACGTTGTCCAGCCGCGACTCGAGGATCTGCAGCAGGACCTCACCGGTCTTGCCGGTCTTGCGGTTGGCCTCTTCGTAGTAGCCGCGGAACTGCTTCTCCAGCACGCCGTAGATCCGGCGGGCCTTCTGCTTCTCGCGCAGCTGCAGCAGGTACTCGCTGTCCTTGCTGCGACCCCGGCCGTGCTCACCCGGCGGGTAGGGCCGGATCTCGATCGGGCACTTCGGGGACTCGCACTTGCTGCCCTTGAGGAACAGCTTCATCTTCTCGCGCCGGCACATGCGGCAGTCGGCTCCGGTGTAACGGGCCACGTCTATCTACCTCGTTCGATCTCGTCGGTGGCCGGTCAGACCCGGCGACGCTTCTTGGGGCGGCAGCCGTTGTGCGGCTGCGGGGTGACGTCCTGGATCTGCCCGACCTCGAGGCCGGTGGCCTGCAGCGAGCGGATCGCGGTCTCGCGGCCGGAGCCGGGACCCTTCACGAAGACGTCGACCTTGCGCATGCCGTGCTCCTGCGCCTTGCGGGCCGCGTTCTCGGCGGCCATCTGCGCGGCGAACGGCGTCGACTTGCGCGAGCCCTTGAAGCCGACGTGGCCGGCGGAGGCCCAGCTGATCACGTTCCCGGTCGGGTCGGTGATCGAGACGATCGTGTTGTTGAACGTGCTCTTGATGTGCGCAGCACCGTGAGCGACGTTCTTCTTCTCCTTGCGGCGGACCTTCTTGGCACCGGCCGCGGCGCGAGCCCTGGGAGGCATGTGTCTGTGGGTTCCTTCTCTTCGTGGCCTAGAGAGGCAGCACGCGCGCGCACCGTCGCTCCCCCCTCACGGGCTCTGCGACGACGCGCTCTCGCGGCCTACTTCTTGCCGGCCTTCTTCTTGCCGGCGATGGTCTTGCGCGGGCCCTTGCTCGAGCGCGCGTTGGTGCGGGTGCGCTGACCGTGCACCGGGAGGCCACGGCGGTGCCGCAGGCCCTGGTAGCAACCGATCTCCACCTTGCGGCGGATGTCGGCGGCCACCTCGCGGCGGAGGTCACCCTCGACGCGGAAGTGCTCGTCGATGTAGTCGCGCAGCTTCAGCAGGTCCTCGTCGCTGAGGTCCCTGGCGCGCAGGTCGGGGTTGACCCCCGTCGCGGCCAGGGTCTCCTTGGCGTGGTGCTTGCCGATGCCATAGATGTAGGTGAGCGCGATCTCCATCCGCTTCTCGCGGGGGAGGTCGACGCCAGCCAGTCGTGCCATGTTCTGGTACTCCCTCAGCCCTGGCGCTGCTTGTGCCGGGCGTTGTCGCAGATGACCATGACCCGGCCGTGCCGGCGGATCACCTTGCACTTGTCGCAGATCTTCTTCACCGACGGCTGGACCTTCACCGGTGCCGCCCCTCATTCCTCGAAATCGATGTGCCGGGACCCCGCACCTGGTGCGGGTCCGCGACGGTCACTTGTAGCGGTAGACGATGCGACCGCGCGTCAGGTCGTAGGGCGACAGCTCCACGACCACGCGGTCCTCGGGCAGGATGCGGATGTAGTGCTGACGCATCTTGCCGCTGATGTGGGCGAGCACCCGGTGCCCGTTCTGCAGCTCGACCCGGAACATCGCGTTGGGCAGCGGCTCGACGACGCGACCCTCGACCTCGATGGCCCCGTCCTTCTTCGCCATGCCGTACACGCACTCCTTGACTCGGTGGTACTGGTTCCTCCCGCGCCCGCACCGGTACCCGGCTGGACGCGCTCGGAGATTGCAGATCGGGTGGTGCTGACGCTCTCGCAGAGGGCGCTCCGGGTCATGCGGCCACAGCACGACGACGGAACGGCGCTAGCGCCACAGAAGATCGTACCCCGGTGCCCGGCGAGTCACCAACTCGCCCCTGGCGTGACGGCCCGCACCCCGCGGCGTCGTCCCGGACCGGGCGCCGGCACCACGCCGGATCGGCCCTGGCGACCGACTGGATCGGCCTCGTCGCAGGGCCCCCGGTGCGAGCGCGGCGAGTACCGGGCGGCGACGGGGTCCCTCTAGGTGCGGGGGGTGATGCCGAACGGGGCGAGCCCCGCGACGCCGCCGTCCTCGGCGGTGAGGACCCACGGGCCCTCGGACGTGATCGCGACCGTGTGCTCGAAGTGAGCCGCGCGCGACCCGTCCTTGGTGACGACGGTCCAGCCGTCCTCGAGCTCCACCGTCGCCGGGTCGCCCACGGTGACCATCGGCTCGATGGCCAGCGCCAACCCGGGGACCAGCTTGGGTCCGCGACCGGGACGGCCGTAGTTGAGCACGTGCGGGTCCTGGTGCATCTCGGTGCCGATGCCGTGCCCGCCGTAGTTGTCGACGATGCCGTACGGGTGCTGCTCCCGGCGGATCTCGGCCTCGACGGCCGAGCTGATGTCGGTGAGCCGGCCGCCGGCCACCGCGCGGGCGAGCCCCGCCCACATGGAGCGCTCGGTCACGGCCATGAGCGCCGCGTCCTCCGCCGAGGGCTCCCCCACGGTCAGCGTCACGGCGGAATCACCGTGCCAGCCGTGCAGGATCGCGCCGCAGTCGACGGAGATGTTGTCGCCGGCTGCCAACGTCCGGTCCTTGCGCGGGATGCCGTGCACGATCTCGTCGTTGATCGACGCGCAGATGCTGCCCGTGAAACCGTGGTAGCCCAGGAACGAGGGCACCGCCCCCGCGCTGCGGATGTGGTCCTCGGCGATCGCGTCGAGCTCGCCGGTGGTCACCCCTGGCCGGATGGCGGCGCGGACCGCCGCGATGGCACCGGCGACGACGAGGCCCGCACCCCGCATCAGCTCGATCTCGTGCGGCGTCTTGATCTGGATCATGCGTCCACTCCACTTCGCGAGCAACGGAAGGCGGCCGAGGAGTCCTGCCGTCATCTGCCGAGTTGCTCCTTCACCGCGCCGGACCCGTCAGGTCAGACGGCGGCCGGCTGACCGGCCTCGCCGTCACCGTCGGCGCCCAGCGCGCGCAACGCACGGGAGGTGACCTCCTCGACGGAGCCGATCGCGTCGATGCGCGCGAGCAGCCCCTCGCCCTCGTAGAAGCCGGAGAGCGGCGCGGTCTGTTCCCGGTAGACCTCGAGCCGGTGCCGTACCGTCTCGGGCTTGTCGTCGTCCCGCTGGACCATCTGGCCGTCGACGAGCATCCGCCGACCGGACAGCCGGCGGACCAGCTCCTCCTCCTCGACCACGAGCTCGAGAACCCGATCGAGGCCGTGCCCGAGGTCCTGCAGAGAGGACCTCAGCTGCTCGGCCTGGGCGATCGTCCGCGGGAACCCGTCGAGCAGGAAGCCGGCGGCGGCGTCCGCCTCGGCCAGCCGGTCCTTGACCATGGCCACGGTGATCTCGTCGGGGACGAGGTCACCGGCGTCCATGTAGACCTTGGCCTTGCGGCCCAGCTCGGTCTGGCCGCTCACGTTCGCCCGGAAGATGTCACCCGTCGAGATCGCGGGGACGCCGAGCTTGCCGGCGATGATCTGCGCCTGGGTGCCCTTGCCCGCTCCGGGCGGCCCCAGGAGGACGACGCGCACTACTTCAGGAACCCTTCGTAGTTGCGCTGGTTGAGTTGCGTCTCGATCTGCTTCACCGTCTCCAACCCCACTCCGACCATGATCAAGACGGCGACGCCGCCGAACGGGAAGTTCTGGTTCTGCCCCTCCTGCGTGATGGCCAGGAAGAAGTTGGGCAGGACGGCAACCACGCCCAGGTAGATCGACCCCGGCAGGGTGATCCGGGACAGCACGTACTGGAGGTACTCGGCGGTCGGCCGCCCCGGGCGGATGCCCGGGATGAAGCCGCCGTACCGCTTCATGTCGTCGGCCCGCTCCTCCGGGTTGAACGTGATCGACACGTAGAAGTACGTGAAGAAGACGATCAGGCCGAAGAAGACCGCGATGTGGACCGGGCTGCTCTGGTCGATGACGTACGTCTCGAAGAACTGGCGGACGCCACCGGTCTCGGTGCCCTGGAGCTGGACGATCAGCTGCGGCAGGTAGAGCAGGGACGACGCGAAGATGACCGGGATGACGCCGGCCTGGTTGACCTTCAGCGGCAGGTAGGTGGACGTGCCGCCGTACATGCGGCGCCCGACCATCCGCTTGGCGTACTGGACCGGGATGCGCCGCTGGGCCTGCTCGACGTAGACGACCGTGCCGATGATGACGACCGCGAAGGCGCAGACGACGGCGAAGACGACGCCGCCCCGGGTCTGCAGGATCGACCCGCCCTCGGCCGGGATGCGCGCGGCGATGGAGGTGAAGATCAGCACGGACATGCCGTTGCCGATCCCCTTCTCGGTGAGCAGCTCGCCGAGCCACATGATCAAGGCGGTTCCGGCGGTGAGCGCGATCACCAGGACCACCGTCGTCCAGACGGAGTCCGAGGGGATGATCTCCTCGCTGCAGTTCGGGAACAGCTGCCCGCTGCGGGCCAGGGCGATGATGCCGGTCGCCTGCAGGACCGCCAGCGCGATCGTGAGGTAGCGGGTGTACTGGGTCAGCTTCGCCTGACCCGACTGCCCTTCCTTCTTCAACTGCTCGAACCGCGGGATCACCACGACCAGCAGCTGGACGATGATGCTCGCCGTGATGTACGGCATGATGCCCAGCGCGAACACCGAGAGCCGCAGCAGCGCGCCACCGGAGAACAGGTTCACCAGCGAGTAGACGTCGCGCTGGTCGGAGGCCTGCGCCGCCTCCAGGCAGCTGTTGATCGCCTCCACCGAGACGCCGGGCCCGGGGACCGCCGCCCCCAGCCGGTAGATGGCGATGATCGCCAGGGAGAACAGCAGCTTGCGCCGGAGATCTGGCGTCCGGAACGCCGCGGCGAACGCCTGCAGCACGTGCCCTCCCCTTGTCGGTCGAGTCAGTGTAAGGACCCCCCTGCCCCCCACCGCTCGCAGGCTCGCGGCGGGACCCTGCAGGAGGGCCGGGGCAGAGGGGTCCTCGGGACTAGATGCGGGTGGTGCTGCCTCCGGCCGCGGCGATCTTCTCGGCCGCGGAGGCGGAGAAGGCGTTCGCGTGCACGTCGACCTTGACCCCGCCGAGGTCGCCGGTGCCGAGCACCTTGACGGGCTGGCCGCGGCGCACGGCGCCGGCCTCGGCCAGCGTGTCCGGGTTGACCGGACCGCCCTGCGGGAACAGCGCCGCGATCCGGTCGAGGTTGACGACCTGGAACACGACCTTGTTGTTGTTCTTGAAGCCCGAGAGCTTGGGCAGCCGCATGTTCAGCGGCGTCTGCCCACCCTCGAACCGCGCGGAGACGGTGCCCCGCGCGCCGGTGCCCTTGGTACCGCGCCCGGCCGTCTTGCCCTTGGAACCCTCACCACGACCCACCCGGGTCTTCTTGGTGTGGGCGCCGGGGGCGGGCCGCAGGTGGTGGACCTTCAGAGTCATGTTGTGCCCCTGCTCAGCTGATCTCTTCGACGGTGACCAGGTGCGGCACCGTCGCGACCATCCCGCGGATCTCGGGACGGTCCTCCTGGACGACCGAGTCGTTGATCTTCTTCAGGCCCAGCGAACGCAGCGTCTGGCGCTGGTTGGGCTTGGTGCCGATCGCGGACTTGATCTGGGTGACCTTCAGCTGCGCCATCTCAGACCCCCTGACCCGCACGCGCACGGAGCATGGCGGCCGGGGCGACGTCCTCGAGGGGCAGGCCGCGGCGGGCCGCGATCTCCTCGGGGCGGACGAGGTCCTTCAGCGCCTGCATGGTGGCGTGCACGATGTTGATCGGGTTCGACGAACCGAGGCTCTTGGAGAGCACGTCGTGGATCCCGGCGCACTCGAGCACGGCACGCACCGGGCCACCGGCGATGACACCGGTACCGGGGCTGGCCGGCTTGAGCAGCACGACACCGGCGGCCGCCTCACCCTGCACCGGGTGCGGGATGGTGCTGGCGATGCGCGGCACCTTGTAGAAGTGCTTCTTGGCCTCCTCGACGCCCTTGGCGATCGCCGCGGGCACCTCCTTGGCCTTGCCGTAGCCGACGCCCACGGTGCCGTCACCGTCGCCCACGATCACCAGGGCGGTGAAGCTGAAGCGCCGACCACCCTTGACGACCTTGGACACGCGGTTGATGGCCACCACGCGCTCGATGTAGTTGCTCTTCTCGGCGGGCGCGCCACCGGGGCCCCGCCCGCCGTCACGGCGGTCCCGGCGGTCGTTACCGCCGCCGGCGCCGCCGCCGCGTCGCTGTGGTCCTGGCATCAGACGTCCCTCTCGATCTGCTCGCTCGTGCTGGTGGGGTGGGTGGTCATCAGAAGTCCAGCCCACCCTCGCGGGCACCGTCGGCCAGGGCGGCGATGCGCCCGGCGTAACGGTTGCCACCGCGGTCGAAGACGACCGCCGTGATCCCGGCGGCCTTCGCGCGCTCGGCCACCAGGGCGCCGACCTGACGGGCGAGGGCCGACTTGTCGCCCTCGGCCCCGCGGAGGCCGGCGTCCATGGTCGACGCGCTCACCACGGTGCGGCCGACGGTGTCGTCGACGACCTGCACGTGGATGTGGCGAGAGCTGCGCTTGACCACCAGGCGCGGACGTTCCGGCGTGCCGGAGACCCGCTTGCGCAGCCGGTTGTGACGACGGAGCCGCGAGGTGCGGCGCGCCGTGCTGATGTCGGTGCCGACGGGCTTGCGGCCGCCGGCGGTCTTCCCGTTCTTGGAAGCAGTTGCCTGAGCCATCACTTACCCGTCTTCCCGACCTTGCGCTTGACGACCTCGCCCTGGTACCGCACACCCTTGCCCTTGTACGGGTCGGGCTTGCGGATCTTGCGGATCTTGGCCGCCACCTCACCGACCAGCTGCTTGTCGATCCCGCTGACCCGCAGGCGGGTCGGGGACTCGACCGCGAAGGTGATGCCCTCCGGGGCCTTCACCGGCACGGGGTGGCTGAAGCCCAGGGCGAACTCGAGGTCCGAGCCGCGCGCCTGGACGCGGTAACCGACACCGACGATCTCGAGGGTCTTGGTGTAGCCCTCGGTGACGCCGGTGATCATGTTGGCGATCAGAGTCCGCGAGAGCCCGTGCAGGGCGCGGTTCTGCCGCTCGTCGTTGGGGCGCTGCACCCGCAGCGTGCCGTCCTCGTCGCGTACGACGGTGATCGGCGCGGCGACCGTGTGGCTGAGCGCGCCCTTGGGTCCCTTCACGCTGACCGTCTGACCGTCGATGGCGACGTCCACACCACCGGGCACGGCGATCGGGAGTCGTCCGATCCGTGACATCTTCGCTCGCTCCTCTTACCAGACGTAGGCGAGGACTTCCCCGCCCACGCCCTTCTTGGTCGCCTGCTTGTCGGTCAGCAGCCCGGTCGAGGTCGAGATGATCGCCACGCCGAGTCCGCCGAGCACCTTGGGCAGTGCGGTGGACTTCGCGTACACCCGCAGACCGGGCTTCGAGACCCGGCGGACCCCGGCGATGCTGCGCTCGCGGTTGGGGCCGTACTTCAGGTCGATCACCAGCTGCTTGAAGGGGTTGCCGTCCTTGTCGACGTCGTCCACGCGCCAGCCGGCGATGTAGCCCTCCTGCTGGAGGATCTCGGCGATGTGCGTCTTCAGCTTCGACGACGGCATGACCGCGGAGTCGTGGTACGCCTGGTTGGCGTTGCGCAGACGCGTCAGCATGTCTGCGATGGGGTCGGTCATGGTCATGACGTGAGTGGTGCCTCTCTCGCCGCGGTTCCTCGTGCGCCGGGTCTCAGGGACTTGGCGCCGGGCCTCTCGGCGATCGGTGGTGCCCGGTGGATAGGTGCTACTGCGCGGTGCGTCCGGCCTGCGTCGGCCCCGTCCCGGGTCCCACCCCGAGCGTGCGAAGGGTGGGGAGGACGGGGTCCTTCACCAGCTGGACTTGCGCACGCCGGGGAGCTCCCCGGCGTGGGCCATCTCCCGCAGGCAGATCCGGCACAGGCCGAACTTGCGGAAGACGGAGTGCGGGCGACCGCACCGCTGGCAGCGGGTGTAGCCGCGCACCTTGAACTTCGGGGTGCGGGCCGCCTTGTTGATCAGCGCCTTCTTGGCCATCTCTTCTCTCCTGCCCGGCTCAGCGGACGGTC
This sequence comes from Blastococcus sp. SYSU DS0533, assembly GCF_054050775.1. Classification (NCBI taxonomy): domain Bacteria; kingdom Bacillati; phylum Actinomycetota; class Actinomycetes; order Geodermatophilales; family Geodermatophilaceae; genus Blastococcus; species Blastococcus sp. SYSU DS0533. Next base: position 333,853 of record NZ_JBJGZZ010000001.1, on the reverse strand, counting down.
GTGATGACGGGCTGGCCGGCGAAGGGGAAGCCCAGCTGGCGGAGCAGCTCGCGACCCTCCTCGTCGTTGGTCGCGGTGGTGACCAGGGTGATGTCCATACCGCGGGGGCGGTCGATCTTGTCGACGTCGATCTCGCGGAACATCGACTGCTCGGTCAGCCCGAACGTGTAGTTGCCGTTGCCGTCGAACTGCTTGGCGTTCAGCCCGCGGAAGTCGCGGATGCGGGGCAGGGCCAGCGACAGCAGGCGGTCGAGGAACTCCCACATGCGGTCGCCGCGGAGGGTGACCTTCGCGCCGATGGGCATGCCCTCGCGCAGCTTGAACTGGGCGATGGACTTGCGGGCCCGGACGACGGCCGGCTTCTGACCGGTGATGGCGGTCAGGTCGCGGACCGCGCCGTCCATCAGCTTGGCGTCGCGGGTGGCCTCGCCGACGCCCATGTTGACGACGATCTTCGTCAGGCGGGGGATCTGCATGACGTTCTCGTAGCCGAACTCCGACTGGAGGGCGGGCACGATCGTCTCGCGGTAGTGGGCGAGCATGCGGGGCAGCTCACGGGTGGGTGCGCTCATGAGGTTCAGAGGTCCTTACCGGTGCGCCGCGAGACCCGGATGCTGCGGCCTTCCTCGTCCTTGCGGTATCCGACCCGGGTCGGCTTCTCCTCGGAGTCGACCACCATCACGTTGCTCACGTGGATGGCCGCCTCCTGCGTGACGATCCCGCCCTGCTGGGCGCCGCGCTGCGTCGAGCTGATGCGGGTGTGCTTGCGCACGCGCCCGACACCCTCGACCAGCACGCGCTGGAGCTTCGGGTAGGCGGCGATGACGCGTCCCTTGGCGCCCTTGTCCTTGCCGGACAGGACCAGGACGGTGTCGCCCTTCTTGACCTTCATCGACGGCGTCTTGCCGTTGCTGGCGGCAGCCATGATCACAGCACCTCCGGGGCGAGCGAGATGATCCGCATGAAGCGCTTGTCGCGGAGCTCCCGGCCGACCGGCCCGAAGATGCGCGTGCCGCGCGGGTCGCCGCTGTCGCGGATGATGACCGCGGCGTTCTCGTCGAAGCGGATGTAGGAGCCGTCGGGACGACGCCGCTCCTTCACCGTGCGGACGACCACGGCCTTGACCACGTCGCCCTTCTTGACGCCGGCGCCCGGCAGCGCGTCCTTCACGGTGCCGACGATCACGTCGCCGATGCCCGCGTAGCGTCGCCCGGAGCCGCCGAGAACCCGGATGCAGAGGATCTCCTTCGCACCGGTGTTGTCGGCGACTCGCAGCCGCGACTCCTGCTGGATCACGTCCTACTCCCCAATACTTGTGGTGACAGCCGGGCCGGAACGGTGAACCGGCTGTCCGGCACTCGCGTGCGGACGCACCGGCGGCTGCTGCCGCCGGTGCGTCCGAAGCGCGGGTACCGGGATGCGGCGCGCGTCCCCGTTCGAGCGGTGGGGTGCGCGCCAGTCGTCCAGGGTACTCCTACCCGCCACGGCCCCGGAGGGCCGCCTCTTACTTGGCCTTCTCGATGACCTCGACCAGCCGCCACCGCTTGGTGGCCGACGTGGGCCGGGTCTCCATGATCTGCACGCGGTCACCGATGCCGGCGACCCCCTGCTCGTCGTGGGCCTTCAGCTTGCTGGTCCGGCGGATGACCTTGCCGTAGAGGCCGTGCTTCACGCGGTCCTCGACCTCGACGACGATGGTCTTCTCCATCTTGTCGCTGACGACCAGGCCCTCGCGGACCTTGCGGTAGCCACGGCCGGCCAGGCCGGGGCCGGACGACTGCTGGGTCTCGCTCATGCCACACCCTCGCTCGGGGCGACCGAGAGACCCAGCTCGCGCTCGCGCATGATCGTGTAGATCCGGGCGATGTCGCGGCGGACGGTCTGCAGTCGCCGGTTGTTGTCCAGCTGGCCGGTGGCCACCTGGAACCGCAGGTTGAACAGTTCTTCCTTCGACTCGCGCAGCCGCGAGGCGAGCTCATCCACGGAGAGCTCGCGCAGCTCGGGAGCGGTCAGACCAGCGGCCATCACACTTCTCCTTCACGCGTGATGAAGCGGCACTTCATCGGCAGCTTGTGGATCGCGCGGCGCATGGCCTCGCGGGCCACGGGCTCGGCGACACCGGACAGCTCGAACAGCACGCGGCCGGGCTTGACGTTGGCCACCCACCACTCGGGCGACCCCTTACCCGAACCCATGCGGGTCTCGGCGGGCTTCTTCGTCAGCGGGCGGTCGGGGTAGATCGAGATCCACACCTTGCCGCCACGACGGATGTGCCGGGTCATCGCGATACGCGCCGACTCGATCTGCCGGTTGGTGACGTACGCCGGCTCCAGGGCCTGGATGGCGTACTCACCGAAGTTGATCTCGGTGCCGCCCTTGGCCCGGCCGGAGCGGCTCGGGTGGTGCTGCTTGCGGTGCTTGACGCGCCGTGGGATGAGCATGGCTCAGCTCTCCGTGTTCTCGGTCGTCGCCTCGGCGGCGGCCGTGCCCTGCGGGCCGGCTGCCTCGGCGACGGTCTGCTCGGGAGCGACCTCACCGGAGGTCTGCGCGACGACGGCGTCCGTGGTGTCGGCCACCGGACCCGTCGTGGTCTCGGCGGCGGCGCGCCCGGCCTCGGTCCCACCCGCGGTGGTGCCCGACGAGCCCGAGCGGCGCTGGGGCCGCTGAGCGCGCTCACGGCGCTGCTGACGCTGGGCGAGGGCCTCGAGGGCCTCCCGCTCGGCGCGCGAGCCGCTGACGTCGCCCTTGTAGATCCACACCTTGACGCCGATGCGACCGAAGGTCGTGCGGGCCTCGTAGATGCCGTAGTCGATGTTCGCGCGGAGCGTGTGCAGGGGCACGCGGCCCTCGCGGTAGAACTCCGAGCGGCTCATCTCCGTACCGCCGAGGCGACCCGAGCACTGCACCCGGATGCCCTTGACCTGCGGGCTGCGCTGGGCCGACTGCATGGCCTTGCGCATCGCGCGGCGGAAGCTCACCCGGCTGGAGAGCTGCTCGGCGACGCCCTGGGCGACCAGCTGCGCGTCCGACTCGGGGTTCTTGACCTCGAGGATGTTCAGCTGCACCTGCTTGCCGGTCAGCTTCTCGAGCTCGCCGCGGATGCGGTCGGCCTCGGCGCCACGGCGGCCGATGACGATGCCCGGGCGGGCGGTGTGGATGTCGACGCGGACCCGGTCACGGGTGCGCTCGATCTCCACCTTGGAGATGCCGGCCCGCTCCATGCCCTTGGACATGAGCCTGCGGATCGCGACGTCTTCCTTGACGTAGTCCTTGTACAGCTTGTCCGCGTACCACCGGGACTTGTAGTCGGTGGTGATCCCGAGTCGGAACCCGTGCGGGTTGACCTTCTGACCCACTATCGGGTCCCTCCCCTCGTGTTGCTGGTGGACTGCTGGGTGGCCGGGCCCGACTGGCCGGTGTCCCGGCGCGCCTTGCGCGACTTCTGCGCGAGGACGGCGCTGCTGGCCACCTCGCTCACCTCGACGGTGATGTGGCTGGTCCGCTTGTTGATGCGGAACGCCCGGCCCTGCGCACGCGGACGGATCCGCTTGAGCGTCGGGCCCTCGTCGACGTACGCCGCGCTGACCACGAGTGCGGCCGGGTCCAGCTGCAGGTTGTGCTCGGCGTTCGCCACCGCGCTGGCGACGACCTTGGCGACCGGCTCACTGGCCGACTGCGGGGCGAAGCGCAGCAGCGCCAGGGCCTCGTCGGTCGGCAGGTAGCGGATCAGGTCCACCACGCGGCGGGCCTTCATGGGGGTCACGCGGACGAACCGGGCCGTAGCCCGGGCGACCGGCGCCTCCTGTCCCAACTGGGAAGTCATCTGAATCTCTCTCTACCCGGTCAGCCCCGCCGCGAGCGGCGGTCGTCCTTGACGTGCCCGCGGAAGGTGCGCGTGGGCGCGAACTCCCCGAGCTTGTGCCCGACCATCGCCTCGGTGACGAACACCGGCACGTGCTTGCGACCGTCGTGCACCGCGAGGGTGTGGCCGAGCATGTCCGGGATGATCGTCGAGCGGCGTGACCAGGTACGGATCACGTTCTTGGTGCCCTTGGCGTTCTGGGCGTCCACCTTGGCGAGCAGGTGGTCGTCGACGAACGGGCCCTTCTTCAGGCTGCGTGGCATATCTGTCGGACTCCTCTACCCGCTCAGCGCTTCTTGTTGGTGCGCCGGCGGCGCACGATCAGGGCGTCACTGGCCTTCCGCTTGCGCGTCCGGCCTTCCGGCTTGCCCTTCGGGTTCACCGGGTGGCGACCACCGGAGGTCTTGCCCTCACCACCACCGTGCGGGTGGTCCACCGGGTTCATGGCGACACCGCGGACGGTCGGGCGCTTGCCCTTCCACCGCATGCGACCGGCCTTGCCCCAGTTGATGTTCGACTGCTCGGCGTTGCCCACCTCGCCGACGGTCGCGCGGCAGCGCACGTCGACGTTGCGGATCTCGCCCGACGGCATGCGCAGCTGCGCGTACCGGCCCTCACGGGCGACCAGCTGGACGCTGGTCCCCGCGGATCGGGCGATCTTGGCGCCGCCACCGGGACGGAGCTCGATGGCGTGAACCACCGTGCCGACGGGGATGTTCCGCAGCGGCAGGTTGTTGCCGGGCTTGATGTCGGCGGCGGGGCCGCACTCCACCGTGTCGCCCTGCTTGAGCCGCGCCGGAGCGATGATGTAGCGCTTCTCGCCGTCGGCGAAGTGCAGGAGCGCGATCCGCGACGTGCGGTTCGGGTCGTACTCGATGTGCGCGACCTTGGCCGGCACGCCGTCCTTGTCGGCCCGGCGGAAGTCGATCACCCGGTACGCGCGCTTGTGCCCACCGCCCTGGTGGCGAGCGGTGACCTTCCCGTGCACGTTGCGCCCGCCACGACCGTGCAGCGGTCGGACCAGCGACTTCTCGGGGTGGTCTCGCGTGACCTCGGCGAAGTCGGCGACGCTGGAGCCGCGGCGGCCCGGCGTCGTCGGCTTGTACTTGCGGATAGCCATTGCTGACTCAGTCCTCTATCTCTGGTCCGAACGGTTCCGGCGCGTCAGGCGCCGGGACCACCGAAGATCTCGATGCGGTCGCCGGCAGCCACGGAGACGATGGCGCGCTTGGTGTCCTTGCGCTTGCCCATCTGCGCGCCGCGGCTGCGCTTGCGCTTGCCCTGGCGGTTGATCGTGTTCACGCCGAGGACCTTCACGTTGAAGATCTGCTCGACCGCGATCTTGATCTGCGTCTTGTTGGCATCCGGGCGCACGATGAACGTGTACTGGTTGCCGTCGAGCAGGCCGTAGCTCTTCTCGGAGATGACCGGGGCGAGCAGGACGTCCCGGGGGTCGCGGACGCTCATGCCTTCTCCTCGGTGGTCTCTTCGACGGTGCCCTCGCCGGCGGCGGGGGCGATGGACGGGACGCCACCGGGGATCTCGTGGGTGGCGAGGTCGGGCAGGTCGGCGCCGGAGCGCTTGCCCTTGGCCGGGCCCGCCACGAACTCCGCCAGCGCCGCCTCGGTGAAGACCACCTCGTCGGACACCAGCACGTCGTACGTGTTGAGCTGGCCGGCCTCGATCAGGTGCACCTCGGGCACGTTGCGCAGGCTCACCCAGTTGAGGACGTCGTCGCGGTCCAGGACCACGAGGACGCGCTTGGCCTGGGTGACGGCGTTCAGCGTCGCGAGGGCCGCCTTCGTCTTCGGCGCGTCGCCGTCGACGAACGCGGACACCACGTGCACCCGGCCCTCGCGGGCCCGGTCGGAGAGGGCACCGCGCAGGGCGGCGGCCTTCATCTTCTTCGGCGTCTTCTGCTCGTAGTTGCGCGGCTGCGGGCCGTGGACGGTGCCACCGCCGGCGAACTGCGGCGCGCGGGTCGAGCCCTGGCGAGCGCGGCCGGTGCCCTTCTGGCGGTACGGCTTGGCGCCACCACCGCTGACCTGGCCGCGCGTCTTGGTGGCGTGCGTGCCCTGGCGGGCGGCAGCCAGCTGCGCGACGACGACCTGGTGCATGAGGGAGACGTTCGCGCTGGCGTCGAAGAGCTCACCGGGCAGCGTGACGCTGCCGGAGGTCTCCCCCGCCGGGGTGCGGACGTCGACCTGGCGGTCGGTACGCGTCTCGGTCGATGAGGTCACTGGTTGTCACTCCCCACGGGGCCGCCCTTGACGGCCGAACGGACGAGCACGAGCCCGCCCTTCGGACCGGGGACGGCGCCCTTGATCAGCAGCAGACCGCGCTCGGTGTCCACCTTGTGGACGACCAGCGACAGGGTCGTGGTCTTGACCGCACCCATGCGGCCGGCCATGCGCAGGCCCTTGAAGACCCGGCCCGGCGTGGAGGCGCCACCGATGGAGCCCGGCGACCGGTGCTTGCGCTGGGTGCCGTGCGCCGCGCCGAGGCCCTTGAAGCCGTGACGCTTCATGACGCCGGCGGTGCCCTTGCCCTTGCTGGTGCCGATGACGTCGACCTTCGCGACGCCGTCGAACACCTCGGCGGTCAGCTCCTGGCCGACCGTGTAGCTCCCCGCATCGGAGGTGCGCAGCTCCACCAGGTGGCGCCGCGGCGTCACGCCCGCCTTGGTGAAGTGCCCGCCCTCGGGCCGGTTCACCTTGCGCGGGTCGATCTCACCGAACCCGAGCTGCACGGCCGAGTAGCCGTCCACCTCGGGGGTGCGCACCTGGGTCACCACACACGGACCCGCCTTGACGACGGTCACCGGCACGAGGCGGTTGTTCTCGTCGAAAACCTGGGTCATCCCCAGCTTCTCGCCGAGGAGACCACGGAATGTGCTCGCCATGTCTGCTGACTGCCCTTACTGGATGTTGACGTCGACCGAGGCCGGCAGGTCGATGCGCATGAGCGCGTCGACCGTCTTCGGCGTCGGGTCGAGGATGTCGATGAGCCGCTTGTGGGTCCGCATCTCGAAGTGCTCGAAGGAGTCCTTGTACTTGTGCGGAGACCGGATCACGGCGTACACGTTCTTCTCCGTCGGCAGCGGCACCGGGCCGACGACGCGCGCTCCGGTCTTCGTCACCGTGTCCACGATGCGCCGCGCCGAGGCGTCGATGGCCTCGTGGTCGTAGGCCTTCAGCCGGATGCGGATCTTCTGTCCCGCCATCGCCTGTTCTCGCTCCTGCCGATCGGTTGTGAAAGATCAAGTGGGTCTGCTGACCCGGTGGGTCCGAGGACCCGGGGGTGGCCCCGGCGGGTGATCCCGCGGAGCCCATGGCCGGGCGGCGGCCGGGTCCCCGGCCGCCGCCCGTCAGGGTGTTACTTGATGATCTTGGTGACGCGCCCGGCGCCCACGGTCCGGCCACCCTCGCGGATGGCGAACCGGAGCCCCTCCTCCATGGCGATGGGCTGGATGAGCTCCACCGTCATCTCGGTGTTGTCGCCCGGCATGACCATCTCGGTGCCGGCGGGCAGGGTCACGACGCCCGTCACGTCCGTCGTCCGGAAGTAGAACTGGGGACGGTAGTTGTTGAAGAACGGCGTGTGACGGCCACCCTCGTCCTTCGAGAGGATGTAGACCGAGCCCTCGAAGTTGGTGTGCGGGGTGATCGAACCGGGCTTCACGACGACCTGGCCGCGCTCCACGTCCTCGCGCTTGATACCGCGGAGGAGCAGACCCACGTTGTCGCCGGCCTGGCCCTGGTCGAGCAGCTTGCGGAACATCTCGACACCGGTGACGGTGGTCTTCGTCGAACCCTCGCGGATACCGACGATCTCGACCTCCTCGTTCACCTTGACGATGCCGCGCTCGACGCGACCGGTGACGACGGTGCCACGACCGGTGATCGTGAAGACGTCCTCGACGGGCATGAGGAACGGCTTGTCGATGTCGCGCTCCGGCTCGGGGATCGCGGTGTCGACGGCGTTCATCAGCTCCATGAGCTTGTCGCCCCACTCGGCGTCGCCCTCGAGCGCCTTCAGCGCCGAGACGCGGACCACGGGGACGTCGTCGCCCGGGAACTCGTACTCGGACAGCAGCTCGCGGACCTCGAGCTCGACGAGCTCCAGGATCTCCTCGTCGTCCACCATGTCGGCCTTGTTGAGGGCGACGACGATGTAGGGGACGCCGACCTGGCGGGCCAGGAGGACGTGCTCCTTGGTCTGCGGCATCGGGCCGTCGGTGGCGGCGACCACCAGGATCGCGCCGTCCATCTGGGCCGCACCGGTGATCATGTTCTTGATGTAGTCGGCGTGCCCGGGGCAGTCGACGTGCGCGTAGTGACGGTTCTCCGTCTGGTACTCGACGTGCGCGATCGAGATCGTGATGCCGCGGGCCTTCTCCTCGGGCGCCTTGTCGATCTGGTCGAAGGCGGACGCCTCGTTGAGGTCCGGGTACTTGTCGTGCAGGACCTTGGTGATCGCCGCGGTCAGCGTCGTCTTCCCGTGGTCGATGTGCCCGATGGTGCCGATGTTGACGTGCGGCTTGGTCCGCTCGAACTTGGCCTTGGCCACTGGGTTCCTCTCCTCGTGGTTACGCAGGTGGTGCGTGCTCTGGGGGTTGCGGGCTGTGCTCGGGGAGCGCGGGCGTGACCGCCCGCATTCCGGTTACTCGCCGGTCGCCTTGGCGATGATCTCCTTGGCGACGTTGGCCGGGACCTCGGCGTACGAGTCGAACACCATCGAGTAGCTCGCCCGTCCCTGGGTGCGGCTGCGCAGGTCGCCCACGTAGCCGAACATCTCCGACAGCGGGACCAGGGCCCGGACGACGCGGGCGCCGGAGCGCTCCTCCATCGCCTGGATGATCCCGCGGCGGGAGTTCAGGTCGCCGATGACGTCGCCCATGTTCTCCTCGGGCGTCGTGACCTCGACCGCCATCAGCGGCTCGAGCAGGGCCGGGTCGGCCTTGCGCGCAGCCTCCTTGAACGCGATCGACCCGGCGATCTTGAAGGCCATCTCCGAGGAGTCGACCTCGTGGTACTGGCCGTCGAGGAGGATCGCCTTGACGCCCACCATCGGGTAGCCGGCCAGCACGCCGTACTGCATGGCGTCCTGCATGCCCTGGTCGACCGAGGGGATGTACTCCTTCGGGACCCGGCCACCGGTGACCTTGTTCTCGAACTCGTAGGTCGCCGAGTCCGAACCCATCGGGAGCGGCTCGATCGCGATCTGGACCTTCGCGAACTGACCCGAACCACCGGTCTGCTTCTTGTGCGTGTAGTCGTACCGCTCGACGGCCTTGCGGATCGTCTCGCGGTAGGCCACCTGCGGCTTGCCGACGTTCGCCTCGACGTTGAACTCGCGGCGCATGCGGTCGACGAGGATCTCCAGGTGCAGCTCGCCCATGCCCGAGATGACCGTCTGACCGGTCTCCTCGTCGAGCTTGACCTGGAAGGTCGGGTCCTCCTCGGCGAGCTTCTGGATCGCGGTGCCGAGCTTCTCCTGGTCGCTCTTTGTCTTCGGCTCGATGGCGACCGAGATGACCGGCGCGGGGAACGTCATCGACTCGAGGATCACCGGCTTCTGCGGGTCGCAGAGGGTGTCACCCGTCGTCGTCTGCTTGAGGCCGTTGACCGCCACGATCTGGCCGGCGCCCACGCCCTCGCGCTCCTCGCGCTTGTTCGCGTGCATCTGGTAGATCTTGCCGACCCGCTCCTTGCGGTCCTTGGTGCTGTTCAGCACCGGGGACCCGGCGTCCAGCCGACCCGAGTAGACCCGGATGTAGGTCAGCTTCCCGAGGTGCTGGTCGGTCTGGATCTTGAACGCCAGCGCGGAGAACGGCTCGTCCTCGTCGGCGTGGCGCAGGACCTCGGTCTCGCCGTCCATGGCGGTGCCGACGATCGCCTCGACGTCCAGCGGGCTGGGCAGGTAGTCGGTGACCGCGTCGAGCAGGGGCTGCACACCCTTGTTCTTGAACGCGGTGCCCGTGAGGACCGGGTTCACCTGCGCGGCGATGGTCGCCTTGCGGATGGCGGCCTTGAGGCGCTCGACGGAGATCTCCTCGCCACCGAGGTAGGCCTCCATGAGCGAGTCGTCGAAGTCCGCGATGTTCTCGAGGAGCTTCTCGCGGTACTCGGCGGCCTGGTCGGCCAGCTCCGCGGGGATCTCCTCGACCGCGTAGTCCTCACCCATCTTGGTCTCGCCGCGCCAGGTGAGGGCACGCATCTGGACCAGGTCCACGACACCGATGAAGTCGGCCTCGGCACCGATGGGGAGCTGCAGCACCAGCGGGTTGGCCCCGAGGCGCTCGACCATCATGTCGACGCAGCGGAAGAAGTCGGCACCGGTTCGGTCGAGCTTGTTGACGAAGCACATGCGCGGGACGCCGTACTTCTCCGCCTGGCGCCAGACCTGCTCGGTCTGCGGCTCGACGCCGGCCACACCGTCGTACACGGCGACCGCACCGTCGAGCACCCGCAGCGACCGCTCCACCTCGACGGTGAAGTCGACGTGCCCGGGGGTGTCGATGATGTTGATGTCGAAGCCGTTCCAGGAGCACTTCGTCGCGGCCGACGTGATGGTGATGCCGCGCTCCTGCTCCTGCTCCATCCAGTCCATCGTGGCCGCGCCGTCGTGGACCTCACCGATCTTGTAGTTGATACCGGTGTAGAAGAGGATGCGCTCGGTCGTGGTGGTCTTGCCGGCGTCGATGTGCGCCATGATCCCGATGTTGCGGGTCCTGGCGAGCTGGGCCTCGTTGCTGGCCATTCCTTACTCCTCTTGCTGGTTGTCCGTGTGCGGGTGCCGGGGGTCGCCCGGGAGTCCCGCCGACGGCGGGCGCTGGTGCGTTACCAGCGGTAGTGCGCGAAGGCCTTGTTCGACTCGGCCATCTTGTGCGTGTCCTCGCGCCGCTTCACAGCAGCACCGAGACCGTTGCTCGCGTCGAGCAGCTCGTTCATCAGGCGCTCGGTCATCGTCTTCTCGCGGCGGGCCCGGCTGTACTGGATCAGCCAGCGCAGACCGAGGGTGGTGCTGCGGGAGGCGCGGACCTCGACCGGGACCTGGTAGGTCGCACCACCGACGCGGCGGCTGCGGACCTCGAGGGCCGGCTTCACGTTGTCCAGCGCGCGCTTGAGCGTGACGACCGGGTCGGTGTCGGTCTTGGCGCGGGCGCCCTCGAGGGCGCCGTAGACGATCGCCTCGGCGACCGAGCGCTTGCCGTCGACCAGCACCTTGTTCACCAGCTGGGTGACCAGCGGCGACTGGTACACCGGGTCGGCGACCAGCGGACGCTTCGGCGCGGGGCCCTTGCGCGGCATTAGCTCTTCTCCTTCTTCGCGCCGTAACGGCTGCGAGCCTGCTTGCGGTTGCGGACACCCTGGGTGTCCAGCGAGCCGCGGATGATCTTGTAGCGCACGCCCGGCAGGTCCTTCACGCGGCCGCCGCGCACGAGCACCATCGAGTGCTCCTGCAGGTTGTGGCCGACGCCCGGGATGTAGGCGGTCACCTCGATGCCACTGGTCAGGCGGACGCGAGCGACCTTGCGCAGCGCCGAGTTCGGCTTCTTCGGCGTCGTCGTGTACACGCGCGTGCAGACTCCGCGACGCTGGGGCGAACCCTTCAGCGCCGGGGTCTTGGTCTTCTCGACCTTGTCCTCGCGGCCCTTGCGGACCAGCTGGTTGATCGTGGGCATGGGTGGCCTGGATCTCCTACCTGCGCTGGGGTGGTGCTCGTCTGTTTGCTGCTCTGCGGGTGGTGCTGGGGTGCCGGCTCCTCGGGGAACCTCCCCGACCCCGGTCGTGTTCCTCGTCCGGTCCACGCGGTCGGGCGTGTTGCCCTTCCTCGGACCGGTCCGATGCCAGACCGAATTCGGTTGCCCCTCGCGACCCCGGCGCCGCCACCTTCCGGCGAGCCGGGAGGTGGTCCCCGATGTCCAGGAGGTTTGCCACCTCTGGTCACCCAGGCGCACCGCGAACGGGAGCAGGCCCAGGACACCCTGGGCACGGCTGACCACGATACCCGTGCCCGAACAGGCGGTCAAAGCCGGGTCCCTCACACCGGTCGACACGTCGACCGGAGGGCCGGTCGGCGACCCGGGTGGTCGGGAGACTACCGCCGGCCGGGAGCCCGCGGCAGGTCCCAGGCTCCCCCGCGCGGCGACCGCTACCGTGCGGTGGGCGCCAACGGTGGCGCCGCGGAGCAGAGGAGCGCACGTGCGGATCGGCATCCAGGCCAGCTACAGCGGCGGTTTCCAGGAGACGGCGGCGGAGATCCGCGACCTGGAGTCCGCCGGCCTCGACCTCGCCATGGTGGCCGAGGTCTACACCTTCGACGCGGTGAGCCAGCTGGGCTACCTCGCGGCGGTGACCGAGCGCGTGGAGCTGCTCAGCGGCATCCTGCCCATCTACAGCCGGACCCCCGCGCTGACGGCCATGACCGCCGCCGGGCTGGACTTCGTCTCCGGCGGCCGGTTCACGCTGGGCCTGGGCGCGTCCGGCCCGCAGGTGATCGAGGGCTGGCACGGCCTGCCCTACGACGCCCCCCTGCAGCGCACCCGGGAGATCGTCGAGATCTGCCGCCAGGTGTGGCGCCGCGAGCGGCTGCAGCACGAGGGGAAGAAGTACTCGATCCCGCTGCCGGCCGAGCAGGGCACGGGCCTCGGCAAGCCGCTGAAGCTGATCAACACCCCGGTACGAGAGCGGATCCCGGTGATGCTCGCGGCGCTCGGCCCCAAGAACGTGGAGCTGGCCGCCGAGATCGCCGAGGCCTGGGAGCCTATCTTCTTCGTCCCGGAGAAGGCGGCCTCGGTCTGGGGCGACTCGCTGGCCGCCGGGAAGGCCAAGCGCGACGCGGCGCTGGGCGAGCTGCAGGTCATCACGGGCGTCCCCGTGGCGATCGGTGACGACGTCGAGCCGCTGCTGGACCTCGTGCGACCCTCCCTCGCCCTGTACATCGGGGGCATGGGCGCCCGCGGCAGGAACTTCTACAACGACCTCGCCGTCCGCTACGGCTACGAGGCCGAGGCGAAGACGATCCAGGACCTCTACCTGGACGGGAAGAAGGAGGAGGCGGCCGCCGCGGTGCCCGACGAGCTGGTGCGGGCGTCGTCCCTGATCGGGTCCGAGGGGTACGTCGCCGAGCGGATCGCCGCGTTCGCCGAGGCCGGCGTCACCACGCTGATGCTGCAGCCGCTGGACGGCAGCCGCGAGGCCCGCCTGCGCACCGTCGAGACGATGAAGCGCCTCGCCGGCTGAGGCGGTGTCCGGGTGAGCTGATCGTCACGCCCGGCCCGGCGCGCGAAAGGGCCCCCGAGTCCGAGACTCGGGGGCCCTTTCGTCACTGCCTACCGGGGATCAGCCCCGCCAGTCGTACTCCTCGAGGCGGACGGCCTCGCCGGTGCCCTGGCCGAAGACGTCCGGGCTGTAGTACTGCCCGTCCTCGTAGCCGGCCATGGTGTAGACGGCGGCGCGCGCCTCCTCGGTCGGCTCGACCGTGATGTTCCGGTAGCGGCTGATGCCCGTACCCGCCGGGATCAGCTTTCCGATGATCACGTTCTCCTTGAGGCCGAGCAGGCTGTCGCTCTTGCCCTGGATCGCGGCATCCGTGAGCACCTTGGTCGTCTCCTGGAAGGAGGCGGCCGACAGCCACGACTCGGTCGCGAGCGAGGCCTTGGTGATGCCCATGAGCACCGGACGGGCCGAGGCCGGCTCGCCGCCCTCGGCGACGACGCGACGGTTCTCCGTCTCGAACAGCGTCCGCTCGACCAGCGCACCGGGCAGGAACTCCGTCGCGCCCGAGTCGATGATGGTCACCCGCTTCAGCATCTGGCGGATGATCACCTCGATGTGCTTGTCGTGGATCGACACACCCTGGCTCCGGTAGACCTCCTGGACCTCGCGGACCAGGTGCAGCTGCACCTCGCGCGGGCCCATGATCCGCAGCACCTCGTGCGGGTCGACCGCACCCTCGGTGAGCTGCTCGCCGACCTCGACGTGGGCGCCGTCCTCGACCCGCAGCCGCGAGCGACGCGACAGCTTGTCGTAGACGACCTCGTCGGAGCCGTCGTCCGGCGTGATGGTGAGCTTGCGGAACTGCTCGCCGTCCTCGATCCGGACCGTGCCGGCCAGCTCGGCGATCGGGGCCTTGCCCTTGGGGACGCGGGCCTCGAAGAGCTCCACCACACGCGGCAGACCGTGGGTGATGTCCTCACCCGCCACACCACCGGTGTGGAAGGTGCGCATCGTCAGCTGGGTGCCGGGCTCACCGATCGACTGGGCGGCGATGATGCCGACCGCCTCGCCGACGTCCACCAGCTTGCCGGTCGCCAGCGAGCGGCCGTAGCAGGTGGCGCAGGTGCCGAGCAGCGACTCGCAGGTCAGGACGCAGCGGACCTTGACCTCCGCGACGCCGGCGTCGACCAGCTGCTGGATGAGCACGTCGCCCAGGTCGGCGTTGGCCGGGGCGATGACCGTCCCGTCCTCGGCGACCACGTCGGCCGAGAGCGCGCGGGCGTAGACGCTGGTCTCCACGTGGGGGTCACGGGTGACCACGCCGTCGACCAGCGTGCCGATCGGCATGAGGACGCCGCGGTCGGTGCCGCAGTCCTCCTCGCGGATGATGACGTCCTGCGAGACGTCCACCAGACGACGGGTGAGGTACCCGGAGTCGGCGGTCCGCAGCGCGGTGTCGGCCAGACCCTTGCGGGCACCGTGCGTGGAGATGAAGTACTCCAGCACGGACAGACCCTCCCGGAAGTTGGCCTTGATCGGCCGCGGGATGATCTCGCCCTTGGGGTTGGCGACCAGACCGCGCATACCGGCGATCTGGCTGATCTGCATCATGTTGCCTCGGGCGCCCGAGTTGACCATCACCCAGACCGGGTTGGTGGTCGGGAAGTTGTCGACCATCGCCTGGCTGACCTCGGCCCGCGCGCGGGTCCAGATCTCGATCAGCTCGCCACGACGCTCGGCGTCGGTGATGACGCCGCGCTCGTACTGCTTCTCGATCTTGGCCGCCTCGGCCTCGTGCCGGTCGAGGATCTCCTGCTTGACCGGCGGCGTGACGACGTCGTCGATGGCGATGGTGACGCCCGACCGCGTGGCCCAGCGGAACCCGGCCGCCTTGAGGGCGTCCAGCGTCGCCGCCACCTGCACCTTGGGGTAGCGCTCGGCGAGGTCGTTGACGATCGCCCCGAGCTCCTTCTTCGGCACCTGGTAGTTGACGAAGCGGTAGTCCTCTGGCAGGGCCTCGTTGAACAGCACCCGGCCCAGGCTGGTCTCGACGATGGCGGGCTGACCCGGCGTCCAGTCCTCCGGCTGCTCCCACGGCTCGTTGACCTTGCCGTTGTCGACGCCGAACACCTCGTCGAGCCGGATGTAGGCCCGCTCCTGCAGCGCCAGGGCACCCATGTCGAAGGCCATGAGCGCCTCGGCCGCCGAGGCGTAGGCCGCCGGCTTGCCACCGTCCGCCTCGTGCCGCGAGGGGACCAGGGTCGTCAGGTGGTACAGGCCCAGCACCATGTCCTGGGTCGGCGCGGTGATCGGACGACCGTCGGCCGGGCTCAGGATGTTGTTCGAGCTCAGCATCAGGATGCGGGCCTCGGCCTGGGCCTCGGCCGACAGCGGCAGGTGCACCGCCATCTGGTCACCGTCGAAGTCCGCGTTGAACGCGGTGCAGACCAGCGGGTGGATCTGGATGGCCTTGCCCTCGACCAGCTGCGGCTCGAAGGCCTGGATGCCCAGGCGGTGCAGCGTCGGCGCCCGGTTCAGCAGGACCGGGTGCTCGGTGATGACCTCCTCGAGCACGTCCCAGACGACGGGGCGGGCGCGCTCGACCATCCGCTTGGCGGACTTGATGTTCTGCGCGTGGTTGAGGTCGACCAGCCGCTTCATCACGAACGGCTTGAACAGCTCCAGCGCCATCTGCTTGGGCAGACCGCACTGGTGCAGCTTCAGCTGCGGGCCGACGACGATGACCGAACGGCCCGAGTAGTCGACGCGCTTGCCGAGCAGGTTCTGGCGGAACCGGCCCTGCTTGCCCTTGAGCAGGTCGCTCAGGGACTTCAGGGGACGGTTCCCCGGCCCGGTGACCGGCCGTCCGCGGCGCCCGTTGTCGAACAGCGCGTCCACGGACTCCTGGAGCATCCGCTTCTCGTTGTTCACGATGATCTCGGGGGCGCCGAGGTCCAGCAGGCGCTTCAGCCGGTTGTTCCGGTTGATCACGCGGCGGTACAGGTCGTTCATGTCGCTGGTCGCGAAGCGGCCACCGTCGAGCTGCACCATCGGGCGCAGGTCCGGCGGGATGACCGGGACGCAGTCCAGCACCATGCCCATGGGCGAGTTGCGGGTCTGCTGGAACGCCGCGACGACCTTGAGCCGCTTCAGGGCCCGCAGCTTGCGCTGGCCCTTGCCGCTGCGGATGGTCTCGCGCAGCGAGGCGGCCTCGGCGTCGAGGTCGAAGCCGGCGAGCAGCTTCTGCAGCGCCGCGGCGCCCATGCCGCCCTCGAAGTACTCGCCGAAGCGGTCCCGCAGCTCGCGGTAGAGGCCCTCGTCGGCGATGAGCTGCTTGACCTCGAGCTTGCGGAAGGTGTCCATCACCTCGTCGAGGCGGTCGATCTCCCGCTGGGCGCGGTCGCGCAGCTGGCGCATCTCGCGCTCGCCGCCCTCGCGGACCTTGCGGCGGACGTCGGACTTGGCGCCCTCGGCCTCGAGCTCGGCGAGGTCGGCCTCCAGCTTCTGCTGGCGAGCCTCCACGTCGGCGTCGCGCCGGTTCTCCAGGTTCGACTTCTCGGCGCTGATCTCGGCCTCGATGGTCGGGAGGTCGCGGTGGCGCGCCTCGTCGTCGACCGAGGTGATCATGTAGGCCGCGAAGTAGATGATCTTCTCGAGGTCCTTGGGCGCCAGGTCGAGCAGGTAGCCCAGGCGGGAGGGCACACCCTTGAAGAACCAGATGTGGGTGACCGGCGCGGCCAGCTCGATGTGGCCCATCCGCTCACGACGCACCTTGGCGCGGGTGACCTCGACGCCGCAGCGCTCGCAGATGATGCCCTTGAACCGGACGCGCTTGTACTTGCCGCAGTAGCACTCCCAGTCCCGCGTGGGACCGAAGATCTTCTCGCAGAAGAGACCGTCCTTCTCCGGACGCAGGGTCCGGTAGTTGATGGTCTCGGGCTTCTTCACCTCACCGTGGCTCCACTGGCGGATGTCGTCGCCGGTGGCCAGCCCGATGCGGAGCTCGTCGAAGAAGTTGACGTCGAGCAAGGTGTGACCCCTTTCAGGGGATCGGTACTGCACTTTGACTGAAAAGGCTTGGTTGGAAAGGCCCCCTCCCCGGGGTCCCCTGAGCGTGCGAAGGGGTCCGGGGAGGGGTCCTCTCTCAGACGTCCTCGACGGAGCTCGGCTCGCGGCGGGACAGGTCGATGCCCAGCTCCTCCGCGGCCCGGAAGACCTCGTCGTCGGTGTCGCGCAGCTCGATCGCCTGCCCGTCACCGGAGAGCACCTCGACGTTGAGGCAGAGCGACTGCAGCTCCTTGAGCAGCACCTTGAACGACTCGGGGATGCCCGGCTCGGGGATGTTCTCGCCCTTGACGATCGCCTCGTACACCTTCACGCGGCCGAGGATGTCGTCGGACTTGATGGTGAGCAGCTCCTGCAGCGCGTAGGCCGCGCCGTAGGCCTGCATCGCCCAGCACTCCATCTCGCCGAAGCGCTGGCCACCGAACTGCGCCTTACCACCCAGCGGCTGCTGCGTGATCATCGAGTAGGGGCCGGTCGAGCGGGCGTGGATCTTGTCGTCGACCAGGTGCAGCAGCTTCAGGATGTAGACGTAGCCCACCGAGATCGGCTCCGGGAACGGCTCCCCGGAGCGGCCGTCGAAGAGCCGCGCCTTGCCGGTCGGCTGCACCATCCGGTTGCCGTCGCGGTTCGGGACCGTCGACCCGAGCAGGCCGATGATCTCGTCCTCCTTGGCGCCGTCGAACACCGGCGTCGCGGTCCGGGTCCCGGGGGCCGCCGACTTCGCGGCCTCGGGCAGGTTCTTCGCCCAGTCCGGGTCGCCGTTGACCTCCCAGCCCTGCTTGGCGATCCAGCCGAGGTGGGTCTCCAGCACCTGGCCGACGTTCATGCGGCCGGGCACGCCGAGCGGGTTGAGGACGATGTCCACCGGGGTGCCGTCCTCGAGGAACGGCATGTCCTCCTGCGGCAGGATCTTCGAGATGACGCCCTTGTTGCCGTGGCGCCCGGCGAGCTTGTCGCCGTCGGAGATCTTGCGCATCTGGGCGACGTAGACCCGGATGAGCTCGTTGACGCCGGCGGGCAGCTCGTCGCCGTCCTCGCGCGAGAACACGCGGACGCCGATGACCTTGCCGGACTCACCGTGCTTGACCTTCAGCGACGTGTCGCGGACCTCGCGGGCCTTCTCGCCGAAGATCGCGCGCAGCAGCCGCTCCTCGGGGGTCAGCTCGGTCTCGCCCTTGGGCGTCACCTTGCCGACGAGGATGTCGCCGGGGACGACCTCGGCACCGATGCGGATGATGCCGCGCTCGTCCAGGTCGGCCAGCACGTCCTCGGAGACGTTCGGGATGTCCCGGGTGATCTCCTCGGCACCGAGCTTGGTGTCGCGGGCGTCGACCTCGAACTCCTCGATGTGGATCGAGGACAGGACGTCGTCCTGCACGAGGCGCTGCGACAGGATGATCGCGTCCTCGTAGTTGTGGCCCTCCCACGGCATGAAGGCGACGAGCAGGTTCTTGCCCAGCGCCATCTCGCCCTGGTCGGTGCAGGGGCCGTCGGCGATGACCTGGCCGACCTCGACGCGCTGGCCCTCGTCGACGACGGGGGTCTGGTTGATCGAGGTGCCCTGGTTCGAGCGGCGGAACTTCAGCAGCCGGTAGGTCTGCCGGGTGCCGTCGTCGGCCATGACGGTGATGTAGTCGGCGGTGGAGTCCTCGACCACACCGGCCTTCTCCGCGACGACGACGTCGCCGGCGTCGACCGCGGCGCGCAGCTCCATGCCGGTGCCGACGAGCGGCGCCTCGCTGCGGAGCAGCGGCACCGCCTGGCGCTGCATGTTGGCGCCCATGAGCGCGCGGTTGGCGTCGTCGTGCTCCAGGAACGGGATCATCGCGGTCGCGACCGAGGTCATCTGCCGCGGCGAGACGTCCATGTAGTCGACCTGCTCGGGCGAGAGGTAGTCGACCTCGCCGCCCTTGGTGCGGACCAGGACGCGGTCCTCGGCCAGGCGGCCCTGCGCGTCGAGCGGGCTGTTGGCCTGCGCGACGACGAAGCGGTCCTCCTCGTCGGCGGTCAGGTAGTCGATCTGGGTGGTGACCTGGCCGTTCTCGACCTTGCGGTACGGCGTCTCGATGAAGCCGAAGGCGTTGACCCGGCCGAACGAGGAGAGCGAGCCGATGAGGCCGATGTTCGGGCCTTCCGGCGTCTCGATCGGGCACATGCGGCCGTAGTGGCTCGGGTGGACGTCCCGGACCTCCATGCCGGCCCGCTCACGGGACAGACCACCGGGGCCCAACGCCGACAGGCGGCGCTTGTGGGTCAGGCCCGCGAGCGGGTTGGTCTGGTCCATGAACTGGGACAGCTGGCTGGTGCCGAAGAACTCCTTGATGGAGGCGACGACCGGCCGGATGTTGATCAGCGTCTGCGGCGTGATCGCCTCGACGTCCTGGGTGGTCATGCGCTCGCGGACCACGCGCTCCATGCGGGAGAGGCCGACCCGGATCTGGTTCTGGATCAGCTCCCCGACGGTGCGCAGGCGGCGGTTGCCGAAGTGGTCGATGTCGTCCACACCGTGGTCGGGCTCGCCGGCGTGCAGGCGCACGACGTACTCGATGGTGGCGACGATGTCGTCCTCGGTCAGCGTGCTGGTGCTCTGCGGCACCTCGACGCCCAGCTTCTTGTTGACCTTGTACCGGCCCACCTTGGCCAGGTCGTAGCGCTTCGGGTTGAAGAACAGGTTCTCCAGCAGCGCCTGCGCCGACTCGCGCGTCGGCGGCTCGCCCGGCCGCAGCTTGCGGTAGATGTCGAGCAGTGCCTCGTCCTGGCCGGCGATGTGGTCCTTCTCCAGGGTGGCGAGGACGGTCGGCGACCACTGGAAGTGCTCGCGGATGCGGTCCTCGGTCCAGCCCAGCGCCTTGAGCAGCACGGTGACCGGCTGGCGGCGCTTGCGGTCGATGCGCACGCCCACGGTGTCGCGCTTGTCGACGTCGAACTCCAGCCACGCACCGCGGCTGGGGATGACCTTGGCGCTGAAGACGTCCTTGTCCGACGTCTTGTCCAGGGTCTTGTCGAAGTAGACACCCGGGCTGCGGACCAGCTGCGAGACGACCACGCGCTCGGTCCCGTTGATGACGAAGGTGCCCTTGTTCGTCATGATCGGGAAGTCGCCCATGAACACCGTCTGCGACTTGATCTCGCCGGTGGTGTTGTTCATGAACTCCGCGGTGACGAACAGCGGCGCCGCGTAGGTCATGTCCTTGTCCTTGCACTCCTCGAGGGACGCCTTGACGTCCTCGAAGCGCGGGTTGGAGAAGGACAGCGACATCGAGCCGCTGAAGTCCTCGATCGGCGAGATCTCCTCGAGGATCTCGGCCAGCCCGCCGACGGCGTCGGCCTGCTCCTCCGGCGACAGCGTGGCCCGCCACTCGGGGCTGCCCACGAGCCAGTCGAAGGAAGCGGTCTGGAGCGCCAGGAGGTCGGGGACCTCGAGCGGCTCGGAGATCTTGGCGAACGAGACGCGCAGCGGCGCGCCGGGGATCTTCTGCTGGTCGGCCTCGCCGGTGCGGGGACCGTCCTGCGGGACCGGGGTGGTCTGGGTGGTGCCGGACTCGGTGGTGCCGGGGGTGATGCTGGTGGGGCGAGAGCCTGCCAAGATGCGTCCTTCCAAGGACCTCACGACGTGCGGGCGGTGGGCTGCGGGGTCGTCCTGGGTCGTCGTCGGTGATGGCGAGGCTGTCCGCGACGGCCGCGATCGCTCGCCGCACAGGTCAGCGCGGGCGTGGCCCGGGAGATTCCCGGGCACCCGTCGTGACCCGTCTCGGCGGGCAGGCAGTCAGAGGGCAGCGCAACAGGAGACCCTACCCCTACCGGAGCGCCGTGTCCACGCCGGGGTCACCGGTGCGACCGGTGCCACACCAGCGGGACGCGCGGGCCCGTCGAGGGGCCCGGCAGGGCGTGCGCCGGACCCATCATGGCAGTCGGACGCCCCCGGTGGGACCGCCACGCCGTCGGCCTCTCAGGAGGTGGTGAGCAGCGTCAGCTCGCTGATCTTCCACTCGCCGTCCACGGTGACCATGCGCACCTGCACCGTCTGCACGCAGGACTGGGCCCCCTCGGGGGTCACCTGGCACTCCGAGCCCTCGGGGGGCTGCTGCTGCCCGGTGTTCACCGAGCGGACGACGTACTGACCGAAGACGACGAGCGTCGCGGTGTCCTGGGCGTCGTTGATCTGCTGCAGCCCGACGTCGTCGACCTCGTAGCTGGTCGTGGCCGAGACCTGCTCGTAGGTGTCGATGATCCCGCCCTGGGACAGGTCGCGCTCGTACTGCTCGCGCAGCTCCCCGGTGAGCACCGCGAGCTTGCCCTCGACGCTGCCCTCGGAGTCCTCGTAGTCGTAGGCGTACAGCGCACGCACGCCGTCCTCCGCCGCCTCGATCACCCCGGTCTGCACGTAGCGCGGATCCAGCCGCTGCCCCAGCAGGAGACCGGTGCCGACGGCGGCCAGCAGGCAGAGCAGGGCCAGGACCGCGACCGGTGCACGGCCGGGACGCCGGCGGCGCGGGGCCGGACCCGTGGCGGGTGCCGCGGCGTGCCGGCGGGCCGATGCCGACCGCCGTGCGCGGCCGGCGGGCTCCGCCGCCGCGGTGTCCGGGCTCCCGGGCGCCGACCCGGGCGGGACCGGGGCGTCCTCGCGGTCACGCCGGCTCCCGGCGACCCGCGGGCGGGGGCTGGGCCGGGCCGCGGGTGCGGGCCGGGGGCGGGCCGTGGGGCGCGGGCGGTCCTCCGGTGCCTGGCTCATCGGTACCTCACCCTCCCCGGATCGCGGACAGCAGCCACCGGCCGTCGACCTCGGTCAGCTCGACCTCGATCCGGTAGCGCAGCAGCTGGGCCTGCTCGTCGGCGTCGCTCTTCTGGGTCGACTCGATGACCAGGAGCGCGGTGGCCCGGCCCGCGTCGGCCCGGGTGACGCCGGCCCCGACGACCTCGGTGCTGACGACGGCCTCGGACTCCACGATCTGCTGGCGGCGCGCCTCCAGCTGGGCGATCGTCTCCTCCGCCAGCTCGCCCGTCGCCACCTGCTCGATCTCGCGGATGTCCTCGTCGAGGGTGACGTGGTCGAAGGAGGTCAGGTCGACCACGTGGGCACGGGCAGCCTGCAGCGCGTCGACGTAGTCGTCGGTGCCGATGGCCGACGGCGCCGGCCTGGTGGACCAGAGGAAGGCGGCCGCGGCCAGGAGCAGGGCCAGCAGCGTCGCGAGCAGCGGCACCACCGGGACCGCCGGCCGGCCGGTCGTGGCGGCGTCGGTCGCCGGCTCCCCGGCCGTCCCGCCCGCGGCACCGGCGGCGGCGACCGCGGGGGCCTCCTCGGCGACGGCCACGGAGGTGTCGCTCACCCGGTCGCCCGCGGGCGACCGGGACCACGCGTTCCTGATCACCGGCGCATCTTCCTCCGTCATCTCGTGGCCCGGGCCGGCGGTGCACCGCGACCGACCCGGACGGGTGGGTTCAGGCAGCGGTGCGGGCGAAGGGGCTGGCGCCCAGCAGCTCGCCGAGCAGGTCGTCGAGGCCGGTCAGCACGGGCGGGCGGGTGCCGCCCCCGCTCTGCGGCCCGGTCCCGCCGACCCCGCCGGAGCGCCCGATGTTCTGCTCACCGCGGATGGCGGCGCCGGTCTCGTCGACGCCGTCCGCCGGGTCGGGGTCGACGCCGTCCACGACCTCGCACCGCACCGCGTCGGTGTCCAGCGCCTGCACCGCGCCGGGCCCCGGCAGGGAGCCGGTGGACACGTAGCCGCTGGTGCACGGGTGCGGGTCATCGGCGTTGAGGACGAAGCCGAAGTGCGCCCGCATCGTCCCGCCGTCGTCGCGCACGACGGTGAAGCCGCCGGAGACGACGTCCGGGTAGGTCACCAGCAGCTGCTCGACGCCGTCGAGGCGCGGGATCGTGACCCGGTTCAGGACGTCGAGGTTCCGGATCAGCGGGCCGAGGGCGGGGCCGGCCTCCTCGACCAGGCGCTGCAGGGAGTCGCCGGCATCGGGGGCGTTCACCAGGAGGCTGCGCAGGTCGGCGTCGCCGGCCACCAGCGTGTCGCTCACCAGCCGCAGGTCGGCCGCCCACTGCTGGATCGCCGAGCGGCCCGCCACCTGGGTGTCGAGCACCGTCCGGCTGTCGCTGATCAGCCGCAGCGTCTCGGGCAGCGACTCCTGGGCCCGGGCGAGCAGGAGGTCGCCGTTGTCGATGAGCCGGCCGAGGTCGTCCCCGGCCCCGGCGAAGGCCCGGCCCAGCTCGTCGACGACGATCCGCAGGTTCTCCTGGTCCAGCGAGCCGACCAGCTCGTCGACGTTGAGCAGCAGCTGCTCGACCGGCACGGGGATCGCGGTGCGCTCCTGCGGGATGACCGCACCGTCCTCCAGGAACGGGCCCTCCCCGTCGTCGGGCACGAGGTCGACGTACTGCTCCCCCACCGCGCTGCGGGTGGAGACCCTGGCGGTGGTGTCGGCGGGGATGGGCTCGGCGTCGGGGTCGATGGTGAGCGTCACGCGCACCCCGTCCCCGACCAGCTCCATGTCGGTGACCCGCCCGACGGAGACCCCCCGGTAGGTCACCTCGGCGTTCTCGAAGATGCCACCGGAGTCCCGGAAGTCGGCCGCCACCTCGTAGCCCGTGCCGAGCAGCACCCGGTCGAGGCCGACGTACTTGAACCCCAGGTAGGCCATCCCCAGCACGGCCACCATCGCGAAGGCGGCGAGCTGGAGCTTCGTGGTCCGGGTGATCACGGCCGGCCTCCCAGCAGGTCGGGCAGACCGACGATGCCGCCCTGGCCGGGTACCCGGCCGACGACGCTCTCCGGCAGCAGCGCGCCCAGGGCGGTCTGCTCGGCCGGACCGGTCGGGCCCGTCCCGCCCGAGGGCGCACCGGAGCCGTTGCCCGGCGGGGTGCCCGGGACGCCGCACCGATCACCGCTGAGGTCGTCCGGCGCGCTCTCCTCCACCGCGCCCGTGAGCGGGTCGACGGCGTAGCGGCAGAGCACCTCGGTGAGGTCCAGGTCCAGGCTGGCGGTCATGTTGGTGAAGAGGCCGTAGCCACCGGTGCGCAGGTCCTGCCGGTAGTTCAGCGCCGACAGCGAGCTGGCGGGGAACGGGTAGGTCAGCAGCAGGTCCAGCGAGCCGGCCAGGTCCGGCCCCGCGGAGGCGAGCTGGGTGAGGATCGGCTGCAGCAGCCTCAGGTCCTCGACGGTGTTCGCACCCGCCTGCTCGATGACGCGGGTCCCGACGTCGCCGAGCCGGGCGAGGCTGTCCAGCATCGAGACCAGCAGGTCGCGCTGCTGGTCCACCACGTCCAGGCCGGGGCCGATGGTGTCCAGGGCGGTCTCGATGGTCTGCGTGCGCTCGGCGAGGCCGGCCGCCAGCGCGTCCACGCTGTCCAGCGCCCGGCTGATCTCCGCCCGCTGGGCGTCCAGCCCGCCGATGAACGTGTCGAGCTGCTCCAGCGTGCTGCGGATCGCCGACTCGCGGCCCTCCAGCGCGACCCCGAGCTCCCGGGTGATGGTCTGCAGCTGGGTGAGCCCTCCCCCGTTGAGCACCAGGGACAGCGCGCCGAGCAGCTCCTCGACCTCGACGTTGCGGTTGGTGCGGTCCAGGCCGATGCGCGCACCGTCCGCGAGCACGCCCTGCGGCTCCTCGCCGCCCGGGGGTGCCAGCTCGACGAACTTCTCGCCCAGCAGGGAGGTCTGCTGGACCATCGCGACGGCGTTCGCGGGCAGCTCGACCTCACCGTTGACCGACAGCGTCACCAGCGCGGTCCAGTCCTCCCCCAGCTCGATCTCCTCGACCCGGCCGACCGGCACGTCGGCCACCCGCACGCCGGACTGCGGCACCAGGTCCAGCACGTCGAGGAACTCCACCTGCACGGTGAAGGGCTCGTCGCCGAGGTCGGCCCCGCCGGGCAGGCCGAAGGAGTACGCGCCGCGGAAGCCGCAGCCGGCGAGCAGCAGCACGCTGCCGGCGAGGGCGGCCGCCCGCACGAGGGGCCGGGTCATCGCGGGGCTCCCGCGAGGCCGGGCAGCCCGATGAGCGAGCCGCCGGCCCGGCCGCCGGAGGTGCCGCCGCCGAAGAGCGCGGTCAGGAGCTCCTGCAGGTCGCTCACCCCGTTGCCGTCGACGTCGTCGAGGGCGCCGTCGGCGTTCGCGTCCCCGGAGAGCAGCCGCGTGCAGATCTGCTCGATCGGCGGCAGCTGGAGGCCCTGGGTCAGCGGGTCGGTGAGCACGTCGGGCACCAGGTCGAGGTCCAGCCGCAGCCGCCCGGTCGCCCCGAGGAGCTGGCAGACGATGATCTCCGGGCTGGTGGCCCCCAGCGAGTTGTCCCGGGTGTCCAGCGTCCCGTAGTCGGGGTTGTAGGCGTGCGCCAGGTTGCCCAGCGCCGCGGGGGCGACGTCGAGCACCTCGGCCAGCGCGTCCCGCTGCTGCACCAGGGTCAGCGTGACGTCGGCCAGCCGGTCGACGTTGGTGCGCAGCAGGTCGGTGTTGTCCCGGACGAAGCCCGCGACCTCCCCGAGCGCCTGCGACAGCAGCCGGATCGCCGTGGCGAGGTCCTCCCGCTCCCCCTCGAGCAGGTCGGCGACGGCCGCCAGGTTCTCGTTGAACAGCCCGACCTGGTTGTCGATGCCGGCCAGCGCGCTGGTGAACAGCTGCAGGTTCTCCACCGAGTCGAAGAGACCGTCGCGGCTCTCGGCCAGCGTCTCCACCGCCTGGGAGAAGCCGGTCAGCGTGCGGTTGAGGGCGTCACCGTTGCCCCGCAGGTTCGCGGCGCCGACGTCGACGAGGTCCGACAGCGCGCCGTCCGCGTTGGCCCCGGTCGGGCCGAGCGCCGCCGAGAGCTCGTCGAGCGCGCCGTACACGGCGTCGAGCTCCACCGGTGTCGCGGTGCGCTCGACCGGGACCTCCGCGCCGTCCCGCATGGTCGGCCCGCCGGCGTACACGGGCGCGAACTGCACGTACCGGTCGGAGACCAGCGACGGAGCGAGCACCACGGCGTCGGCGTCGGCCGGGATGTCGTAGCCGTCGTCGATCAGCATCTCGACGCGCACGCGGTCGCCCTCGGGCCGCACCTCGGTGATCTCACCGACGTCGATGCCGAGGATGCGCACGTCGGAGCCGGCGTAGAGCCCGACCGCCTGCCCGAACCAGGCGGTGACCCGGTACTGGCCCGCGGGCCGCAGCACCGTCCAGCCGAGGGCGCCGACCAGGACCAGCGCCGCGGCGAGCGCGACGCCGCGCTGCAGGGAGCCGCTCATCAGTTCCCCTCCTGGCAGGAGACCGGCGCGCCCACGACGCCGGGCCCGCCGCACACGATGCTGCCGACCACACCGGGCAGCAGGTTGTCCACGAAGCTGTCGAACCACCGGCCGTTGCCGAGGGTGTTGGTGAAGACCCGGACGAAGGGCGCCAGCCGGTCGACGGTCCGGTCGATGTGCTCCCGGTTGCGCGCCAGGATGTCGGTGACCCGGGAGAGCTGCGCCAGCGCGGGCGTCAGCGCCTCGCGGTTGTCGGCCACCAGGCCGGAGAGCTGCGCCGACAGCTCCTGGGTGCTGGTGAGGACGGCGTCGATCAGCTGCCGCCGCTCCTGCACCTCGGTCAGCAGCGTGTTCGAGTCGACGATCAGCCGGGTGAACTCCCCGTTGCGGTCGGCGAGCACGTCGGTCACCGTCCGCGTCGCCGAGAGCAGCTCGCGCAGCTGGGCGTCGCGGGAGGCGATGGTGTCCGACAGCCGGGCCAGCCCCTGCAGCGAGCTGCGCACCTCGTCGGGGGTCTCGGCGAAGGTCTCGGCCAGCACCTCGAACGACCCGGCCAGCTGGGCGGTGTCGAGGTCCTGCACCGTCGTCGAGAGGTCGGCGAAGGCCTCGACGACGTCGTAGGGCGACGCGGTGCGCGTGAGCGGGATGCGCTCGTCGGGGTCCAGCGGTGCGCTCCCCCGCGGCACCAGCGCCAGGTACTTCGCGCCCAGCACCGTCTCGATCTTGATGGCGGCCTCCGAGCGGTCGCCCACGAACGCGTCCCGGACGCGGAACTCGACGGTGACGGCACCGTCCTCCAGCGACAGGCTCTCGACGCTCCCGACCTTGACGCCGGCGACCCGGACCGGGTCGTCGGGCTGCAGGCCGGCCGCCTCGGAGAACTGCGCCCGGTACACCGTGCCGCCCCCGATGAGCGGCAGCGACTGCGCGTTGAAGGCCAGCAGCACCAGGACGGCGATCACCGCCAGGCTGACCGCGCCGACCGGGACGGGGTTGCGGCTGCGGAAGGGACGGGGTGTGCGGGCCATCAGCTGCACCCCCGTTCGCCGTTGCGCAGGCCGCCGGTCGGGACCTCGACGGCGTTCTCGGTGCCGTCGGGGTTGCTCACCGGCAGCACGACGTTGCCCGACGCCCCGCACAGGAAGAAGTTGAACCAGCTGCCGTTCACGGCCGTCCGGGTGACCAGGTCCAGCTTGGTGGGCGCGAGCTCGAGGAACTCCTCCAGCACGTCCCCGCTGTCGGCCAGGGTGGTCGACAGCGCCTCCAGCCCCTGGATGTCCGCGGTCAGCGGGGCGCGGACGTCGACGAGCAGGTCGGTGGTGGCCCGGGCCAGCCCGTCGACGGTCTGCAGGGAGTCGAAGATCGCCTCGCTGTCGCCGGCCAGCCCGGTCACGAACTGCTGCAGGCTCACGATCAGGCCGGAGAGCTGCTCGTCGCGGGCGGCCACGCTGCCCAGCACGGTCGTGAGGTTGTCGATGACGCTGCCGATGACGGCGTCCTTGTCCGCGAGCGACCCGCTCAGCGACGCGATGTGCTGCAGCAGGCCCTGCACCGTGCCGCCCTCCCCCTGGAACACCTGGATGATCTCGAAGGAGAGCCGGTTCACGTCCGCGGGCGAGAGGGCTTGCAGGAGCGGCTGGAACCCGCCGAAGAGCGTGGTCAGGTCCAGCGCGGGGGTGGTCTGCGCGAGCGGGATCAGCGCGTCGTCCGCCAGGACCCGCCCGGCCGAGCCGTCACCCTCCTCGAGCGCCACGTAGCGCTGGCCCACCAGGTTGCGGTACCTGATCGTCGCCCGGACCCCGGCCGGCAGCGGGACGTCGGCGCTGACCTCCAGCGCGACCTCGGCGACCGGGCGCTCGGTCCCCTCGGCCAGCCCGATGGCGGTCACCTGGCCGACCCGGACGCCGGCGATGCGCACCTCGTCTCCCTCGACGAGGCCGGCGACGTCGGTGAACTGCGCCCGGTACGCCCGCTGGTCGCCGTAGCCGGCGTTGGTGATGGTGCTGACCAGGACGTAGCTGGCCAGCACGGTGACCAGCGCGAACGCCACCAGCTTGGTCACCGGGGCGGCCATCCCCCGCAGCCCGCCCCTCATCGCAGCGCCACCTGGGTGCCGCGCAGGAGGGGAGCCAGCGTGGAGACCGCGAGGTCGGAGACCTGCTCCGGCCCGGTCCCGGTCTGGTGGGCGAGGATGCTGCGCACGAAGTCCAGCTCCGCTGTCGATCCGGCGAGGTCGTGGGGCAGGGAGTTCCCGACCCGGGGGTTGGGCTCCCCGGCTCCGTCGGGCACGTCGTCGGGGCCGCGCCCGCCGAGGCAGACGGGGTTGCCCGAGACCGGGTTGTCGGGCGAGTCCACGCCGTCCTCCGGCGGCGTCGGGCAGTAGTACTCGCCGCGCTCGGCCGCCCGGATCAGCCCGTCGATGTCGTCGAGGCCCTGGCAGTCCGGGCCGCTCCGGTCGAGGTACGCGGGCTGGTCGCCGGGGACGTAGGGGTTGCGCGGCGGCAGGGTCACGACGATGTTCAGGTCCAGCGACGGGTCGCCGTCGGCGCCGAAGGCCTCGCTGATCATCGGGTTGAAGCGGGTGAGCCCCTCCAGCAGGCAGGGGTACACCGGTGAGTACTCGGCGAAGACGCCCAGCACCGGCCGGGACGTCTCGGCCAGCGAGATGATGTTCCGCTCGTTGGCCTCCAGGAAGCCCGCGGTGACGTCGCCGGCTGCCCGGCCCACGGTGAAGGTCCGGCGCAGCTGCTCCTGCTGGTCGACTAGGGTGGTGCTGGTCACGGCGAGGTTGTCCAGCAGCGCCAGCAGGTCGTCGGCGGCCGAGTCGTAGGTGTCGGCGAAGTCGGCCAGCCCGATGATGTCGGCCTGCAGGTCCGGCAGCACGGTGTTCAGCTCCCCCACGTACCGCCCCACCTCGGCCAGGTTGGCGCCCAGCCGGTCGCCCCGTCCGCGCAGCGCGTCGGCGACGGCACCGAGCGTGGTGGCGAGGTCCTGCGGCTCCACGGCCTGCAGCAGCGGGAGCAGTCCGTCGATCACCCGCTGCAGTTCGATGGCGTTCTCGCTCCGGTCCTGGCCGATCACGTCGCCGTCGGCGAGCCGCTCCGCGCTGGGCCGCTCGGGCAGCTCCAGGGAGACGAAGCGCTCGCCGAACAGCGTCTTGGGCAGCAGGCGCGCGGTCACGTCGGCCGGGATCTGCGCCAGGTGCTCCGGCCGGATGGCCAGCTCGATCTCGGCGCCGTCAGCGCTCGCGCGCACGTCGCGGACGTCGCCCACGATGACGCCCCGCACCTTGACGTCGGAGGCCTCCTGCAGCTGGTTGCCGACCGTGTCGGTCTGCAGCGTCACCCGGGCCACCTCGGTGAAGGCCTTCTGGTAGGCCGCCACCGCCAGGCCGAGCAGCAGCACCAGCACGACCAGGAAGGCCAGCCCCTGCAGCCGCCGGCGGGCCACCGCCCCGCGCGTGCTCATCTCCCGCTCACCCCGCGATCCGGACCGTCGTCGTGGAACCCCAGATCGCCAGCGACAGGAACAGGTCGATGACCATGACGGCGACGATCGAGAAGCGCACCGCCCGGCCGACCGCGAGCCCCACACCGGCGGGCCCCCCGCCGGCGCGGAAGCCGTAGTAGCAGTGGCTCAGGATGATCACCACGGCGAAGACCAGCACCTTGAGGAAGGACCAGAACACGTCCTGCGGCGGCAGGAACAGGTTGAAGTAGTGGTCGTAGGTGCCGGCCGACTGGCCGTAGGCCTGCGTGGTGATGGTGCGCGTGGCGAAGTAGCTGCTGAGCAGGCCCAGCACGTACAGCGGCACGACGGCGACGAAGCCGGCGACGATGCGGGTGGTCACGAGGAAGGGCAGCGACGGCACGCCCATCACCTCGAGGGCGTCGATCTCCTCGTTGATCCGCATCGCGCCGATCTGGGCGGTGAACCCGCAGCCGACCGTCGCCGAGAGCGCGAGACCGGCCACCAGCGGGGCGATCTCGCGGGTGTTGAAGTAGGCGGAGAGGAAGCCGGTGAAGGCCGACGTGCCCAGCTGGTCCAGCGCCGCATAGCCCTGGAGCCCGACCTCCGTGCCGGTGAAGAAGGAGAGGAAGGCGATGACGCCGACCGTGCCGCCGATGACCGCCAGCGCGCCGGAGCCGAACGTCACCTCGGCCAGCAGCCGGAGGACCTCCCGCTTGTAGCGCCGCAGGGTGCGCGGCACCCAGCCCAGGGCCCGCCCGTAGAAGCCGAGCTGGTCGCCGAGGTCCTCGAGGGTGTCCAGCGGCCGCCGGTAGACGGTGGTGACGAGCCGGCGCAGCCGGAGCCGGACCCGGTCGGTGGGTGAGAGGAGCGCCATCACGCCCCCTTCGGGGGGACGAGCTGGAAGTACAGCGCCGTCATGACGAAGTTCACGGCGAACAGCAGCAGGAAGGTGATGACGACCGCCTGGTTCACGGCATCGCCCACACCCTTGGGGCCGCCACCGGCGTTGAGCCCCTTGTACGCGGCAACGATGCCGGCGATCAGCCCGAAGACCAGCGCCTTGATCTCCCCGGACCAGAAGTCCTCCACCTGGGCCAGCGCGCTGAACGAGGCCAGGTAGGCCCCCGGCGTCCCGCCCTGGAGGACGACGTTGAAGAAGTAGCCACCGGCCACCCCGACGACGCTGACCAGCCCGTTGAGCAGGGTGGCGACCAGCATCGCGGCGAGCACCCGGGGGACGACGAGACGCTGGATCGGGCTGATGCCCAGGACCTCCATGGCGTCGATCTCGTCGCGGATCTTGCGCGCGCCGAGGTCCGCGCAGATGGCCGACCCCCCGGCGCCGGCGATCAGCAGGGCGGTGACGATCGGGCTGGCCTCGCGCAGGACGGCGAGCACCGAGGCCGACCCGGTGAAGGACTGGGCGCCCAGCTGGCGGGTCAGCGACCCCAGCTGCAGGGCGATGACGGCGCCGAAGGGGATCGCGACCAGCGCCGTCGGCAGGATGGTCACGCTGGCGACGAACCAGGTCTGCTGGATGAACTCCCGCACCTGGAACGGGCGCCTGGGCAGGGCCCGCAGCACGTCGAGGGCGAAGGCGAACAGCTTCCCGCTCGCCGCCAGCGGGCGGGTCGGCGAGTACCTGCCGTCGAGCAGCCCCGGCGCGGCCGGCTTGCCGGTGGTGGTCACCCGTCGCCCCCGGTCCGGGGCAGCACCACCGTGGGGGCCGTCGCGCCGGGCTCCGGCCCCCAGTGCCGGCCACCCGGGACCGGCGTCGGGCCGAAGACCCCCGCGTCGGCCTGGGCGAGCAGGTCCGCCGGCAGCGAGGCGCGGATGGCCGCCGCGGTGGCGGGGTCGAACTCCTGCAGCATCCGGGCGACCCGCTCCTGCCGGCGGCGCACGGCCTTCCGCTCCGGTAGGCCCGGGGACGGGTCGAGCTGCGGCGGGACGGCGTCCCCACCGCTCGCGCCCTTGGGCCCGATGCCGTTGTGCTGGTCCCCGCCGCGCGCCTCCAGGGCCGCCATCTCGGCCTCGACCTGGGCGACGTCCTTCTCCTCGCTCATGCCGATCGGGCCCTCGCGGCGCCCGTTCAGGAACTGGCGGACCACCGGTTCCTGCGAGGTCAGCAGCTGCTCGCGCGGGCCGAACATCGCCAGGTGGCGGCGGAACAGCAGGCCGAGGTTGTCCGGGACGGTGCGCGCGGTGCCGATGTCGTGGGTGACGATCAGGAACGTCGCGTCGATCTGGGCGTTGAGGTCCACGATCAGCTGGTTCAGGTAGGCCACGCGGACCGGGTCCAGCCCGGAGTCGGGCTCGTCGAACAGGATGATCTCGGGGTCGAGGACCAGCGCGCGGGCGAGCCCGGCCCGCTTGCGCATGCCACCGGAGATCTCCCCGGGCAGCTTCCCCTCGGCCCCCTGCAGGCCGACCATGTCCATCTTCTCGAGGACGATGCGCCTGATCTCGGACTCGCTCTTGCGCGTGTGCTCGCGCAGCGGGAAGGCGATGTTGTCGAACAGGTTCATCGAGCCGAACAGCGCACCGTCCTGGAACAGCACGCCGAACAGCTTCCGCACCTCGTAGAGGCGCGACTCGCTGGTGCGGACGATGTCGGTGTCGGAGATGACGATCGAGCCGCGTTCGGGCTTCAGCAGGCCGACCAGCGACTTGAGGAAGACCGACTTGCCGGTGCCGGACGGCCCCAGCAGCACCGAGATCTCCCCCGGCGGCAGCGTCAGCGTGACGTCGCTCCAGATGTTCTGACTGCCGAACGACTTGGTCAGGCCCGAGACCTCGACTGCGACGCCCACGTGTCCCCTGCCTCCCGTCCCGGCCCTGCCGCCGGCTCCCCGCCCCGCCGCACCGGCGGGCCCCGGCGGTCCCTGTACCTCGATCCCCCGCGTGCGGCGGATCTCAGCGCGTCACTACCGGTCAGTAACGATCACGCCCGGCGAAGGTTACGTGTGTCACGGAGTTTCGGTGACGCGGGTCTCGGCCGGCGGCGGCAAACCACCCGGACATGCGACAGGGGCCGTCCTCCCGAAGGAGGACGGCCCCTGGTGACGCGGTGGAACGGCCCGGCGCAGGGTCCCGGCCCGAGCGGAGCGAGGGCTGGGGGCGCCGGGTCCTTTACTTGACGGTGACGGTGGCGCCGGCGCCCTCGAGAGCGGCCTTGGCCTTCTCGGCGGCGTCCTTGGCGACCTTCTCCAGGACCGGCTTCGGCGCGTTGTCGACCAGGTCCTTGGCCTCCTTGAGGCCGAGCGAGGTCAGGCCGCGCACCTCCTTGATGACCTGGATCTTCTTGTCGCCGGCCGACTCGAGGATGACGTCGAACTCGTCCTGCTCCTCGACGGCGGCACCGGCGTCGCCGCCGCCACCACCGGCGGCGGGGGCGGCCGCGACGGCGACGGGGGCAGCAGCGGTGACCTCGAAGGTCTCCTCGAACTGCTTCACGAAGTCGGACAGCTCGAGGAGGGTCATCTCCTTGAACGCGTCGAGCAGCTCCGTGGTGGAAAGCTTGGCCATGGTGTCTCCTTCTGGGGTCAGTCGGTGCTGGCCGCGGCGTCCGCGGCGTCAGCGTCGGGGGTGGTGTCAGCAGCAGCGGCTTCGGGAGCGCCGGCCTCGGCGGGCTTCTTCTCCTTGAGCGCCTCGGCGAGCCGGGCGACCTGCGACAGCGGGGCCTGGAACAGCCCGGCAGCCTTGGTCAGGTTGCCCTTCATGGCGCCGGCCAGCTTGGCCAGCAGCACCTCGCGCGGCTCGACGTCGGCCAGGGCGGTGACCTCGGCGGGGCCGACGGTGCGGCCCTCGACGACGCCGCCCTTGACGACGAGCAGCGGGTTGGCGCGCGCGAAGTCGCGGATGGCCTTGGCGGCCTCGACGACGTCACCCTCGATGAAGGCGATCGCGGTCGGGCCGTTGAGCAGCGGGGCCAGGTCGGAGTGCCCGACCGAGTCCGCCGCCCGCTTCGTCAGGGTGTTCTTGACGACGGCGTAGCTGCTGCCCTCACCGAGGGAACGGCGCAGCTGGGTCAGCTGCGCCACGGTCAGCCCGCGGTACTCGGTGAGCACCGCCGCGCTGGACGACTGGAACCGCTCGGTGATCTCGTCGATCACCGCGGCCTTCGCCTGCGTGGGCATGGGCCTCCTCTCGTCTGTCGGGCGACTGCTGGCCGCTGCACGACTGCGTGCGACGGAGGGCCCGGAGACGAGGAACGCCCCGGCGCAGGGCGCACGGGGCGAGGGGCGGGCGCGGACGCCTGCCGATCGAACCGTCCTCCTGCGCGGGTCGCCCGGAGCTCCGGGACCTTCGATCGCACGCGGACGTGCGACGACCAGCGGTCTTGGGGGGAACGGGGACGAGCATACATGTCGCCTCCGGCGCGCCGGCCGTCGGCCCGGTCACATCCCCGCGGAGGCGCCGGCGGTGGGCGCCGCATCGCCGCCCCCCGGACGGCGACGGCCCCGCCGCGCGGTGCGCAGCGGGGCCGTCGTGGCTCACCTGGTGACGTCCTGGCTCACTGTCGACGGCGAGCCAGGACCCGGAACGACCAGGTCACCTGGTCTTCACGCGGTGGGCTCGTCCACCGTCAGGTTGCGGGTGCGGTTCGGGTCGACCGGGATGCCCGGGCCCATGGTGGTGGAGATGGTGACCTTCTTCAGGTACCGGCCCTTCGCCGACGACGGCTTGGCGCGGAGCACCTCGTCGAGGGCGGCGGCGTAGTTCTCGACCAGCTTGGCCTCGTCGAACGACGTCTTGCCGATCACCAGGTGCAGGTTGGCCTGCTTGTCGACGCGGAAGTTGATCTTCCCGCCCTTGATGTCGTTGACGGCCTTGGTGACGTCGGGGGTCACCGTGCCGGTCTTCGGGTTCGGCATCAGGCCGCGGGGGCCGAGGATGCGGGCGATGCGACCGACCTTGGCCATCTGGTCCGGCGTCGCGATCGCGGCGTCGAAGTCCAGGAAGCCGCCCTGGATGCGCTCGATCAGGTCGTCGGAGCCCACGACGTCGGCGCCGGCGGCCTCGGCCTCGGCGGCCTTGTCACCGGTCGCGAAGACGATGACGCGGGCGGTCTTGCCGGTGCCGTGCGGCAGGTTGACGGTGCCGCGGACCATCTGGTCGGCCTTGCGCGGGTCGACGCCCAGGCGCATGGCGACCTCGACGGTGGCGTCGTAGGCGGTCGTCGACGTCTCCTTGGCCAGGGTGGCGGCCTGGAGCGGGCTGTACAGGTTGTCGCGGTCGACCTTCTCGGCCGCTGCGCGGAACTTCTTGCCGTGCTTCGCCATGGTGGATCCTCTCCCCCGGACGTCGCCGGGGATCGCGTGGTGCACGGGCCAGGCGTGGCCCTCCCACGGGTGCTGGGGCGGGATCAGCCCTGGACGGTGATCCCCATCGACCGGGCGGTGCCGGCGATGATCTTCTCGGCCTGCTCGAGCGAGTTGGCGTTGAGGTCGGCCATCTTGGTCGTGGCGATCTCGCGGACCTGGTCACGGGTGACCGTGGCGACCTTGGTCTTGTGCGGCTCGCCCGAGCCCTTCTCGACACCTGCGGCCTTGAGCAGCATGCGCGCGGCCGGCGGGGTCTTGGTGACGAACGTGAAGGACCGGTCCTCGAAGACCGAGATCTCCACGGGGATCACGTTGCCGCGCTGCGACTCGGTCGCGGCGTTGTACGCCTTGCAGAACTCCATGATGTTGACGCCGTGCTGACCGAGCGCCGGACCGACGGGCGGGGCGGGCGTGGCCGCACCGGCGTTGATCTGGAGCTTGATGACCGCGGTCAACCGCTTCCTGGGGGGCATGCTCTGTTCTCCGGTTCAGGTTGGGTGGTGAGGTCTTCGGGGCCTGTCCGTCAGATCTTCTGGACCTGGCTGAACGAGAGCTCGACGGGCGTCTCGCGGCCGAAGATGGAGACGAGGACCTGCAGCTTCTGCTGCTCGGCGTTGATCTCGTTGATGGTGGCGGGCAGCGTGGCGAACGGGCCGTCCATGACGGTCACCGACTCGCCCACCTCGAAGTCGACGACGGCGGCCGGCGCGGCGGCGGCGCCACCCGTGCTCGCCGCGGCGGTCTCGGTGACCCGCGGCGCCTGCGGCGTGGTGGCCGGGGCGAGGATCTTCACGACCTCGTCGATCGTCAGCGGCGAGGGCTTGGACGTCGCGCCGACGAAGCCGGTGACCCCGGGGGTGTTGCGGACCGCGCCCCAGGACTCGTCGTTGAGCTCCATGCGGACCAGCAGGTAGCCCGGCAGGACCTTGCGGTTGACCTGCGAGCGCTTGCCGTTCTTGATCTCGGTGACCTCCTCGGTGGGCACCTCGATCTGGTAGATGTAGTCCTCCACGTCGAGGGACTGGATGCGCGCCTCGAGGTTGGTCTTCACCTTGTTCTCGTAGCCCGCGTACGAGTGGACGACGTACCAGTCCCCGGGGGCGATCCGCAGCGCCTTGCGCAGCGCCTCCACCGGGTCCTCGTCCTCCTGCTCCGCGCCGTCGGAGCCCTCGGCGGGCGCGGCCTGCGGGTCGGTCGCGAGGGTGGCGGGGTCACCGGTCTCGATCTCCGGCGTCGCGTCGGCGACCTCTCCGTCGGCGATCGCGGTACCCGCGGCCAGGTCGGCGGTGTCGCTGGACCCCTCGGCGGCGCCGACCTCGCCGGCGCCGGTCTCGACGTCGGCGGTGCCGCGCTCGTCGAATCGGGCGTCGTCCAGATCGGTGCCTTCGACCGCGTTGTCGGTCTCGAAGGGCTCGCGGGGGTCGGTCACAGGGTGTCTCTTCCTAGTCAGGGGGCGTTCAGGCGCGCAGGCGGATCAACCGAAGACGGCGAGCACGCCCTGCGCGAAGAGCAGGTCGAGGCCCGCCACCAGCGCGACGATGAACGCGACGAACACGATCACCACGGTCGTGTAGGTGATCAGCTCACGCCGGCCCGGCCAGATGACCTTGCGCAGCTCGGCGACCACCTCGCGCAGGAACCGCATGATCGAGCGGCGCGGCCGCAGCTCCTCGGCGCGGGCCCGATCCGCCGCGGCCCGGGAACGGGTCGGGGCGCCCTCGCGGGCCGGGCCCGTGGCCGAGCGCGCGGCGCGGCGGGACCGCGTGGCGGGCTCGTCGTCCTCGTCGGCGCCGGCCGTGATCCGGCCGCGCCGCCGGGCGGCGCGGTCTCCCCGCGGTGATGGGACGACCTTGTCCTCGTCGGCCTCGGCCTCGCCGGCCACCTGGTCCTCGGCGGCCTCGAGCGCGGCGGCGTCGTCGACCACCGGCGCCTCGCGGTCCAGCTGCTCGTCGGTGAGCTCGGCGTCGGAGGCGGCGCGCGCGTCGTCCTCGCGGCCCGGCTTCTCGTCGCTCACTGCGCCTCGCTCGCCTCGTCGGTGGTGGCCACTCCCGCGAGGGCCGTCGGTCGGTCGTGCCGTGTCCTGCTGGCAGGGGTGACAGGACTTGAACCTGCAGCCTGCGGTTTTGGAGACCGCTGCTCTGCCAATTGAGCTACACCCCTATGCCCTGGTGGGCCCCGAGCGTCTCGCCGCCACACCCGCACCGGCCCCGCGAGGGGATCCGGGGCACGCCGGTGGCGGGGTCAACAGGCCCCGGTGCAGCCAGTGTACGGGACCGCGGCGGCCGGGGGCGAACGTCCCGCCGACGCCACCCCCGGCGGAGCCTCCGCACGCGGTCACCTGCGCGCGGGAGCCGGGCGCGCGGCTCGCGGGCCGTGGTCTTTGACACGATGGTCCCATGACCGACGCCTCCGCTCCGGGGTCCGCCGCCCGCTCGACCGAGCTGCCGCCCGCCGCGCGCCGCATCTCCCGCCGCATCGGCGCCATCGCCGAGTCCGCGACGCTCGCCGTGGACGCCAAGGCGAAGGCCCTCAAGGCCGCCGGGAAGCCGGTGATCGGCTTCGGCGCCGGCGAGCCGGACTTCCCGACGCCGGACTACGTGGTCGAGGCCGCCATCACCGCCGCCCGGACGCCGGCGATGCACCGGTACACCCCGGCCGGTGGCCTGCCGGCCCTCAAGGAGGCGATCGTCGCGAAGACCGCCCGCGACTCAGGCCTGCAGCTCAGCCCGGCCCAGGTGCTGGTGACCAACGGTGGCAAGCAGGCGGTCTACGAGGCGTTCGCGACGATGCTCGACCCCGGCGACGAGGTGCTGGTCCCCGCGCCGTACTGGACGACCTACCCGGAGGCCATCCGGCTGGCCGGGGGGGTCCCGGTCCCGGTGGTGGCCGACGAGCAGAGCGGCTACCTGGTCTCGGCGGCGCAGCTCGAGGCCGCCCGCACCCCGCGCACCAAGGCGCTGCTCTTCTGCTCGCCCTCCAACCCCACCGGTGCCGTCTACCCGGCCGAGCAGGTGGAGGAGATCGGCCGCTGGGCGCTCGAGGCCGGCCTGTGGGTGCTCACCGACGAGATCTACGAGCACCTGACCTACGGCGGGCTCACCGCGCCGTCGATGCCGGTGCTGGTCCCCGAGCTCGCCGACCGGTGCGTCGTGGTGAACGGGGTCGCCAAGACCTACGCCATGACCGGCTGGCGGGTGGGCTGGATCGCCGGTCCGGCCGACGTCGTGAAGGCGGCGACCAACCTCCAGTCGCACGCCACCTCGAACGTCGCGAACGTCTCCCAGGCCGCCGCGATCGCCGCGCTGACCGGGGACCTCTCGGCCGTCGCCGAGATGCGGACGGCGTTCGACCGGCGCCGGAAGACCATCGTGTCGATGCTGCGCGAGATCCCTGGCGTGGCGTGCCCCGAGCCGCACGGCGCGTTCTACGCCTACCCCTCGGTCAAGGGCCTGCTCGGCCGCCCGATCGGCGGGCGCACCGCGGAGACCAGCGCGGAGCTCGCCGAGCTGATCCTGGAGCAGGCCGAGGTCGCGGTCGTGCCCGGCGAGGCGTTCGGCACGCCCGGCTACCTCCGGATGTCCTACGCGCTGGGCGACGAGGACCTCGTCGAGGGCGTCTCGCGGCTGCAGCGGCTGCTGTCCACGGCGGGCTGAACGCCGGGCCCCGGTCCGCAGCGGGCCGGGGCCCGGCGGGGCTCAGCCGAGCCGGACGACCGCGCGGGCGAGGGAGAGGACCTTCTCGCCCCCGCTGGTGACCGTCAGGTCGACCCGTACCCGCCCCTCGTCCAGCAGGGCGGCCACCGTGCCGCGGACGGTCAGCTCGGCCCCGCGGTCGTCGTCGGGGACGACGACCGGGCGGCCGAAGCGGACCTGGTACTCGAGGAGCGCCGTCGGGTCACCGGTCCAGCCGGTCACCGCCCGCGCAGCCAGGGCCATGGTCAGCATGCCGTGGGCGATGACGCCGGGCAGGCCGACCTCGCGCGCGACCCGCTCGTTCCAGTGGATCGGGTTGAAGTCACCGGAGGCGCCGGCGTAGCGCACCAGGTCGGCACGGGTGACCCGGATGACCAGCTCGGGGAGCTCGGTGCCGATCTCGGCGGTCATGCCATCCCCCGCGCGACGAGCATGGAGGTGGCCGTGCAGACCGCCTCGCCGTCCTCCGTGGCCAGCTCCACCCGGGCCGTCAGCAGGTCGTTGCCGGCGACGGTGCGGGCGGCGTCGATCGTGGTGGTGGCGACCAGCCGGTCGCCGGCCCGGATCGGGCGGTGGTGGGTGAATCTCTGCTCGCCGTGGACGACCCGGCTGTAGTCCAGTCCCACCTCGTCGTCCGCGAGCACCACGAACGCGGCCTCCAGGCTCACCACGATGGCGAAGGTCGGCGGCGCGACGACGTCGGCGTGGCCCGCCGCACGGGCGGCCTCCACGTCGTGGTGCACGGGGTCGGTCGCGCCGACCGCGGTCGCGAACTCGGCGATCTTCGCCCGCCCGACCTCGTAGACGGCAGAGGGCGGGTAGCTGCGCCCGACCAGTGCCCGGTCCAGCGCCATGCTCCCGCCCTCGCTCAGCCGTGTCGCGTCGTCAGCGCGTCTCGCGGTGCAGCGTGTGCTTGCGGTCGCGCGGGCAGTACTTCTTCAGCTCGAGCCGGTCGGGGTCGTTCCGCCGGTTCTTGCGGGTGATGTAGTTCCGGTTCTTGCACTCCTGGCAGGCCAGGGTGATCTTCGGACGGACGTCGGTGGCTGCCACGGGAGCGCTCCTAGCCTTGTGGGACAGGACCCGGGGCCGGGCCCTGCTGCCGCATCGGCCCGGGGCCGACACGGCGACGGACCCGGGTGACCGGGTCCGTCGGGAGTAGCGGTGACCGGACTTGAACCGGTGACACAGCGATTATGAGCCGCTTGCTCTACCAGGCTGAGCTACACCGCCGGGTGACCACGCGGGCCGGTCTCGCGACAGGACCGGTAGGTCGGGTTACTGCCAGAGCCCCTTTACGGAATCGAACCGTAGACCTTCTCCTTACCATGGAGACGCTCTGCCGACTGAGCTAAAGGGGCGTGCTCCGAGGAGCCGTCGAAGACTCTACCCGATGCCTGCCGCCCTCTCCGCAGGGGCCCCGCGGCACCCTCCGTCAGGTACGGACGAACAGGCGGCGGTGGGTGGCCCCCGGCGCGGCGGAGCGCACGCCGGTGCGCGCGAGCAGCCACTTCTCCAGCCGGTCCTCCGGCAGCGGCCGGCTGATCAGGAAGCCCTGCAGCTTGTCGCAGCCCATGGCGATGAGCTGGTTGCGGGTCATCTCGTCCTCGACGCCCTCGGCCACCACGCACAGCCCGAGGTTGTGGGCCAGCTCGATGATCGACCGGGCGATGAAGGACTCCCCCTGGCTGGTGGCCATGGTGAGCACGAAGGACTTGTCGATCTTCAGCTCGTCGATCGGCAGCTGCCGCAGCTGGGAGAGCGACGAGTAGCCGGTGCCGAAGTCGTCCATCGACAGCCGCAGCCCGAGGTCGTGCAGCTCCTCCAGCACCGAGCTGCCGCGCACCGAGTCGTCCACGACACTGCTCTCGGTGAGCTCGAGGATGAGCAGCTCACCCGGGACGCCGTGCCGGTCCAGGGCGCCGCGGATGCGGTCGACCAGGTCGGGCTCGCTGAGGGAGAACGCCGAGACGTTGACCGCGACGGACAGCGAGATGCCCTCGTCCAGCCAGCGCCGGCAGCGGGCGAGCGCCAGGTCCAGCACGTGGTCGGTCACCGCGCCGATCCGGCCGATCTGCTCGGCCAGCCCGATCACGTCCTCGGGCGGGATGCTGCCGAAACGAGGGTGGGTCCAGCGGACGAGGGTCTCCACCGACACGATGTCGGAGGTCTTCGCGTCGATCACCGGCTGGAAGACAACGCCGATCTGACCGTCGGCCATCGCCTGCGCGAGCTCGGTGCCCAACTGCAGGCGGCGCAGGCTCTGCTGGTCCAGCACCGGGTGGTAGCTGGCCACGCCCCCGGACTCCCCGGCCGCCAGCAGGGCGACGTCGGCGCGCTGCATCAACGTGCCGGCATCGGCGCCGTGCTCCGGCGCGGCCGCGACGCCGATGGTCAGCGACACCTCCAGGTCCAGCCCGGCCACGCGGACCCGCGTCGCCGCCGCCTCGCGCAGCCGCCGGGCGGCCTGCTCGGTGGCAGCGAGGGAGAGCCCCGGGAGGAGGACCGCGAACTGCTCGCGCTCCATGCGGGCCAGCAGGGCGCGCGGCGGGGCGTGCTCGCGGAGCAGGCCGGCGGTGACCAGGAGCAGTTCGTCGCTCGCCGCGTGCCCGAGCGTGTCGGTGACGTCGGCGTAGGTGCCGAGGGAGGCCAGGATGAGCCCCGCGCCGGCGCCCGCGGGGTGCCCGGTCAGGAGGGCGTGGATCTCCGCCGCGAGGCGCTGCCGGTTCGGCAACCCGGTGAGCCGGTCGTGGTCGGCGTCGAACCGGATGCGGGTCAGCAGCTGCTGCTGCCGGATCGCCGCGTTGACGTGGGTGAGCATCGACTCCAGGGCGCCGCGCTCGCTGCTGCCGAAGGAGACTGCGTCGCTGCGCCGGTCGCACACCTCCAGGTAGCCCGGTTCCCCGGCGGCCGTGGTCACCGGCGCACCCAGCAGCTCCGCGACCCCGCGGCGGGCGAGCGCGGCCGCCTCGGCCTCGTCGGCACGGCCGGCGGAGACGTGGACGGCCCCCGAGGACGCGACCGCGCGGCGACGCAGCACGTCGTCGGGGTCCCCGGGGCCGTCGTACCAGTCCGCGCCGCTCTCCGTGGCGACGACGAGCCGCGGCCCCTCGTCCAGGTACGGGGGCAGCCACAGGGCGACGCGCTCGGCGTTCAGCAGCTCCTGCAGCGCACGCACGATGTGCCGGGTGCCGACCTCGTCCGGTTCCACCTGCTCGACCCGGCGGGCGAACTCGTAGACCCGCTCCAGCGACTGGCTCTCCCGCGTCACCTCGGCGAACCGGCGGTAGAGCAGGACGAGCGCCGCGGTGAGCGGGACGATGATCACCCAGGTCCAGAGGGTGGCCTGGAGGAGCAGGAGGATGGCCAGCCCGGTGACCACGGCAACCGGCTGGACGACGACGACGGGCACGAACAGGCTCGTCCACACCGCTCGCCCGGGGTAGCCCTGGGTCAGGGTGATCGCACCGGCGACCATGCCCGCAGCGACGACGTTGGCCACGAAGATGGCCAGCAGGCAGGAGACCCAGGTGGCCGGCTCGCGGACGTCCCCGGCGGGCAGCAGCTCCAGCACGAAGACCGCGACAGCGCTGTCGATCACGGCGACGGCGACGTTGAAGAGGATCTTGGGGCGCGGGAACCGCTGGACGGCCAGCACGACACCGACGGCGAGCGCGCGCAGGACCGCCGTCCAGACGCCGCCGACCACCAGCAGCGCGATGACGAAGGCCGCCTCGCTCGCCGAGTTGACGAAGCTGTGGCGACGGAACTCGACGTGGACGTTCACCCACTCGGCCAGCATCGCGGCCAGCAGGACGGCGACGAGGACCCGCCCGTCGACCGCCCGGGGTTCCTGCGCGAAGACCGCGATCCCCGCCGGCACGGCGACCGCGAGACCCAGGACGGCGACGACCCAAGGGCTGCGCACGGTACGCGGGCGACTACGCTCGCGTACGTCCTGCTCAGCCACGTGCACGGCACTCTCCCGGGTCGTTGGGCGGGCGAAGGCTAGCAGCGGTGGCGATCACCGCCACGCCCTCCGCACGCGGGGTCGGAGCCCCCGTCCGCGACGATCATCGGCACGAGCCTCCCCGGACATGAGGCGGGGCAGCCGGCCCACTCGACCGACCGCCCCGACGGGTGAGCTCCGGCGACCCGGACCGCGGAGGCCTCAGGCCTGGCTGCGACCCCACTTCACGCCACGGCCCCACTTCACGCCACGGCCCCACTTCACACCGCGGTTACCGGCCTCACGCTGCACGCTGCTGTTCATGGCGCCTCCCTCGTGGCACGACTGATCGGCTGTTGCGGCAGCCATCTACGCGCGGGGGCAGAGCGTCGTCGAATACGGACCGCGCGGGAGACACTCCTTCCCGTCACGGGCGGCCACAAGCATGTCGATCACGACACGCCGCGGGAGACGCCATGTCGTTACCACCCGCCACGTTGATCACACGTCGAGTGAGCCGCTTCACCCGCCGGCAGGCTCTACGGCGCCCGGGGAGCGGGCCTCCGCGGACGCCGGGTCGACCGGCCGCACGACGGACCCGGCACCGCCGCGGCCAGGCGTCGTCCACAGGCGCCCGCGGGAGGACACGAGGACGGGTGAACCGCCGTCCACAGTGTCCACAGATCGTGTCCACAGGTCGTGGGCGACCGCCCGCCGCTGCCTACGCTGCCGGGCGTGCGCCTCGACCAGGACGACCGCGAACGCGGTTCGACGCTCCCGTTCGTCCTGGTGTGCTGGCTCGTCGCGGCGCTCATGGCGTTCGGGGCGATCGCCGCGTCCGACGCCTTCCTCGAGCAGCAGGAGGTGCAGTCGGTCTGCGACGGCGCCGCCCTCGCCGCGGCCAACCAGGCCGACGAGGCGGTGGTC
Organism: Blastococcus sp. SYSU DS0533; assembly: GCF_054050775.1. Classification (NCBI taxonomy): domain Bacteria; kingdom Bacillati; phylum Actinomycetota; class Actinomycetes; order Geodermatophilales; family Geodermatophilaceae; genus Blastococcus; species Blastococcus sp. SYSU DS0533. The sequence continues at coordinate 290,119 of NZ_JBJGZZ010000001.1, read as the reverse complement.
TACGCCCAGGGGGTGGATGCCGAGCTCCCGCTCACCCGCGCCGCCGCGCAGGCCGCGGTCGGCGACCAGTTGGCCGACGGCGGGGTCGCGCTGGACAGCTGGGCCGCCGAGACCGACGGCGCCGAGGTCACCGTGCGCTGCACCCGCCACGTCGACATCGCCTTCGGCTGGCTCTTCCTCGGCGGGCAGCAGCTCGAGCGCACCGCCGTCTCGAGCGCCCGGGCGCCGACGTCGCCCTGAAGGGGAACGGAACGGCGACGGCCCCCGACCTGGCGGTCGGGGGCCGTCGTACCGGGCGTGGCGGGTGAAGGATTCGAACCTTCGTAGGCTAAGCCGACGGATTTACAGTCCGCTCCCATTGGCCACTCGGGCAACCCGCCGCGATGGGTACGCGGGAGAGAGTAACAAGCCGAGGGGCCCGGCACGTGACGGGTCCCCACCGACGGGCCGCCGAGCGCCCCGTCCCGCACGGAGAGGAAACGACATGGCCGACGCATCCTTCGACGTCGTGAGCAAGGTCGACCGGCAGGAGGTCGACAACGCCCTGAACCAGGCGGGCAAGGAGCTCTCTCAGCGGTTCGACTTCCGCGGCACGAACGCGACCATCGCCTGGGCCGGCGAGGACGGCGTCACCCTGCAGGCGGACACCGAGGAGCGCGTCTCCGCGGCCCTCGAGGTGTTCAAGGAGAAGCTGATCAAGCGGAACATCTCGCTCAAGGTGCTCGACGCCGGGGAGCCCCAGGCCTCGGGCAAGACCTACAAGATCGGCGCGAAGATCAAGCAGGGCATCGAGTCCGACACCGCCAAGAAGATCGCGAAGCTGATCCGCGACGAGGGCCCCAAGGGCGTGCAGGCGCAGATCCAGGGCGACCAGCTGCGCGTGAGCGGCAAGAAGCGGGACGACCTGCAGGCGGTGCAGCAGCTGCTCCGCGGCGCCGACCTCGACGTCGCCCTGCAGTTCGACAACTACAGGTGACGTGACGGAACGGCCCGGCCGCGGGCCCCACGGCGCGCGGGGCGTGTCGGGACGAGCGGCCGGGCTCTTCTTCAGCGCTGGCCGAGCTCGCGGGCCATCTGCTCCAGGCGGGCGATCCGCTGCGGCATCGGCGGGTGGCTGGCGAACAGCGAGGCCATCCCGTGCCCGCGGAAGGGGTTGGCGATCATCAGGTGGCTCTGGGTGACCAGCCGCTCCTCCTGCGGCAGCGGGCGCGCCGCCGTCCCCCGCTCGATCACCCGCAGGGCGTCGGCCAGCGCCAGCGGGTCCTGCGACAGCTGGGCCCCGGAGGCGTCGGCCTGGTATTCGCGGCTGCGGCTGACCGCCATCTGCACCAGCCCGGCGGCGAGCGGGCCGAGGAGCACGAGCAGCAGGCCGCCGAGGGCGTTGCCGCCGCCCCGGTCCTCGTCGGAGCGCCCCCCGAACAACGAGGCGAACATCGCCATGTGCGCCAGGTAGGTGATGACCGTGGCCATCGCGCCGGCGACCGAGCTGATCAGGATGTCACGGTTGTAGACGTGGGAGAGCTCGTGGGCGAGCACCCCGCGCAACTGCCGCCGGTCGAGCAGCTCGAGGATGCCCTGGGTGACGCAGACGGCCGCGTTGCGCGGGTTGCGGCCGGTGGCGAAGGCGTTGGGCTGGTTCGTCGGGCTGACGTAGAGCCGGGGCATCGGCTGGCGCGCCTCGGTCGCGAGCTCGCGCACGATCGCGTACAGCTGCGGCGCCTGGGTCTCGGTGACCGGGAAGGCACGCATCGCCCGCAGCGCCAGCTTGTCGGAGTTGAAGTAGGCGTATCCGTTCACCGCGAGCGCGATGACCAGCGCGATGAGCAGACCGCCGCGCCCGCCGATCAGCGCGCCGGCCATGAGGATCAGCCCGCCCATGAGACCCAGCAGGAGGGCGGTCTTCAGTCCGTTGGTCATGCGTTGCACGACCGGTCCAACGTCGCCCCCGGGGCGCCCGTTCCCGCACCGGTGATCGGCCGTCCTCCGGTGGAATGACGACGCGGGAACCGCGGTTGCTCCCCGGGAACGCGGTGAGATCCTCGCCGCCGCAGCGTGTCCGGTTGCACATCCGGGCGCCGACACACGCACGTAACCTCGCCCGGTGGAGGTAGACCGCTCATGACTGGCACCAACCCGACCGTCGCGCCGTCGAGCTCGAACGACGCCCCGGCCACCCCGGTGTCCGGTTCCGCTCCCGGCGGGCTCGTCAAGAGCGTCGTGGAGCTCGACCGCGTCGTCATCCGGCTGGCCGGTGACTCCGGCGACGGCATGCAGCTGACCGGCAACCGCTTCACCAGCGAGACGGCGTCCTTCGGCAACGACCTGAAGACGCTGCCGAACTTCCCCGCCGAGATCCGGGCGCCGACGGGGACCCTGCCGGGTGTCAGCTCCTTCCAGCTGCAGTTCGCCGACCACGACGTCATGACGCCGGGCGACGCCCCGGACGTGCTCGTGGCGATGAACCCCGCCGCGCTCAAGGCCAACCTCGCCGAGCTCCCCGGTGGTGGGTTGCTGATCGTCGACTCCGACGAGTTCACGCCGCGCAACCTGGCCAAGGTGGGCTACGCCACCAACCCGCTGGAGGACGGCTCCCTCGAGGGGTGGCAGACCGTCAGCGTCCCGCTGACCTCCATGACGCTCGACGCGCTCGCGGACTCGGGCCTCGGCAAGAAGGAGGCGGAGCGGAGCAAGAACATGTTCACGCTCGGCCTGCTGAGCTGGATGTACCACCGGCCGACCGAGGGCACCGTCCGCTTCCTCGAGCGCCAGTTCCGCCGCAAGCCGGAGATCGCTGCGGCCAACATCGCCGCGTTCCGGGCCGGCTACAACTACGGCGAGACCACCGAGGCCTTCGCCGTCTCCTACGAGATCAAGCCGGCCCCCATGAAGCCGGGCCGCTACCGGAACATCTCCGGCAACCAGGCCCTGGCCCTGGGGCTCGTCGCCGCCGGTCAGCGCTCCGGGCTGCCGCTGTTCCTGGGCGCCTACCCGATCACCCCGGCGTCGGACATCCTCCACGAGCTTTCCCGCCACAAGGCGTTCGGCGTGCGCACCTTCCAGGCCGAGGACGAGATCGCCGGCATCGGCGCCGCGCTCGGCGCCTCCTTCGGCGGTGCGCTCGGCGTGACGACGACGTCGGGCCCCGGCGTCGCGCTCAAGGCGGAGACCATCGGCCTGGCGGTCATGACGGAGCTGCCGCTGGTCATCGTCGACGTGCAGCGCGGCGGCCCCTCCACCGGGTTGCCGACGAAGACCGAGCAGAGCGACCTGCTGCAGGCGATGTTCGGCCGCAACGGCGAGGCCCCGGTCCCGGTCATCGCGCCGCGCTCCCCCGGCGACTGCTTCGACGCCGCCGTCGAGGCCGCGCGCATCGCCCTGACCTACCGCACCCCGGTCATGCTGCTCTCGGACGGGTACCTGGCCAACGGGGCGGAGCCGTGGGCGATCCCGGACGCCGACTCGCTGCCCGACCTGGCCCCGGCGGTGGGCTTCGCCACCGAGCCCAACGGCGAGGACGGCGAGTTCCTCCCCTACCTGCGCGACCCCGAGACCCTCGCCCGCGCCTGGGCGATCCCGGGCACCGCGGGTATGCAGCACCGCATCGGCGGGCTGGAGAAGGCCGACCGGACCGGGAACATCTCCTACGACCCGGCCAACCACGACTTCATGACCCGCACCCGCCAGGCGAAGATCGACGGGATCGCCGCCACGATCCCGCCCACGGACGTGGACGACCCCGACGGCGACGCGCGCGTCGCGGTCATCGGGTGGGGCTCCACCTACGGGCCGATCGGCGCCGCCGCACGCCGGATCCGGAGCTCGGGCCGCAAGGTCGCCCAGATCCACCTGCGGCACATCAACCCCTTCCCGGCCGACCTCGGCGAGGTCCTGGCCCGGTACGACCGGGTGATCTGCCCGGAGATGAACCTGGGGCAGCTGGCCCTGCTGCTGCGCGCCAAGTACCTGGTCGACGTGCAGAGCCACACCCAGGTGCGCGGCCTGCCCTTCCGCGCGGCCGAGCTGGCCGCCGTCATCCAGGACGCCATCGACACCGTGGACCCCGCCGCGGTGAAGCCCGCAGCTGTGAACGGAGCACCCCAGTGACCACCGTCGAACTCGGCATGCCCGACGCGCCGACCCCGATCGACGCCGCCATCGCCCGCTCGCTCGAGCAGCACGGTCCGAAGCTGACCGAGCTCAAGGGCAAGGACCTCAAGACCGACCAGGAGGTGCGCTGGTGCCCCGGGTGCGGTGACTACGTCATCCTCAACGCCGTCCAGAGCTTCCTGCCGAGCTTGGGCATCGCGCGCGAGGACATGGTGATCGTCTCGGGCATCGGGTGCTCGTCGCGCTTCCCGTACTACATGAACACCTACGGGATGCACTCGATCCACGGCCGGGCCCCGGCGATCGCGACCGGGCTGGCCGCGGCGCGCCCGGACCTGTCGGTGTGGGTCGTCACCGGTGACGGCGACGCGCTCTCGATCGGCGGCAACCACCTGATCCACGCGCTGCGGCGGAACGTCAACATGACGATCCTGCTGTTCAACAACCGCATCTACGGCCTGACCAAGGGCCAGTACTCGCCGACCTCCGAGGTCGGCAAGGTCACCAAGTCCACGCCGATGGGTTCGCTGGACCACCCGTTCAACCCGGTGTCCCTCGCGATCGGCGCGGACGCCACCTTCGTCGGCCGGGCGATGGACTCCGACCGGAAGGGCCTCACCGACGTGCTGCGCCAGGCGGCGGAGCACAAGGGCACGTCGCTGGTGGAGGTCTACCAGAACTGCAACATCTTCAACGACGGCGCCTTCGAGCTGCTGAAGGACCCGGCGACCGGCCCCATGTGGACGATCCCGCTGGAGCACGGCAAGCCGCTGGTGTTCGGCCCGGACGGCGCCTCGTGCGTGGTCCGCGACGACTTCGGCGGACTCCGGGTGGCCGAGACCAACCAGGTCGACGCCGGCGAGATCGTCGTTCACGACGCCACCCGCCAGGACCCGTCGTACGCGTTCGCGCTCTCGCGGCTGTCGACGCAGGACCTGCGGTACACCCCCATGGGCGTGTTCCGGAAGGTCGAGAAGCCGAGCTACGAGGCGATGATGGCCGAGCAGCTCCACGAGGCCCGACTGCAGGGCCCCGGCGACCTCGACGCGCTGCTCGCCGGCGGCGACACCTGGACCGTGGGGTAGGGCGATGACACTGCGATCCTCCGGATCGCACCGGCGCGGCCAGGTGCCGTCCCCCGGATGAGCTGAGCGCTGCGTCACACCTCCGCGGGGAAGACGCGTCCACTCGGCGCGACCGGGCCCGCCTCCCTCGCGGAGGCGGGCCCACGGGCGTGCTCGCGGAGCACCGCCGTGAGCACCGGCAGCGCCCGGCGCAGCTCCTCCCGCGCGGGGGCGGCGAAGCCGACGACCAGGCCCGACCGCCGGGTGTCACCGTGCGCCGTGTGCCGGCGCAGGCCGTCCAGCGCCACCCCCCGCGCCGCGCCCGCCGCCCGGACGGCCTCCTCGGCGACGGGGTCGGGCAGCGGCACCACGACGTGCGCCCCGGCGGCGTCCCCCTCGGCCCGGCAGCCGGCGGCCGCGACCGCGGCGCGCACCTCGTCGGCCCGCGCGACGAGCTCGCGCCGCAGCCGGCGCAGGTGGCGGGCGAGGTCGCCCGAGGCGGCGAACGCCGAGAAGACGCGCTGCCCCGCCCGCGCCGGCCGGGTGCCGGTGGCGGTGCGACGGGTCAGCAGGGCCGCGCGCAGCGGCTCGGGAGCCACGACCCAGCCGACGCCGAGGGTGGGGCTCAGGATCTTCCCGGTCGTGCCCAGGTGCACCACGACGTCGGGCCCCAGCGCCCCCAGCAGCGGCAGCGGCGCGACGTCGTAGCGCAGTTCCCCGTCGTAGTCGTCCTCCAGGACCCACCAGCCCTCCGCGCGGGCCCGCGCGACCAGCGCCAGCCGGCGGGCGGCGGACATGCGGCGGCCCAGCGGGTACTGGTGGGCCGGCGTGCAGTAGACGGCGGCCACGTCCGACGGCAGCTGCTCGACGACCAGCCCGTCGTCGTCCACCCCTGCCGGCACCACCTCCACCCCCGCGTCCCGCAGCGCGCCGGCGACCCGCTGGTAGCCCGGGTCCTCCACCGCCACGCGGCTGCCGGGCGGCAGCGTGCGGGCCACCTCCCCCACCGCCGCCGAGGTGCCGGCCGTGGCCAGCACGTCGTCCGCGCCGGCGACCAGGCCGCGGTGCCGCAGCAGGTGCTCCGCGACCGCCGACCGGAAGGCCGGGTCCCCGGCCGGCTCCGGGTGGGCGTCGGGTGCACCCTCACCGGCGGCCCGCCATGCCCGCCGCCAGGCCGCCCGGTCCAGCACCTCCAGGCACGGCGACCCGGCGCGCAGGTCGACCAGCTCGGGCACCACCGTGACGCCGGCGGCCGGCGCGGGCGACCTCACCGGGGCAGCCGTCACCGCGCCGAGGACGTACGTGCCCGCGCCGCGGCGGCCGCCGAGCCACCCCTCGGCCAGCAGCTGGTCGTACGCGGCAACGGGAACGGTGCGGCTCACCCCGAGCGCGGCGGCGAGCGCGCGTGTCGAGGGCAGCCGGTCGCCCGGGCGGAGAATGCCGCCGGCGGCCGCGCCGCGCAGCGCCTCGGCCAGCTGGACCGAGAGCGGCGTCCCCGAGCCGCGGTCGAGCACCACCGGGGGGACGTCGATCACGGCGCTCCTGAGGACGGGAAAGTGGACTGCCGGGAATCTAGCGGATTGGCCGTTCCGGCAGTCCACCGGCAGCGCCAAGATCGATGTCGTGGACACCGCGGACCCGCTCTCCCCCACCGCCCGCAGCACCGTGCGCCGGGGCGCGAAGCGCGCCCGCAGCGACCGGGCCGACCTGCACGCCGTGCTGGACACCGGGTTGATCGGCCACCTCGGCGTGCAGCTCGGGGACGCACCCGTGGTGCTGCCGACGGGCTACGGACGGCACGGCGACACCCTCTACCTGCACGGCTCGACGGGCGCGGCCACGCTGCGGGCGGCGGCGACGGGAGTGCCGGTCTGCTTCACCGTCACCCACCTCGACGGGATCGTCTACGCGCGCTCGGCCTTCCACCACTCGGTCAACTACCGCTGCGCGGTGGTGCACGGTGCGGCCCGGCTGGTGACCGATCCCGACGAGCGGCTGCTCGGGCTGGAGGTGCTGACCGAGCACCTGGCGCCCGGCTCGTGGGCGGCCACCCGCCGGCCCGACCGCAAGGAGCTCGCCGCCACCGCGGTGCTCGCCCTGGACCTCGCCGAGGCGAGCGTCAAGATCCGCACCGGCCCGCCGGGGGACGACGAGCGCGACCTCGGGGGCCCGGTGTGGGCCGGCGTCCTCCCGGTGCGGACGGTGCTGGGCGAACCCGACCCGTGCCCGCTGCTGCCGCCGGGCACCGCCGTCCCGCAGCGCGTCGCGGGACGGGCGCTCAGCCCTGCGGGGTGACGCGCAGCAGCTGGTCCCGGTCGTCGCCGTTGTCGGTGGTGACGTAGAGCGCGCCCTCGGTGCCCAGCTCGACGGTGCGGATCCGGCCGTAGGTGCCGTCCAGCTCCGGCAGCCGGAACTGCTCGACGAGTGCCCCTTCCTCGTCCAGGCGGAGTGCCAGCACGTGCTGCCCCCGCAGCGCGCCGAGCAGGAGCAGCCCGTCGTAGCCGCCCCACCCCTCGCCGTCGAGGAAGGTGCCGTCGCTGGGCGCGATCGGCGGGGCGCCCGAGTCCCAGACCGCCGGTAGAGCGCCCTCGATCCCCGGGTCGGTCATCGGCACGCTCTCGTCGTAGCTGCCACCACCTACCGGGTCCCAGCCGTAGTTGCCGCCCGGCTGCAGCAGGTTCACCTCGTCGTTCCGGTCGGGGCCGTGCTCGACGGAGTAGGTCTGGTCGGTACCGGGCCGGACGGCCAGACCCTGCACGTTGCGGTGCCCGTAGGTCCAGATCAGGTTCTCGGCGCCGTCGTCCGGGGCGGCGAAGGGGTTGTCCGGCAACGGTTCGCCGGTCGCCGGATCGGCACGGAGGACCTTGCCGGCCAGCGTCCCGAGGTCCTGCGGGGTGGTGCCCACGGCGTTGTCGCCGGTGCCGACCAGCAACGCGCCGTCCGGCCCGAACTCCAGCCGGCACCCGCCGTGCCGCCCGGAGCCCTCGTTGACCGGGATGCCGCCGATCAGCGGGTCGTCGACCCGGGTGGCGGCGCTCCAGTCGTCGGCGGCGGTCCAGGCGATCACCTCGATCGAGGCACCGTCGCCGTCGGTCACGCCCTGGCAGGTGTAGAACCGCCGGTTCTCCGCGAACGCGGGGTCGAGCGCCAGGCCCATCAGCCCGGTCTCCCCGGTGGCGAAGAGGTCGGAGAAGTCGGCCTGGACCTTCCGGACCGTGCCGTCGGGGAGCACGGCGGTCAGGTCGCCCCCGCGCTCGTCGACCAGCAGGGTGCCGTCCTCGGCCTGCGCGACGTCCCAGGGGTGGTCGAGCCCGTCCGCCACCACCTCGACCCGCAGCGACGGGGCGCCGGCCGGAGCTTCCGTGGCGGGCGGCGTCGCGACCGACCCGACGTCCTCCCCCGATCCGCCGGAGCACGCGGTGAGCAGCAGCGCGGCCACCACGCACGGCCCCGCCGCGAGACTGCCAGCGGTGCGGGGCAACGGGGTCCTCCCTCAGCTGGTGCGCGTGACCACGTAGTCGCACAGGGCGGAGAGGGCGTCGCGGACGTCGCCGGCCGGCACCCCGGCCAGGCGGGCGCGCGCCCGGTCGGCGTACTCGCGCAGCACGCCGGTGGCGCGCGCGAGCGACCGGGAGGAGCGCAGCAGCGCGAGCGCCTCGGCGTGCTGGTCGTCGTCGGTGACCGGGCCGGCCACCAGCTCGCGGAGCCGGGCCTCGTCCGGGTCGTCGCCGGCGAGGGCGAAGAGCACCGGCAGCGTGGCGATCCCCTCGCGCAGGTCGGTGCCGGGGGACTTCCCCGAGACCCCGTCGGTGCTGACGATGTCGATCAGGTCGTCGGAGATCTGGAAGGCGACGCCTACCTCCTCGCCGAACTCGGTCAGGGCCGTTACGAGCGCGGCGTCGACCCCGGCGAAGGAGGCGCCGAAACGGGCCGAGGTGGCGACGAGCGAGCCCGTCTTGTCGGCGAGCACCTGCAGGTAGTGGGCGATCGCGTCCTCGCCCGGCTGAGCGCCGACGGTCTCCTTGATCTGCCCGGTGACCAGCCGCTCGAAGGTCCGCGCCTGGATGCGCACCGCTTCCGGGCCGAGATCGGCCAGGATGTCGGACGCCCGGGCGAAGAGCAGGTCGCCGGTCAGGATGGCGATGCTGTTGCTCCACCGGCTGTTGGCGCTGGGCGCCCCCCGGCGCACGGCGGCCTCGTCCATGACGTCGTCGTGGTACAGCGTGGCGAGGTGGGTCAGCTCGCAGACGACGGCGCCCTGCGTGACCGCCGCGGCCGAGGCGTCGCCCAGCTGCGCGGCCAAAAGCGCGAGCATCGGCCGGAACCGCTTGCCCCCGGCGGCCATGAGGTGGCCGGCGGCCTCCCGCACGAACGGGTGCTCGCTGCCCACGGCGACAACCAGCTCGGCCTCCACCCGGGCGAGCCCGTCCGCCAGCGCCTCCCCGAGTCGCCCCTCGGGCAGCCAGGGGCCGATGGTGGACGCCGGGGTGGAGATCCGGTGCCAGACCTCGGGGGGAGTGCCGTCGACTGCGGCACGGGCTCCGGTCATCAACCGACGAAGATAGCCGCCCGCTCGGCGAGGTCGAGCACCGCCCCGGGGACGATGCCGAGCGCGACGGTCGCCGTCGCGGTCACCGCGAGCACCAGGGTGGTGGGCACGCCGGGCACTCCCACCGTCGGCCCGTCGGCGACCGGCTCGGAGAAGTACATGAGCACGACGACGCGGAGGTAGAAGAAGGCGGCCACCGCGCTCGCCAGCAGCGCGACGACGGCCAGCGGCCAGGCACCCTGCTCGATCGCCGCCCGGAACACCGCGAACTTGCCGGTGAAGCCGGCGGTGAGCGGGATCCCCGCCAGCGCCAGCAGGAACAGCGTCATGACCGCGGCGGTGATCGGCGAGCGGGCGCCGAGACCGGCCCACTGCGACAGGTGGCTCGCCTCCCCGTCGCCGTCGCGCACCAGGGTGAGGACGGCGAAGGCGCCGAGCGTGGTGATCCCGTACGCGAGCAGGTAGAACATCGTCGCGGGGAGGCCCGAGCCGGTGCCGGTCGCCCCCAGGCCGATCACGCCGGTGAGCAGGAAGCCGGCATGCGCCACCGAGGAGTAGGCCAGCATGCGCTTGAGGTCGGTCTGGGTGAGGCCGAGGACCGCCCCCACGACCATGGAGACGATCGCCGCGGCGTAGACCAGCGGCCGCCAGGTCCACTCCGCGGTGCCGAAGGCGACGTACAGCACCCGGAGGATCGCACCGAAGGCCGCGACCTTGGTGCAGGCGGCCATGAAGGCGGTGACCGCGGTCGGGGCGCCCTGGTAGACGTCGGGTGTCCAGGTGTGGAACGGCGCCACGCTGGCCTTGAACAGCAGCCCGACGACGAGCAGCGCGAGCCCGAGGACCAGCAGCACCCCCCCGCCGTCGGTGCCCGCCGCCTCACGGACCTCGCTCAGGCGGACGCTCCCGGCGGCCCCGTAGACCAGGGCCAGGCCGTAGAGGAAGAACGCCGAGGCGAACGCACCCAGCAGGAAGTACTTGACCGCCGCCTCCTGGGACAGCAGCCGGCGCCGGCGGGCCAGGCCGCTGATCAGGTAGAGCGGGAGGCTCAGCACCTCCAGCGCCACGAACATGACCAGCAGGTCGTTGGCCGCGACGAACAGCATCATGCCGCCGATGGCGAAGGTCGCCAGCGGGTACACCTCGGTCTGCACCTGGGGCACGGTGGCCAGTTCCCGGTCGCGCGGGCTGCCGGCGGGCACGGCGGCGCTGACCACGAACGCCGAGCGGGCCGGGTCCAGCGCGCGCTCGGCGAACAGCAGGAGCGACAGCGCACCCAGGCCGGCGATCGTGGCCTGGAGGAACAGGGCCGGGCCGTCGATGGCGAGGGCGCCCACCGCGGTGACCTCCCGGGTGCCCGCGAGCAGCACCGTGGCGGCCAGCGCCCCGAGGGTGCCCGCCAGCGCGAGGCCCACCTGGACGGGGTGCCGCAGCGCCCGCGGCACGAAGGCCTCGACCAGGATCCCGGCGCAGGCGGCGCCGAAGACCAGCAGGAGGGGGGCCAGCGCCCCCCAGGAGATGTCGGGTGCCTCGATCATCAGTCGGTCCCTCCGGAGGCGCCCATGTCGTCGAGGGTGGCGACGACGGCCGGTTCGATCAGGTCGATCAGCGGCTGCGGGTAGACGCCGAGCACGAGGATCAGCGCCACCAGCGGCGCGACGACGGCGAGCTCGCGCCGGCCGAGGTCGGCCACGCGCAGCGTGCGGCGCGGGGTCGTGAGCGTGGCCGTCGCCGTCGCGCCGCCACCACCGGCCGGCAGCGGTTCGGCCGGGTCCTCCTGCAGCAGCACCCCGCGGGCCGGCCCGTGCATGGTGCGCTGGTACATCAGCAGCACGTAGAGGGCGGCCAGGATGATGCCGAGCGTCGCCAGCACCGTGAACACCGGCCGCTCGGGGAACGAGCCGATGAGCACGAGGAACTCGCTGACGAAGCTGCCGGTGCCCGGCAGCGCCAGCGACGCCAGGCCCGCCACCAGGAAGGCGCCGGCCAGCAGCGGCGCCTTCGCCGCCACCCCGCCGTAGTCGGCGATCCGGCGGGACCCGCCGCGGGCGATCAGCATGCCGACGACCAGGAACAGCAGGCCGGTCGCCAGCCCGTGGTTGACCATGTAGAGCACCGCACCGGTGCCGGCCTCGGTGGTGAAGGCGAAGATGCCCAGCGCGATGAAGCCGAAGTGCGAGATCGAGGTGTAGGAGACCAGCCGCTTCATGTCGCTCTGCCCCATGGCCAGCAGCGCGGCGTAGAGGATGCCGATCACCGCCAGCACCAGCACGAACGGGGCGTAGAACCGGGAGGCGTCGGGGAACAGCGGGAGGCAGTAGCGCAGGAAGCCGAAGGTGCCCACCTTGTCCAGCACGCCCACCAGCAGCACCGCCCCGCCGACGGGCGCCTCGGCACCGGAGTCGGGCAGCCAGGTGTGGAAGGGCACCAGCGGGGCCTTGATCGCGAAGGCGATGAAGAAGCCGAGGAACAGCAGGCGCTGGACGTCGGGGTCGATGTCGATGCGCGTGAGCGTGTCGAAGGCGAAGGTGCCCTCGCCGAGCACGGCGGCGCTCACCACGTAGAGGCCGATGACCGAGGCCAGCATCACCAGGCCGCCGACCAGGCTGTAGACGAAGAACTTGACCGCCGCGTACTGCCGGCGGGGCCCGCCGAAGCTCCCGATCAGGAAGTACATCGGGACGAGCATCGCCTCGAAGAAGACGTAGAACACCAGCACGTCGGTGGCGACGAAGACGCCCACCATCATCGCCTCGAGCAGCAGCAACCAGGCGAAGAAGACCCGCACCGGCCGGGGCCCGGCGTCCGCCTCGTGCCATGAGGCGGCCACCACCAGCGGTACCAGGACGCCGACGAGCAGCACCATCACCAGCGCGATGCCGTCGACACCGAGCGCGAAGTCGGAGCCGAAGTCGGGGATCCAGGGCACCGAGGTGGTGAGCTGGAACCGCGGCCCGCCCGCGTCGAAGGCGAGCGTGGCCAGCACGGCCAGCAGCAGCACGACGAGGCCGACCCCCAGGGCCACCTGCTTGGCCAGCAGGGCCCGCTCGCGGGGCAGGGCCGCGACGACCGCGGCGCCGACGGCCGGCACGGCGATCATCGCCAGCAGCCAGGGGAAGTCGCTCACCGCAGCACGTCCTCTCCGAAGTACCCGTCGGTGCTCCCGACCACCTGCGCGCTCATCCCGTCGTCACCGCCAGCAGGGCCCCGGCCACGACGACCGCGCCGCCGAGCACGCCCAGGGCGTAGGTGCGCACGAAGCCGGTCTGGGCCCGGCCCAGCCGCGACGACGAACCGCCCAGCCCCGCGGCCAGGCCGTTGACCGCGCCGTCGACGCCGCGGTTGTCCAGCCAGACCAGCGCGCGGGTGAGCCACTGCCCCGGGCGCATGAACAGCGACTCGTTCACCGCGTCCGCGTAGAGCGCGTTGCGGGCCGCCCGGGTGACCGGCGAGACCCGGACCGGCGCGGTGACCGGCACCTCGCGGCGGCCGACGAAGAGCCAGGCGGCCAGCACGCCGAGCACCATCACGAGGGTGACGACCAGGCCGATCACCGCCGGGGCCACCACGTGGTCCGCCTCCGCCGGCTCGCCGAACACCGGCTCGAGCCAGCCCGCGAGCGGGAAGACCGAGACCAGCAGGGCACCGGAGACGACCGACCCGACGGCCAGCACCACCATCGGCGCGGTCATCACCGGCGGCGCCTCGTGGGGGTGGACGCCCTCCTCCCAGCGCGCGCGGCCGAAGAAGGTCATGAGCATCAGCCGGGTCATGTAGAAGGCGGTGAGCCCGGCACCGAGCACCGCGACGCCGCCGAGCACCCAGCCCCAGACGTCGTCGCGGTCCAGGGCCGCCTCGATGATGGCGTCCTTGGTGAAGTAGCCGGACAGGAACGGGAAGCCGATCAGCGCCAGGTAGCCCAGCCCGAAGGTCACGAAGGTGATCGGCAGCTTGTTCCACAGTGCCCCGAAGCGGCGCATGTCCACCGAGTCGTGCATCGCGTGCATGACCGAGCCCGCGCCCAGGAAGAGCCCGGCCTTGAAGAAGCCGTGCGCCAGCAGGTGGGCCAGCCCGGCGACGTAGCCGGCCGGGCCGAGGCCGACGGCCAGGAACATGTAGCCGATCTGGCTGACCGTCGAGTAGGCCAGCACCTTCTTGATGTCGTCGTGGGCGCAGCCGGCGATCGCCCCGATCAGCAGGGTCAGCGCCCCGACCGCCAGCACGACCGCCCGCGCCGTCGGCGTCAGGTCGTAGATGGGCGCCGAGCGGGCGACGAGGTAGACGCCGGCGGTGACCATGGTCGCCGCGTGGATGAGCGCCGAGACCGGGGTGGGGCCCTCCATCGCGTCGGGCAGCCACGCCTGGAGCGGGAACTGGCCCGACTTGCCGCACGCGCCCAGCAGCAGGAGCAGCCCGATGGCGGTGATCGTCCCGCCGGCGAGGGTCCCCACCGAGCCGAAGACGCCCGCGTAGGACGTCGTCCCGAGCTGGGCGAACATCACGAAGATCGCCAGCGCCAGGCCGACGTCGCCGACCCGGTTCATGATGAACGCCTTCTTGGCCGCGGTCGCCGCGCCCGGGCGGGTGTACCAGAACGCGATGAGCAGGTAGGACGCCAGGCCCACGCCCTCCCAGCCGACGTAGAGGGCGACGAAGCTGTTGCCGAGGACCAGCAGCAGCATCGCCGCGACGAAGAGGTTGAGGTAGGCGAAGAAGCGGCGGCGCCCGGGGTCGTGCGCCATGTAGCCGATCGAGTAGACGTGGATCAGCGAGCCGACCCCGGTGATCAGCAGCGCGAAGACCGCCGACAGCGGGTCGTAGAGCAGCCCGGCGGTGACGTCGAGCTCTCCGGTGGCGATGAAGGTGAACAGCTCGACGTCGGCCGGCGCCCCGTCCTGGCCGGCCAGCTGCACGGTGCACAGGACCGCCAGCGCGAACGCGGTGCCGACCGTCGCCGTCCCCAGCAGGTGGCCCCAGCGGTCGGTGCGGCGGCCGCCCAGCAGCAGCACCGCGGCGCCGGCCAGCGGCAGCGCGATGAGCAACCAGGACCAGCCGAGCAGCCCGTCGGCGGGCAGCGTCTCAGACACAGGTGTCCCCGTCTCGCCGTCAGTACTTCAGCAGGTTGGCGTCGTCGATCGAGGCGGACCTGCGGGTCCGGTAGATCGACATGATGATCGCGAGACCGACGACCACCTCGGCGGCGGCGACGACCATGACGAAGAGCGCGATGATCTGCCCGTCGACGGTGCCGGTCGACCGGGCGAAGGTGATCAGCGTCAGGTTGACGGCGTTGAGCATCAGCTCCACGCACATGAACACCACGATCGCGTTGCGCCGCACCAGGACCCCGACGGCGCCGATGGTGAACAGGATCGCCGCGAGCACCAGGTAGTACGAGAGCGTCATGCCAACTCCTCGCTGTCCCCCGCGAGCGGGAGGTGCCCCCAGCTCGTCGCAGCCGTGACCTGTGGTGCTCTGCTCCCCGGTCCGCTCGCGGACGCTGCTCTGCTCATGGGTGAGCTCGCACGCTCGCTCACCTGTGCTCACCGCCCTCGCGGCCGCCCGGGGTGTCGCTGAGCGTGGGGTCGAGCGAGCCCAGCGCGGCGTCCGGGGAGCCGAGCTGGTGCCGGCCGGTGCCCCGGGGCAGCGGCTCGACCCGCTGCGGCTCGATGCCGGTGGCGATGCTGTCCGGCGCGATGCTCCCGTCGGGCAGCATCCCGGGTGCGGCGACCGAGGTGGCGCGGGCGTAGACGCCGGGGCCGGGGAGCGTCTGCGGCCGGTCGGTGAGGAAGCGCGCCCGCGACAGCTCCTTCTGGCCGGTGCGGCTGCCGGGTGCCCGCTCGGCCTGGGTGAAGACCAGCGCGCCGACGGCGGCGACGATCAGCAGCGCCCCGGTGACCTCGAAGGCCAGCAGGTAGCGGGTGTAGAGCAGGGCCGCGATCGCCTCGACGTTGCCGGCCGCCGGCCCGCCCGCCCCGGCCTGCACCGCCTCCAGCCCCACCACGGGCAGGTCCTGGGTCGCCCGGGCGATGCCGGCCCCGACGAGCGCGGCGAACCCGATGCCCAGCAGCGTCGCCGCGACCCGCTGCCCACGGAGCGTCTCGACCACCGAGTCCGAGGAGTCGCGGCCGACCAGCATCAGCACGAACAGGAACAGGATCATGATCGCGCCGGTGTAGACGATGATCTGCACGGCACCGAGGAAGGGCGCGGACTGGACGACGTAGAAGACGCCCAGCGAGAGCATGGTCAGCACCAGCCAGAGCGCGGAGTGGACGGCGTTGCGGCTGAGCACCATGCCCAGGGCCCCGGCCAGGGACAGCGGGCCGAGGATCCAGAAGACCACGGCCTCGCCGGTCCCGATGGCGACCGCGGCGTCCGGCGTCACGACCGGGCCTCCGGTTCGCGCACGTAGTAGTCCTTCTCGTCGTCGCCGAGGCGCATGGCGTGCGGGGGCGCCTCCATGCCCGGCAGGAGCGGGGCCATGAGCTGCTCCTTGGTGTAGATGAGGTCGCGCCGGTTGTCGTCGGCCAGCTCGAAGTCGTTGCTCATGGTCAGCGAGCGGGTCGGGCAGGCCTCGATGCACAGCCCGCAGAAGATGCAGCGCAGGTAGTTGATCTGGTAGACCGCGCCGTACCGCTCACCGGGCGAGAAGCGGGCGTCCTCGGTGTTGTCGCCGCCCTCCACGTAGATGGCGTCGGCGGGGCAGGCCCACGCGCACAGCTCGCAGCCGACGCACTTCTCCAGCCCGTCCGGGTGCCGGTTGAGCACGTGCCGGCCGTGGTAGCGCGGCTTGGTCACCTTCGGCTCGAACGGGTACTGCTCGGTGGTCACCGTCCGGAACATCTGCGCGAAGGTGACCCCGAACCCCTGGGCGGGCGCCGGCACCAGCTTGTCGCGCAGGCCGGGGCGCGCGACGGGGCGCGCGGCCGCTGCCCCCGCGGCCCGCTCGACCTCGGCGCTCCCGCGCCGGGCCGGTGCCCGGTCGCCGCTGCGGCTGTCACTCATCGCCGTCCTCCTGGGAAGTGGTCGGGGCCGAACGCCGCCCGGTGCCGACGACCGAGCCGTCGGTGGCGACCGGCTCTCGGCGCAGCCGCGGGGACGGCGGCACCACGAGGTCCATCGGCGGGACGGGGAAGCCGCCCTCGGACCGGCTGGGACCGCCGGCCGGGCGCCGTCCTCCGCCGGCCGGGGGCAGCACCTCGGGCTCGGGGTCCGAGGCGTGCACGCCCCCGGTCGCGGCGTCCTCGGCCATGAGCCGGGTGTCCCGGTTGGCCGACCGGCTGGCCACCGCCAGACCGAGCAGCACCAGCACCGCCACGGGGACGCCGACGAACAGCGCCACCTGGCCGGTGGAGAGGTCGGCCTCGCGGGAGAGGGTCCGCATGGTGGCGACGACGAGGATCCACACCAGCGCGACCGGGACCAGCACCTTCCACCCGAAGCGCATGAACTGGTCGTAGCGCAGCCGGGGCAGGGTGCCGCGCAGCCAGATGAAGACGAACAGCGCGGCGACGACCTTGAGGAAGAACCACAGCAGCGGCCACCAGCCGCTGTTGGCGCCGTCCCAGATCGAGAGCGGCCAGGGCGCCCGCCAGCCCCCGAGGAAGAGCGTGGCGGCCAGCGCCGAGACGGTGACCATGTTGATGTACTCGGCGAGGAAGAAGAGCGCGAACTTCAACGACGAGTACTCGGTGTGGAAGCCGCCGACGAGCTCGCTCTCGGCCTCGGGGAGGTCGAAGGGCGCGCGGTTGGTCTCGCCGACGACGGCGATGACGTAGATGACGAAGGAGACCGGCAGCAGCACGGCGTACCAGCTGGGCCCGGTGAACTCCAGGCCGAAGAGGGACACCTCGTTGCCGTCCGCCTGCGCGGCGACGATCTCCGAGGTCGACATCGACCCGGCGTAGAGGAAGACAGCGACGATGGAGAGCCCCATCGCGATCTCGTAGCTGATCATCTGCGCCGCGCTGCGCATGCTGCCCAGCAGCGGGTAGGTCGACCCGGAGGCCCAGCCGCCGAGCACGATGCCGTAGATGCCCATGGCGGACATGGCGAGGATGATCAGCACGCCGATCGGGGCGTCGGTCAGCTGCAGCGGCGTCTGCTCGCCGAAGATGCTGACCACCGGCCCCATCGGGATGACCGAGAAGGCGACGAACGCCGGGATGACCGCGATCACCGGCGCCAGGAGGTAGACCGGCTTGTCCGCCAGCGCGGGCATGATGTCTTCCTTGAACGCCAGCTTCAGCCCGTCGGCGAGGCTCTGCAGCGAGCCGCGCGGCCCCACGCGGTTGGGGCCGATCCGCTGCTGCATGCGGGCGACGACCTTGCGCTCGAGGACGATCGCGAACAGCGTCATCAGCACCAGCACGGCGAAGACGCCGACGACCTTGATGAGCACGATCCACCAGACGTCCTGGCCGAAGTCGGCCAGCGTCGGCTGCTCGGGCGAGGCCCACGGCGTCATCGCACGTCCTCCAGCGGGTGCGTCGTGGCGCCGGTGGGCACCGGGCCGGCCGACAGCCGGACGATGCCGCCGGGCCCGGTGCCCAGCGCCGTCCGCACCTCGCTGCCGGGTGAGCGCATCGGCAGCCACACGACCTGGTCGGGCATCGCGGTGACCGCCACCGGGAGGCTGATCGAGCCGGTCACGCCGCTGACGGTCAGGCGGTCGCCGTCGGCGAGGCCCAGGCGGGCGGCGGTGCCGGCGCCGATGCGGGCCACCGGGGGCCGCGCCGTGCCGGCGAGCTCGGGCTCGTCGCGCTGCAGCGTGCCGACGTCGAGCAGCTGGCGCCAGGAGGCGAGCACCGCCTCGTCCTCGCGCAGCCCCGGGGCGTCCGGCGGTGCGACGTCGGGGAGCGCGCCGCCGGCGGCCGAGCGGCGCACGCCCAGGCCGGCGAGCGCGGCCCGCGCGACCTCCGGCGCGGCGAGGTGCAGGTCCACGCCCATCGCGTCGGCCAACCCGTGGAGCACCCTGCCGTCGCCCAGCCGGCCGGTGCCGTGGAGCGTGGCGTCGAAGGAGCGCAGCCGGCCCTCCCAGTCCAGGTAGCTCCCCGCCTTCTCCGACGACGCCGCCACCGGCAGGACGACGTCGGCGCGCTCGGTCACCTCCGTCGGGAACATCTCCAGGCTGACGACAAAGGCGGCCGCGTCCAGCGCCGCCAGCGCGAGCGCGGGGTCGGGCAGGTCCGCCGGGTCGACGCCGCCGACGAGCAGGCCGGGCACGTTGCCCGCGCAGGCGGCGGAGAGGATGCCGGTGAGGTCGCGGCCCGGCGCGGCGGGCACCGCGGCGGGGTCCACCCCCCACACCGCGGCCACCTCGGCGCGGGCGGCGGGGTCGTCCACGGCGCGGCCGCCGGGCAGCAGGGTGGGCAGGGCACCGGCCTCGACCGCGCCCCGCTCCCCGGCCCGGCGCGGCACCCAGGCCACGCGGGCGCCGGTCGCCCGGGCCAGCGCCAGCAGCGCGGTCAACGCGCCGGGCGCCTCGGCCAGGCGCTCGCCGGCGAGCAGGACCGCCCCCGGCTGCCGCAGCGCCTCGACGGCGGGCCCGCCCCAGCTGCCCTCGGCGAGCGCGTGCAGCGACCGGGCCTCCGCGCCCGGCACCGTGGTGAGCACCGTGGCGTCCAGCTTCTGCGCGGCGCGGGTGGCGAAGGGAGCCAGGTCGAACACGTCGAGCCCGCCGGTGCGCACCGCCCGACGGAGGCGGAGGAACAGGATCGGCGACTCCTCCTCGGGCTCCAGCCCGGCGAGCAGCACCGCCGGCGCGGAGCCGAGGTCGTCGTAGGTCACCGCCCCGGTCGCGGGCCCGGTGCCGGCCACCGCCGCGCCGAGGAAGGCGAGCTCCTCGGCCGAGTGGGCGCGGGCGCGCGCGTCGACGTCGTTGGTGCCCAGCGCGACCCGGGCGAAGGTGGCCCAGGCGTAGGCGTCCTCGAAGGTGAGCCGGCCGCCGGGCAGCACGCCGACGCCCCCCTCGGCGCGGGCCCGGCGCAGGCCGTCGGCCGCCGCCGCCCAGGCCTCCGGCCACGAGGCGGGCTCGAGCCGGCCGTCCCGGCGCACCAGCGGCGTGGTCAGCCGCTCGTTGGCGGTGGCGTAGCGGAAGGCGTAGCGGCCCTTGTCGCAGGTCCACTCCTCGTTGACCGCGGGGTCGTCCCCGGCCAGCCGGCGGGTGACCCGGCCGCGCCGGTAGTCGGTGCGCATGGCGCAGCCCGAGGCGCAGTGCTCGCAGACGCTGGGCTCGCTGCGCAGGTCGAACGGGCGGGCGCGGAACCGGTACTGGGCGCTGGTGAGCGCGCCGACGGGGCAGATCTGGGTGGTGTTGCCGGAGAAGTAGGAGGAGAACGGCTCGTCCTCGTAGATCGCGACCTGCTCCAGCGCGCCCCGCTCGAAGAGCTCGATGAACGGGTCGCCGGCGATCTGCTGCGAGAAGCGGGTGCACCGCGCGCAGAGGACGCAGCGCTCGCGGTCCAGCAGGATCTCGCTGCTGATCGGCAGCGGCTTGGGGTAGGTGCGCTTCTCCCCCTCGAACCGGCTCTCGGCCCGGCCGTTGCTCATCGCCTGGTTCTGCAGCGGGCACTCGCCGCCCTTGTCGCAGACCGGGCAGTCCAGCGGGTGGTTGATCAGCAGCAGCTCCATGGTGCCCTGCTGCGCCTTGTCGGCGACCGGGCTGGACAGCTGGGTGCGCACCGCCATCCCGTCGGTGACGGGCATGGTGCAGGAGGCGACGGGCTTGCGCTGGCCCTCGACCTCGACCAGGCACTGCCGGCAGGCCCCGATCGGCTCCAGCAGCGGGTGGTCGCAGAACCGCGGGATCTGCACGCCGATCATCTCGGCCGCGCGGATGATCAGCGTCCCCTTGGGCACGGCGACGTCGAAGCCGTCGATGGTGCAGCGGACGGCGTCCTCGGGCGTGTGCGGACCGGGCGCACCGGGTGGGACGGCCGGCGCGGGGTCGGGGCTGGTCGGGGTGAGTGTCACGAGGCGGCTCCCACCGGCTCGAGGCGGAGCGACCGGCCCAGGCGGGCCTGCTCCTCGGGCGGCAGCAGTGCGACGTAGTCGTCGCGGAAGTACTTCAGGGAGCTGGAGATGCAGCTGGTCGCGCCGTCGCCGAGAGCGCAGAACGAGCGGCCGAGGATGTTGTCGCAGGTGTCGGTCAGCAGGTCGAGGTCGGCGGCGGTGCCCTGCCCGTCGACCAGCCGCTGCAGGATCTGGACCAGCCAGTAGGTCCCCTCGCGGCACGGGGTGCACTTGCCGCAGCTCTCGTGCGCGTAGAACTGGGTGAACCGCAGGGTGGCCTCGACGATCGAGTCGGTCTCGTCGAACACCATGAGCGCGGTCGTGCCGAGCATCGACCCCGCCGCGGCGACCGAGTCGAAGTCCAGCGGGACGTCGAGGTGCGCCGGCGTGAAGTACGGGGTCGACGAGCCGCCCGGGGTCCAGAACTTGAGCTCGTGCCCGGGGCGGACGCCGCCGGCCATCTCCAGCAGCTCGCGCATCGTCGTCCCCATCGGGGCTTCGTACTGGCCCGGCCGCACGACCCGGCCCGACAGCGAGTAGATCTTCGGCCCCGGCGACTTCTCCGGGCCGAACGCCTTGAACCACTCGGCGCCGCCGCGGACGACGAACGGCACGCTGGCCAGCGTCTCGACGTTGTTGATCACCGTCGGGGCGCCGTAGAGACCGGCCACCGCGGGGAACGGCGGCTTGAGCCGGGGCTGGCCGCGATAGCCCTCCAGCGAGTCGAGCAGCGCCGTCTCCTCGCCGCAGATGTAGGCGCCGGCGCCGGCGTGCACCAGGAGCTCGAGGTCGTAGCCGGAGCCGAGGATGTCGGTGCCGAGGTACCCGGCGGCGTAGGCCTCCCCGACCGCGTTGAGCAGTCGCCGGTGGGCGTGCACGGCCTCGCCGCGGACGTAGATGACGGCGAAGCTGGACCGGATCGCGTAGGCGGAGATGATGACGCCCTCGATGAGGGAGTGCGGGTCGGCCATCATCAGCGGCAGGTCCTTGCAGGTGCCCGGCTCGCCCTCGTCGGCGTTCACGACCAGGTACTTGGGCATGGCCGCCGGGCCGGTGGGCTCCTCACCCGGCTTGGGCTGCGGGATGAAGCTCCACTTCATGCCGGTCGGGAAGCCGGCGCCGCCGCGGCCGCGCAGCCCGGAGTCCTTGACCATGGTGACCAGCTCGTCGGGCGCCATCGACAGCGCCGTGCGCAGCGCCGAGTAGCCGTCGAGCCGCTCGTAGGTCGACAACCGCCACGAGTTCTCGGCGCCCCAGCGGGCGGTGAGGACGGGGGTGAGGGGCATGGCTCAGCGCCTCCGCTTCGGTGCTCGGCCCTGGAAGGTGCGGGAGGTCCCGTCGGACCCCTGTCCGGTGGGGGGAGGGACGTCGGGGCCCTGGTCGCCGGTGCCCGGCTCGGCGCCCGCGGGCGTCTCCGTGCCGCCGTCCTGGTCGGCCAGCGCCCGGCCCGACGGCTCGGGAGCGTCGGGGTGGGACCCGGCGGCGCCGGCCTCCTCCGCCGGGTTGTCCGCGGCGGCGACGCGTGCGTCCGCCGCCTCCTGCCCGGGGGTCTCACCGGTGGTCCCGGACGGGCGGACGGTCTCGCGCGGCTCCCCCGTGTCCACCGGCTCGGGCTCCGGCCCCCGCACCGGCGGCGCGGACTCGCCCCGCTCGGCGGCCAGCCGCAGCCCGCGCAGGGTGGGCCCGTAGTCGCCGGGCGCGTCGACGGCGGCGGCCGCCGCGGCCTCGTCGGCGTGCTGGGAGAAGCCGGCCAGCTGGCGGGAGACGCCGCGGAAGTCGGTGAGCGGGGCGCCGCGGGTGGGCAGCGGCTTCTCACCCCGGCGCAGGGCGGCGACCAGCGCCCGGGCGCTCTCGACGTCCTGCTGGTCGTAGAACTCGTAGTCGACGGTGACCACGGGCGCGTAGTCGCAGGCGGCGAGGCACTCGGCGTGCTCGAGGGTGATCGAGCCGTCGGCGGTGGTCTCGTCGTGGTGCACGCCGAGGTCGGCCGAGAGCGCGTCCATGATCCGCTGCCCGCCGAGGACGGCGCAGAGCGTGTTGGTGCAGACGCTGACCAGGTGGCGGCCGGTCGGGCGGCGCTTGTACATCGTGTAGAACGTCGCGACCGCCCCGACCTCGGCCTTGGTCAGCCCGAGCTCCTCGGCGCAGAGCGCGACCCCCTCGGGGGTCACGTAGCCCTGGTAGCTCTGCACCAGGTGCAGCATCGGCAGCAGCGCCGACCGGGCCACCGGGTACCGGGCGATGATGTCCCGCGCCTCGAGGCGGGCGCGCTCGGGCAGCGGCGGCACCCCGGCCAGCGAGCCGACGTCGACCGGGCTGGAGTCCAGCCCGGTCACCGCCGTCCCCTCGGGGCTGCCAGGCAGTGCACTCATCGGTCCACTCCCCCCATCACGGGGTCGATCGAGGCGATCGCGGCGATGACGTCGGCGATCATGCCGCCCTCGCTCATCGCCGCCGTGGCCTGCAGGTTCACGAAGCTGGGATCGCGCACGTGGACGCGCCACGGGCGGGTGCTCCCGTCGCTGACCACGTGGTAGCCGAGCTCCCCGCGGGGGGACTCGACCGGGACGTACACCTGGCCGGCCGGCACCCGGAAACCCTCGGTGACCAGCTTGAAGTGGTGGATCAGGGCCTCCATCGACTGGCCCATGATGTGCGCGACGTGCTCGTGGGAGTTGCCCATGCCGTCGGGGCCGAGGGAGAGCTGGGCCGGCCAGGCGATCTTCTTGTCCTCGACCATCACCGGTCCCGGCTCGAGCCGGTCCAGCGCCTGCTCGATGATCTTCAGCGACTCGTTCACCTCGGCCATGCGGACGAGGTAGCGCCCCCAGGCGTCGGAGGTGTCGGCGGTGGGCACCTCGAAGTCGTAGGTCTCGTAACCGAGGTAGGGCTCGACCTTGCGCAGGTCCCAGGGCAGCCCGGCGGCGCGCAGGATCGGGCCGGTCACGCCCAGCGCGACGCAGCCGGTGACGTCCAGGTACCCGACGTCCTTGAGCCGGCGCTGCCAGATGGGCTGGCCGGTGAGCAGTCGGTGGAAGTCGGCCACCCGCTCCGGCATGACCTGCAGGAACTCGCGGATGTGCTCGACCGCCCCCTCGGGCAGGTCCTGCGCCAGTCCCCCGGGCCGGATGTAGGCGTGGTTCATCCGCAGGCCGGTGATCTCCTCGAGCAGGTCGAGGACGAGTTCCCGCTCGCGGAAGCCGTTCGTCATGCCGGTGAGGGCGCCCATCTCCATGCCGAAGGTGGCCAGGGCGACCAGGTGAGAGGCGATCCGGTTCAGCTCCATGACCAGCACGCGGATGGTCTGGGCGCGCGGCGGGGCCTCGACGCCGAGCAGCTTCTCCACCGCCAGGCAGTAGCCGGCCTCGTTGAACAGCGGCGCGAGGTAGTCCATGCGGGTCACGAAGGTCGTGCCCTGCACCCAGTTGCGGTACTCGGTGTTCTTCTCGATGCCGGTGTGCAGGTAGCCGATGACGACCCGCGCCTTGGTGACCGTCTCGCCCTCGAGGTCGAGGACCAGCCGGAGCACGCCGTGCGTGGACGGGTGCTGCGGGCCCATGTTGACGACGAGGCGTTCCTCGCCGTGCGGATCGGCCCCGAGGGTGACGTCCCAGTCCCCGCCGGTGACGGTGTAGACCCGGCCCTCGGTGGTCTCCCGCGAACCCGCATAGGGGTCGGCGGGGTCGTAGGTCGTGCTCATCGGTGCCCTCCCCCGGTCACCGGTAGGCCCGCCGCGTGTCCGGCGGCGGGATGACCGCGTCGTGGTACTCCACCGGGATCCCGCCCAGCGGGTAGTCCTTGCGCTGCGGGAAGCCGTCCCAGTCGTCGGGCATGAGGATCCGGGTCAGCGCCGGGTGGCCGTCGAAGACGACGCCGAACATGTCGTAGGCCTCCCGCTCGTGCCAGTCCGCCGTCGGGTAGACGCCGGTGACCGAGGGGACGTGCGGGTCCTCCGCGCTCACCGCCACCTCC
Organism: Blastococcus sp. SYSU DS0533; assembly: GCF_054050775.1. Taxonomy (NCBI): domain Bacteria; kingdom Bacillati; phylum Actinomycetota; class Actinomycetes; order Geodermatophilales; family Geodermatophilaceae; genus Blastococcus; species Blastococcus sp. SYSU DS0533. The sequence continues at coordinate 265,411 of NZ_JBJGZZ010000001.1, read as the reverse complement.
AGCCGGATGCGGCGCCGGTAGGTCATCGAGGTCAGGTGGTAGACGACGTGCAGCCTCGGCCGGCCGGGCGCGACCGCGGGGCCGCCGCTGTCGAGGTAGTCGACGCCGGAGACGCTGCTGCACAGCTCGAAGCGCAGCGCCTCGTCGTCGCGCAGCGCCCGCACCAGGGTGAGCAGGTGCTCGCGGGCCAGGAAGTAGGTGATCTCACCGCGGTCGACCAGCACCCGCTGCACCGCGGCGGCGTAGGTGCCCTCGCCCACGGCCTCGATGAGCGCGTCGGTGACCTCGTCGAACCAGCCGCCGAAAGGGCGGTCGGTGGAGTGCAGCGCGACAGCGCCGCCCGGCTCGACGCGGACGAGCCCGCCGAAGCCCGAGGTGTCGCCGCTGCCGGCGACACCGAACGCGCCCTTCCGGAAGCCCCCCGCGGGCGCCGTGCTGTCGTCGTACCCGGCCTCCTCGCGGCCCGGGACGACCGACCCGCCGTCGTTGCTCACCGGCCGCTCCTCTCGCCGGGCAGCAGCACCGCGTTGCCGCCACGCTGCTCGATGGCGAACTGGCCGGCCCGCCCCTGGGCGGCCGCCTCCTCGTAGGCCCGGCGCTGCCGCTTGTCCGCGCGCACGGTGGAGGGCATCTCGACGAGCAGGTCGCGCGCGGTGCCCTCCTCGCGTGCCCGCTCCAGCTCCCGCGCCCGCTTGGGGCCCAGCGGCTCGTGCTGGATCTTGTGGTGCAGCTTGAGGATGGCGTCCATGAGCATCTCCGGCCGCGGCGGGCAGCCGGGCAGGTACATGTCCACCGGGACGACGTGGTCGACGCCCTGGACGATCGCGTAGTTGTTGAACATGCCGCCTGAGCTCGCGCACACGCCCATCGCCAGCACCCAGCGGGGCTCCGGCATCTGGTCGTAGATCTGGCGCAGGACCGGGGCCATCTTCTGGCTGACCCGCCCGGCGACGATCATCAGGTCGGCCTGCCGCGGCGAGGCCCGGAAGACCTCCATGCCGAAGCGGGCGAGGTCGTAGCGGCCGGCGCCCGAGGCCATCATCTCGATCGCGCAGCAGGCCAGCCCGAACGTGGCGGGCCACAGCGACGACTTGCGCGTCCAGTTGACCAGCTTCTCCACGCTGGTCAGCAGGACGCCGCTGGGCAGCTTCTCCTCGAGTCCCATCAGTGCTCCCCCGTCAGTCCCACTCGAGCCCGCCGCGCCGCCACTCGTAGGCGAAGGCGAGGAAGACGGTGCCGATGAACAGGCCCATCGCGACCAGGCCCCACACCCCGAGGGCGTCGTTGGCGACGGCCCAGGGGTAGAGGAAGACGATCTCGATGTCGAAGACGATGAACAACATCGCCGTCAGGTAGTACTTCACCGGGAACCGGCCGCCCGTGAGCGGCTGGTCGACCGGCTCGATGCCGCACTCGTAGGCCGCGAGCTTGGCGCGGTTGTGGCGCCGCGGACCCACGAACGGGGCGACGGCCACCGAGAACAGCGCGAAGGCGGCGGCGAGGGCGAACAGCCCGACGATCGGGACGTATGTCGAGAGCATCAGCGGCACCCTAGGGTGATGGAGGTCACGTACGGGTAACGGTCTCGGTACGGAGGGTCGGTGTCGGGGCGGGTCGTCACGGCAGCCACTCAGGTCGCCGGGGTCAGTCGCAGGAGCACCGCGAGCGCGCGGTCGACCATGTCGCCGTCGCGGCCGTCGGACAGGTTGCCCATCACCCGCAGCGCCGCGTCGGTGACGGCGGGTCGGCGCAGCCCGCGCGCCATGGCCAGCCGCACGACGGCGGGGCGGGCCAGCAGCGCGAGGAAGCCCAGCCCGAGGCGGTGGTGGCGGCCCAGCTCGGCGCGCAGCCGGCCGGGGTACCGCTGCAGGACCGCCTCCCGCGCCGCGCCCGCCTGCTGCGCGAGCGCGGCCACGGCGGTCTCGGCGGCCATCCGCCCGCTCTCGAGCGCGGCGCTGATCCCCTCGCCGCTGCACGGGTTGACGGTGCCGGCGGCATCCCCGGCCAGGAGCAGCCCGCGGGTGTAGGCCGGGCCGCGGCTCAGCGCCATGGGCAGCCCCGCCCCGCGCAGGGGGCCGACTGCGTCGTCCTCGCCGAGCCCGTCCTCCGCGGGGAAGAGGTCCAGCCACCGGCGGAGGACCGAGCGCCGGTCAGCCCCGGTGCCGCGCCGGGTGTCGAGCAGGCCGTAGCCGACGTTCGCCGTGCCGTCACCCATGCCGAAGATCCAGCCGTAGCCGGGCATGGTCTCGCGCGACGGGCCGTCGGCGGTCAGGTCGAAGGCGATGTCGAGGTACTGGTCGTGGCTGCGCCGGCTGCGCACGTACCCGCGGAGGGCCACCCCGAGCGGCCGGTCGGTGCGCCGCAGCAGCCCGAGCCCCTTGGCCAGCCGGCCGGAGAGCCCCTCCGCGGAGACGACCAGCGGCGCACGCCAGGTGACCGGCCGGCGGTCACCGGTCGCGGCCCGGACGCCGGCCACCCGCCCGTCGTCGTCGAGCAGCGGCTCGGTGACGGTCGTCCCGGTGACCAGCCGGGCGCCGGCGGACCGGGCGTGGTCGGCCAGCAGCGCGTCGAGCTGGCGCCGGGGGCGCACCAGGCCGTGGTCGGGCCACGAGTCGAGCCGCGGCCAGTCGACCTCGGCGACGCGACCGCCGCCGTGCACCCGGAGTCCGCGGCGGCGCACCCAGCCCGCTCCCGCGGTGTCGACGCCCATGTCGCGCAGCGCCTTCACGCCGCGCGGGGTCAGCCCGTCGCCGCAGACCTTCTCGCGGGGGAACTCGGCCTTCTCCAGCAGCGCCACGTCCAGCCCGGAACGGGCGAGGTGCCAGGCCGCGCTGGAGCCGGCCGGACCGGCGCCGACGACCACGACGTCGGCAACGTGCGCCGCTGCGGTCCGCGCCATCTCGCACCTCCGGTCCGTCGTCGAGCCCGGTGCCCTTGTGAAAAGGTTCACAAGGCCGTCGGTCCCGAGTCTAGGCCGCTGTGTGATCTAGCCGACAGTCCCCCCTCGGTGGAGCGCGTCGAGGACCTCCTCGTCGGAGGTCTCGGAGAAGTCCTCGTAGGCCTGCCCCACGGACCGGAAGCTCGCCGGCGCGAGGGGGCACTCGACGTCGTCGACGATCTCCGCCAGTTCGGCGAGGGCCGCGCGCGGACCCACCGGGACGGCGACGGTGAGGCGCGCCGGCCCGCCTGCCCGCACGGCGGTGACGGCGACACGCACGCTCGCACCGGTGGCGAGGCCGTCGTCGACGAGCAGGACGTGGCGGCCGGCCACGACGGGAGCAGGCCGGTCGCCGCGGTAGGCCTCCGTCCGGCGGCGCAGCTCGGTGAGCTCGCGCTGGCGGACGGCGTCCACCGCGGCCGGGTCCGGGTCGACGCGGTCGCGGACCGCGGGCACCCAGACGGTCTCCACGCGGTCGCCGATCGCGGCGAGCGCCCCCATCGCGAGCTCCGGTTGACCGGGCGCACCGAGCTTCCGTACGACGAGGACGTCGAGCTCCGCGCCGAGCGCGCGGGCCACCTCGGCGGCGACGAGGACGCCGCCTCGGGGCAGCCCGAGGACCAGCGCACGGGCGTCCGCCCGCCCGGTGAGCGCGCCCGCCAGCACCCGCCCGGCGTCGCGGCGGTCGGCGTAGCGGGCGCGCTGCACGGGGGTGCTAGACGATCGGGACCGGGTCCGACTCCGGTCGCGGCGTGCCCGGGTCGTCCGGGTCGGGCTTCGAGATCGGGTCGGGGAGCGGCTCCACCGGGTCCGTCGGCGCGGAGTCGGGGTCCTGGGGCTGGGGTGAGGCTGGTGTCGTCATGCCTGGTCGTTAACCACCGGGCGGCGCGGCACACCTGGCCGCGCCGCCGGCCGGACTCGACCCGGATGGATCGACGACCGTCCCGTCGGCGCGGTCAGAACGGCGGCGGTTCCTCCGGTGGGCGTGGCGGTGGAGGCGACGCGGGGAGTGCGGGCTGCGCCGACAGGTCGCGCAGACCGGGAGGCCGGGTGGTGCGGGTGACCCCGCTGGGCGTCGTCACCCGCAGGGTGCCGTCGGGTAGCAGCTCGAACCGCCAGCCGCGGGCGAAGGTCTTCAGCCGGTGGTGCCTGCGGCACAGGCAGCAGAGGTTCTCGCAAGCGGTGCGACCACCGCAGTCGTACGGCACCACGTGGTCGGCGTCGGTGCGCCCGGCCGGCCGGCCGCAGCCCGGGTGCCGGCAGGTGCGGTCGCGGAGCCGGAGGAACCGCTTCTGGGCCGCGGAGGCGTCGTGCCCGGCCACCGGCGCCGGGCACCCCGTCAGCGGGCAGCCGCAGTCGGCGGCACCGCCGTGCGCCGGGCAGCCGCGTGCGGCGAGCCGGCGCAGCTCTGCGGCGGTCACCGCGGCAAGGAGTGCCCCGACCGCCCCGGTGATCGCCACCGCCCGGCTGCCGCCCGGAGGGGCCTGCACCCCCAACGCGCCGAGTCGGGCCAGGAGCTCGCGGAGGTGGGCGGCAGTGATCGGGATGCCGTCCACGCTCGGCCCGGCCTCGCTGCCGAGAGCGCCGGCGCCTGCCGGCCGGCCCAGCGCTGCCAGCGGGGCCACCACCGTGACGTGCCCGGTCATCGCGGGGCGGGAGGTGTCCCACGGTCGCAGCACCAGCGCGGCGTGCGCCTCGGCCCGGAGGACCCCGATCGGCCGGTCGTCGCCACCGGTGCGGGCGAGTTGGGCGGCCTGGTCGATCGCCGACCACATCGCCGCCGCCACCGGCGAGGGCAGCTCGGTGGTCAACGCCGAGAGCCCGTCGCCGGTCGGGTGCACCCGCACCCCGGCCCGCGCCTCGGCCTCGGCGCGCCGCCGCTCGGCGTACTCCTCGTCGGCGGCGATCGCGGCGGCCACCAGCTGCGCTCGCAACCGGCCGGACGACAACCCCGCCGCTCCGGGGAGCAGGGCGGGGACCACAGCGGCGATCACGTCGTCGGAGGCATGGCCGAGCACGCCGGCGAACACGCGGGCGCGGAACCAGTCCAGCTCGCCGGCCGCGCACGCGGCCCAGACAGCGGGCATCCGCTCCACCAGCAAGTAGGCGTCGGACAGCACCCCGGCGGCGAACGGCCGGGAGCAGTTCAACACCGCGGCCAGCTCGTCGGGCAGGAACTCGCTCGTCCCCGGCACCGGCGACCCCGGCCCGCGGCGGCGGGCCCCCGGGTGCCCCGGGGGCGGGTCGTCGGTGTCGGGGCGGTCGGCGGCCAGCCCCATCACGAGCTCCGCCTCGTAGGCGGCGTCCATGGCCCGGCGCGCCTGCAGCCGCCGCAGCTCGGCGGCCTTCTCGGCAGCGGACAGCGCCCCCACCGGCAAGCGCGCCACCGTCGGCCGCGACTCGAGCAACCACCCCACGAGGGCACCCTCGAGGGCACTGCGGGAGAGCTCGGCGGTGGGCACGGATCGAACATACGTACGAGGTACGACAGTTCCGGTTCGACCGTGAGCGATGGACGGGACGGAGGCCGACGAGCGGATCGCCGGGCACCCCGCGTCGCACCGCGTCCCTCAGCCGGCTGCCCGATACCCCACGTGCGCGCGGTGCAGCCAGTCGTCCACCCACGCCCGGTCCGGCTCGGCCGGTACCGCCGGGCTGTCCTGCCGATCCACCAGCCGCGCCTCGACGGAGGCCAGCTCGGCGAGCACCTCGTCCAGGTCCACCTCGCCCCGGCGGATCGCGCGCAGCCGGGCGCGGTCCGGCTCGGGCACCGGCAAGGGGATCCGCCCGGTCGTCAGGAGCTCGATCCTTTGGACGCCCAGCCGCAGGGCGTGCATCGCGTACTCGCTGTCGTAGCCGTGCTCGAGGACAGCTCGGGCCGGTTGGTGTGCGCGCCCGCCTCCCCGGTCATCGCCGACTTCTGCGCGCGGAGGTAGTCCAGGAAGCGCTCCCCGGCCCGGCGTGAGACGAACCGGTGCGCGTTGTCGGTCAGCTCGGCGCCCACCTCGTCGCGGTGCACGATCTCCTCGTCGGGCACGAAGAGCAGCAGCACCGATTGGTTGCCCTCCAGGGCCAGCCGCGCCCAGGTCTGCGCCGAGTACACGACGACATCGAGGTCACCGGCGCCCGACCGGTTCGCCAGGCCACCGGGCCGGTCCCAGGCGGTGTGCCGGTGGTACTGCTCGAACTGCACCCACCCCCGGGAGCCGGCGCCGGCGCCGGCGGGTGGGCGTACCCAGGGGGCAGCGACCGGTCCCCCAGGAGCACCCGCGCCCGGCGGCTCACCCCTTGCGGCCCCGGTGCAGCGCGACGATGCCGCCGGTCAGGTTCTGCCAGGCGACGTCCGCCCAGCCGGCCTCCTGCAGGCGGGCGGCCAACGCAGGCTGGTCGGGCCACGCGCGGATCGACTCGGCCAGGTACACGTAGGCCTCGGGGTTGCTGCTCACCGCCCGGGCGATCCGCGGCAGCGCCTTCATGAGGTACTCGGTGTAGACGGTGCGGAAGGGCGCCCAGGTCGGGCTGGAGAACTCGCAGACCACCAGCGTGCCGCCCGGGCGGGTGACCCGGGAGAACTCGCGCAGCGCGGCGTCGGGATCGGCCACGTTGCGCAGCCCGAAGGAGATGACGACGCCGTCGACGCTCTCGTCGGCCAGCGGCAGCGCCATCGCGTCGCCGGCGACCTTGGGCACCGGGCGAGCGGCGCCGGCGCGCAGCATGCCCTGGGAGAAGTCGCAGGCGATCGCGCGCACGCCGCCGGCCGCGAGCTCGACCGTCGAGACCGCCGTCCCAGCTGCGACGTCCAGCACCGTCTGCCCCGGGCGGGCGCCGAGCGCCTCGCGGGTGGCCCGCCGCCAGGAGGCGTCCAGCCCGCCGGAGAGCACCGTGTTGGTGAGGTCGTAGCGCTCGGCGACCCGGTCGAACATCGCGGCGACCTCGGCCGGCCGCTTGTCCAGACCGGCCCTCACGCCGGCGGTGTGCGGGTTGTCTCGCCGGTCTGCCACGGCGTCGACGCTACAAGCCTGCCTAGGCTGGGTTCGTGACCGCGGCCGCCCTGACCTCCCCGGCAGCGGCCGCGCGCACCGCCAGCACGGTCCGCGCCGACGCCGCGGGCGAGCTGCTCGACCTGCTGCCGGCGGGCGGCGGGCTGTCCTGGGTGCGGCGGGGCGAGGGGCTCGTCGGCTGGGGCGAGGCGGCGCGGCTCGAGGTCTCCGGCCCCCGCGCGCTGGCCGAGGCCGCCGACTGGTGGGACGACTACGTGGCGAGGCTCGACGTGGAGGACGACCTCGGCGTCCCCGGGTCGGGGCCGGTCCTCTTCGGCAGCATCGCGTTCGACCCGGCGGCCGGCACGTCGGTCTTCGTCGTCCCCGAGGTGGTCGTGGGACGGCGCGACGGCGTCGGGTGGGTGACCGCGATCGGTGCCGCGCCCGAGCTGCCGGCGCCCGTCCGGGACGGCGACGGTTCTGCGCCCCGCCTCCGCTACGCCGACGGCGCGCTGGACCCGGCGAGCTGGTGCGCCGCCGTGTCGGCAGCCGTGGAGCGGATCGCCGCCGGCGACCTGGCCAAGGTCGTGCTCGCCCGCGACCTGCTGGTCTCCGCCGAGCCCGCCCTGGACCCGCGCCGGCTGCTGCACCGCCTGGCCGCCCGCTTCCCCGGCTGCTGGACGTTCGCCGTCGACGGCCTGCTCGGCGCGACCCCCGAGCTGCTGCTGCGGCGCAGCGGGCGGCAGCTGTCCTCGCGCGTGCTGGCCGGGACCGCACCCCGCGGGGCCGGCGCTGAGGACGAGCGGCTCGCCGCGGCGCTGCTCGGGTCGGCGAAGGACCGGAGCGAGCACGCGCTCGCCGTCGACTCCCTGGTGCGTGCGCTCGAGCCGTACTGCGACGAGCTGACCGCGCCGACGGGACCGGAGCTGCTCACCCTCGCCAACGTGCGGCACCTGGCCACCGACGTCGTCGGCCGCCAGCGAGCGTCTGCCGGGCTGCTGGAGCTCCTGGGTGCGGTGCACCCGACGGCCGCGGTGTGCGGCACCCCCACCGCCGACGCCGCCGCGCTGATCGGCGAGCTGGAGGGCATGGACCGCGGCCGCTACGCCGGCCCGGTCGGGTGGATGGACGCCCGCGGCGACGGCGAGTTCGGGCTGGCGCTGCGCTGCGCCGAGCTCACCCAGGACGGCGGGGCACGCCTGTTCGCCGGGTGCGGCATCGTCGCCGGTTCCGACCCGGCCGCCGAGCTGGCCGAGACCCAGTCGAAGTTCGCCGCGTTCCAGGCCGCGCTCGAGTCCTGAGCCGCCTCCCGCGACCGGTGTCGGTCCCGTCCAAGACCACGGACGCCCGGCGCCCCTACGGTCATGGCAGTGGGACGGCGCGAGGGCGCCGCCCGAGCCGAGGGAGATGGATCTCCTGGAACCGTGGAGGCACACCATGCCGCGTCAACTCGTCTGGACGGGCTTCATGACCCTGGACGGCGTCGTCGACTCCCCCGGCGGAGCCGTCGAGGGGCACCCCAGCGGTGGCTGGGTGCTCCGGACGCCCTTCGTGCCGGAGTCGTTCGCGCTGAAGGCCGAGGAGCTGGAGGAGACCACCGCGCTCATGTTCGGGCGGCGCAGCTACGAGGCGTTCTCCGGCAGCTGGCCCGGCTCCGAGGACCACATCGCCTACCGCGACCTGCCCAAGTACGTCGTGTCCGGCTCGCTCGGCGAGGAGGCGCTCGTCGACGGCTGGGGCCCCCAGGAGATCCTGCGGACGACCGAGGACGTCGCCGCGCTCAAGCAGACCGAGGGTGGCGCGATCTTCGTCCACGGCAGCGCCAAACTGGCGCGGAACCTCGCCCACGCCGACCTGATCGACCGCTACAACCTGCTGGTCTTCCCGGTGCTGCTGGGGTCGGGCAAGAGCGTGTTCAGCCGGACCGATGAGGACCGGCGGCAGCTGTCGCTGCGGGAGTCCGAATCCTACTCGAACGGTGTCATCAAGGCCCTCTACGACGTCGTGCGCTGAGCCGTGAGGGCGAGCGCACCGCCGGTCCCGCTGCGGAGCTGACCGGCGGTGCGCCCGCTGTACCGGCGCAGCGCGCGGGCGAGGTGCGGCTCGTCGTAGTAGCCCAGGTCCGCGACGACCGCGGCGGCCGCCCCGTCCAGCAGCAGGGTGGTCGCGGCTCGGGCGCGTTCGATCTGCTCGATCGCACGCCGGCTCACGGGGGCGCGCCGTGCCCACGGGCCCGCGCACCGCCGGCCGTCACCCCAGCGCCGCGGCGGCCGCCTGCCGCAGCCTGCCGGCGAGCTCCGCCTCGGCGCGCTGGTCGGTGCCGACCACGACGACCTGCGGGCCGCCGAGCCCCAGCACCGCCTGCAGCTCCGCCGGCGTCGACACCCGCGTCGCCGGCCAGCCCAGCGACTCCGCGACCGTGACCAGGTCCCGCCCGTGCGGGGTGCCGAACACCCGTCGGTAGTCCGCCGCGTGCCGGTCCTGCCCCGGCTCGAGCTGGGCGAAGATCCCGCCGCCGTCGTTGTCGGGCACGACCACGGTGAGGTCCGGCCGTGGCTCCCCCTCGCCGGGCAGCAGCCCGGTCAGGTCGTGGAGGAACGTGAGGTCCCCCATCAGCGCGAACGCCGGTCCGCCGTGCACCAGCGCCGCCCCCACGGCCGTGGAGATCGTGCCGTCGATGCCCGCGACGCCGCGGTTGGCCAGCACGGTGACGTCGGCGCGCGGCACCGCGAGCCGGTCCACGTCGCGGACCGGCGTGGACGAGCCGAGCACCAGCAGGGCACCCGCGGGCAGCGCGGCGACGACGTCGCGGGCCAGGCGCGCGGCGGTCAGCGCCGGGGCGCCGTCGAGCACCGCGTCCACCGCCGCCCCCACCCGGTCGGCAGCCGCGTGCCAGGCGGCCGCCCACGCCGCGTCGACCGGTTGGTCGGGCTCCGCGCCGGTGAACAGCCGCCGGACCGCGCTGCTCGACCGGCCGGCGTCGGCCCACCGCGGCGAGGCGCTCACCGTCTCCACGGTGACGGCGGGGTCGGCCAGCAGCGCGCTGACCGGCCGCGAGAGCGTGGGCCGACCCACCACGAGCACCCGCTCGGGCCGGTGCACGGCCAGCCAGCCGGCGGCGCCGAGCGCCAGCACACCCCCGCGGACCCCACCCGGCAGGCCCCAGAACGCGCTGCTCGGCTCGGCGACGACGGGCCAGGCAGAGCCGTCGGAGAGCCCCGGCGCGGCGTGCAGCGGGCCGTCCCCGGCGATCACCAGCGTGCGCGGCGGCAGGCGGTGGGCACGCGCCGCCCACCCGGCCGACGGTTCGGCCTCCGTCCACGGCCGCCCGCCGGGGCGGCCGGCCCACGGGGCGACGAGCTCGGCGGGCTCGTCGTCGGGCAGCAGCGGCTCGCGCAGCGCCAGGTTCAGGTGCACCGGCCCGGGGTCGGCCGAGAGCGTGCCCGACGCGATGGTCAGCGCCTTGGCGGTCAGCGAGCGCCAGTAGCGGTTCTGCGCCTCCTCGCGGCCGGCCTCGGGCACCGCGACGTCGGCGGCCCAGCGGACCGCGGCGCCGTACAGCCCGGCCTGCTCGATCGTCTGGTTGGCGCCGGTGGCCCGCAGCTCCGGGGGCCGGTCGGCGGTGAGCGCCAGCAGCGGGACCCCACCGGCGTCGGCCTCCAGCACGGCGGCGTGCAGGTGCGCGGTCGCCGTCCCCGAGGTGGTCACCACCGGCACCGGGCGGCCGGACCCCTTCGCCAGCCCCAGGGCGAGGAAGGCCGCCGTCCGCTCGTCGATGCGCACGTGCAGCCGCAGCCGGCCGTGCCGCTCGGCCGACGCGAGCGCCAGCGCGAGCGGCGCCGACCGGGAGCCGGGGGCGAGCACGGCGTCGGTGACGCCACCGCGGACGAGTTCGTCGACCAGCACCCGACCGAAGGCGGTGGAGGGGTTCACGCGGCGAGCACCTCGTCGATCCGGGCCGTCCACCGGGCGACCGTGCCCTGCCCGGCGGCGGGAACGCGGTCGGGCTCCGGGCGGACCACCGGGAGCGCGCCGTCGACCGGCAGCAGCGGGGACGACGACACGTCTCCGGCGAACAGCGCGACGGTGGCCAGGCCGCAGGCGAACGGCAGCTCGGGCAGGGCGGCAGCCAGCGCGACGCCGGCGGCGATGCCGACCGACGACTCCAGCGCCGAGGAGACGACGCACGGCAGGCCGTGGGCCTCCGCGACCCGCAGCGCCGCCCGCACGCCCCCGAGCGGTTGCACCTTGAGGACGACGACGTCGCCGGCCTCCCGCAGGTCGACGGCGAGCGGATCGGCCGAGCGGCGCACGGCCTCGTCGACCGCGACCCGGACGTCGATCCGCCGGCGCAGGGCGGCCAGCTCGTCCAGCGTGGCGCAGGGCTGCTCGACGTACTCCAGGCCGACGGCGGCGTCGAGCTCGCGGATGCGCCGCACCGCGGTGCCGACGTCCCAGGCGGCGTTGGCGTCGACCCGGATCGCGCCCTGCGGGCCCAGCGCGTCGCGCACCGCCTCGACGCGGGCCCGGTCGTCGGCCGCCGTCTCCCCCGGCTCGGCGACCTTGACCTTGGCGGTGCGGCAGCCCGAGGTGGCGACGATCGCGTGCGCCCGCCCCGCGTCGACGGCGGGCACCGTCACGTTGACCGGCACGCTGGAGCGCACGGGCTCCGGGAACCCCTCGGTGGCGGCCTCGACCGCGGCGGCCCACCAGCGGCGGCTCTCGGCGGCGTCGTAGTCCCAGAACGGCGAGAACTCGCCCCAGCCGGCCGGGCCGCGGAGCAGCACACCGTCGCGCACGTCGATCCCCCGGAACCGGGTGCGCAAAGGCACCTCGTAGACCGCCAGCTCGGTGATCCCCGCCGGCAGCGCGGTCGTGGGGAGGGCGGTCACGGTGATCAGCCTAGGAGCAGGGCCGCCGGCACCCTCCCCTCGGAGGCTCGTGGCGGGCCCCGGCGGGAGGCCGCATACCCTCGTCCCTCGTGGCTCGGCAGCTGACCCTCGTGGCCGCGGGCGAGCTCACCGACGACGACGTCCGCGCGGCGCTGGACGGCGAGCGCCCGCTGGCCGTGCTGCCCGCCGGCCCGCCGGCCGTGGTCGACGCCGCCCGTGCCGTGCTCCGCCCCGGGGAGCCGCTGGAGCCGGGCACCGACCTCGTCGTCGTCACCTCGGGCTCGACCGGCGGCGGCCGGGGGGTGCTGCTCCCCGCCGGGGCGCTGCGGGCCTCGGCGGCCGCGACCCTCGACCGGATCGGCGGCCCGGGCAGCTGGCTCCTGGCGCTGCCGGTGTCGGCGATCGCCGGGCTGCAGGTGCTCTGCCGCTCGCTGCTGGCCGGGCGCACCACCACCCGCCTCGGCGCCGGGGAGCCGCTCGCCGCCGCCCTCGCCCGCATGCCGGCCGGCGACCGCCGCTACACGGCGCTGGTCCCCACCCAGCTGCGCCGGGCCCTGGACGCCGAACCGGACGCGCTGCGCGCCTTCGACGCGGTCCTGGTGGGCGGTGCGGCCACCGACCCGGCGCTCCTCGCCCGCGCCGGGGCCGAGAATGTCGCGGTGGTCACGACCTACGGCATGACGGAGACCGCCGGCGGCTGCGTCTACGACGGCGTGCCGCTCGACGGGGTCCGCGTGCGGATCACCGACGGCGGGGTCGAGCTCGCGGGCCCGGTGCTGGCGCTCGGGTACCGCGGGGACCCGGAGGCCACCGCGGCCGCGTTCGCCGGCGGCTGGTTCCGCACCCGCGACGCCGGTGTCCTCGACCCCGGCGGGCGGCTCACCGTGCACGGCCGGCTGGACGACGTCGTCATCACCGGCGGGGTCAACGTCGCACCCGCGAGCGTGGAGGCCGCGCTGCGCGAGCACCCCGCCGTGACCGACGCCGTGGTCTTCGGCCGCCCCGACCCGGAGTGGGGGCAGCGGGTCGTGGCCGCCGTCGTCCCGGTGCCCGGGGCCGCCCCCGCACTGGCCGACCTGCGCCCGTGGGTGGCGCAGCGGCTCGGCCCCCCGGCCGCGCCGCGCGAGCTGCACCTGATCGACGCGGTCCCCACCCTGCACACGGGCAAGCCCGACCGCCGCGCCGTCGCGGCCCGCACCCCGGAGGTCTGATGGCCACCCCCGCCCAGTGGCTGGCCGGCGCCCGCCCCCGCACCCTGCCCGCGGCGGTCGCGCCGGTGCTCGTCGGCACCGGGGCCGCGGTGGCGCTCGACGGGTTCCGGCTCGTCCCCGCGCTGCTCGCGCTGGCCGTGGCGTTGGCGCTGCAGGTCGGGGTGAACTACGCCAACGACCACTCCGACGGGAAGCGCGGTACCGACGCCGACCGGGTGGGCCCGATGCGGCTGGTCGGCTCCGGCGCCGCCACGCCCCGGCAGGTGCTCGTCGCCGCGCTGGCGGCCTTCGCCGTCGCCGGGGTCGCGGGGCTGGCGCTGGCGGCGCTGTCGAGCTGGTGGCTGGTCGCGGTGGGCGCGGTGTGCATCGCCGCGGCGTGGACCTACACCGGCGGCCCGCTCCCCTACGGCTACCGGGCGCTCGGCGAGGTCTTCGTCTTCGTCTTCTTCGGCCCCGTCGCCGTCGTCGGCACCACCTACGTGCAGACCCGCACGCTGCCCGGGCTGGCGTTCGCCGTGGCGGTGCCCATCGGGCTGCTCATCGTGGCGATCCTGGTCGTCAACAACCTGCGCGACATCGAGGGCGACGCCCGGGTGGGCAAGCGCACGCTCGCGGTGCTGCTCGGCGACCGCGGCACGCGGATGCTCTACGCGGCCCTGCTGGTCGTCCCGTTCCTGGTCATCGCCGCGGTCGGCGTCACCCGGCCGTGGGCGCTGCTGGCGCTGGCCGCCGCGCCGCTGGCGCTCGCCCCCGCGCGGACGGTGCTGGCGGGCGGCCGCGGACCGGCGCTCATCGCCGTGCTGGCGTCCACCGGCGTGCTGACGCTGGCGACCGGCGTGCTGCTGGCCGCCGGGCTCGCGCTGAGCTGAGCGCGGCTACTCGGCCGCGCCTCCGCTGAGCCGGTCGCGGAGGTCCTCGCGAGCCGCGCGCCGGGCGATGCTGCGCGCGGCGAGCGCCTCGGTGAGCCGTTCGCGCGAGGGCCGGAGCAGCACGTAGGAGACCGGCATCGACAGCAGCAGGCCGAACAGCAGGCCCGGGAAGCTGCCCAGGCCCGCCCACCAGAGGACCAGGACGAGGGCCGCGGCGATCGCGAACCGGCCCACGGTGTACACCATGAGCCAGGGCAGGACCTTCGGGGGCGAGGCCGCGCCCCCGGCGGGGCCCACCGGCGCACCGGCCGGGTGCTGGTCCTGATCAGCCATGACGGCCCTCCCACTTGGTCGAGAGAACGACCGTCGTCCTCGTGCGTGCGACTCCTCTGATGCGGTTCAACGCGTCGATGGTCTCCTCGAGTGCCGCGATGTCGGTCACGCGCACCTTCAGCACGTAGTCCTCACCGCCGGCCACGCGCCAGCAGTCCTCGACGGCCGGGAGCGCCTGCAGCTCGTCGCGCACGCGAGGGTCGTCGACGGCGTCGCTCTCGATCAGGCTCACCAGCGCGGTCACCGGCAGCCCCACGGCGGCCGGGTCGACGACGGCGCGGTAGCCGAGGATCACCCCGGCCGCCTCGAGCTTGCCGACCCGCTCGTGCACGGCGGGCGAGGAGAGCCCCACCTGCCGGGCGAGCTCGGCGTAGCTGGCGCGCCCGTTGGCGCTCAGCAGCTCGACCAGCTGCCGGTCCACGGCGTCGATGGTGGTTCTCCGTCCTGCCCGGGGGTACCGCTGTCGGTTGTGCGGCACCGAGTATCGCCGCCGACGTACGCTGGAGTCCGACGAGGGGGTGGGCCCGTGGTGTTCCTGGTGGTTCTCGTGGTTGCGGTCGTGGTCGTCGCCCTGGTGGTGCGCGCCGCGGCGAACGCCGGACCCGAGGGCAGCGTGCGTCCCGCGCGCCGGCCTCAGCGACCCAAGGGCCCCGTGAAGTTCGTGGCGCCGGACGACGACCCGGAGTTCCTCCGCGAGCTCGAGCGGCGGGCCCGCAGGGACGACGGCTCCCCGACCTGAGCCCAGCCGGTCGCGCTAGGCGGCCGGCGCCGCGCCGAACAGCCGGCGCCAGCCGCGCCGAGGCGCGGCCTCCGCGGGGACGGGCGCCTGCGCGGCGGCGGCCTCGTCGTCCAGGTCCCCCGGCCACCCGAGGCCACCGCCCCCGGGGGCGGGCTGGTCCCCCGGCCAGCCCAGGTCGCCCTCCTCCGCCGCGGACCGCGGCCCGTGGTGGTACCCACCCGCGGCCTCGACCGGCCGGCCGGCGAGCGCCGCGGCGACGAGGGGGTGCTGCGCCGCGCCCTCGGGCGCCTCGTGCCTACCCACGGGACGTCTCCCCACCTGCCGGTGCGCTGCTGGTCAGCTCCATGGGGGCATGGAAGCACGAGGTGCCGACGACGGGCGGCATTGCCCGCGCGGCGCTGCCCGGACGGGGGAGGGCGTCACTCGACCCCGGCGTAGCTGTGCAGCCCGCTGGAGACGAGGTTGACGAACGTCAGGTTGAAGATCATGACCGCGAGGCCGACCACGTTGACCCATGCCGCCTTGCGCCCCCGCCAGCCCGGCGTCGTCCGGGCGTGCAGGTAGGCCGCGTAGACGACCCAGGCGACGAACGACCACGTCTCCTTCGGGTCCCAGCCCCAGAAGCGACCCCAGGCCGCCTCGGCCCAGATGGCGCCGGCGATGACCGCGAAGGTCCAGATCGGGAAGCCGAGGACCGCGGTGCGGTGCGCGACGCGGTCCAGCGTGGCGGCCGCGGGCAGCCGGGAGACGACGCCGCCGCCCTCGTCCGCGCCCGGGCGGGCCTTCACCAGGTACAGGACGCTGGCGATGCCGCTGACCATGAAGATGCCGAAGCCCAGGATGGCCGCGGTGACGTGGATCGCGAGCCACGCCGACCGCAGCGCGGCGACGACCGGCGCCGCCTCGGTGTAGAGGCCCAGCCCGATGGCCACCAGCGAGAGCACCACCGGTCCCAGCACGAAGACGCCGATGTGCCGCAGGTTGGGCGTGCGCACCGCGAGCACGACGTAGGCCACGACCGCGACCAGCACGACCGCCGTCGCGAACTCGTACATGTTGCCCCAGGGCAGCCGGTCGGTCGCCATGCCGCGGGTGACGAGGATGCCGGTGTGGGTGAGCGCGCCCAGGACGGTCAGCCCGATGGCGGCCAGCCCCCAGCGGTTGCCCCGGGGGGTCTCACCGGCCGCCGCCGGCCCGGAGGCGACGACGCCGGTGGCGCCGGCCCCGACGGCGGCCAGCTCGCGGGGGCGGGCGACCCGGCGGCCGAAGGCCAGCTGCGCGCAGAAGGCGAGCAGCGCGACGGAGTAGAGCGCGACGCTCACGGAGAAGAGGCTGTCCGACAGCTCGGCCAGCGAGGAGTCAGTCACGCGGGAGGACCTCCGGATCGGGTGCGGTGCGGGCGGGCGGGGCCGCGGCCAGCGCGTCCCCCAGGTCGTCGGACAGGGCGTCGAACCGCGAGCCGCTCTCGCCACCGCCGCGCGTCAGCGACGCCAGCGTGAGCACGGTACCGCCGCCGTCGGCGGCGGGCTCGGCCCGGGCGAAGACGCGCTCGCGGCGCAGCAGCAGCATGCCGAGCAGCCCGCCGAGGAGCGCGATCGCGGCGCCCAGGACCCAGAGCTGGCCCGGGTCGTGCGAGTACTGGAGGGCGGCGAACTCCTTGACCCCGCTGAAGGTGATGCGGGTGCCGTCGGGCAGGTCGAACGACTCCCCCACCGACAGGTTCGCCGACCCGACCTCGGTGAGCCGGCCGCGCTCGATCTGGCTCTGGTCCAGCGAGTACACCGACTGCGGCAACCCCGAGTCCAGGCCGAGGTAGCCGGAGTAGGCGATCAGCGCCACCTGCGGGGCCAGCGGCCGCGGGTCGACCGACGTCAGCACGCCGCCCTGCACGAGCCCTGTCGGGGCGAAGAAGCCCTCCAGCGCCAGCTGCTCCTCCCGCCCCGGGAGGTCGGGCAGCTTGAGCGCTCCCTGGCTGGCCAGCGTCTGCTGGTCGCTGGGCAGGAACGGCACGGTCAGGTCGGTGAACGTCGTCCCGTCGGGCACGGTGACGGTGAACGTCGGGCTGAAGCCGTGGCCGGTGACGTAGACGCGGTCGCCGTCGAGGCGCAGCGGGTCGTTCACGCCGATCGTGCGGGAGCGCTCCTCGCCGGCCGGGGCGCCGTAGCGGATGTCGGCGGTGAACGAGGCGGCGGTGAGGTTCTCCTCGTACTCGGCGGTGAACTGGTCGAGGTCGACGCAGAGCGCGTTGAGGTCGCCGCTGTCCACCAGCGGGCCGGCGGAGTAGGTGTCGTACTGCTGGAACGAGTTGCAGAAGCCCTGCCCCTCGGTGACCAGGATGCTGCCCTCGTAGCCCCACAGCTTCCCGCCCGCCAGGCCCAGCAGGAGGGCCAGCAGGGAGAGGTGGAAGACCAGGTTGCCGGTCTCCTTGAGGTAGCCCTTCTCGGCCGAGAGCTCGGGGCCCCGCGCGCCCTCGCGGCGGACGACCCGGTACCTCCGCACCCGCAGCTCCTCCTCGACGACGTCGAGCGCCGGGCCGGGAGCGGCCGGGGCGGCCAGGCGGCCGGAGTCGGGCAGCCGGAGGAGGTTGCGCGGGGCCGGCGGCGGGGGGGTGCGCAGCGCGCGGGCGTGCTCGGCCGCGCGCGGGAGGACGCAGCCGATCAGCGAGACGAACAGCAGCAGGTAGACCGCCGCGAACCACGGCGAGCTGAAGACGTCGAACAGGTAGAGCCGGTCGAGCACCGGGGCGAGCTCGGGGTGGTCGGCGAAGTACTGGTTGACGTTGTTCTGCGACAGCGCCCGCTGCGGCAGCAGCGAGCCGGGCACGGCCGCCAGCGCCAGGAGGAACAGCAGCACGATCGCGGTCCGCATGGCGGTGAGCCGCCGCCACCAGCGGAGCAGCAGACCGCCGAGCCGGCGGCCGGCGGAGGGCCCGGGCGGCGGGGCGGGCGCGGCCGGGCGCGGGGGTGCCTCGACGCTCACAGGGCCGACTCACCGAAGCCGGTGGTCGCCAGCCACGAGCGCAGCCAGCCCATCATCTCGGTCCACGCGCCGGTGAGCAGCAGCAGCCCGATCAGGACCAGGACGACGCCGCCGAACCGGGTGACCGCGCGGGCGTGCCGGCGCAGGAGCGAGGTGGCTCCCACGGCCCAGCGGGCGCCGAGCGCGACCAGCAGGAAGGGGACGCCCAGCCCCAGGCAGTAGGCGACGCCCAGCAGCGCGCCCCGTCCGGCGGTCGCCTCGGAGACCGCCAGCGAGTACACCGCGCCGAGCGTCGGGCCCAGGCAGGGCGTCCAGCCCAGCCCGAAGACGATGCCGAGCAGCGGGGCGCCGGCGAGCCCGGCGACCGGCCGCGCGGTGAGGCGCTTGGTGCGCTGCAGCAGCGGCAGCCAGCCGAGGAAGCCCAGCCCGACCACGACGGTGATCGCCCCGAACACCCGGTTCAGGGTGTCGGCGTGCTCCACCAGGAGCCGGCCCAGGCCGCCGAACGCGGCGCCGAAGGCCACGAAGACGAGGGTGAAGCCGAGCACGAACAGCAGCGCGCCGAGCACCATCCGGCCCCGCGGCGCGCGCTCGTCCACCGGCGCGCGCACCGCCGTCGCCGTCCCGCCACCCGTGGGCGCGGGCGCGGCGGCCGCCGTGCGGGTGCCGCTGCCGACGAGGCCGGTGACGTAGGACAGGTAGCCGGGCACCAGCGGCAGCACGCACGGCGAGGCGAAGCTGATCAGGCCCACGAGCGCGGCGACGCCGGCGGCCACGAGCAGCGGCCCGTCGGTCACCAGGCCGGCGAAGGTCTCCCCCACGGTCAGGCTCCTTCCGCCAGCACCTGGTCCAGCACCGCCCGCAGGTCCTCCTGCTGCACGGCCGCGGTGTAGACCGCGGCCACCCGCCCCTGCCGGTCCAGCACGATCGTGGACGGGATGGCGTTGGCCGGGTAGTCGCGGAACGCCAGGGCCACCTCGCCGCGCGGGTCGAACAGCGACGGGAAGGTGATCTCCTTGCCGTCGAGGAAGGCCTGGGCGAGCTGGCGGTCGTCCTTGACGTTGATGCCGAGGAACTCGACGCCCTCGGCCCCGACCTCGCCGTAGACCTCCTGGAACTCCGGCGTCTCCACCCGGCAGGGCGGGCACCAGGAACCCCAGAAGTTGATCACTGCGATCTCGCCGTCCAGCGCCTCGGAGTCGAACGAGCCGCCGTCGAGCAGCTCTCCGGTGAACCGCGGCGCGGCCTGCCGCTCGGCGGGCGGGATCACCTCACCGGCCGGGGTGCCGGCCACGAAGCGGAACTCGCCGCCGTTGTTGACGTCGACCGCGTCCGAGCCGGTGCTGCACCCGGTGAGCAGCGCCGCCGCCAGGACGGCCGTGAGCACCCGTCTCATGCGCCCGGCACCGCGTCGGGATCGGTGGCGCCGGCCGGCTCCGCGTAGGAGAGGCCGACGAAGCGGTCGTCCTCGTAGGTGAGCGAGGTGACGCTGGCCAGCGAGCACTGCCGGCGGCGGGGGTCGTGGGCGAACCGGCGCCCCTCGACGTGCAGCCGCGTCGTCCAGATGGGCAGCTGGTGGCTGACCAGCACGGCCTCGTGGCCGCGGGCGGCGTCCCGGGCGGCCTCGACCGCGGCGATCATGCGCGCGGCGATCTCGACGTACGGCTCGCCCCAGGAGGGCTGCACGGGGTTCCGCAGCTTCCACCAGTTGCGGGGCGCCCGGAAGACGCCGCCCCCGCGGCCGACGACCGTGCCCTCGAAGGCGTTGCCCGCCTCGATGATCCGCTCGTCGACGGCGACCTCCAGCCCGGTGGCCTCGGCCAGGGGGCGGATGGTCTGCCGGGCCCGCTCCAGCGGGCTGGACACCAGGTGGACGACGTCCCGCCCGCGGAACCACTCGGCGGCCGCCACCGCCATGGCCTCGCCGGCGGCGGACAGGCGGTAGCCGGGCAGCCGGCCGTAGAGCACGCCCGCGGGGTTGTGCACCTCGCCGTGACGCAGGAGGTGGACGACGGTCGTGGTCACGAGGAGCGCTCGCTGTCGATCGCGCCGGTGCGGTGGGCGTCGGCCTCGGCGGCGGCCCGGGCCGCTGCGGGCAGGGCCTCGAGCACGCGGTCCAGGGCCTCGCCCTCGAGCCGGGCGTTGACGAACCACGCCTCGAACGCCGACGGCGGCAGGTAGACACCGCGGGCGAGCAGCGCGTGGAAGAAGGCGGTGTAGCGGGAGACGTCCTGCGTGCGGGCGTCGTCGTAGTCGCGCACCTGCCGCTCGTCCGGCACGAAGAAGATCGAGAACATGCTGCCGGCCTGCTGCACCCGGTGGGGCACGCCGGCGGCGAACAGCGCCGCGCTCGCGGCGCCGCGCAGCACCGCGGAGACCTCGTCGCAGCGGGCGTAGACCTCGTCGGTGCAGTTCCGCAGCGTGGCCAGCCCCGCCGCCACCGCCACCGGGTTACCCGAGAGGGTGCCGGCCTGGTAGACGGGCCCGCTGGGCGCGAGGTGGTCCATGAGGTCGGCCCGGCCACCGAAGGCCGCGGCCGGCAGCCCGCCACCCATGACCTTGCCGAAGGTGAACAGGTCGGCGTCCACCGGGTCCAGGCCGTACCAGCCCGACCGCGAGACGCGGAAACCGGTCATGACCTCGTCGAGCACCAGCAGCGCACCGTGCGCGGACGTGATCCGCCTCAGCTCGGCGTTGAAGCCGTCCAGCGGGGGCACGACACCCATGTTGCCGGGGGCGGCCTCGCTGACGACCGCGGCGATCTGCGGGCCCCGCTCGGCGAACACCGCCTCGACTGCCGCGACGTCGTTGTACGGCAGCACGACCGTGTCGGCGGCGGCCCCGGTGGTCACGCCGGGCGTGTCGGGGAGCCCGAGCGTGGCGACGCCCGAGCCGGCCGAGGCCAGGAGCGCGTCGACGTGGCCGTGGTAGTTGCCGGCGAACTTGACCAGCAGGGGCCGGCCCGTCACACCCCGGGCCAGGCGCACGGCCGAGAGCACCGCCTCGGTGCCGGAGTTGACCAGCCGGACGCGCTCCACCGGGGCCACCCGGCTGCGGATCTCCTCGGCGAGCTCCAGCTCGCCCTCGGTCGGGGCGCCGAAGGACAGCCCGCGGCGGGCGGCCGCGGTGACTGCCTCGACGACGGCGGGGTGCGCGTGGCCGAGGATCATCGGCCCCCACGAGCTGACCAGGTCGACGTAGCGCCGGCCGTCCGCGTCGGTGAGCCAGGGACCCGAGCCCACGGCCATGAAGCGCGGCGTGCCGCCGACGGCGCGGAAGGCCCGCACCGGGCTGTTCACCCCGCCCGGGGTGATCTCCTGACCGCGGGCGAAGAGGCCGGCCGAGACGGGGGCCTCGTAGGTGTACGGCGGGTTGTCCAACGAGGTCACGTCCCCAGTGTCCCCTCTGCGCCCGGCGACCGGTCGGAGGCATCGCGCACACCCCCGAGGAGGGCCGCCCGCAGCGCCGCGGGGTCCCGCGTCGGGACGAGCACCGTCCGGCCGTCGGCCAGCCGCAGCGGCAGCCCCGTGCGGCCTCGGGGCAGCGACCACCCCCCGCCGAGCACGGGCGCACCGGCGTCCGCCCCGGCGTCGGCCTCCCGCAGCGCAACCGCGTCGACGTCGTGCAGCGCCACCCGTTCGCGGCCGACCACCAGGCCGTCGGCGTCCACCCGCACCGTCCAGACCCGGCGGGCGGAGAGGCAGCCGATCGCGACGATCCCCGGGACCGCGACCAGGGTGAGCACCCAGACCAGCGGGGGGACGTCGGGCCCAGGCAGCAGCAGGTCCCAGACGGCGAAGAGCCCGAGGACCGCGGCGACCAGCCAGAACGGCCGCCAGGAGCCCCCGGGCTCGACGTACGCCACGTCCCCGACCACCCCCGGCTCAGCGGGTCAGCAGCCGCGCCGCCTCGACGGCCCAGTAGGTGAGCACCTGACCCGCGCCCGCGCGGCGGATGGCGACCAGCGTCTCGAGGATCGCCCGCTCGCGGTCCACCCAGCCGTTGGCGGCGGCCGCCTCGACCATCGCGTACTCGCCGCTGACCTGGTAGGCGCTCACCGGCACCTGCACCGCCTCGGCCACCCGCGCCACGATGTCCAGGTAGGGCAGCGCGGGCTTGACCATGACGGCGTCGGCCCCCTCGGCGAGGTCCTGCGCGACCTCGCGCAGCGCCTCGTCGGCGTTCGGCGGGTCCATCTGGTAGGTCGAGCGGTCACCGAACTGCGGAGCGCCCTCGGCGGCCTCGCGGAACGGGCCGTAGAAGCCCGAGGCGTACTTGGCCGCGTAGGCCAGGATCGGCACCTCGGTGAACGCGGCGCTGTCCAGCCCGGCGCGGATCGCCGCCACCTGACCGTCCATCATCCCGCTCGGCGCGACGAGGTGGGCACCGGCCTGGGCCTGCGCGATCGCCACCGCAGCGTACCGGTCCAGCGTCGGGTCGTTGTCGACGACGCCGGCGGGGGTGACCACCCCGCAGTGCCCGTGGTCGGTGTACTCGCACAGGCAGAGGTCGGCCATGAGGACCAGCTCGTCGCCCAGGTCGGCCCGCAGGTGCTGCAGCGCCACGTTGACCACGCCGTCGGCGGCGTCGGCCTGCGAGCCGACCGGGTCCTTCCCCGACGGGATGCCGAAGAGCATGAGCCCGCCGATGCCGGCCTCGGCCGCCTCGTGCGCGGCCTTCCGCAGCGAGTCCTGGGTGTGCTGGAGGACGCCGGGCATCGAGCCGATCGGCACCGGCGCGTCGATGCCCTCCTTGACGAAGACCGGCAGCACCAGGTCGGCCGGGGCCACCCGGGTCTGCGCGGTCAGCCGCCGGAGCGCGGGCGTCGACCGCAGCCGGCGCCCGCGCGCGAAGCCCGGGTTGGCACCCTGCACCCGTCCCGCCCCGCCACCCCCGCCCGTCACTTGCCCTCGCCGCCCTCCGCCTCGCGCAGCGACAGGGCGTGCTCGGCGAGCGCGTCCACCAGCGGCGCCACGGCGGCGGTCTCCGGCTGCACGTCGACCCGCAGGCCGAACTCCTGCGCGCTGGCCGCCGTCGCGGGGCCGATCACCGCGACCACGGTCTTGGCGTGCGGCTTGCCGGCGATGCCCACCAGGTTGCGGACGGTGCTCGACGAGGTGAAGCAGACGGCGTCGAAGCCACCGCCCTTGATCGCCTCGCGCACCGCGGCCGGCGGCGGCGCCGCGCGCACGGTCCGGTAGGCGGTGACGTCGTCGATCTCCCAGCCGCGCTCGACCAGCCCGGCCGCGAGGGTCTCGGTGGCGATGTCGGCTCGGGGCAGCAGCACCCGCTCGATCGGGTCGAGCACGTCGTCGTACTCGGGGAAGTCGGCCAGGAGGCCCTGGCTGGACTGCTCGCCGGTGGGCACCAGCTCCGGCTGGATGCCGAACTCGCGCACCGCGTCGGCGGTCTGCTCGCCGATGCAGGCGACCTTCACGCCGGCGAAGGCGCGGGCGTCCAGGCCCAGCTCGACGAACTTCTCCCGCACGGCCTTCACCGCGTTGACCGAGGTGAAGACGATCCAGCCGTAGCGGCCGGTGACCAGGCCCTTGATGGCGCGGTCCATCTGCGCGGGGCTCCGCGGCGGCTCGACGGCGATCGTCGGCACCTCGACCGGCACCGCGCCGTAGGCGCGCAGCCGGTCGCTCATCTCCCCGGCCTGGTCCTTGGTGCGCGGCACGAGCACCCGCCAGCCGAACAGCGGTCGGCTCTCCCACCACGACAGGCGGGCGCGCTTGTCGACGGCGGTGCCGACGGTGGCGACCACCGGTCCGCTGAGCGGGTCCAGCCCGGCGGTCTTCTCCGCCACGGCCGACAGCTTGGTCACCAGGCTCTTCTGGCCGGTGCCGGAGCCGCCGGTGGTGACGACGACCGGGGTGCTGCCGGCGAGGCCGCCCTCCACCAGGCGCACGGCGGCGTCCGGGAGCTCGTCGGCGGCGCCCTGCAGCACCAGCGTGCCCCCGGCGGCCGCGGCGGCGCCGGCCAGCGCGGGGAGGTCCACGCCGCTGCGGAGGTCCGCGGTCACGGCGGTGCTGCCGAGCGCGACGCCTGCGAAGGCCGGGACGGCGGTGGCGGTCGCGACGCCGGGCACCACGTCGAAGGGCACGGAGGTGCGGCCGACGGCGAGCACCTCCTTGACCACGTCGTCGGAGGTGTAGGGGTCACCGGTCACCAGCCGGACGACGACGGCGCCGTTCTTGGCGGCCGCGACCGCGCTCTTGGCCACCTCCGCGGGCTCGCCGGACACCGGGGTGAGCTCGGTCCCCGGGTTGGCTTCGCGGACGGCGTCCTGCACGGCGGAGGTGACGTCGGGGTCGACGAGGACCACCGCCGCCTCGGCCAGCGCGGCGTGCGCGCGGGCGGTGAGCATGCCCGGGTCACCCGGGCCGGCGCCGACGAACACGACCCGGCCGGACTGGCCTGCGGTCTTGCGGAAGCGCGTCATGGCGTGCTCCTGATCCTGGCCCGACGAGGTCGGGCGTCTGGTATGGCCCGGGACGTCCGGGCGTCTTCTGGGGTCTGGGTGGGGTGCGGGGTCACTCGCCGGCCGCCATCAGCGCGGCCGCGCCCCGGTCGAGCAGCTCCGCGGCGAGGCCCCGGCCGAGCGCCGCGGCGTCGGCGAGCGGGCCGGTGGCCGAACCGCGCACCGAGTCGCTGCCGTCGAGCGCGGTGACCGAGGCGCGGAGGAACAGCTCGGGGCCGCTCTCCCCCTCGGCGACCTCCGCGTACGCGGCGACCGGCGCGCTGCACCCGGCCTCGAGCGCGGCCAGGGTGGCGCGCTCGGCCACCACGCAGGCGCGCGTGGCGGCGTCCTCGAGCCGGCCCAGCAGCTCGCGGGTGCGGGCGTCGCTGGTGCGGCACTCCACCGCCAGGGCCCCCTGGGCCGGGGCGGGCAGCACCTGCAGTGGGTCGAGGGTCTCGGTGATCCGGTCGGTGCGGCCGATCCGGCTCAGGCCGGCCCGGGCCAGGACGACGGCGTCCAGGTCACCGGGGCCGCCGGGCGAGCCGGCCACGCGGGCGAGCCGGCTGTCGACGTTGCCGCGGATGGGCACGATCTCCAGGCCCAGCCCGAGGGCGCGCAGCTGGGCCACGCGGCGCGGGGCGCCGGTGCCGATCCGCGAACCCGGCGGCAGCTCGCCGAGGGTGAGGCCGTCGCGGGCCACGAGGGCGTCGCGCGGGTCCTCCCGGACCGGCACCGCGGCGAGGTTGAGCCCCGGCTCGGGCGCGGTCGGCAGGTCCTTGTAGCTGTGCACCGCCAGGTCGACCTCGCCGTCCAGCAGGGCGCGGCGGATGGCGGTCACGAACACGCCGGTGCCACCCAGCTGGGCGATCGCCGCCGACGACCGGTCGCCCTCGGTGCTGATCAGCACGAGCTCGACCGGTACGCCGGTGGCGGCGGTGAGGGCGTCGGCGACGGCGCGGGACTGGGTCTGCGCCAGCACGCTGGCCCGGGTGCCCAGCCGCAGCGGGGTCGCGGTGCCTGCCGCCGTGGTGGCGGCGACCCGCTCGTCGGTGGCGGTCATGCCGGGCCTCCCGGGCGGTCGGGGTCGACGGTGACGGCCTCGGCCAGCCGGCCGGCACCGGGGGTGACGTCGGCGTCGATGCCCAGCCCGAACAGTGCCCGCAGCGCGCCCGCGTAGTCGGTCCCCCCCGGCGTGGCGGCGAGTTCCTTGACCCGGACGGTGGGCTCGTGCAGCAGCTTGTCGACGACGCGGCGCACCGTGCGGGCGATCTCGGCGCGGGCCCGCGCGTCCAGGTCGGGCAGCCGGCCGGCGAGCCGGAGCAGCTCGGCGTCGACGACCTCGGCGGCCTGGCTGCGCAGCGCGGAGACGGTGGGGCCCACCTCGGCGGCCTGCCGCTCCGCGCGCAGCAGCGCCGTCTCCGCCTCGATCATGGCGCGGGCGGCGCTGATGTCGTCGGCCGCCACCGGTCCGGGGGTGCTCCCGCCGTCGCGCCGCTCGCCCTGCAGAAGAGCTCCACGGTTCTCGCTCTGCAGGAGGGCCAGGTCGACGACGTGCACGCCGGGCAGCGCGGCCACACCGGGGTCCACGTCGCGGGGCAGCGCGAGGTCGATGACCACCAGCGGCCGGTCACCCCGGCCGCTCATCGCCCCGGCGACGACGTCGGTGCCCACGACGAGCCCGGTGGCGCCGGTGCAGGTGACCAGCACATCCGCGGCGGCGATCTCCTCGCCCATGCGGGCCAGCGGCGCGGCACGCCCCTCGACCGCCTCGGCCAGCCGATCGGCGGACGCCGGCGTGCGGCTGCTGACCACCACGTCGGCGCCGCGGCGGGCCAGCGTGGTGGCGGCGAGCGCGCCCATGGAGCCGGCGCCGACGACGAGGACGGGGCGGCCCGCGAGCGGCCCGATGCGGCTCTCGGCCCGGTCGAGGGCCACCGAGACCAGCGAGGCGCCGGCCCGGTCGATGCCGGTCTCGGAGTGCACCCGCTTGCCGACGCGCAGCGCGCGCTGGGCCACCGGGTGCAGGGCGCGGCCGACCGTGCCCTCCTCGCGGGCGAGTGCGTAGGCGGCGCGCAGCTGGCCGAGCACCTGGGTCTCGCCCACGACCATGGAGTCCAGCCCGGCGGCCACGGTGAAGAGGTGGGCCACCGCCTGGTCCTCGTAGTGCACGGTCACGTACGGCGAGAGCTCCTCCACCGTGGCGCCGGCCTGGCGGGCCAGCACCCGGCTGACGTCGGTGACACCGCCGTGGAACCGCTCGACCTCGGCGAACACCTCCACCCGGTTGCAGGTGGCGAGCACCAACGCCTCGCTGACGTGGTCGCTGCCGACGAGCTCGTGCAGCGCCTTGACCCGCTCGTCGGGACCCATCGCGAACTGCTCCAGCAGCGCGACCGGTGCGGTCTGGTGGCTCACGCCCACCGCCAGGAGGCTCACGCCGACTCCTCCCCCACGGGCACCCGCTGCTGGCCGAGGAAGGCCAGCACCTGGAGCTCCACGGAGAGGTCGACGTGGCGGACGTCGACGCCCGCCGGAGCCGACAGCGAAACCGGCGCGAAGTTCAAGATGCTCCTCACCCCGGCCGCGGCGAGCCGGTCGCAGACCTGCTGGGCGACGTCGGCCGGCGTCGCGATGACCCCGATGGAGGCCCGGGTGGCCGAGACGACGGCCTCGAGCTCCGCCACGTCCTGCACGGTCAGCCCGCCGATGCGCAGGCCGACGCGGTCGGGCGCGGCGTCGAGCAGGCCGACGAACTGGAAGCCCCGGCTGCCGAAGCCCGCGTAGTCGGCGAGCGCCGCACCCAGGTTGCCGATGCCCACGAGCACGCAGGCGCGCGAGCGCTCGGCGCCCAGCACTCGGGCGATCCGCTCGCGGAGCGCCCGCACGTCGTACCCGACCCCCCGGACCCCGCAGGAGCCCAGGTGGGACAGGTCCTTGCGCAACCCCGCGGGGTTGACGCCGGCGGCCGAGGCGAGGTCGCCGGAGGAGACGGTGGTCCGGCCGCCGTCGGCGAAGCCGGTCAGCACCCTCAGGTACACGGCCAGACGGGCGACGGTGGCCTCCGGGATCGACCGGGGCCGCGGCTGGATCACGGGCTCTCCACAGCGGTCGCGCCCGGGGGCCCGGCGGGCGCCGGGGGCGGGGCTACGACATCGGGGACGCGGGCGCTCGACGCGCTCGCGTCCGCCACGGTAACCGCTTGTGAACGCAGGAACAAAGTCGCCAGCGCACCTACGGCCCGTTGACCTGGACCGATCGGGTCACAGGTGTGGTGGAGACCACGATAACCGCCGGGGGCCACCACCCGGACGGGGGGTGGCCCCTGCGTTCAGCCGGCGGCGTCCTCCGGCAGGCCGAGGTCCCGGCGCAGCCGGGGGACGTCCAGCGTGAAGTAGGAGTGCTCCCGGCCGTCGAGCAGCAGCACCGGCACCCGGTCGCCGTACTCGGCCTGCAGCTCCGGGTCGGTGTCGACGTCGACCTCGACCGGCTCCAGCCCGGCGCGCGCGGCGACCGGGGCCAGCTGCTCGGCCGCGGTCAGGCAGAGGTGGCAGCCCTCGCGCACCAGGAGCTGCAGCCGCTCAGCCACCGGCACCCTCCCCGAGCGCGGACGCCGTCACCGGGTCGTCGGTGCCGGGGAGGCCCAGCTCGCGCAGGCGGGCGCGGCTGACCTTGCCGGTGAGGGAGTGTGGCAGCGACGGGAGGAAGTGCACCGAGGTCGGCACCTTGTACCGGGCCAGCGACTCCGCCGCGTGGGCCTGCAGCTCCTCCACCGCCAGCCGCTCCCCCGGCGCCAGGACGACGACGGCGCGCACCGCGGACCCGGTGCGCCCGTCGGGGACGCCGATGACCGCGCTCTCCACCACCGCGGGGTGCTGGTCGAGGACCCGCTCCACCTCCGCCGGGTAGACGTTGAAGCCGCTGACGAGGACCAGGTCGCTGCGCCGGTCCACCAGGTGCAGGTCGCCGTCGGCGTCGCGGTAGGCGAGGTCACCGGTGCCGAGCCAGCCGTCGGCGTCGGGCCCGTCCGCCCCGTCGGGCCAGTAGCCGGAGAACAGGTTCGGGCCGCGCACCCAGATCTCGCCCGGACCCTCGTCGGCGCCGTCCTCGGGCTCCGCGGCACCGGTGCCGTCACCGCCCGGGAGCGGCGCCGCGGCGGCGGTGTCGCGCAGCGCCAGCTCCAGCCCCGGCACCGGGCCGCCGATGCAGGCGGGTTTGGCGCGGCCGGTGGCGAGGGTGCTGGTCACGACGGGCGCCGCCTCGGTGAGGCCGTAGCCCTCCCAGACCGTGACGGCGGCGCGCTCGCGCATCGCCGTCCACACCTCCTCGGGCAGCGGGGCGGCCCCGGCCGTGGCGATGCGGACGGCGGCGAACGCGCGGCGGAGGTCGGCGTCGCTGCTCGCCGCGTCGGCCGCGGCCAGCCAGGCCTGGTACATCGGCGGCGCACCCGGCACCGTGGTGACCTGCTCCTCGGCCATGAGCGCCAGCGACGCCCGCGGGTCGAAGCCCTCCTGCAGCACGGCGCAGGCACCGGCCGCGGCCACCAGCCCGAAGCCGGCGTTCAGCCCGTACACGTGGAACAGCGGCAGCACCAGCAGCACGCGGTCGCCGGGCTGCACCGGCGGCGGCGTCATGGCCAGGCACTGCTCCTGGTTGGCCCGCAGCGCACCCGAGGTGAGCATCGCGCCGCGCGGGCGACCGGTGGTCCCGCTGGTGTAGCAGAGGAAGGCAAGCGCGGCGGGGTCGTCGGCCACCGCGGGGGCCGGCCCGTCCGCCTCGGGTGGGCCGGGGCAGACCGGCACCCCGGCCAGCTCGTCGCGCACGTCGGTGGCCACCAGCAGCGCGGCGCCGGAGTCGGTGAGCACGTGCTCGAGCTCGGGGTCGGTGTAGGCGGTGTTCACCGGGACGACGACGAGGCCGGCGCGCAACCCGCCCAGCACCGCCCGCAGCCAGTCCACCCCGTTGGGCAGCTGGACGGCGACCCGGTCCCCGGCGCGGAGCCCGCGCTCGGCGTAGCCCGCCGCCACCCGGTCCGCGGCCGCGTCCAGCTCACCCCAGCTGAGCCGGCGGGCCCCGGCGACCACCGCGGGGGCGTCCGGGTCGCGCTGCGCGGCCCCGCGGACCAGCGCGGCCAGCGAGGTGCCTGCCTCGGGCACTGACATCTCCTGTCGTCGGAGCGACGCGCAACCGGGCCCGCCGTGCGCCCGGGGGCGCGCGGGGGCAGGCTGCCGTGGACGGGCACGGGCGATGTTGTCACCATGGGGCCCGTGCCGCAGCCCGCGCGCGCCCTCCGGCGTGCGCGGGAGTCCCAGGACGGTCCAGGCAGAGCGGGCCGAGGAGGAGGTCGAACGCCCCGCATGCCGCACCCCCTGGACGCCGAGCGGTCGGCCGGCGCCGGCTCCCGCCCGCGCCCGACACCGTTCCCCCGAGCGAGCGCAGAGGCCCTGCCCGCGCCCCTGCCGCCGCCCCCGCCCGTCCCCCTGCCCGCGGAGCTGCCCACCGAGGTCGTCGCGGAGCTCGCCGCCGCCGACCCGGGCCCCGTCGCGGCCGGCGACGTCGACGTCTGGGAGCTGGTGCGCCGTACCCAGGCGGGGGACGCCGAG
Source organism: Blastococcus sp. SYSU DS0533 (assembly GCF_054050775.1). Classification (NCBI taxonomy): domain Bacteria; kingdom Bacillati; phylum Actinomycetota; class Actinomycetes; order Geodermatophilales; family Geodermatophilaceae; genus Blastococcus; species Blastococcus sp. SYSU DS0533. The sequence continues at coordinate 235,407 of NZ_JBJGZZ010000001.1, read as the reverse complement.
GCGTTCGGCCGCCTCTACGACCACTACGTGACCCTGGTGCACCGGTACGCCTACCACCGGGTCGGCGACCGGGCGACGGCCGAGGACGTCACCAGCGAGACCTTCGTCCGAGCCCTGCGGCGGATCGACTCGCTCTCGTTCCAGGGCCGCGACGTCGGGGCCTGGCTCGTGACGATCGCCCGCAACATCATCCGCGACCAGGTGAAGAGCAGCCGCTTCCGCCTGGAGGTCAGCACCGCGGACATGCGCGACGCGGACCGGGCCACCGACGGCCCCGAGGACGCGGTGCTGCAGCACCTGACGAACGAGCAGCTGCTGGCGTGCGTGAGGCAGCTGGGGAGCGAGCAGCAGGAGTGCATCGTGCTGCGCTTCCTGCACGGCCTCTCCGTCTCCGAGACTGCCGAGATCATGGGCAAGAAGGACGGTGCGATCAAGGCGCTCCAGCACCGGGCGGTCCGGCGGCTGGCGAGCCTGCTCCCCGAGGGGCTGCGGTGACCCCCGCGCCGCGACCGGCCGTAACCGGCGGGCCCGCCCCGTCGTTGGGCAGGGCGCGGCGGACGGCCGCCGACAGCAGGACGTGCGCCCAGGTCAGGACGGGAGGTGGCGGGTGATCCAGCCCGAGGACGGCTCGGCCCTGGCCGGCCCCGGCACCGGGGCCGCGGTGGTCGCCCGTCTCGAGGCCCTCGCCGACCAGCTCGACACCGCTCCCGACCCGCAGTACCGGTCCCGCGCCCGGGCCCGGCTGGTGGCGATGGCCGCCGTCCGCACCCCCGAGCCGGCGACGCGCCCCCTGCGCCGCCGGCTGCTGGCCGCCCGGGCCGTGGACCGGCCCCCGTCGCGGTGGCGGGGACGGATCACCGCCGGGCTCGCCGGAGCCGCCGTCGGGGTCACCGGCCTGGCCGCCCTGGTGGCCGTCGCGGCCGGCGCGCAGCCCGGTGACCCCCTCTACGACCTCAAGCGCGGCACCGAGCAGACCCAGCTGGCGCTGGCGGGCGACAGCCGCGGCCACACCCTCCTGGAGCTGGCCGGGACCCGACTGGGGGAGCTGACCCTCCTCCTGGGGGCCGGGGACCCGGTGCTCGTCGAGCGCACCCTGCACACCATGGACGAGCACACCACCCAGGGGGCCGGCTTGCTGACCGGGCAGGCCGTGCAGGGCGGCGACACCGCACCGCTGGACACCCTGTCCCGCTGGACCGCCGAGCAGTCGGGCGGGCTCGCGGCCCTGGCCGGCGACGTGCCGGCGGGCGCCGCCCCCGCGTACGGCCGCTCGACCGACCTGCTGCGCGCCCTGGCCACCCGGGTCGAGGCGCTCCGCGAGGCCCTGCGGTGCACGGCCGGTCCGGCCGTCGTGGGGGACGACGCCCTGGGCCCGGTCCCCGGCGTCTGCCCCGCCGACAGCCCGGTGACCGTCGTCGAGGAGCCCCCCGCCGTGGTCCCCCCCGAGGCCGCCCCCTCCCCCGACGTCCCGCCGTCGGCCGGCCCTCCCGCGCCCGCGGTGCCGTCCGCCCCCCCGGCGCCCGGGAGCACCCTGGCGGGCGAGCCGCAGGGTCCCGGCCGGGACGTGCCCCCGAGCACCGCACCGCCCACGCCCAGCGGCCTCCCCCGGCCACCGGTGCCCAGCCTGCCGCAGCCGGAGAGGCCCGGCACCGGCAGCAGCACCACCCGGACGCCCCCACCGGTGGTCGCCGTCCCGCTCCCCGGTCCGCTCCAGGTCTGCCTGCCCCCGCTGATCACCGTCGGGGAGTGCTGACCGGGACCTGTCCGGTGTGCCGGCCCCGGCTAGGGTCGCAGGAGCGGCGCCGGGGACGACGTCAGGCCCGGCTCCGGGGTCGAGCCGGATCGAGTGAGGGAGGTCGCCGTGGCGCGACTACCAGTGCGCGGTCACCGTGCCGCCCAGCCCGCCGAGGAGACCCGCGCCCACGTCGCGGGCGCCGCGTCGGCGGCGGCCGCCGAGGTGGCCAGCCCGCCGGCCGTCGAGCCCGACCTCACGGCCGCGGCGTTCTTCGACGTGGACAACACGATGATGATGGGCGCGTCGCTGTTCTGGTTCGCCCGCGGCCTGGCGGCCCGGAAGTACTTCTCCAACCGCGACCTCGCCCGGTTCGTCTGGCAGCAGGCGAAGTTCCGCATCGCCGGCAACGAGAGCGCCGACGACATGCTCACGATCCGCGAGAACGCGCTCGCCTTCGTCGCCGGCCGCGAGGTCTCCGAGATCCAGCAGGCCGGCGAGGAGATCTACGACGAGCTGATGGCCGACCGGATCTGGTCGGGCACCCGCGTGCTCGCCCAGCAGCACCTCGACGCCGGGCAGCGGGTGTGGCTGGTGACGGCCACACCGGTCGAGCTGGCGTCGATCATCGCGCAGCGGCTGGGGCTGACCGGTGCGCTCGGCACCGTCTCGGAGATCGTCGACGGGCGCTACACCGGCCGCCTGGTCGGCGAGCTGATGCACGGCCCGGCGAAGGCCGAGGCCGTGCTCGCGCTCGCCGAGCGGGAGGGCCTGGACCTGTCCCGGTGCACCGCCTACAGCGACTCGGCCAACGACCTGCCGATGCTCTCCCTGACCGGCACCGCCGTCGCGGTGAACCCCGACACCGAGCTGCGCGCGGAGGCCCGGGCCCGGGGCTGGACGATCCGGGACTTCCGCACCGGCCGGAAGGCGGCGAAGATCGGCGTCCCCACGGTGGCCGCGGCGGCGCTCTCCGGCGGGCTGGTCGGCGGCGCGCTGGCGCTGCGCCGGCGCAACAAGCTGCCCTGGGGGGCGGCGCAGCCACCGGTCCCGGTCGCCGAGCCGAGGTCGACGCTGCTTCAGGCGCCGAAGACGCTCTTGCGGCGCAGCAGCAGCTGGTAGAGCGAGTGCTGGATGGTCTCGCGCACCTGGTCGGTGAGGTTGAAGACCAGCATGGGGTCCTCGGCGGCGGCCGGGCCGTAGGACGCCGTCTCGATGGGCGCACCGAAGGCGATCAGCCACTTGGACGGCAGCGGCACCAGGCCGAGCGGGCCCAGCAGCGGGAACGTCGGCGTGACCGGGAAGTAGGGCAGCCCGAGCAGCCGGGCGAGGGTGCGGGCGTTCCCGATCATCGGGTAGATCTCCTCGGCGCCCACGATGGCGCAGGGGATGATCGGCGCCCCGGTGCGCAGGGCCGCGGAGACGAAGCCGCCCCGGCCGAACCGCTGCAGCGTGTAGCGCTCGCGGAACGGCTTGCCGATGCCCTTGAAGCCCTCGGGGAAGACGCCGACCAGTTCGCCGCTGGTGAGCAGCCGCTCGGCGTCCTCGTTGCACGCGAGGGTGGCGCCGAACTTGCGGGCCAGCGCGCCGACGCCCGGCAGCTCGAACACCAGGTCGGCGCCGAGCAGCCGGAACCGGCGGCCGGCCGGGTGCTCGTCGTGCAGTGCGACGGTGGTCATGAGGGCGTCGATCGGCAACGTGCCGGAGTGGTTGGCCACGACGAGCGCCCCGCTGTCGGAGGGCACGTTCTCGAGCCCGGAGGTCTCCACCCGGAACCAGGAGCGGAACAGCGGGCGGAGCGCCGGCAGCAGCACGTGGTCGGCCAGGTCGGGGTCGAAGCCGAACTCGTCGGTCTCGTACTCGCCGGTGAGGCGGCGCTGCAGGAAGTCGACGCCACCGGCCAGCTGCTCCTCCCAGCCGCGGGGCGCAGGCGGCGCGGTCACGCGGGGCTCGTCGTCCTCGGGGCGGAGCCGGATCACCCGGGCCTCAGGCATCGCGCACCGCCCGCAGCGCCGGGGACGGCGGGGACGGCCGGAACCGCTGCTCCACGGCCGAGGCGGTGTCGCCGATCCGACCGAGCAGCGAGCGCAGCCCGCTGCCCACCGCGCGGACCGCGGCCGGGTCGAGGACGGGCGGCACGGTGCGCGCGTAGTCGGCCAGCGCCGCCGCGGTGGTGTACCGCGGGGTGTAGCCGAAATCCCGCCGGAGGACCGTCGTGTCGACCACCCGGCCGAAGTTCAGGAAGCGCATCTGCTCCGGGGAGTAGTCGACGAAGCCGAACCGGCGCGAGAGCCGGCCGACCGAGCCCAGGGCCGGCGTGGGCACCGGTACCTCGAGGCGGCCGAGCCGGCGGATGGCCTGCGAGAGCAGGAGGGTGCCCTCGCCGCCCACGTTCACGGTGCCGGCGAAGTCACCGGTGGTCGCGCGGGTCAGCACCGCGAGCGCGTCGTCCTCGTGCAGCAGCTGCACCCGGGCGTCGTACCCCAGGGCCGTGGGCACCAGGGGCATGCGCAGGAAGCCGGTCAGCAGCGAGTCGATGCGTGGGCCGATGAAGTTGGCGAACCGGAGCACCGCCACGTCGACGTCGGGACGGCGGCGGCCGAAGGAGCGCACGTAGCCCTCGATGTCGACGCTGTCCCGGGCGAAGCCGCCCGCCGGCACCTGCCGCGCCTGCATGGCCTCGGTGAAGACCGCCGGGTCGCGCGAGGAGGCGCCGTAGACGGCGCTGGTCGACTTCAGGACCAGGCGGCGCACCGATGACGCCCGCTGGCAGGCCGCCAGCAGCTGCATGGTGCCGATGACGTTGAGCTCCTTCATCGGCACCCGCCCGCCGGATCCGGCGGGGGTGGAGCTGATGTTCATGTGCACGACGGTGTCCACCGACGCCGCGGCGATCACCTTGCCGATCAGCGGGTTGCGGATGTCGGCGCGGACGAACTCGGTGCGCCCCAGCCGGCGGAGCACGGCCGGTGACGGGGGGACGGTGTCCACCCCGATGACCCGCCGGATGCGCGGGTCGGAGGCGAGCTCGGCCGCCAGCGCGCCCCCCAGCCACCGGCTCACGCCGGTGACGAGGACGACCGCGGGCGGCACGAGCCTCAGCTCACTTCTTGTTGCGACGCTGGACGCGCGTCTTCTTCAGCAGCTTGCGGTGCTTCTTCTTCGCCATCCGCTTGCGCCGCTTCTTGATGACCGAACCCACGTGTGCTCTCCCGACTTCGCGAAATGATCAGCTCGAACGCGGCCGCAGGAGCCTGCCCTGCCGTCGCCCGGCGACCGAGCGTACCCGAGCCGCCTCGCGGCGATGACACCGTCGCCCTCCGGGCGCCAGGGCGACCAGCGGCCGCGCACTCGTCGCGTCGGGCCGTTTCGTCACTCCTCGCGGAGACCTCCGGGCGACGACGCTGTCGCCCTCCCGTCTCTCAGGCGATGTCGGTGTAGGCGTCGCGCAGGTAGTCCTGCACGGCGCGCTCCGGCACGCGGAACGAGCGGCCGACGCGGACGGCGGAGAGCTCACCGGCGTGGACGAGGCGGTACACGGTCATCTTGGAGACGCGCATCATCGAGGCGACCTCCGCGACGGTCAGGAAGGTGACGGCGGCGCGGGGGGCGGGGACGGCCGGGCGGCCGATCGGCATGGCGGCGGGGTGCTGGGCCGGCACGGGGCGGGCGACCGCAGAGGCGTTCATCGGGCGGACCATCTGACGGGGCACGGGCATCCCCGGGCGGACGACGGTGGCGGCAGCGTGGCGCTGGGGCATGGTCATGTCTTCGTCTCCGGAACCTAGCTCGTGTCGTGGCGCCGGCTTCCCCACCGGCAACTGAACACGCACGCGCTGGCACTGAGAGTAAGGGGGCGGGCGTGACTGAAGCGATGGGTGAAACGAACAGGCGGACCGGTCCGTCCTAGGCAGAACTACACCTATGCAACACGGTGCACACGCGTTCCGGCGCGTTTCACGACACGGTGAGAAGTCGGTGACGCAGGGTCGCACCGATCTGCTCGGACGTGCACTACCGTGTTCGCCCGATCACGCCAGGTGGTCGTCGACCTGTCGACACGGGAAGGCACCGGCACCGCGTCCTGACCGGTCGACGTCAGGACTTGTCGTCAGGCCCCGTCCCGGCCCAGCTCGACCGACCGCGCGTGCGCGGCCTCGATCGCGGCCATGAGCGCCGCCCGGACGCCGTGCTTCTCCAGCTCCCGGATGGCGGCGATCGTCGTGCCACCCGGGCTCGAGACCGCTTCGCGCAGCTGGACCGGGTGCTCCCCCGAGTCGCGCATCATCACCGCCGCGCCGAGCGCCGTCTGCACGATCAGGTCGGCGGCCAGCGCTCGCGGCAGCCCCAGCAGGATGCCGGCGTCGACCATCGCCTCGACCAGGTAGAAGAAGTAAGCGGGCCCGCTCCCCGACAGCGCGGTGACGGCGTCCTGCTGCGCCTCCGGCACCCGGCGCACCTGCCCGACGGCAGCCAGCAGCGCCTCCGCCTCGTCCAGGTCCTCGTCCCTCGCGTGCGCACCGGCCGAGAGCACGCTCATGCCCTCGTCCACGAGCGCCGGGGTGTTCGGCATGACCCGCACGACCGGGACGCCGGGCGGCAGCGCCGCTTCGATCCGTGCCGTGGGCACGCCGGCGGCGACGGAGACCACGAGGTGCCCGTCGTCGACGTGCTCGGCGACCAGTCGGAGGAGCGCGTCGATGTCCTGCGGCTTCACCGCGAGCAGCAGCACCCGCGCCCGGGTCGCGGCCTCACCGAGGTCGACCGCGGGGACCCCGTACCGCCCGGTGAGCTCGGCGGCGCGCTCCGGGCTGCGCTCCACGACGAGCAGCCCGTCGGCCCCGCCTCGGCGGACGAGACCGGACAGCAGCGCCTCGCCGATCTTCCCCCCGCCGACGATCGCCAGTCCGCGCCGGCCGGTCGCGGTCACCGCCGCACCCCTGCGGCGGGCGCCTGCGCGCGGGCGGCGTGGGCGGCGGCGAGCAGCCGGCGCTGCGCCTCGGTCGTTTCTCCCCAGGGCATGACGTGCTCCCAGCTGTCGGGCGCACGGCCCGGGCCGTGCGCTCTACCGGTGGTGGCGATCGGTCGCGGGCCGGTGGCCCGGCCCACCGCGTGCCCGGCGCTCCGCGCGGCGTCCCCGGGAGGCAGCGGCACGCTGGGTGCGGGCGGGCGGACGGGCACGCCGAAACCGTAGTGCTCGGGCGTGTGCCGGCTCCGGGCGCCGGGTAGCGGCGCCCCATGGCAGGAGAACTGGACGGGATGAGGGTGGCCGTGCTGGCCACCGACGGTGTGGAGCAGGTCGAGCTGGACCGCCCCTGGCAGGCGCTCGAGGAGGCCGGCGCCGAGCCGGAGCTGGTGTCCTTCTCGACCGGCACGATCACCGCCTACCAGCACATCGACAAGGGCGAGAAGCGCACGGTCGACACCGACCTCGGCTCAGCGGACCCGGACGACTACGCGGCCCTGGTCCTGCCCGGCGGCGTGATCAACGGAGACTTCCTGCGCGCGGACGCCGACGCGGTCACGTTCGTCAAGGCGTTCTTCGACGCCGGCAAGCCGGTGGCGGCGATCTGCCACGCACCCTGGGTGCTGATCGAGGCCGGCGTGGTCCGCGGCCGCCGGATGACCTCCTGGCCCTCGTTGCAGACCGACCTGCGCAACGCGGGCGCCGACTGGGTGGACGAGGAGGTCGTGGTCGACGGGAACCTGGTGACCAGCCGCAAGCCCGACGACCTCGACGCCTTCGGGGCGGCGATCGTCGAGGAGTTCGCCGCGTCGCGGGACGCCGAGCCCGCCGACGCCTGACCGGGGTCAGGAGGTCGCGAGGAGCGTGGCCGCCGGCGCGATCGTGAGCAGGGTGCCCGCGAACACCAGGACGGCGAGCAGGGGGGCGCCCACCGGCTCGGAGCCCTGGCGCTCGCGCCACGCGTTCACCCCGGCCACCAGCCCGGTGACCGCGAGCGGGGCCAGGAACACCGCCAGGTGCGGGATCATCTCCCAGAGGACGGTGGCGGCGAAGTAGATCCCCACCCCGGCTGCGAGGGCGATGACCAGCTCGCCGGCGAACCGGAGCCAGGCCAGCGCGCTCTCGCGCGGGGTGGCGTCCACGCCGGCGTCGTCGGCGCGGACCACGGGGATCGGCCCGGTGGACGCCACGCCCTCGCGAGGAGCCGCACCCGTCGCCGTCGCCCCGCGGGCGGGCCGCCGGGTCGTGCGCTGCGGGCCGGCCGCCTCCGCCGCCTCGGCGGGGCGCCGCAGGGGCGGCACCGGTCCGGAGGGGTGCGGCACCCCGGGCTTGCGGTCCGGCCGCAGCCCGGGGATCGCGGCGGTGGCGGGGTCGGCGGCCCGGCCGGCTGGGCGGCTCGCCCGAGCGGGCACGGCCTCGGCCTCGGGGGCCTGCAGGTCGCTGCGTCGCCGGCCGTAACCGGCACGGTCGGCGCCGGCATCGGCGCGCCGCTGGCGGATCCCCGTGTCGTCCTCGTCGTCGGCGCGCCGGCGCCGGGCGGTGCGGGCCGCCGACTCGATGCCGGCCTCGCGGAGGATCTCGGCGAGGGAGCGCCCTCCCGTATCCGGGCTCCAGTCCGGTTCGGCCATCACGCCCCTCCCAACGAGTCCAGCCGGCGGAGGATGACCCCCTCGCGCAGCGCCCACGGACAGATCCGCACGCACGGTACGTCGAGCGCACGCAGAGTAGCGGCAGCCACGACGGCGCCGGCGGGAACCTGGTGCGCCCGCGCGGCGGACACGCCGGGGAGCTCGGCGAGCGCCGAGGACTCGATCCGGGAGACGAAGCCGACCAGCTGACCGAGGCCGGTCGCCGTCAGCTCCCGCGGGACCCGCAGCCCGCTCGCGGACGGCGCGGCGCCGGCGAGGCGGGCGAGCGTGCGGAAGGTCTTGCTGGTCGCGGCGACCAGGTCCGGCGGGCCCGCCGCGGCGATCTTCTCCGCGGCCGGTGCGAGCAGGTCCGCGGCGTGCGCGGACAGCGCCTCCAGCGCCGAGAGGTCGGGCCGCCCCCCCGCCTCCGCCCGGGGCAGGAAGAGCCGGCTCATCCGGCCCGCGCCCAGGGGCAGGGAGAGGGCGACGTCGGGGTCCTCGTCGATGCCCGCGGCGAGTTCCAGCGAGCCGCCGCCGATGTCGAGGACCAGCAGCCGGCCGGCGCTCCAGCCGAACCAGCGCCGGACGGCGAGGAAGGTCAGCCGCGCCTCGTCCTCACCGCTGAGCACCTGGAGGTCCACGCCGGTGCGCTGCCGGACCCGGTCCAGCACCTCCAGTCCGTTGGCCGCCTCGCGGATGGCGGAGGTGACCAGCGCCAGCAGCTCGTCGCAGCCCTGCGACTCCGCCTGGTCGCACGCCCGCTGCACCGCGCTGAGCAGCGCCTTCTCCCCCGCCTTGGAGAGCACGTCGTCCCGACCCACGTGCTCCGCGAGCCGCAGCACCGACTTGTCGTCGTGCATCGGGGTCGGGTGCGCACCGCGGTGGGCGTCCACCACAAGCAGGTGCACCGTGTTCGAGCCGACGTCCAGCACCCCGAGCCGCATGCGGCCAGTCTGCCTGGCCCCTCGCCAGGGCTCGCGTCGAGCGCAGCGGGACGGGGGAGGAGGGGGGCCTTCTAAGGTGGCCAGGTGCGGAACGAGCCCTTCGACGAGGTCGCCCCCGACTTCGCCCGCGAGTGGGTGGAGTTCCCCGACCCGGCCGATCCCGGGCACGTCGTCCGGGCCGACCTCACCTGGCTCACCTCGGCGTGGACCTGCGTGTTCGGCCGGGGCTGCGCCGGCGTGGTGGAGGGGCGCCCGGACGACGGCTGCTGCAGCCACGGTGCCTTCTTCACCGACGAGGACGACCTGCACCGGGTGACCGCCGCGGTGGCCGACCTGACCGACGAGGACTGGCAGCTGGCCCCCGCCGGACGCGGCGCCTGGACCGAGGTGGACGACGCCGAGGACCCGGGGGAAGAGAGCACGGCCGAGGACCCGGGGGGAGAGCGCCCGGGCGGTCACGCCGGCGATCGCGTGCGGTCGCTGCGGACCCGCGTGGTCGACGGCGCCTGCGTCTTCCTCAACCGCCCTGGGTTCGCCGGTGGCACCGGGTGCGCCCTGCACGGGATGGCGCTGCGGACCGGGCTGCACCCCCTCACGACCAAGCCGGACGTCTGCTGGCAGCTGCCGGTGCGCCGCGAGCAGGAGCACGTGGACCGGCCCGACGGCACCCGGGTGCTGGTCTCGACGATCGGTGAGTTCGACCGGCGCGGGTGGGGCCCCGGCGGCCACGACCTGCACTGGTGGTGCACCGGCTCGCCCACCGCGCACGTCTCGCCCGAACCGCTGGTCGAGACCTACGCCGCGGAGCTGGTCGCGCTGCTCGGGGGCCCGGCCTACGAGGAGCTACGCCGGCTGGCCGAGCTGCGGCTCGACCTGGGGCTGGTCGCCCCCCACCCGGCCAGCCCCGCCCTCGCCGGGCCGGTGCCCGTCCAGCTGCACCGGCGCCGCCCCGAGGCGTGACACCGCGCCGGCCCGGAAGGTCTGCCGGTAGGTCCGCGGGGAGACACCTCGCCGGCGGGTGAACTGCTCGCGGAGCCCCGCCGCCGTCCCGAACCCGACCAGCCGGGCGATCTCCTCGACCGGGGCGTCGCTGTTCTCCAGGAGCTCCTCGGCCGCCGCGAGCCGCTGGGCGAGCAGCCAGGCGTGCGGCGTCGTGCCGGTGGTCGCCTTGAACCTCCGGGCGAAGCTCCGCGGGCTCATCAGCGCGCGCCGCGCGAGGACGTCGACGGAGAGGTTGTCGGCGAGGTGGCGACCGGCCCACTCCAGGACCAGGCCGAGCAGGTCGTCGGAGCAGGCGGGGACAGGGGCGTCGATGAACTGCGCCTGGCCGCCGTCCCGGTGCGGCGGCACGACCATCTCCCGGGCCAGCGCGTTGGCCGCGGAGGCGCCCCACTCCCGGCGGACGAGGTGCAGCAGCGCGTCGACGCCCGCCGCCGTCCCCGCTCCGGTGAGGATGCGCCCGTTGTCCACGTAGAGCACCGCCGGGTCGACGTCGAGCTGCGGGTAGCGGGCAGCGAGCTCGCCGGCGTAGCGCCAGTGCGTCGTGACCCGCATCCCGTCCAGCAGGCCGGTGGCGGCCAGGGCGAAGACCCCCGTGCAGTGGCTCACGAGGATGGCGCCCCGGGAGTGCGCCCGCCGGAGCGCGTCCAGCAGCGCCGGTGACGGGAGCCGGTCGACGACCTCCCAGGCGGTCACCAGCACGATGTCGGAGCGGTCCAGCCGGTCGAGGCCGTGCTCGACGAGGATGCCGATGCCGGTGTCGGTGCGCAGGACGCCCGGGTGCTCGGCGACCAGTGCGAAGTCGAAGCGGGGCAGGCCGATCTCCGGGCGGTCGTAGCCGAACACCTCGTTGCTCACCCCCAGCCCGAAGCTGGCGACGAGGCCCTCGCCGACGACGAGGCTGACCACCAGCGGGCGTCCCTCTGCCATGCCCACACTATGGCAGGAAAGCTGCGGTAGCGGTCACCCCTGCCACTCGTGCAGGTGGGCAGGCGGCGCCACGCTGGTCCCATGTTGCTGATCACCTGCCCCGTCACCCGGACCGACGAACTGGTCGCCGACCGGCGCATCCGGTCGGTCACCAACCACCCGACGCACATCGCGCTGCACGTGGAGTGCCCCGCCTGCGGCGCGGTCCACGTCTACCCGACCGGCCGCCGGTGGGAGGCGACGCAGGCCGCGCGTGCCGCGGCCGCCGTCCGGCGCGCGCCCGAGCTGCACCCGGCCTAGCATCGAACACATGAGCGAACCGAACTCCGCCGACCAGACCACCGAGAAGGACCCGGACGACTGGGTCACCGGCGACGAGCCCGCCACCGGCGCCCAGAAGAGCTACCTCGAGACGCTGGCCCGGGGCACCGACGAGGAGATCCCCGAGGACATCTCGAAGGCCGACGCGTCCAAGAAGATCGACGACCTCAAGAACGACTGAGGGGGTCCGGCTAGGCCTCCAGCTTGTAGCCCAGACCCCGCACCGTGAGCAGGTACTTCGGGTTCGCGGGGTCGGGCTCGAGCTTGGCCCGCAGGCGCTTGACGTGGACGTCGAGGGTCTTGGTGTCGCCCACGTAGTCCGACCCCCACACGCGGTCGATCAACTGGGCGCGGGTGAGCACGCGGCCGGCGTTGCGGAGCAGGAACTCCAGCAGGTCGAACTCCTTGAGCGGCAGGGGCACCTGCTCGCCGTCCACCGCGACCACGTGGCGCTCGACGTCCATCCGGACCGGCCCGGCGACCAGCACGCCGCCCTCGGCGGGAGCCGCGTCGGCCGCCTCACCGCGGCGGCGCAGCACCGCCCTGATGCGGGCGACCAGCTCCCGCGCCGAGTACGGCTTGGTCACGTAGTCGTCGGCGCCCAGCTCCAGGCCGACGACCTTGTCGATCTCGGCGTCCTTGGCGGTCAGCATGATGATCGGCACGTTGCTGCGGGAGCGCAGCGCGCGGCAGACCTCGGTCCCGGGCAGGCCGGGGAGCATGAGGTCGAGCAGCACGATGTCGGCCCCGCCGCGGTCGAACTCCGCCAGGGCGTCGGGCCCGGTGGCGGCCACGACGGTCTCGAAGCCCTCCCGCCGGAGCATGTAGGACAGGGCGTCGGAGAAGGACTCCTCGTCCTCGACGACCAGGACTCGGCTCATGAGTGCTCGTTCTCCAGATTCTGCGTTGCGGTGGCGGACGATCCGGCCGCCGTGTCCTCCCCGGCCCCGGCGAGCGGGATGCGCAGGGTGAAGGTCGACCCCAGCCCCTCCTCGCTCCAGACCGTCACCGAGCCGCCGTGGTTGCTGGCGACGTGCTTGACGATCGCGAGCCCTAGCCCGGTTCCCCCGGTGCTGCTGGCCCGCGACTGGTCGACCCGGTAGAAGCGCTCGAACACCCGGTGCCGGTCGGCCCGCGGGATGCCGATGCCGCTGTCGGTCACGGCGATCTCCGCGAACCCCGACCGCGCGCGGGCTGCGACCGCGACCCGGCTCTTCCCCGTGCTGTAGGCCACGGCGTTCGCCAGCAGGTTGGTGACCGCGGTGACCAGCTGGCTCTCCACCCCGCGCACCACCAGGCCCGCCTGCCCGCCGAGCACGATCTCCAGCTCCTTGGCGCGGGCGGCGGTGCGGGTGCGGTCGACCGCCTCCCCGAGCACCCGGTCCACCTCGACGGGCACCAGCGCGGGCAGCGGCTCGCCGCCCTGCAGCCGGGAGAGGTCGATCAGCTCGCGCACGAGCCGGCCCAGCCGGTCGGCCTCGTGGGCGATCCGCGCCGCGAAGCGCTGCACCGCCTCCGGGTCGTCGGCGGCGCCCTCGATCGCCTCGGCGAGCAGGGCCAGCGCCCCCACCGGCGTCTTCAGCTCGTGACCGACGTTGGCGACGAAGTCGCGGCGGACCGCCTCGACCCGTCGCGCCTCGGTGACGTCCTGCAGCACCAGCGCGACCGGCCCCGCCGGCGTGCCGGCGCCGCTGTCGAGCCGCACACCGTGGACGCCGACCAGCCGCGGGCCCGCGCCGACCAGGTCACCGGGCAACCGCACGTCGGCCCGCCGGGTGCCCCCGCTGCGCACCGCCCGGGCCAGCGTGACCAGCTCGGGCACCAGCAGCCGGGTGCCGCGGACGATGCCCAGCGCGCGGGCCGCGGGATTGGCCAGGAGCACGGCGTCGTCGATGCCCACCACGAGGAGGGCGGGGTCCATCAGGTCCACGAGCCGCCGCGCCAGCACCGCCTCGGGCAGCGGGACGGCCGCTCCGTCGAGGGGATGACGCCCCAGGTCGGAGCGGGAGCGGATGAGGACGGTGGCGACCACCACCCCACCCAGGAGGAGGCCGACCACCAGGGCGACCAGTGGACTCACGGCCCAGATGCTAGGTGTGCGGCGGCGAGGGATCATGATCCGGCAAGAGGTTCACCGCTCGGACGGGTCACTGTTCACCGGCCGGTGGGCCCGAGTTCACCCCGCCGCGGCCGGATACGCCCCAGCCGCGCCTACTGTCGCCGGGGAACCACGACGAGAGGACGACCGTGCGGGACAGCTACCACGAGGAACTCGACGACATCAACACCTGCCTGGTGGAGATGGCCAACTCCGTGGGCTCGCAGATGAGCACGGCCACGACGGCGCTCCTGGACGCCGATGTCGCCCTGGCCGACCTGGTGATCGCCGGGGACGACCAGATCGACGCCACCCGCGAGAGCATCGAGCAGCGCACCTTCACGCTGCTCGCCCGCCAGCAGCCGGTGGCCGGCGACCTGCGGACCATCACGACCGCCATGCGGATCGTCGCCGACCTGGAGCGGATGGGCGACCTCGCCGCGCACATCGCGAAGGTGGCGCGGATGCGGTTCCCCGACCACGCGGTGCCTCAGGAGGTCCGGCCGGCCTTCCTGGAGGCGGGCAACGTGGCCGAGCTCCTGATCACGAAGACCGCGACGGTCATCGCCAAGCGCGACGTCGAGGCCGCCCAGGAGCTCGAGACCGACGACGACGCGATGGACCAGATCCACCGCGGGCTGTTCCGGCAGCTGCTGAGCGAGGACTGGCCCCACGGCATCGAGTCGGCCATCGACATCACGCTGCTGGGCCGCTACTACGAGCGCTTCGCCGACCACGCGGTCAGCGTCGCCCGCCGGGTCTGCTACCTGGTCACCGGCGAGCGGTACGACTCCGAGACGGCCGGTCAGGCCTGACCCGGTGCGGGCCCCTCCGGCCTGGTCGCAGGGGCCCGCACCGTGGGTCAGCGGGGCGGGGAGGGTGACTAGCTCCTCTTGCCCTGGTTCTTGACCGCTTCGATGGCGGCCGCGGCGGCGTCGGGGTCGAGGTACTCGCCGCCGGGCTTCACCGGCCGCAGGTCGTCGTCCAGGTCGTAGCGCAGCGGCACACCGGTCGGGATGTTCAACCCGACCACCTCGTCGTCACCCATGCCGTCGAGGTGCTTCACCAGGGCCCGCAGGCTGTTGCCGTGGGCGGCGACCAGCACGGTCTGCCCCAGCCGCAGGTCCGGGACGATCGCGTCGTACCAGTACGGCAGCATCCGCACGACGACGTCGGCCAGGCACTCGGTCGCCGGGCGCGCCTCCGGTGGGAGGAACGAGTAACGGGCGTCGCCGTCCTGGCTGTACTCGCTCCCCGGCTCGATGGGCGGCGGCGGGGTGTCGTAGGACCGGCGCCAGGTCATGAACTGCTCCTCGCCGAACTCGGCGAGCGTGGCGGCCTTGTCCTTGCCCTGCAGCGCCCCGTAGTGCCGCTCGTTGAGCCGCCAGGACCGCTTCACCGGGATCCACTGCCGGTCGGCCTCGTGCAGCGCCAGCTCGGCGGTCATGATCGCCCGGCGCAGCAGCGAGGTGTGCGAGACGTCGGGCAGCAGCCCGTGCTCGGCCATCAGCCGTCCGCCGCGGGCGGCCTCCTCGCGCCCCTTGTCCGTGAGCGGCACGTCCACCCAGCCGGTGAAGAGGTTGGCCTTGTTCCACTCGCTCTCGCCGTGGCGGAGCAGCACCAGGGTTCCCGTGGAGGTCGTCACGGCGATCATCCTGCCCGACGGCGCCGTCGCGGGCAGCGGAGAGTCAGGCGAGCGCCAGCGGGACGAAGGGGTCGCGTCGCCCCGTGGCCGGGTGGTGGGCGTGGTGGGGCACTGGGGACTCCCCCGGTCCGGCGCGGGGAGTCCCAGCTCGCGTCGGGCGTCGGACTGGGCGGCGGACCCGCCGTGGTCGACTCTCCGTTGCCCTTCGGGTCAGCGCGTGACCGACGCCACCCGGTCCCGCCGGCCGGGCAGCCAGATCAGCACCACCACCGCCGCGACCAGGGTGGCGGTGGCGGTGCCGATCGCCGTCAGGTGCATCGCGGTCACGAAGGCCTCGCGGGCCGGGTCGACGACCGCGGCCGCGGCGCGGGCCACCTCCGGCGTCCCCTCGGCCTGCGCCCGGCGCACGGCGTCCAGGGTGGCGATGACCGACTGCCGGGCGTCGTCACGCGCACCGGCCGGCAGGCCGTCGGCCGCGGAGCCCAGCTGGGCGGCGTAGGTGGCGGCGAGCAGGGAGCCCAGGATGGCGACGCCGAGGGCGCCCCCCACCTGCCGCACCGAGTTGTTGACCGCGGCCCCGGCACCGGCCTTCTCCCGCGGCACCACGGACATGATCGACTCGGTCGCGGGGGCCATGACCGCACCCATGCCCAGCCCCTGGACGGAGAGGACCACCAGGAGCAGCCACACCGGCGAGGTGAGGTCGAGCAGCTGCACCCCGAGGAACGACAGGGTGATGAGCACGAAGCCGGTCGCGCAGACGGCCTTGGCCCCGAACCGCTCGGCCAGCCCGGAGCTCCGGGGCGCCATCAGCGCCATGCCGAGCGCGACGGGGATCAGCGCCGCCCCGCTCTGCAGCGGTGAGTAGCCACGCACGCCCTGGAGGTAGAACACCAGGTAGAACGTGGCGCCGAGGAGCGCGAAGAAGTTCAGGCCCAGCGCCGCCGCGGCGGCGGAGAAGGCCGGGTTGCGGAACAGCGAGACGTCGAGCGCGGGGTGGGCCGACCGGCGCTGCAGCCAGACGAACAGCGCCAGCAGGACCAGCCCGCCGAGCAGCGGCACGAGGACCCCCGGCGTCGTCCACCCCGCGCCGCCACCGCCGTGGATGATCCCGTAGACCAGGCCGGCGAGCGCGGCGATCGACAGCAGCACACCCGGCAGGTCCAGCCGCCCCGGGGAGGGGTCCTTCGACTCCGGGACGAAGGCGAGCACGGCGACGACGCCGAGCACCGCCACGGGGACGCCGACGAGGAAGACCGCGCCCCACCAGAAGTGCTCCAGGACCGCGCCGCCGGCCAGCGGGCCGCCCGCGACGGCGATCCCCGCCGTCCCCGCCCAGACGCCGATCGCGCGCCCGCGCTCGCGGGGCGGGAAGACGTTGGTGATGACCGCGAGCGTCGTCGGCTGGACCGCCGCCCCGCCGATGCCCATCACCGCCCGCCACGCGATCAGCTCCAGCGGGCCGTCGCTCAGCGCGGCGAGCACCGACCCCACGGCGAAGACGGACAGCCCGATGAGCAGCACCCGCCGGCGGCCGATCCGGTCGCCGATGACGCCCCAGGTGAACAGCAGGCCGGCGAACACGAGGATGTAGGCGTCGACGACCCACTGCAGCTCGCCCTGGCTGGCGTCCAGCTCCCGCTGCAGCGTCGGCAGGGCGACGTTGAGGATCGTGTTGCCCATGATCACCACGAGCAGGCAGACCGTCATGGTGGCCAGCACCCACCAGCGGCGGGCGTACCCGGGGGGCAGCTCGTCGCCGGGCGCCGCCGCGCCCGGCCGGGACCTGTCGGTCGCCGTCACGCCCTGCTGGCGGGGTCGGCGCCGGAGCGGCGGCTGGGATCGGCGAAGGCCGCGAACGCCTCCAGGTTGCGCAGCGACTCCCCGCGCTTGACCCGCCACTCCCACTCGCGGCGGATCGACGTGCCGAACCCGATCTCGAGCATCGTGTTGAAGTGGTCGTCGGCGTAGCTGAGGACCGCCCCGAGCAGGCGGTCGAGCTCCTCGGGCGTGACGGCGGCGTGCGGCAGCCGCCCGGTGAGGTAGACGTCACCCACGGAGTCGATCGAGTAGGCGACCCCGTACATGCGGGCGTTGTGCTGGAGCAGGTAGGTCCACAGCTGCTCGCGGTTCTCGTCGGGCTGGCGGCAGACGAACGCCTCCACCCGGAGCGCGTGGTCGCCCACGATCAGGCCGCACACCGTCTTCAGCTTCTTGGTCCCCGGCAGGTCGACCAGCCAGGTGCCCGGCCGCGGGTGCTCGTGCACCAGCTCCGTGTCGCGCAGGGTCCGCTCGATCACCTCGTCGAGCTCCTCGACGGTCCGGCTCACCGGGCCACCCCCATCCCTGGCAGGGCCCGGAGCCGCCCGGGGCGGCGGTCCCGCAGCGGTCGGGCCTGCGGTGCGGTCATCTCGGCGGCCGCGGAGGCGTAGGCGGCGACGAGCGCGTCGGCGGTCCGGTCCCAGGAGAAGGCGGACGCGTGCCGGCCGGCGCCGGCGGCGAGGAGCTCGCGGCGGGCGAGGACCGAGCGCACCGCGGCGGCGTAGCCGCCGGCCCGGTGACCGTCGACGAGCACCCCGGAGACGCCGTCGCGCACCGCCGTCGGCAGGCCGCCCACGGCCGCCGCGACGACCGGGGTGCCGCAGGCCTGCGACTCCAGGGCGACCAGCCCGAAGGACTCGTTGTGGCTGGGCACGACCGTCACGTCCGCGGCGCGGTAGAACTCGGCCAGCCGGGCGGGCGGCTGCGGCGGGTGGAACCGCACCAGGTCACCGATGCCGAGCGAGCGGGCGAGCTCCTCCAGCTGACGAGGGGCGTCCAGGCCGCTGCCGCTGGGCGCACCCACCACGTGCACCTCCAGGCGGTCCCGCAGCGCGGGGTCGTCGGCCAGCATGCGCGCGGCCGTGTGCAGCAGCACGTCGGGCGCCTTCAGCGGCTGGATCCGCCCCACGAACAGCAGGACGACGGCGTCGTCGCGCACGCCGACCGCGCGGCGGGCGGCGAACCGGCTGCCGGGGGCGAACCGGTCGAGGTCCACCCCGGGCGGCACGACGAGGGTGCGCGCGGGGTCGGCGCCGTAGAGGCGCACCAGCTGCCGGGCCTCCTCGTCGGTGTTGGCGATCAGCCGGTCGGCCTCGGCCACGACCTGCTCCTCGCCGATCACCCGTGCGCGCGGCTCGGGGCGGTCGCCGTCGGCCAGCGCCTCGTTCTTGACCTTGGCCAGGGTGTGCGCGGTGTGCACCAGCGGCACGCCCCACCGGTCGCGGGCCAGCCAGCCGACCTGCCCGGAGAGCCAGTAGTGCGAGTGGACGACGTCGTAGTGACCCGGTTCGTGCTGCGCCTCCGCCCGGAGCACCGCCGCGGTGAACGCGCAGAGCTGGGCGGGCAGCTCCTCCTTGCCCAGGCCCTCGAAGGGCCCGGCGCTGACGTGCCGCACCGTGACGCCGGGACTCATCTCGACCACCGGGGGCAGCTCGCTCGAGGTCGCCCGGGTGAAGACGTCGACCTCGATACCGCGGGCGGCCAGCCGGCGCGAGACCTCGACGATGTAGACGTTCATGCCCCCGGCGTCACCGGCCCCGGGCTGGTCCAGCGGGCTGGTGTGCACCGACAGCGTCGCGACGCGAGCCGGGCGGCCGGGTGCGGGGAAGCGGCGAGCGGGCACCACGGACCTCCGCTCTGCTCTGCGAGGGCCCCCGACCAGCACCCCTGTCGGTCCCCCATCTTGCAACAGCGCCAGGATGGGGGCATGTCAGGTACCTCACCCTCGACCCCTGGGGCCGGCCCGCTGCCCGGTACCGGTCGCACCGCCGTCGTCACCGGCGCCTCGAGCGGGATCGGGGCGGCCACGGCCCGGCGGCTCGCGGCCGAGGGCTTCGACGTCGTCGTCGGCGCCCGCCGGCTGGACCGCCTGGAGGCGCTCGCCGCGTCGATCGGCGGCCGCGCCGTGCCCCTGGACGTCACCGACCCCGCCTCGGTGGCCGCCTTCGCCGCCGCCCTCGACCGGGTGGACGTGCTGGTCAACAACGCCGGCGGGGCGTTCGACACCGATCCCGTCGCCGACGCCGACCTCGACTCCTGGGCGCGCACCTACGAGGTCAACGTGCTCGGCACCGTGCGCCTGACCAAGGCCCTGCTGCCGGCGCTGCGCGCGACCGGCGCGGGTGACGTGCTCTTCGTGGGTTCCACCGCCGGGCTGATCTCCTACGAGGGCGGCGCCTCCTACACCGCCGCCAAGCACGGGGTGCACACGCTGGCCGAGACGCTGCGGCTCGAGCTCTGCGGGGAGCCGGTCCGGGTGATCGAGATCGCACCCGGGATGGTGAAGACCGAGGAGTTCTCGCTCAACCGCACCGGCTCGCAGGAGCGGGCGGACGCCGTCTACCGCGGGGTGCGCGAGCCGCTGGTGGCCGAGGACGTCGCCGACTGCATCGCCTGGGCGCTCACCCGCCCGCACCACGTGAACGTCGACCTGCTGGTGGTCCGCCCGCGCGCCCAGGCCGCCCAGCACAAGGTCCACCGCGAGACGGACTGACCGTCCCGACTGCGAGATCGGCGATCTGGGCACGCTCCCAGGCCTCAGGACCGGCGAGATCGCCGAACTCGCCAGCGATGGGCTATGACGGTCCAGTCCTCGTCTGCGTAGCCCGGCTCAAGTCGAACGCCTCCGGTCCGGGGAGGACGTCGATCCACCCGCCGTCGTCGGCCGGCACGGCCGGCCGGACCGGCGACGCGTCGGCCGCGCCCGTCAGGGGCGGACGGCGGTGGGCTCGCGGTCCAGCGTGACGCCGAACCGCTCGCGCACCGCACCGACCACGCGGTCGGCGAAGGCGAGCAGCTCGGCCGCCGTCGCGCCGTCCTCGGTGGTGAGCGCCAGGCTGTGCCGAGACGAGGTGCCCACCCGCCCGTCGCGGGTGCCGCGGCCGAAGCCGGCGTGCTGCACCAGCCAGGCGGCGCTGAGCTTGAGCTGCCCGTCCCCGGCCGGCCAGCTCGGGCAGCCCTCGACGGCGCGCTCGGCGGGCACGACCGGGTTGGTGAAGAACGAGCCGGCGCTGCGCGAGTCGGGGTCGGCCCGGTCCCAGACCATGCCCTTGCCGCGGCGCAGCGCCAGGACGGCGTCGCGGACGGCCGCCAGCGGCGCCCGCTCGCCGACCCCCACGCCCAGGCTGCGCGCCAGCTCCGCGTAGCCGACCGGGCGCGACAGGCCGCTCGGCTCCAGCGCGAAGGACACCTCCAGGACGACGAACCGGCCCGGCTCGCGCTTGAACCGGCTGTCGCGGTAGGCGAAGCCGCACTCGGCCGGCGCGAGCGTGCGCTCGGCCTTCGCGGCGCGGTCGTACACCCGCACACCGGTGATGGTCTGCGCGACCTCCTGGCCGTAGGCGCCGACGTTCTGCACCGGGGTCGCCCCCGTGGAACCGGGGATGCCCGACAGCGCCTCCACACCCGCCAGCCGCTGCTCGACCGTGTGCGCGACCAGCCCGTCCCAGTCCTCGCCCGCCTGCACCACGAGGATGTCGCCGGCGCGCTCGATCCCCCGCGACCGGACGGCGACGACGTCACCGGGCCACCCCTCGTCGGGGGCGATGAGGTTGGAGCCGCCGCCGAGGAGCAGCAGCGGGCGGCCGGACTCGTCCGCGTCACGGACGGCGGCCACCAGCTCGGCGGCCGTCTCGACCTCCACCAGCCGGTCGGCGGGACCGCCCACGGCCAGGGTGGTCAGCTCCGCGAGGGGGACGTCGGATCGCACCTGCACGGCTCGACGGTAGCCGGGGCTAGCCTGTGACCCCGTGAACCAGCCGGGCGACGAGCACAAGCGCCGGGCGTCGCTGTCCCCCCAGCCGCAGCGCCGGGCACCCCGGCTGGCCGCCGGGCGGGCGCGGGCGCTGGGCCTGCCCACGCGCGGCACCACCAACGCCAACCGGCTGCGCCGGGTCGACCGCTGGCTGCTGGCCACGCAGGTGCCGCGGTTGCGCGACGCCGCCCGGCCGCTCGTCGTCGACCTCGGCTACGGCTCCTCCGCCGTCACCACGCTGGAGCTCGTCGAACGCCTGGGCCCCGAGGTGGCCGGCCTCGAGGTCGTCGGGCTGGAGATCGACCCGGAGCGGGTGGCGGCCGTGGCCGCCGACCGCGACCCGCCGCGGGTCGACTTCCGGGTGGGCGGCTTCGAGCTCGCCGGGCTGCGCCCGGTCCTGGTGCGCGCCTTCAACGTGCTGCGCCAGTACGACGAGGAGTCCGCCGCCCGGGCCTGGGAGACCATGTGCGGCACGCTCGCGCCCGGCGGGCTGCTCGTCGAGGGCACCTGCGACGAGTGGGGACGCCGCTCGGCGTGGGTGGCGCTGGACGCCGACGGCCCGCTCACCCTCACGCTCGCGGCGCGGGTCTCCGACATCGCGACGCCGTCCGACCTGGCCGAGCGGCTGCCCAAGGCGCTCATCCACCACAACGTGCCCGGGCAGCCGGTGCACGAGTTCCTGCGCGCCTTCGACGCCGCGTGGGCGGCCGTCGCCGGCATGGGCACGTTCGGCCCGCGCCAGCGCTGGACGGCGGCGGTGGAGGCCCTCGGTGAGCAGGGCTGGCCGCTGGTGGGCTCCAGCCGGCGCTGGCGGCACGGCGAGGTCACCGTGCGGTGGTCGGCGGTCGCGCCCGTCTGACCGGGCCTCAGCCCCCGTCCGGTACCGGGACCACCGGGCTCTCGACCACCACGGCGACCATCCCGGCGTCCGACCCGCTCCCGTGCAGCTCCCCGGGCTCCCACAGGACGGCGTCCCCGGCGGCCAGCGGCACCCGGACGCCGTCCGTGCCGGCCACCCAGCCCGCCCCGGAGACGACCGCGAACAGCTGCCAGACGCGCGTCTCGTGCCGGCCCACGACCGCACCGGCCGCGAAGGTCGCCAGGTGCACCCCGAAGCCGGGCACCGGCTCGAGCACCCGGGCGGGCGACACCATGGAGACGCCGTGGCTGCCGAAGGCGGTGATCTCCCGCGAGGAGAGGCGGACCCGGCGCACGAACGGGACGGTAGCCACCCGGGCGCCCGGACTCCTCCCGGTGGGACCATGACGCGGATGAGCGCGGGGACGGCCGGGTGCCGGGCAGGGACGGGGCGCCGGTGAGGACACCGCCGGGGCCGGTCGCCGTGGACGGCGGCACCGCCGAGCTGCTCGCCGACGCCGACCGGGACGGCTCGTGGGTGCTGATGCTGAACGGCACCCCGCAGTCGCACGTCGACCTGACCGACCCGGCGCACCTGGAGTTCGAGTACGTGCGGCGCATCGGGCACGTGCTCGACACCGCCGCCGAGCCCGGTGCCCCGCTGGACGTCGTGCACCTCGGTGGCGGGGCGCTGACCCTCCCCCGCTACGTGGCCGCCACGCGCCCCGGGTCCCGCCAGCGGGTGGCCGAGATCGACCAGCCGCTGACCGACCTGGTGCGCGAGCACCTGCCGCTGCCGCGGTCGGCCCGCGTGCGGGTGCGGGCCGCCGATGCCCGGGAGGCGCTCACCGCCCTGCACCCGCGCAGCGCGGACGTCGTCGTCACCGACGTCTTCGCCGGCGCCCGGACCCCGGCCCACCTGACGACCGTCGAGTTCGCGGCGGCGGTCGCGCGTGCCCTGCGGCCCGGGGGCGTCTACGCGGCCAACGTCGCCGACGGACCCCCGCTGCGCTTCGCCCGCGGCCAGGTCGCCACGCTGCGCACGGCCTTCCGGCACGTCTGCCTGCTGGCCGAGCCGGGGACCCTCCGGGGCCGGCGGTTCGGCAACCTGGTCGCCGTCGCGTCCGACGCGGAGCTGCCGCTGGCGGAGCTCAGCCGCGCCTGCGCCCGCGACCCGATGCCGTCGCGCGTCGTGGACGGTGACGACCTCGACCGGTTCGCGGGCGACGCCCGGCCGGTGCCCGACGCCGGCGCCGAGCCCTCGCCCGAGCCGCCGGCCGGCGTGTTCGGCCGCTGACCGCACGACCGGTCGGAGCCGGCTCACCACCCTAGGCTGGCCGCATGACGACACCTTCGCCGTACCGGCTCCGCCGGGACACCCGCCACAAGATGGTCGCCGGCGTCTGCGCGGGCATCGCCCGGCGCTACGGGCTCTCGCGCAGCGGGCTGCGGGTGGCTTTCGTGGTCTCCTGCGTGCTCCCGGGCCCGCAGTTCGTCGCCTACCTGCTGCTGTGGGTGCTCATGCCGGCCGACGACCGGTACTGAACCGGGCCGGCTGCTACCAGGTGTTGTCGCGGCGCATCCCGCCCACCGCGGGGCGCACGTCGACCAGGTAGACGATCGCCGCGATGACGGCGGGCAGGCCCAGCAGCGACAGCGGGGTCTTCTGCCAGAAGATGACCAGCAGGGCCAGGCCGGTGATCGCCGCCCAGCCCGGCTTCGTGAGCTTGCCGGCGGCGACGTACCCGGCGGCGGGCCGAATCAGGGCGTCCACGAACGCCCAGGCGGTCAGCCCCAGGGACGCCCAGTAGAGGCCGAGCAGCAGCCACCCGTCGAACAGACCCATGCCCGCGAGCCTACTCGTGGCCCGCCCCGCACCGGGCCGGTCGAGCGTCCGACCCGCCCGGGACGGCGGTGGGCGGACGCGACAGGGCCCCGGAGCGCTGGTCGCAGCTCCGGGGCCCTGGTCGGTGGGGCCGTGCCGTCAGCTCTTCTTGGCGGGCACGGCGGTCGGGTCGGCCGGCTTGGCCGTGCGGGCACGGGTCACGCGCGCCGAGGTGGCCTTCGCCGGCGACTTGCGGGCGGCCGAGGTCGTCTTCTTGGCCGCGGTCCGGCGCTTGGGGGCGGCGGCCTCCTCCGCGGTGGCCTTGGCGGCGTCGGCGGCGTCCTCGACCTCGGCCTCGGCCTTCGCGGCGACCTTGGTGGCCTTGGCGGCGGTCTTCTGCGCCACCGAGGTCACCTCGTTGGAGGCCTCGACGACGGCCTCGGCGCCGTCCTCGATGGCGTCCTCGAGCCGCTCCTCGACGGTGTCGACGGCCTGCTCGGCGCGGCGCACGATGCGCCGGACGCCGGGCTGGCGGCGCAGGTCCTCGACGACGACGGCACCGCGCTCGGCCAGCGTCTCGACCGTGGCGATCGCCTGGGTGCGGGCGGTCTCGACCAGGCCGGCGACGGTGCTGCGCAGCGCCTCCGGACGAGCGGCGACGGCCAGCTGGTGCGCCGTGGTGCGGGCGGTGCCGGCGGCCTCGGCGGCCCGGGTCCGGGCCTCCTTGACGGCGAGGTCGGCCTGCACCTGCGCCTCGCCCGGCAGCGCCTCGGCGGTGCTGCGGAACTGCGCGACGACGGTGCGGGCGCGCTCGACGGCCAGGTCACCGGCGCCGACGAAGGCGAGCAGCGGGGTGCGGGCCTGCTCGGCGAGCGTGCGGCCCTGGGCCACGGCGAACTCGCCGTACTGCTTCACGGTCTGGGTGGGGGTCATGCCGGACTCCTCGGGAGTGGGAGATGGGGGGTGGTCAGCTGGCGGCCGGGGACGAGGCCCGGTGCTCACGGACGTAGGTCTCGTAGAGCTCGAGCAGGACGGCCTTGTGCCGCTCGGACAGCGCGTCGTCGGAGCGGATCGCCGCCACGGTGTCCGGGTTGCCGGAACGCCGGTCGAGGATCCCCGCCTGCTCGTAGAGCGTCTCGGCCGAGATCTTCAGGCCCCGGGCGATCGACGCGAGGATCTCCGCTGACGGCTTGCGGAGGCCCCGCTCCACCTGGGACAGGTAGGGGTTGCTGACGCCGGCGGTGCGGGCCAGCTCGCGCAGCGAGACCCGCGCGGCGTTGCGCTGCTCGCGGATGAAGTCGCCCACCGACGAGCTGACCGCCGTGACGCCGGACGCGTCGGCGACGGAGTCGGCGACCCGGTCCACCGTGGAACGGACGGAGGTCACCTGCTCGCGGACGAACTCACCCGGGGTCTGCACGTCCTCGACGCTAACCCCGGGTGCTAGCTCCTGCAAGCGGAGCGGCTAGCACCCGGACGTGATGACGACCACACCGGGGAGCCCTGGTCAGCCCTCCAGCACTGCGGACGCGCGGACCTCGCCGACGACGCCGTCGCCACCCGGGACGGGCGTGCGCGCCCAGGGAGCAAGCACCTCGGGGGCGACGCCGAGCCGGCGCAGCCCCGCCGTGAGCGCCGGCGTCCGCCCGCGGTCCCCGCCGTCGTCGAGCTTGATCGCCACGGCCCCCGCACCCGGCAGCGCCGC
The DNA here is from genome assembly GCF_054050775.1 of Blastococcus sp. SYSU DS0533. Lineage (NCBI taxonomy): Bacteria > Bacillati > Actinomycetota > Actinomycetes > Geodermatophilales > Geodermatophilaceae > Blastococcus > Blastococcus sp. SYSU DS0533. Next base: position 209,962 of record NZ_JBJGZZ010000001.1, on the reverse strand, counting down.
TACGTGCACGCCGTCGGCACCGCCCTTCACCAGCAGGCCGGGGACCGCGCGCATGAGATCGGTGTCCTCCCGCCCGCTGCCGGCGACGAACCACGGGTGGGCCCGCATCGCGTCGGCCACCGCCCGCTCGCGGGAGCCCTCAGCGGCCTGCACGAGGGAGAGGACCCCGCGGGCCAGCCCGGTGAGCGAGAGGGCGTGCTGCGGCGCCCCGCAGCCGTCGACGACGACCGCCGCGACCGGCTCGCCGGCCGCCTCGCCCAGCCGCGCCTCGATCGCCTGCTGCAGGGGGTGCTCGCGCGCCAGGTAGCCCTCCGTCGGCCAGCCGGCCGCCACGCAGGCGGCCAGCATCGCGGCGTGCTTGCCCGAGCAGTTCATGGCCAGCCGCTCCGGCGCGCGGCCGGCGGCGAGCCAGGCCGCCTTCGTCCCCTCGTGCGAGGGCAGCGCCGGCGGGCAGCCCAGGTCGTCGGGGCCGAGACCGGCGGCGGCGAGCATGCTCGCGGCGAGCTCCCGGTGCCCGTCCTCGCCGAGGTGCGAGCCGGCGCCGATGGCCAGCTCCTCGCCCGAGCGCGGCGCCCAGCCGGCCGCGAGCAGCGCCGTCGCCTGCACCGGCTTGTTCGACGACCGGGGCAGCGTCGGGCGGTCGACCGCACCGGCGGCGAAGGTCACCCCGCCCGCGGCGTCGAGCACCACCAGCGAGCCCCGGTGCACCGACTCCAGGAAGCCCGAGCGGTGCACCTCGACCAGCACCGGGTTGTCCGGCCAGGGGGAGCTGCGGGGACCACCGGGAGCCTGGTGAGGTGCTGGAACGGCCACGCCCCAGGGTCCCATGCCGGGCGTGCGAGGCATGGCGGAGGCGTGGCCCTCCTAGTGGCGGCCCTCGTCGGCGAGCAGGGCGGCGACGTCGGCCTCGCCGTCCCGGTAGCGGCGACCGAGCTCCGCCGCGAGCCCGTCCATGACCTGCTGCACGCCGCGGCGGCGCTCCGACAGGCCCTTCTCGGCCTCGGCGAGCGACCGGGCCGCCGCCTCGAGCTCGGCGTCGGAGAGCTCGGTGATCGCCGAGAGGTCGGCCCCGGGGGTCAGCGAGTGGACCCAGGACTCGTACTCCTGGGGGTCGGCCGGCTGCACCGTCTGGTGCCGGCCCAGGCCGTGCGCGGGGCCGCGCCCCTTCTCGGCGAGGATCTCCGGCAGCAGGTCGACCAGCGAACGCCCGTCGTGCTCGGCCCGCCGCTGCAGCTCCCGCCGCACGATGTCCAGGCGCCCCTGCAGCAGCCGCCGGGTGTAGGAGAGGTTGACCTCCTGCTGCTCGGCGTCTCGGCGCAGCCGCCGCACGTCCCCCATGGGCCGGCGCACGGCGCCCTCCAGGAACGCGGGGTCCAGCAGCGCGTCGACGGCGGCACCCCCGGCGGGGGACGGCTTCGGGCTCACGGGTGGCCTCCAGGTGCGGGATGCCCGACGGGGGGATCGGCGGTGGTCAGCGGCGGGCGCTGGGCGGAGCGTAGGTCAGCGGCCCCGGCCTGCCCACCCGGGAGCGGGGCGTTCGTGGCGCGCTCAGCCGATCGTCCCAGACCGGACGGCCCGGACCCGGTTCCGCGCCGCCACCTGGGTGTCGTCGAGCGCCGGCGGCGCGTCGTCGGGGTCGATGGCTGCGGTGGAGCCGGCGACGGTGAGCGTGGCGTCCTGGGCCACCGACTGCTTGACCAGGGCCAGGGCGACGACGCCCAGCTCGTGGTGCCGCACCACGCTGCCCACGCGGCCGACCGCCCGCGCGCCCGCCAGCACCGGTTCGCCGGGCGCCGGCAGGTCCTCGCTGACGCCGTCGAGGTGCAGGAGCACCAGGCGGCGCGGCGGGCGCCCCAGGTTGTGCACCCGCGCGACGGTCTCCTGCCCGCGGTAGCAGCCCTTGTCCAGGTGGACGGCGGTGCGCAGCCACTCGAGCTCGTTGGGGATGGTGCGGTGGTCGTTGTCGACGCCGAACCGGGGCCGCCGGGCCTCCACGCGCAGCGCGTCGTACGCCGCGGCGCCGGCGAGGGGGACGCCCAGCCGGTCGGCCAGGGCGTCGATCCCCACCCGCGGGACCAGCAGGTCGTGGACGACGGCCGCGCCGTCGCCGACCGCCGGCATGCGGCGCACCCAGCCCTCGCCGAGGGGCGCCACGGCGTAGGGCTCCGCGGGCACCGGCAGCCCGGCCGCCGCCAGGGCCGCGGCGGAGCCCGGGCCGACGAGCGACAGCAGCCCCAGGTCGTCGGTGGCCAGACGCGGCTCCACCCGGAGCATGAACCGCATCCGCTCCAGGAAGGCCAGCAGCGCGGGGCCCGCGCCCGGCTCGACGTCGGCCCAGGTCGTGCCGGCGAGCTCGGTGACGACCAGGTGGTGCTCGACGTGCCCGTGGGGGCTCAGCACCAGGGCCTCGCTCCCCGCGCCGTCGGCCAGCTGGGCGACGTGCTGGCTGGTGATGCTGTGCAGCCACGAGAGGCGGTCGGCGCCCGGCACCGCGAGCACGTCCCGGTCGCTGCGGTCGACCAGGCCGGCGCCCTCGGCGAGCAGCCGCTGCTCGCGCAGCGGGTCGCCGTAGTGCGCCGCGACGGTGCGGGTGGCCTCCGGCCCCGGCTCGACGGCGACCGCCCCGGGGCGGGCGAGGAGGGGCGAGGGCGTGGTCATGGGGTCTCCGTTCCGGCGCGGTCGCTGCAGGCGCGGCACGTACCCGACAGGGCGACGTGGCCGACGTCCACGGTGAAACCCAGCTCGGCCGCCAGACGTTCCGCCGCCCCGTCCAGCAGGTCGGGCGCCGCCGACGAGATCTCCCCGCAGGAGTTGCAGACGACGTGCAGGTGGGGGCGCTCGGCGGCGTGGTAGACCGGCGCGCCGCGCCCCAGGTGGGTGTGCCAGACGAGCCCGAGCCGCTCGAGCAGCTCCAGCGTCCGGTAGACCGTCGAGGTGTCGGGGGCGCTCCCGCCGGGGCCGGCCTCCTCGCGCAGCCGGGCACCGATCGCCTCCGGGGTGGCGTGCGCCAGCGCGGCCACCGCGGCCAGCACCCGGGCGCGCTGGGGGGTCAGGCGCAGCCCGCGCGCACGAAGCTGCTCCGCGAGCGGCGCGGCGACGTCGTCGGTCCCCATGACGCGAGCCTATTCCCCGGGTACGGCAGGCTGGCGCGCGTGGATCAGCAGCGCAGGGTGGCGGTCTGGCGGGACGGCGCGGCGGTACCCGTCGCCGCGGACCAGCCGGTGGTGACCGCCTTCGACCTGGGCCTGGGCCGCGGGGACGGCGTCTTCGAGTCCGTGGCGGTCGTCGGCGGGCGCACCCCCCACCTCGATGCGCACCTGGCCCGGCTGGGCCGCTCCGCGCAGCTGCTCGGGCTGACCGACCCCGGCGACGCCGCCTGGCGGGCCCTGGTCGGGACGGCGCTGGCCGGCTGGCCGGCGGAGGTCGAGGGCGTGTGCCGCCTGCTGCTCACCCGCGGGCTCGGCGAGGGCACGCCCCCGACGGCGCTGGCGCTGCTCGCGCCGGTGCCCCGGGAGGCGGTGCGCCAGCGCGCGGAGGGCGTCGCGGTGGTGACCCTCGGCCTCGGGGTGCCCGCCGACTTCCGGGCGGGCGCCCCCTGGCTGCTCGGCGGCGCGAAGACGCTCTCCTACGCGGTGAACATGGCCGCCCAGCGGCACGCGCACGCCCTCGGCGCCGACGACGTCGTCCTCACCAGCCTGGAGGGCCGGGTGCTCGAGGGCCCGACCTCGACCGTCGTCTGGGCCGCTGGGGGCACGCTGCACACGCCACCGGTGGAGAGCGGGATCCTCGCCGGTACCACCCAGGCGCGGTTGTTCGCCGCCGCCCGGGCGGCCGGCTGGCCCACCGCCTCGACGCCCGGCACGGTCGACGACCTGCACGCGGCCGATGCCGTCTGGCTGCTCTCCGGGGTGCGCGGCGCCGTCCACGTGCACACCCTCGACGGCGTCCCCCGCGGCGACGGCGGGCTCTCACCCCGGGTCAGGGAACTGCTCGCCGGGTAGCGTGAGCAGGAGGTGCGCCGGGAAGTCTGGTCGGCAGCGTGTCCGTCGAGGGCACGTCCCCACCCGACCCCGTCCCCCGGAGCCGCCCCGTGACGACTTCCGCCCCCACCCGCCTCTTCGGGCGGGGATCCTGGACCGAGGCGCAGCGCGTCGCCTCGGTCCTCCGCAAGGAGACCGTCGGTGGCGCCCTGCTGCTGATCGGTGCGGCGATCGCCCTGATCTGGGCGAACTCGCCCTGGTCGGAGAGCTACGAGGCGCTGCGCGACACGCGGGTGGGCCCGGCGTCGCTGCACCTGGACCTCACCCTCGGGACCTGGGCGGCCGACGGCCTGCTGGCGATCTTCTTCTTCGTCGCCGGGCTGGAGCTCAAGCGGGAGTTCGTCGCGGGCGACCTCCGCGAACCCCGCCGGGCGGCACTGCCCATCGCCGCCGCCGTCGGCGGCATGGTCGTCCCGGCGCTGTTCTTCGTGCTGTTCAACCTGGGCGGCCCGGAGGGGGCGCTCGCGGGCTGGGCCATCCCGTCGGCGACCGACATCGCCTTCGCGCTCGCCGTCCTGGCGGTCATCAGCACCCACCTGCCCAGCGCGCTGCGCACCTTCCTGCTGACGCTCGCCGTCGTCGACGACCTGCTGGCCATCACGATCATCGCGATCTTCTACACGGCCTCGCTGGCCGTCACGCCGCTGCTGCTGGCCCTGATCCCGCTGGCCCTGTTCGGCTTCCTGGTGCAGAAGCGGATCCGGTCCTGGTGGCTGCTGCTGCCGCTGGCCGCCGTCACCTGGGTGCTGGTCCACGAGTCCGGCGTGCACGCCACCGTCGCGGGCGTCCTGCTCGCCTTCACCGTCCCGGTCGTCCGGAGCGACGCCGCCGGCGGCCCCGACGCCGGGCCGGGCATGGCCGAGCACTTCGAGCACCGCATCCGGCCGCTGTCGGCAGGCGTCGCCGTCCCGGTCTTCGCCTTCTTCTCCGCCGGCGTCGCCATCGGCGGGCTCTCCGGCCTGGGCGAGTCCCTCGGCGACAGCATCGCCATCGGCATCATGGTCGGGCTGGTCGCCGGCAAGGCGATCGGCATCACCGGCGCCACCTGGCTGGTCTCCCGCTTCACCCGGGCGCAGCTGGACGAGAACCTGGGCTGGCCGGACGTGGTGGGCCTGGCGCTCCTCGGCGGGATGGGCTTCACCGTCTCGCTGCTGATCACCGAGCTCGCCTACGGCGCGGAGAGCGAGAGCTACGACCACGCCAAGGTCGGCATCCTGTTCGGCACCCTGCTGGCCGCCCTGCTCGCCGCGGTGATCCTCCGGCTGCGCAACCGCCGCTACAAGGCGATGTACCTCCACGAGATGAGCGACGCCGACCGCGACGGCATCCCCGACGCCTGGGACACCGTCGACGACCGGCCCGGGCGCCCCGCGGACCGCGCGGCCACGCCGCCGCCCGGCCCCGGCGCCACCGCCGCCACCGACGAGTTCGGCGAGGGCGCCGCGCACCCGCGCTACGAGACGGTCGACGACGAGGCCGAGCACGACCCGGCCTGGGAAGGTGCCCCCCCGCCCGGGCGCACGGCGACGGACGCCGCCGGGGACCACGACGGCCCCCGACCGGGGTACGAGACCGTCGACGACCGCGCCGAGCACGACCCGGGGTGGGAGGGTTCCCGCCCGCCCGGGCGCACCCTCGGCCCGGGCAGCGGGGGCTGACCGGGGCGGACACGCCGGCGGCGGTCGCACCCACCACCGGGTGTTCGCCGAGAGCGGACGGAAATCGTTGGCGCTCGGCCTGCACGCGGACGTACCGTCGTGGCACACGAGAAGGGAGGTGGTCCGTAACTTTGCTGAGCTACAGGACTCGTGAGGTGGCTGTCCGCTAGCCGCCGTCCAGATGGGCCGCCCGTTCGTACGACAGTGCGAACGACGGCATGATCGCCCGTCCGTCGCACGGCGGCGAGCGAGAACCGGACAGTCACCCGACCCCCGGGCCGCCGACATTTGTCCAGTCGGCCCGCGTGCTGCTCCCCAGCGGAGCGCCGCGGAGCAGCCCGGGGGTTGTCCGTCCCCAGGAGGCGTGCGTGCAGCTCGGCGGTCTGCCCGTCGAGACCGACGTCTCCGTCGGCACCTGGATCGCCGAGGCCGTAGCCCGATCCCCCTGGGGCACGGTCGCCTCGCTGGTGCCGCCGCTGTTCCCCGCCTACGCCCGCGTGCTGCACCCGGCCTACCGCTACGAGGGCGACGCCGACGTCGAGGTGACCTGGGCCGCCGTCGCCGCGCTGAACGGCGCCGTGGCCCACCCGCTGGTGCAGTGGCCGTCGGTGACGGGCGGCTGGGAGTACCTGGCCGAGGACAGCCAGCCCCCCGACTGGGACGGGGCCCCCGCGGAGGGGCACCTGCCCACGACCGTCGCCGCGCGCATGGCGGCCGTGCTGGCCCGCCACACGGGCACCCCCGGCGAGTGCCTGCTGGGCCGCTGGGCCGGGCTGGGTCCCGACACCGCCGCGCTGCGGGGCGTGGCGACCCTGCCGATGCCCCGCGGGCGCGACGCCGTGCTGGTGCGGGGCTCCGTCGGCGACGCGGTGCGCAACCTCGCCCCCGAGCCGTGGGAGCAGAGCGCCAACCTGTGGTGGCCCGCCGACCGCTCGTGGGTCGTGGCCACCGACATCGACCTGATGAGCACCTACGTCGGCGGGAGCGCCGCCTGCATCGCCGAGCTGCTCTCCACGCCCGGGCTGGAGGTCTGCCCGAGCGCGGCGGAGGACCGGGTCGGCCACGCCGACGACCCGGTGAACCCCTTGCCCGCTCGGGGCTGACCGTCAGAGCAGCGCGAGCTCGCCGGCGAGGTCGTCCAGGCCCAGCGACCCCTGCGACAGCGCGGCCATGTGCCACGCCTTGAGGTCGAAGCCCGCCCCACGGGCCCGCTCGGCGGCCGCCCGCCCGTCCCGCCAGGCCCGCTCCCCGAGCTTGTAGCTGATCGCCTGCCCCGGCAGACCGAGGTAGCGCACCAGCTCGCTGTCGAGGAAGGCGACCTCCGCACCCGAGTGCTCGCCGAGGAAGACGCGGGCCAGCTCGGGCGTCCACGGCCGGCCGCGGTGCCCGGCCAGCACGCCCTCGGCGTCGTCCGGCACGGGGAGCCGCAGGTGCATGCCGATGTCGATCACCACGCGCACCGAGCGCAGCTGCTGGGCGTCCAGGAAGCCCAGCCGTTCCCCGGGGTCGGCGAAGTAGCCGAGCTCGTCCATGAGCCGCTCGGCGTAGAGGGCCCACCCCTCCACGTTCGCACCCACCGAGCCCAGTGACGTCTGGTAGGTCGACAGCTGCCGGGACACGTGCACCCACTGCGCGAGCTGCAGGTGGTGGCCCGGGACGCCCTCGTGGTACCAGATCGACAGGAGGTCCCACAGCGGGAAGCGGGTGCGCCCGAGCGTGGGCAGCCAGGTGCGGCCAGGCCGGGAGAAGTCGTGCGCCGGTCGGGTGTAGTACGGGGCGGCCGCGCTCCCGGGCGGGGCGATCATCGCCTCCACCCGCTTGACCGGTTCCGCCAGGTCGAAATGCGTCCCGTCCAGCGCCGCGATCGCCTCGTCCATCATCTGCTGCAGCCGGTCTCGGATCGCTTCCACGCCCTCCACTGCGGGGCCCTCCAGGGAGAGCCGGCGCATCGCCTCCAGCGGCGTCGCACCGGGCTGCACCCGCTCCGCCTCCACGCGCTGCTCGGCCAGGATCCGCCGGTGCTCGGCCCAGCCCCAGGCGTAGGCCTCCTCGAGCCCGCGACCGGCACCCAGGTCCGAACCGGTCCAGCGGCGAGCGGCGACGGCGTAGCGCTCGCGGCCGACGGCGTCCGGCGTCCCGTCGGTGCGCGGGGCGTACCCGTCTCGGAGGAAGTCCCGCACCTCCACCACCGCCTCGTCCGCGGCACGGGCGGCCGCGGCGAGCTCGCCCCGCAGCGCCTCGGGCCCGGTGGCGACGAACGAGCCGAAGAATGGCCCGCTCGACCACTCGTCGAGCTGGGCCAGGACGGTGCGCACCTGCCGGGGGGCCACGAGCAGGCCGCGGCGCGCCCCCTCGGCGAGCGTCTCGCGGTAGCCCCGGTAGGCCTCCGGCACGCGGGCGAGCCGGCGGGCGAGGACGGACCAGTCCTCCTCCGTCGCCGCCGGCATGAGCATGAACACCTGCCGGACCGCGTGCAGCGGGCTGAACAGGTTGTTGAGGGACCGGAACCCCTCCCCCGCCTCGTGCACGGCCAGCTCCGCGCCCAGCCGTTCCCGCAGCAGGCGGGCGCAGCGGCGCTCGACCGGGTCGTCGTCGAGCGCCGGGTCGGCCGCCTGCACCCGGTCCAGCTCGGCCAGGGTGGCGCGGGCCAGGGCGGCCTCCGCCTCGAGCCCGGCGGGGCTCACGTCGGGCAGCCGGTCGTCGCCCGGACGGACCCCGAGGGAGGTCGCGACGATCGGGTCCAGGTCGCAGACGGCGTCGACGTAGCGATCGGCGACCTGCCGGGGAGTGGTGGGCCGGGCGGACGACGGCGCCGTCACCGGAGGCGCTCCAGCCGGGCCGACATCACCGGGCGCGGCGGCTGCTCCCCCACCGCGCGGTCGATCGCGTACATCAGCGCCCCCTCGACGATGCCGTACAGGCGCACCGACCGGGTGACGTCGGGGGCGTCCGGCGTGCGGGCGAGCACGTCGCTGGTGAGCTCCCAGCTGGTCGTGGTGCGCGCGGTGCCGACGTAGATCTCCACGAGCCCCTCCGGGCTGGCCACGAGCAGCTCGACGTCGTCCTCACCGCGGGGCCGCCAGAAGCCCGACTCCCGGACGTCCGGCCCGACGATCCTCCCGTCGTCGGCGAGCCGCCAGGTGCGCGACTCGTAGGCCAGGAACCCGCGGCCGTCGTGGGCGAAGCGGATCCACTGGCCGAACCGGAGGTCATGGTCGGAACCGGCCACGGCACCGCTCAGGATGCCCTCGCCGTGCCACTCCCCCAGCAGCGGCAGCACGGAGAGGAGGTCCGGGGAGACCTCCGGGCCGCTGCGGACGTCGGCGGTGTCGGGCACCGGCAGCTCCGTCGGCGCGCTCACCGCCGACCGGCCTTCGGTCCGCGGGAGAGCCGGACGGCGCCGTAGCCCAGCGCCACGGCGGAGGACGCCGTCAGGGTGACCAGGAGCCAGGCAGAGACCATGGCGACCACCGTAGTGACGGCGCCGCGACCCGGCCTCAGGCGGCCGCCGGTGCCCGGCCGGCGGTCGCGGCGACCACCTCGGCCCAGGGGGTCGGGGCGAGGCCGAAGGTCGCCGTCGTCTCCGCCGCGTCGATGACGTACTCCTGGTCGAACTGGTGCCGCACGGCGAGCACCTCGCGCACCAGCGGGGACACCGGACCCGCGGCCCGCAGCACCGCCCACGGGATGCCGCGCACGGTGGGGGCCGGGGCGGACAGGGCGGTCGCGAGGTCGGTGAGGGCGGCGCGCTGCGAGCGCGGGGGCCCGCTGGGCACGTGCCACGCCCGGCCGAGCGCCCGCTCGTCGGTACCCAGGGTGACCAGCGTGGTCGCCACGTCGGGGAGGTAGGCCCAGCTGCGAGGCGCGTCCGGGTCGCCGATCACCCAGGCGGTGCGGCCGCGCCGGAGGGCGGGCAGCTGGCGCACCAGGTGGGACTGCGCGGGCGGCACCTGCGGCCCGACGAAGTCCGCGGCCCGGGCCTCGGTGACGCGCACCCGCCCGGCCTCGTGGGCGGCGAGCGCCTGGGCCCACATCCGCGCCCGGACGACACCCTTGGTGTCGGTGGCGGTCAGGGGTGACCGCGGCGTCATCGGGCCCTCCGGACGGCCGTAGCCGTAGAGGTTCGACATGGTCACCAGGACGGCGCCGGTGCGCTCGGCGGCGGTGAGCAGCGCATCGGCGATCGGCGGCCAGTCGGTCGCCCACCGGTGGTAGGCCGGGTTGACGGCGTTGTAGAGCGCGGCGGCCCCGCGCGCAGCACCGGCGAGGGCTGCCGGGTCGGCGGCATCCAGCTGCCGGTGCTCGATCCCGTCCGCGGACACCCCGCCGGACCGGGACAGCACGCGGACCTCGTGCCCGCGGTCCCGGAGCTCCCGGGCGGTGGTCAGGCCGACCGGCCCCTTGCCGACGACGACGTGCAGTGCCATGAGGTGCTCCCGAAGGTCGGAGTGAGAGCGGTGCTCTCGATGCGGACTGATGCTCGCGCCTCCTGCCGCGGCTGTCAAGAGCGGTGCTCTCGTTTGCGTGCAGCGCTCCGATGAGGCAGCCTGGCCCGATGCCCACCGCTCGCGAGCGCGTCCGCGCCGAGATCACCGCCGAGATCGCCGACGCCGCGCGCCGGCAGCTCGCCGAGGTCGGGGCGGCCGGGCTGTCCCTCCGGGCCGTCGCGCGGGAGCTCGGCATGGCCTCCTCGGCCGTCTACCGCTACGTCCCCAGCCGCGACGACCTGCTGACGCGGTTGATCATCGACGCGTACGACGACCTGGGCGCCGCTGCCGAGGCGGCCGACGTGCCCGGGGACCCCCCTCGGATGCGCTGGCTGACCGTCTGCCGAGCGGTGCGCGACTGGGCGCGGGCACACCCGCACGAGTACGCCCTGCTCTACGGCTCCCCCGTGCCGGGCTACCGGGCGCCCGCCGACACCGTGCCCGCCGCCGCCCGCGCCGGCCTCGTCCTCGGGCGCATCCTCGGCGACGCGGCGCGGTCCGGCGCCCTCCCGGAGGCGGCCGGCGAACGCGACCCCGCGCTGATCAGCGAGGACGCCGTCGCGATCCTGGGCGGGGAGCACCCGGCCCTCGACGAGGCAGTGCGGGTGCGGGCGCTGCTGGCCTGGAGCGCGCTGTTCGGCACGATCAGCTTCGAGCTCTTCGGCCACCTGGTGGGGTCGGTGCTGGACACCGACCGCTGGTTCGACCGCGCCATGGGGGAGCTCGCCGCCGGCCTGGGCCTCTGACCGGCCGCGGTGGGCGCCGACCCCCGGAATCGGGGGTTTCCGTGCCACCCGGGCCGGGGGCAGTCTGGCCGTCCTCAGGGCGACGCGGCGGCGGACACCGACGTCCGCCAACCGGGGGGCCGGGGCCCGCATCCGGGGAGCACCCATGCACATGCGCAGAGCACGCCTCCTGGCGGTGGCGTCCGCCACCACCCTCGCCACACTGGCGGTAGCCGGACCGGCCGCCGCGGACGACGGCCGGAAGCCCGGCCCGCACGGCGGCTTCAGCATCCAGGCCGCGGTGGACGCCGCGAAGCCGGGTGACACGATCCGCATCCCGCCCGGCACGTACCACGAGTCGGTGACCATCCAGAAGGACGGCATCACGCTGCTCGGCCACCGCGCGGTCATCGCGCCCGCCGGCGCGGATTCGACCGCGTGCGACACCTTCGACGACCCCGAGACCGACCGCGTGTCCGGCATCTGCATCCTCGGCGAGGTCGATCCCGAGACCTTCGAGGCGGTCGACCGCGTCACCGGCGTCAGCGTCCGCGGCGTCACCGTCACCGGCGCGACGGGGGACGGCCTGGTGGCGCTCGCGACGAAGGACCTCGAGGTCAGCGACAGCCGCTTCACCGACAACGGCGGGTACGGCGCCGCGAGCTTCGTCACCGAGGGCACCACGTTCCGCGGCAACAAGTCCACCGGCAACGCCGAGGCGGGCTTCTACGTCGGGGACAGCGAGCACGCCGATGCCGACGTCCGCGGCAACTACTCGGCGAAGAACGAGCTCGGCTACTTCTACCGGAACGCCAGCGTCGGCAAGATGCAGGGCAACGTCGCCGTCGGCAACTGCGTCGGCGTGCTGCTGCTCGCCGGAGCCCCCGGGCCGGTCACCGACTGGGAACTGCGGAAGAACGAGGTCTCGGCGAACAACAAGGTCTGCGAGGGCAACGCCGAGGACGGGGTCCCGGCCCTCAGCGGCGCGGGCATCGCGCTGGTGGGTGCGCAGGACTTCCGCGTGCGCGACAACACGGTCCGCGACAACAGGTCGGACGCCGCGAGCCTGCTCGAGGGCGGCATCGTCGTCCTCTCGACCAACTCCCTGCCCGAGGTCCTCGCGCCCGGCTTCGACCCCAGCGGTGAGGTCGAGCGCAACAAGGCGAAGGGCAACCAGCCGGCCGACATCAACTGGGACGGGACCGGTGACGTCGACTTCGACAGGAACCGGTGCATGACCTCCATCCCCGAGGGGCTCTGCGGCTGAACTCACCGCACCACCCGAGGCGCCCGCTCCGGCATCCCGCCGGGGCGGGCGCCCCGTCGCGCGCGGGACCGCCCCGGTGCAGGTGAGGCGGACCCGACAGCCGGGGTCGCTGGTGCCGGCCGGGGGTCGTACGGCAGGCTGGGCGCACCCCGGACGGCGGGACGGGGCGGGAGGAGCAGTCATCGAGATGGCCGAGGCCGGCCGCGGCACCGCGCCGACCCCGGACGCCGAGGCGCTCCCGGGCACGCCGTCGTGGTACGCCGTGCTCCACGAGTCGACGTTCATGTTCGCCGCCGTCTGCGACACCGACGGGACGCTGCTGACCGCCAACCGCCTGGCCGTGGAAGGCTGCGGCTTCGACCGCCGCGAGCAGCTGGGCCGCCCCCTCTGGGAGGCCGGCTGGTGGTCCGGCGACCCGGCAGTGGGCACCCGGGTGCGCGACTGGTGCCTGGAGGTCGCCGCCGGGGGCGCACCGGTCCGGGCGGTCACCGGCTTCTTCCTCGCCGAGGGGAGGCGCCGCACCGCCGACCTGACCATGCAGCTGGTGCCCGACGGCGACCGGCAGCAGTTCCTGCTGGTGACCGGCATGGACATCACCGACCGGCTGCACGCCGAGCGGCTCACCGCGGAGGCCCGGGCCGCCGGGACCGAGGCCACCACGCTGCGCCAGGTGGCCACCGCGCGCGCCCGGGACCTGGAGGTGCTGCGCGAGACCGAGGCCAAGCTCACCCGCGCCCTCGCGATCACCGAGCGCGTGCTGGCCAACGTCGCCGACGGGATCTACGGCCTCGACAACGAGGGCCGGGTGGAGTTCCTGAACCCCGCCGCGGCACGCCTCACCGGCTACCGGCCCGGTGAGCAGCTCGGCCAGGACCAGCACGCCCTCGTCCACGGCCGGCGCCCGGACGGCTCCGAGTACCCCCGCGAGGAGTGCCCGGTCTGGGAGGCGCTGCGCACCGGCCGCACCATCGTCGCCGAGCACGAGACCCTCTGGCGCAAGGACGGCACCCCGGTCCCGGTCGAGATGATCGTCGTCCCCACCCTGGAGGAGGGCGTGCACACCGGTGTGGTCGTCTCCTTCCGCGACCTCACCGACCGCCTGGCGGCCCAGCGGCAGGCCGCGGAGCTCGAGGCGCTCGCCGCACGGGCGGCCGCCGACCGCGCGCTGTCCGACCGGCTGCAGCAGTCGCTGCTCACCCCGCCGCCGGAGCCCGACCACCTGCAGATCGCCGTCCGCTACAGCCCCGCCGCGCACGAGGCGCAGGTCGGCGGCGACTGGTACGACGCCTTCCTCCAGCCGGACGGCGCCACGATGCTCGTGATCGGCGACGTGGTCGGCCACGACAGCAGCGCCGCCGCGGCGATGGGGCAGCTCCGCGGGCTGCTGCGCGCCCTCGCCTACGCCGAGGAGGACGGCCCGGCGGCGACCCTGACGCGGGTCGAGCACGCCGCCCGCGGGCTGGCGGTCTCCACCCTCGCCACAGCGGTCCTGGCGCGCATCGAGCGGCACCCCGACGTGCCGGTGGCCGGGCGCCGGCTGCTGCGCTGGAGCAATGCCGGGCACCTGCCGCCGGTCCTGCTGGCTCCCGACGGCTCGGTCACGATGCTCACCAGCAGACCGGAGCTCATGCTCGGGATCGACCCGGATGCACCCCGCAGCGACCAGTCCGTCGACCTGCCCGACGGCCACACCCTGCTGCTGGTCACCGACGGGCTGGTCGAGCGCCGGGACATCGACCTCGACGAAGGGATCGAGCGGCTCCGCGACGCCCTGCGCGACCTCGGCTCGACGCCGCTGGAGGAGCTGCTGGACACCGTGCTGAGCCGGCTGGTGCCCGAGCCCGGCGCCGACGACGTCGCGATCGTCGCCGTGCGCGCCTTCCCCGAGGACCGCCCCCGGCCCGCCGAGGCCGGGCCGAACCGGCTGCCGCCGGGCCTGACCTGAGCCGCCGGGGATGACGACGGCCCGCCTCCCCCGGGGGAGACGGGCCGTCGTCCGCGAGCTCTCGGCCCCGTTCAGGGGCTCGCCGCGAGCTCGCGAGCGTTCAGGAGAACGCGGTCCTCACGAGATCGCGATCGTGGTCTCGTTCAGACCGACCTCGGCCGAGAGGGTGCGCTCGCCCTTGCCGACCGCGGCCAGGGCGCGCACCTTCCACGGCCCGGGCGCGGCGAAGAACCGGAACTCGCCCTCCGGGCTGGTCACGACCTCGGCGGTGAACTCGTCGGTCGAGTCCAGCAGCCGGACGTAGGCCCCGGCCACCGGCGCGCCGTCGTGCCACACCGAGCCCTGGATGACCGTCTGCGTGCTCAGGTCGATGCCGTCGAGGACACCGCCCTGCTTGGGCGCTCCGCACATGTCAGCTCACTTCTCGATCGGGACGCCGACGAGCGAGCCGTACTCGACCCAGCTGCCGTCGTAGTTCTTGACGTCGGTCTTGCCGAGGAGCTCGCGCAGCACGAACCACGTGTGGCTCGAGCGCTCGCCGATCCGGCAGTAGGCGATGGTCGGCTTGCTCTCGTCGTAGCCCTGCTCGGCGTAGAGCTTGGCCAGCTCCTCGTCGGACTTGAACGTGCCGTCCTCGTTGGCCGCCTTGCTCCACGGGATGTTGATCGCGGTGGGCACGTGCCCGGCCCGCTGCGACTGCTCCTGGGGCAGGTGGGCGGGCGCCAGGATCTTGCCGGAGAACTCGTCGGGCGAGCGCACGTCGACGATGTTCTTGGAGCCGATGGAGGCGACGACCTCGTCGCGGAACGCGCGGATCGACAGGTCCGGCTCGGAGGCCTTGTACTGCGTGGCCGGGCGCTCGACCGGGTCCTTGGACAGCGGGCGGCCGTCCAGCTCCCACTTCTTGCGGCCGCCGTCCATCAGCTTGACGTCGGAGTGGCCGTAGATCTTGAAGTACCAGTACGCGTAGGCGGCGAACCAGTTGTTGTTGCCGCCGTAGAGCACGACGGTGTCGTCGTTGGCGATGCCCCGGCTCGAGAGCAGCTCCTCGAAGGCGCTCTTGTCCAGGTAGTCGCGGCGCAGCGGGTCCTGCAGGTCCTTCTTCCAGTCCAGCTTGACGGCGCCCTCGATGTGGCCGCCGTCGTAGGCGGTGGTGTCCTCGTCGACCTCGACGAGGACGATGCCGGGCTGGCCCAGGTGCTCCTGGACCCAGTCGACGGTGACGAGCACGTCGTTGCGGCTCATGGTGGTGGTCCTCCGGGTGATCGGTGTGTGCGGTCGGTCGTTCGGGTGGAGCGGGACGACGCGGATCGCTCGCAGCGCGGAACTCACGGGAGAGAAGGGCATCCCGACGGCGCGGAGAGCGCGTCTGGACGGCGCGGTGCCGCCCTCAGAGGGCGGGACAGAGGCAGCTGCCGACGCGGCACAGGTCCACTGCGCGGCGCGAGGTCAGCAGGATGCCCACGGCGCGAGGGTAGCCGATCACGCCGGGCCCCCCGCCCGGCCACCCACGTGCGCATCCACCAGGGCGGCCAGGTCCGCCGGCCGGGGAGCCCCGGTGCTGCGGCCGACCAGGCGTCCGTCCCGGTCCAGGTAGAACAACGTCGGCGTCGACCGGACACCGAGCTCGCGGACCTCGTCCAGGTGGCTCTCCGCGTCGACGTGGACGGCGGCCAGCCCCGGTCGGCCCACCCGCAACTGCTCCAGCCTGGCCCTCGTGGCGCGGCACGGACGGCAGAACGCCGTGGAGAACTGGACGACGGTCAGGTCCGCCTCCGCCGGGCGCACGCCGAGCCGGTCGAACACCGCCGCAGCGTCCACCTGGTCCTCCTCCGCTCGCCGGGCACCCCGTGCGCACAACCCGGCGGGGCCGCGGCGCTATTCCGCCGCGAGGACGGCGTCCTCGGCCACCGCGCGCACCGCGACGCCGTCCGCCTGCGGGGCCACCTCCGTGAGCCGCAGCCCGTAGGGCAGCTCCACCGGGTAGCGCAGGTCCAGCAGGTCCGTGGCGCGCTCGACGAGGATGCGCGGGACGTCGACGCCCACCCCGGACGCCCGCTCGACGTCGATGACGAGCGCGTCGCCGTCGAGCGAGACGGTGCCGGCCGCGGTGAGCGGCAACGTGCGGCCCAGCACGTCGACGGTGCGGGTGATGCGCAGCCCGTCCCCCTCGCGCTGCAGGGTGGTGTCCGCGCCGAGCTCCCCGGCCAGCAGCTCGTACGAGAGCGTCGCGGTGCCGTCGATGCGCTCGACCGGCACCTCCGCCACGGTGCCCGCCCGCAGCGCCGACAGGGGCAGGTGCACGCCCCGGAGCGTCACGTCGGCGCGGGTGCCCTCGGGCTGTCCCAGGTCGTCGGCGGTCAGCGAGATGCGGACCTCCTCGTAGCGCCCGGCGAACGCCTGGGTGAGGAAGGGGAAGCCGCGGACGTCGACGTCCGGGGCGCCGGCCAGCGCGTCCTGGGCCGCCAGCTGCCCGGCCACCTCGCGCTCGGCGAAGCCCACCGCCACCCGGTCGAGGACGACACCGGTGACGACGAGCAGCAGCAGGACGACCGCGGCGGCCTTCACAGGGCGGTCATCAGCGCGAGGCCCACCGGTGCGCAGGCGGCGAAGGGCAGCACGACCTGCACCACGGTCGGCGCCCACGGGGAGAGCGCCTCCGCCTCGCCCTCGGTCGTCGTCTCGACGGCGAGGTAGCTGCCGGCCACGGCCACCAGCGCGACCACCCCGGCGACGACGGCGCCCACGGCCGGCGCGCGGAGCGCGCCGAGCTCGGCCAGGTCGCGGACCGCCCACGCCGTCGCCGCGCCGGCCAGGACCGCGAGCACCACGGCGAGCAGACCGCGCGGGACGCCCGGGGCGAGCTGGGGTCGCGGCAGCACCCGGTCGACCAGGTGGCCGACGACCAGCGCGACCCCCGCGACCAGGGCGGTGGTGGTCAGGCCGCCGCCGTCGGCGCGGCCCAGCAGGAGCAGCGCCGCCAGCGCGCCGACGGCGGCGAGCAGGACCGCGGAGCCGGCCAGCGAGTCGACCAGGGCCTCCCGCGGGGTGCGGAGCATCTGCTGCAGCACGGCGGCGAGGAAGCCGACGCCCAGCACGGCGAGGAGCCCGCCCAGCACCGGGTCCTCGGGCAGCACGAGCGCGAGATCGGCCGCCACGGCGGCGGCCGTGCCGACGGCCAGCGACGCGGCGAAGCCCTGCATCCCCGTGGCGAGCACCCAGGAGAGCACCAGCGCCAGCTGGAGCACGAGCACGGCGGCGAGGGCCCCGACCTCGCCGACCAGCGGCGGCAGTCCGGCGACCAGGCCCGCGGCGACGACGGCCAGGCCCGCCGCCGGGACGTGGTGCGGGCGGGCCGGCGTCGTCGACGGGACCGCTGCAGAGCTCACGGCCCGATCGTCTCAGAAGCCCGCCGCCCGATCCGCTCGACGAGCGGGGTCACCCGCTCCACGACCGGGATGTCCGGCGCCCGGGGCTCACCCGACGAGGACGCCCTGCCCGCGATGGGCCGGTCCGGCGAGGACGTCGGCTATCCTTCCCTCTCACCTCGACAGCGCCGTCGCAGGTCCGGTCGGCACCCGCCGGCCCCGGACCCCTGAGGAGACGACATGCGACTCGTGCTCATGACCGCCGCCCGCCAGGCGACGACCGAGGTCCTGCCCGCCCTGGGGCTGCTCGGCCACCAGGTCCGCGTCGTGGCCCCGGAGCTCTCGAGCCTCCTCGACGGCGACTCCGGCGACGTCGTGCTCGTCGACGCCCGCTACGACCTCATCCAGGCCCGCACCCTCTGCGGGCTGCTCTCCTCGACCGGGGTCGCCGCCGCGCTGGTCGCCGTCCTGTCCGAGGGCGGGCTGGTCGCCCTCTCCGCGGACTGGGGCGTCGACGACGTGCTGCTCGACACCGCCGGTCCCGCGGAGGTCGACGCCCGCCTGAAGTGGGCGACCGCCCGGCGCCTGGCCGCCGCCACCCCGGCCGACGGCGGCGACGGCGGGCTCACCCAGGCCGGCGAGCTGGTGATCGACGAGCACAGCTACTCGGCCAAGCTCCGCGGCCGCCCGCTGGACCTGACCTACAAGGAGTTCGAGCTCCTGAAGTACCTGGCGCAGCACCCGGGCCGGGTCTTCTCCCGCGCGCAGCTCCTCCAGGAGATCTGGGGCTACGACTACTTCGGCGGCACCCGGACGGTCGACGTCCACGTCCGCCGGCTGCGCGCCAAGCTCGGCACCGAGCACGAGGCGCTGATCGGGACCGTGCGCAACGTCGGCTACAAGCTCGACCAGCAGGTGGCCGACGCCACCGCGCGGGCCGCGGCCGAGGACCGCGCGGCGACCGCCGACGCCGGGGCGGGCGCCGAACTGGTCTGATGGGCCGGTGATCGACGAACGCGACGTCCCCGGCGTCCTCGACCTGCTCCGCGCCGCCGGCGCCGCCGACGGGGTGCGCCCCGTCTCCGAGGAGGCCGAGCTGCGCCTCCGGCACGGCTCCGCCGACGGGCAGGACCTCACGGTCCGGGACGCCGACGGCGCGCTGGCCGGCTACGCCCGCCTCGACGGCGGCACCGCCGAGCTGGTGGTGCACCCCGAGCGGCGCCGTCGCGGCCACGGCACCGCGCTGCTGCAGCGGGTGCTGGACGCCGCGGGCGGGCAGCCGCTGGACGTCTGGGCGCACGGGGACCTGCCCGGGTCGGCCGAGCTGCTCACCCCGCACGGCTTCCGGCGGGCGCGGGTGCTCCTGCAGCTGCGGCGCGACCTGGCCGGCGTCGACCCCGACCCGCGCCCCGAGCTGCCCGGCGACGTCCAGGTGGTGCCCTTCGTCCCCGGCCGGGACGAGGAGGCGTGGCTGCGGGTCAACGCGCGCGCCTTCGACTGGCACCCCGAGCAGGGCCGGATGACCCGCGCCGACCTGGAGCGCCGCGAGGCCGAGCCGTGGTTCGACCCCGAGGGCTTCCTGATGGCGTGGCGCGGGGACCCCGGCGAGGGGGGCGACCTGCTCGGTTTCCACTGGACCAAGGTCCACCCCGCCGGGGACGCCGGCCCCGACCCCGTCGGCGAGGTGTACGTGCTGGGCGTCGACCCGGCCGCCCAGGGGCTGCGGCTCGGGCGGGCGCTCACCGACCTCGGGCTGGCGCACCTGCGCGCACGGGGCCTCGGCGAGGTGCTGCTCTACGTCGAGGAGGACAACGCGGCGGCGGTGCGGCTGTACGAGGGCCGGGGCTTCACCCGGTACTCGGTTGACGTCGGGTGGCACCTGGAGCCGCAGGCGCGCTGAGGCGCTGCGGGTCAGCCGGGACCGGAGGACGGCCGGGGGCCCCGCCGGGGCGGCTGGTCGTCGTCCTCCCCGAGGAGGTGCTCGCGCAGGAGCGCCCTCGGGTGGTAGCGGCGCAGGTCGACGTCCCGGAGGTGGTCGAAGTCCTCACCGAGGGTGTCGTGAAGCTGAGCGCGCACGCCGGTCACGGCGCCGCGCAGCCGCCCCAGGCCTCCGGCGGCCTCCTTCGCCAGGCCCGGCAGCCGTTCCGGGCCGAAGACGAACAGGGCCACCAGGGCGAGGGCGACGATCTCGCCCCACCCGATGGAGCTGAGCACCGCGCTACCCCGGGAGAGGGACGGCCTGGCGGGCGACCGCCTCGGCGATCTCCCCGGCCCAGCCCCGTACCGCCCGCCAGTCCCGGAGGTCGCCCGTCGCGCCACCGGCCGGCCAGTCGCGCCGCTCGGCAGCCGACAGCAGCCGCCGCTCCAACCGGCCGCCGAACGCGCGGTACCCGCGGGCTCCGGTGAGCTCGCCGAGGCTCCGCGCGTCGCGGTCCGCGCCGTCGGGGCACCACGGGCGGTTGCCGGCCAGGCCGCTGGAGAACAGCCACGTCGGGCGGGCGCGCAACTGCGGGGCGACCGCGTCGACGTACCGCCGCGCCGGTTCCAGCCAGCGGCCCGCGTAGACCGCGCTCCCGAGCACGACGGCGTCGAAGCCGGCCGGATCGGGGTGCATCTCGACCGGGGCCAGCGTCGCTGACAGCCCGCCGCTCCGTCCCGGGGCCGACCCCGGCAGCGCCCGGACCAGCTCGGCGGCGATCTCCCTGGTGGAACCGTGCCGGCTGGCGAAGACCACGAGCACGCGGGGCCCGCCACCGGGCCCGGCCGTGGGCGGGGCCAGGAGCTCCCCTGTCCCGGGAGGGGAGGTGTGGACGGGCGCACGGGGGCTCGTCGCCAGCAGGTGGGTCATGGCCCTGGACGCTATGCGGCACGGGAGGGCGCCGGCGTGAACTCCGGGGGAACACCCGCCGACCCCGCAAGGGGGCACTCGTCCCCGCGCGCGCGGGGCGGCCGGGCAACCGGTCGGCGCCTTTCCCGCCGGGTGAACCCAGGGCGCCGACCGTTGTCCCAGGGTTCGCCCGCGGGCCGTCCGAGCGCCTCGTGCCGTGCCTAACGTCGGTCAGGCCCTGGGGTCGCACCAGCCCCGAGGACCCACTCCGAGGAGACACGGTTCATGACCATCTCGTTCGATCGACGGAAGTTCCTGCAGCGCGGCGCGGCTGTGACGGCCGGCACCGTGCTGGCCAGCGGCACCCAGCTCCTGGGCGCGCACGGCGCCCTCGCCGCCCCCGGCCGCCGCGGCCCGGAGCTGAAGGCCCCGGGGAACGGTGGCTACGGCCCGCTGCAGCCGACGGAGGACCGGACCACCGGCCGGACCCTGCTGCACCTGCCCGCCGGGTTCGAGTACGCCTCCTTCGGGCACGCGGCCGAGTACGCCGCCGCCCTCGGCCTCCCGGCGGCGGTCGGCTCCGACGGCTACCCCACCCCCGGCCGCCACGACGGCATGGCCACCTTCACCACGCCCGAGAGCCACCGCGGCGTCATCCGACTGGTCCGCAACCACGAGCAGGGCTACTCCCCGACCGACGCGTCACAGGAGCCTGCGGACTACACCGCCGAGCGCGAGTACGACCGCCTCCTGATCGGCGACCCTGCGACCGCCTACGACGTCGCGGGCGCCGGCGGGACGACGACCATGACGTTCGACACCCGTTCGCTGACGCTGGTCGACAGCTTCATCAGCCTCAACGGGACCTCGGTCAACTGCGCCGGCGGCCCGACGCCCTGGGGCTCCTGGCTGAGCTGCGAGGAGACGATCAACGGCACCCAGAACGGTTTCCGGGAGGACCACGGCTACGTGTTCGAGGTGCCGGCCAACGGCCCCGACCGGAAGCGCTCCCGCGGCCCCTTCCGGGAGATGGGCCGGTTCGCGCACGAGGCGGTGGCCGTCGACCCGGCGAACGGGACGGTCTACGAGACCGAGGACAGCGGCAACACCTCGGGCTTCTACCGCTTCCTGCCCAACAAGCCGGGGTACCTGGCCGAGGGCGGCACGCTCCAGATGCTCGCGGTGAAGGGCCAGCCGCAGCTGCAGACCCACCAGGGCGTCGGCGACCTGGTGGGCCGGCCGCTGCAGGTCGAGTGGGTCACCATCGACGACCCGGACCCGGCCGACATCACCTCGGAGTCGGTGTTCAACCAGGGCTTCGCCAAGGGCGGGGCGTCGTTCGCCCGCCTCGAGGGCTGCTGGTACGACGGCGGCAGCATCTTCTTCAACGCCACCAGCGGCGGCGACGTCGGCGCCGGTCAGGTGTGGGAGTTCCGGCCCCGCGGCCGCTCCGGTGGCCAGCTGATCCTGCTCTTCGAGTCCCCGTCCGAGGAGGTGCTGGACTCGCCGGACAACCTGACGGTCAGCCCCCGCGGCGGCCTGGTCCTGTGCGAGGACGGTGGCGGCGAGCAGTTCGTCCGCGGCCTCGACGAGCAGGGCCGGATCTTCGACTTCGCCCGGAACAGCATCGAGGGCGAGGAGGACGACGTGAACAACGAGTTCGCCGGGGCCTGCTTCAGCCCCGACGGCGAGGTCCTGTTCGTCAACATCCAGACCCCGGGCGTCAGCTTCGCCATCCGCGGGCCCTGGGGGAAGGGCTCGATCTGACCCAGCGTGGCACCCGCGCGGCTCCCGGCCGCGCACTGAGGTCGGGCTGCGCCCCGGCATCCCCAGGGGATGCCGGGGCGCAGTCGCGTCCCGGGCCCAGCGCGCCGGAGGACCGGGCAACGTCCCGGCCACCCGTCCGGGCTGCACCGGACCCCGCATCTTCCCCCGGGCGTGACCGGCACCACCCAAGATCGTCCGAGTCCTCGGCGGTCGTTCACCATCCGTTCACTTCACCTGGGCCGGGCAGCCACCTGGGCTCCCTACCGTCGCTCCTGTCGGTCCCACGCTGCCCGGAACAGGTCCGGGCGAACCTGAGAGGCCCTGAGTTGAAGCTCAGCACCAAGACGCGCGCCACGACGCTCTCCGTGGCGTTCGCCAGCACCCTCGCGCTCGCCGCCTGCGGTGCGTCCAACGAGACCTCGAACACCGGTAGCGGCAGCGACGCCGGCTCCGGCACGGAGCTGAGCGGCACGCTCGTCGGCGCCGGCGCGAGCAGCCAGCAGGCCGCCATGCAGGGCTGGACCGCGGGCTACTCCAGCGTCCAGCCTGACGTGACGGTCAACTACGACCCGGTGGGCTCCGGTGGTGGCCGCGAGCAGTTCCTCGACGGCGGCACCGACTTCGCCGGTTCCGACGCCCCCCTGGACGAGGAGGAGCTCGCCGCCGCCGAGGAGCGCTGCGGCCCTTCCGGCGTCTTCGAGCTGCCGAACTACATCTCGCCGATCGCGGTCGTCTACAACCTCGAGGGCGTCGAGGAGCTCAACCTGCCGCCCGCCGTGATCGCCGGGATCTTCAACCAGCAGATCACCAACTGGAACGACCCGGCGATCGCCGAGGCCAACCCGGACGCCACGCTGCCCGACCTGCCGATCACCCCGGTGAACCGGTCCGACGAGTCGGGGACCACCGAGAACTTCACCGAGTACCTGGCCGCCGCCGCGGCCGACGCGTGGCCGCACGAGCCCAGCGGTGACTGGCCGGTCGCCGGTGGCGAGGCCGCCCAGGGCACGTCGGGCGTGGTGAGCGCGGTCAGCGCCGGCAACGGCGCCATCGGCTACGCCGACCTCAGCCAGGCCGGCGACCTCGGTGTCGCGAACGTCGGCGTGGGCGAGGAGTTCGTGGCGCCGTCGGCCGAGGCCGCCGCCGCCGTCGTCGAGAACTCCGAGACCCTCGAGGGTCGGGGCGAGTACGACTTCGCCATCGAGTTGGCCCGCGACACGACCGAGTCGGGCAACTACCCGATCGTCCTGATCAGCTACCACGTGGGCTGCATCGAGTACGAGGACCAGGAGACGGTCGACCTGGTGAAGGACTTCATGTCCTACGTGGTCAGCGAGGAGGGCCAGCAGGCCGCGGCCGAGGCGGCCGGCTCCGCGCCGATCTCCGACGGGCTGCGCGAGCAGGCCCAGTCGGCGATCGACGCCATCACGGTCGCCGGGTGACGTGAGGTCCTGATCGACCCCAGCAAGGCAGCGGCCCGGAGCGTCATCTGACGCCCCGGGCCGCTGCGCCGCCCGGCGACGGGTAGGAAGTTCCCAGCAGTTCCCCCACCGACCTCCCGGAGCAGCGGTGACAGCCACGCGGACGCCGTCCGACCAGACCACCACCAAGCCCCCCCGCCGGCCCGGTGACCGCATCTTCGCCGGCACCGCCCGGGGCGCGGGCATCCTCATCCTCGTCATCCTGGCCGGCGTCGCCGCCTTCCTCCTGGTCGAGGCCATCCCGTCGCTCACCGCGCCCGCCGAGGAGATCCCCGGCGGCGAGGGGCTGCTCTCCTACATCGGCCCCCTGCTGTTCGGCACCCTGCTCTCGGCCGTGATCGCTCTCGTGGTCGCAACCCCGCTGGCCGTGGCGATCGCGCTCTTCATCACGCACTACGCGCCGCGCCGGCTGGCGCAGGGCCTGGGCTACGTGGTCGACCTGCTGGCCGCGATCCCGAGCATCGTGTACGGCTTCTGGGGCATCTTCTGGCTGGCCCCGAAGCTCGTCCCGTTCTACCGCTGGCTCGAGGAGAACCTCGGGTTCATCCCCCTCTTCGCCGGGCCCACCTCCGCGACCGGCCGGACCATGCTCACCGTCGGCCTGGTGCTGGCGATCATGATCCTGCCGATCATCAGCGCCATCTCCCGCGAGGTCTTCCGCCAGGTCCCCACGCTGCACAAGGAGGCAGCGCTCGCGCTCGGCGCCACGCGCTGGGAGATGATCAGGATGGCCGTGATCCCCTACGGCAAGAGCGGGGTCATCGGTGGCGCGATGCTCGGCCTGGGCCGCGCGCTGGGCGAGACGATGGCCGTCGCGATCATCCTCTCCGTCTCCGGCGGCATCACGTTCAACCTGATCAGCAGCGCCAACCCCGCCACCATCGCGGCCAACATCGCCCTCGACTTCCCCGAGTCCTCCGGCATCGACGTCAACACGCTCATCGCCAGCGGGCTCGCGCTGTTCGTCATCACACTGGCCGTCAACATGCTGGCGCGCTGGATCGTCAACCGCCGGGCCGACTTCTCCGGAGCCAACTGATGAGCGTCCAGACGCCCACCCCCACCAGCGGGTCCTCCGCCGCCACCCGGCCCCAGCAGCACCAGGAGAGCACCCTGCCACGCTGGGTGCCGCCCGCCGTGTTCGCCGCGGGGGCCGCGGTCGCCGCCCTGCTGACCACGGTCACCGGGTTCAACATCGCGCTGTTCGTCATCTACGCGGTCGTGCTCGGCACCCTGGCGGTGTACGTCGTCTCCCGCGTGGCCGAGGGGCGGCGCCGGGCCACCGACCGCCTGGTGACCTCCGTCGTGACGTCGGCGTTCGGCCTCGCGATGGTGCCGCTGGTCTCCCTCATCTGGGAGGTCGTCGGCCGCGGCATCGAGCGCTTCGACGGCGAGTTCTTCAACGCCTCGCTGCAGGGCATCATCGGCGAGGGCGGCGGCGCCTACCACGCCCTGATGGGCACGCTGATCATCACCGGGCTGACCACGCTGCTCTCCGTGCCCATCGGCCTCATGACGGCGATCTACCTCGTCGAGTACGCGCGCGGCCGCCTCAAGCGCTCCATCACGTTCTTCGTCGACGTCATGACCGGCATCCCCTCGATCGTCGCCGGCCTGTTCGCCTACGCGCTCTTCGTGCTCTTCTTCGGCCCGGGCATCCGGCTGGGCATCATGGGCGCGATCGCGCTGTCGGTGCTGATGATCCCGGTCGTCGTCCGCTCGGCCGAGGAGGTGCTCAAGCTGGTCCCGAACGAGCTCCGCGAGGCCTCCTACGCCCTCGGGGTCCCGAAGTGGCGGACGATCACCAAGGTGGTCATCCCGACCGCGATCGCCGGCATCGGCACCGGGGTGACGCTCGCGATCGCCCGCGTCATCGGCGAGACCGCGCCGCTGCTGATCACCGTCGGCATCACGAACGCGACGAACTTCGACCCCTTCGACGGCCGCATGGCGACGCTGCCGGTCTACGCCTACTACCAGCTCACCCAGCCCGGCGTGCCGCCGGAGTTCGCCATCGACCGGGCCTGGACGGCCGGGCTGCTGCTCATCATGCTGGTCATGGGGCTCAACGTCGTCGCCCGTCTGATCAGCCGCTTCTTCGCCCCCAAGACCGGTCGCTGACCGGACCGACCCAGAGGGAATCCCCGTGGCCAAGCGCATCGACGTCTCCGACCTGAACATCTACTACGGCAACTTCCGAGCGGTCGAGGGCGTCAACGTCTCGATCGAGCCCCGGAGCATCACCGCACTGATCGGTCCGTCCGGCTGCGGGAAGTCCACGTTCCTGCGGACGCTCAACCGGATGCACGAGGTGATCCCGGGCGCCCGCGTGGAGGGCAAGGTCGTCATGGACGGCCAGGACCTCTACGGCGCAGACACCGACCCGGTCACCGTGCGCCGCCAGATCGGCATGGTGTTCCAGCGGCCGAACCCCTTCCCGACGATGTCGATCTACGAGAACGTCGCCGCCGGGCTCCGGCTCAACAGCGTCAAGATGAGCAAGTCCGACATGGACGACCTGGTGGAGCGCTCGCTCAAGGGCGCCAACCTGTGGGAAGAGGTCAAGGACCGCCTCGACAGGCCCGGGTCGGGGCTCTCCGGCGGTCAGCAGCAGCGGCTCTGCATCGCCCGCGCCATCGCCGTCGAGCCCGACGTGCTGCTCATGGACGAGCCCTGCTCGGCCCTCGACCCCATCTCCACGCTCGCCATCGAGGACCTGATGACGGAGCTCAAGGAGCGGTTCACCATCGTCATCGTCACCCACAACATGCAGCAGGCGGCCCGCGTGAGCGAGCAGACCGGCTTCTTCAACCTCAACGGCGTCGGGCAGCCGGGTCGGCTGATCGAGTTCAACCCGACCGAGAAGATCTTCAGCAACCCCGACCAGAAGGCGACCGAGGACTACATCTCCGGCCGCTTCGGCTGACGACCAGGTGTCCTGGTCGTCAGGGGTCCTGGCCCACCGTCCACCGTGCGCCAGGACCTCATCAGCTGAGCCAGGACGTCCTCCTGCCCCGGGCACCACGGTCGACGCCCGGCGGCGCGACGTGTGGTGACCTCCCGGCCGCTCCACCCGGTCCTCTGGCTGCGCTGGTGACCGCGCTCGTCGTCGCCGGGGCTTCCTCCTGTCCCGGGTCCCACAGCCGACGGGGCAGGATCGAGTGGTCCTGACCTGCTGCTGGACGGACCGCTGAGGGCGGGAATCGGCGGGTGGGGCATCAGCAGCGGACCGCGGCCGCCTCCGGTCCAGGGGCGGCCGCCGCCGTGTCCGGCGCCGCCTGGACCGGCTCCGGTGCGCCGATCTCCACCGGGACGACCGTGGAGTAGCTCGGCCCGATGACCAGCTGCACGGCGTCCCCGAGCGCGTCGCTGGGCTGCAGCACCGCGCCCGGGACGGCGGCGGCGACGGTCCGCGCCCGGTCCAGCGCGGCCGGCCCGTACCGGACGACGCTCTCGGTGACGGTGCCGGTCTCGTTGCCCACCGTGCCGATGCCGAAGCCCTGCCCGCGGAGGGCGTCGGCGACGGTGGCGGCCAGGCCCGTGGTGGCGGTGCCGTTCAGCACGTCGACGGTGATCTCGCCGGGAGCCGCGGTGAGCGGCTCGGGCACGGGCGGCGCCGCCGCCTCAAGGGCCGGCTCGGGCTCGGCCTCCACCGGTGCCGCCCCCGGGACGGCCCGGAGCTCCGCCGGCACCCGGACGCCGTCGATGACCTCGTCGAAGAGCGTTCGCGTCGCCGAGGCGTCGAGGACGACGTAGGCCTGGTCGGTCCCGGCCGGGACGTACCCCACCTGGGCGACCGGCAGCTCGGCGCGCTGCACCGCGTCGCCGGAGAGGTCGCCGAGGGTCCCGGCCAGCGCGCGCAGGTCGCCGAGCGTCGTCTGGTCGTCGACCGTCAGCGCGTCGGAGGCGCGGGAGAGGAAGCGGGTCAGCGCGACCGGGTCGAGCAGCGTCTCCGTGGACATCGCCGCCCGCAGGGTCGAGGTGAGCAGCCGCTGCGCCCGCTCGGCGACGGCGCCCCCGGTGACGTCGACGCCGCCGTCGCCCGGCTGCAGGAAGCCCGACGCCGCGTCGCCGGAGAGCTCCGAGGGCCCGGCCGGGGGCAGGGTCGCCGCAGCCGCGGTCGCCGCGGTGGGGACCACGCAGACGGGGATGCCGCCCAGGGCGTCGACCATCCCCGGGAGGCGGGTGAGGTCCACGCCCAGGTAGTGGTCGACGCGCAGCCCGGACAGCTGCTGGACCGCCCGCACCGTGCACGCCGGGCCGCCCTCGAGGAGCGAGCTGGCGAACGCCTCGGTGACCGGGTCCCGGAGGGTCCCGTCGGGCGTGCGGCACACGGGGGTGTCCACGAGCGCCGTGGGGGGCACGCTGACCAGCGCGGCGCGGTCGCCGTCGGCCGAGACCGACACGATGAGCGTGGCCACGGAGGCCGCCCCGGTCTGCCCGGGGACACCGGTGCCGACGACGAGGTAGGTCTCGGCGGCGTCCTGCAGGTCGGGTGCGAGGATCTCCGGACCGTCGAGGGCGAGCGCGTCGACCCGGTCGATGCGCTGGTCGACGTAGAAGTACAGCGCCAGGTGGTACAGGACGACGACGCCCACAACGGCGGCCAGCGCCGTGACGCCGCGCGCCAGGCGCCTGCGACCCGGGCTGCGCGGCGGGCGGTCGGCGGGCACCCGGCGGCGGGTGGCGCCGGACGGCGGTGGCGGCGCCAGGCCGGGCAGCGGGGGGATCGGACCGCTGCGCCGGGACGGTCGCTCGTCGGGAGCCCAGGCCGCCGGAGTCCCGGCCGGCCCGGACCCGGCGGGCGATCCCGTTGCGGCGCCGGGGACGGGCGGGAACCCAGGCGGCGCGGCCGGGACGGGCGGGAGACCCGGCTGGGCTGCGGCGCCCGGGGGCCGCGCGGACGGGGAACCGGGCACCGGCGGGAGGCCGGGTCGGGGATCCGCGGCGTGGCCGGGTCGTGCGGCACCGGGTACCGGCGGGAGACCCGAGCGGACACCTGGTCCGTTCGCGGCACCGTCCCGTGCTCCCTGCCCGCGCTGCTCCGGCCGGGCCCCGTCCACGCCGCGGGGGTCCGCCGTCGACCGCCGGGCACCGGGCGTCGCTGGGCTGCGACGGGAGGCCGGCTGGGCGGTGGCGCGCCGGGCAGCCCGCCGGCCTCCGACATCGTTCCCCTGGCGCGCGAGCAGTTGCTCCACCGTCACCGGCTCGGCGCCGCCGCCCTCCGGGGTGCGCCCACGGCGCTTGCGACCGGGGAGGTCGCGGTCCCCCGCGTCATCCCACGTCGGCTGATCCCCCACAGGTGTCGACACCTTCTCGTCGTCCGCATGTCCGTGCCCGTCGTCCCACGATACGGGCGGATCCGCGATGACCACGCCGACGCGCGGGGGCACCCAGCCGCCGGGACGGCCCCCGCCGGGTGGACGGGCGCGATCGAATGGTGAGCCACGGGCGCACTGCGTAGCGTTCGCCTGGTGCGCCTGCCCTCGGTCCCCGGTCCGTCGGACGTCGTCGCGCTGGTAGGAGGGGTGCGCGAGGGCCTCGGGGACGCGCTCGCGCTGGTACCCCGGGCCGCGGCGGTGCTCGGCGAGCTCGAAGGGCTGCTCGGCCGGGTGTCCGGCGCGGTGGACCGCGCCGAGGCGCTGCTCGACCGTGCGGACGGGGCGATCACGCGCCTGGACGCCACGCGCGCCACCGCCGACGAGGCGATCGCCGGCGTCGCTGCGACGCAGCAGCGGGCCGACGAGGCCATCGAGGGCATCAGCGAGACCAGGCGGAAGGCCGACCGAGCCATCACCGACATGGACGGCACCCGCCAGAAGGCCGACCGAGCCATCACCGACATGGACGGCACCCGCCAGAAGGCCGACCAAGCCCTCACCGACATGGACGGCACCCGCCAGAAGGCCGACCAAGCCATCACCGACATGGACGGCACCCGCCAGAAGGCCGACCAAGCCCTCACCGACATGGACGGCACCCGCCAGAAGGCCGACCAAGCCATCACCGACATGGACGGCACCCGCCAGAAGGCCGACCGTGCCGTCGCCGACGTCGGCGGCACGGTCGGCCGGGCGGACGGGCTCGTCGAGCGGGCCGAGGGGATGGTCGGCCGGCTCGAGCCGCTGCTCGCCGACTACGAACCGGCGCTCGTCGCGCTCGCGCCGTCGCTGCGACGGCTGGCGGCGGAGTTCGACGCGACGGAGGTCGACGCGCTGATCACGCTGATCGACCGGCTACCGCAGGTGCTCGGCCACCTGGACGACCAGGTGCTGCCGGCTCTCGAGGGGCTGGAGAACGTGGGCACCGACGTGCGCGACCTCGTCGACACCGTGCAGGACATGCGGCGGATCGTGAAGGGCTTCCCCGGCTCCAAGCTGTTCCGCCGCCGCGGCGCCGAGGAGATCGCGGAGGACGAGGCGCGCGAGGGCGCCGGCGGCTGAGCCGGCGCCCCCGCGTCCGGTCAGGAGCCCTGCGCGGACTCCGAGGCCCCGGGACCCGGCCCCGTCTCGGTCGGGTAGCCCAGGGCGCGGACGACGTCACCGATCCGCTCGAACGTCTCCCCCTGGGGCAGCCGCTCCAGCTCCGCGACGACGACGTCGGGTGCCCGGTGGTCGCGCGCGGCCTCCACCAGGTCGGGTCCGTTGCTCGGGAAGTCGGCCCGGTCCAGCCAGCGCGCCAGCTCGGCGCGGGCGACCACGGCGTCCTCGTCCATGCCGACCGGCGTCCCGCCGACCAGCGTGCCCGCCGGGTCGGCGTCGATGTCCGGCTCGCCCTCGGCGACCGGCTCCACCTCGCGCCACTCGTGCGCCCGGGTGGCCCGCTCGGCCTTGAGCATGCCCTGGACCTCGTGCTCGAGCTCCTCGTCGAGCCGCGGGTTGTGCTTGGTGCTGCGAGAGCCGGAGAACTCGCCTGCGGACTCGGTCACGTGTGCCTCCTGTTGATCGGGCCCGGCAGCGCCGGGCCAGGGGTCGGTCCGCGAGGGATCAGGCCTCGTCGAGGGCGCCGGGCTTGTGCACCGCGGTGCGCCCGCTCTTGTCGCTGCGGACCTCGTACTGCGGGTCGTCCTCGCTGGCGCGCACGGTGCGGCCGGAGGCCTCGGTGTCGGAGGTGATCTTCTTCTCCACCGTGCCCTCGGTCTTCGACCCGTGGCTCTTCCAGGCGACGTGGTCGCCCTTCTCGAAGTCGTCAGCCATCGCCTTCCCCTCCGTCGGACGGTGCTGGTCCTGCCGGTGCCCGCAGCGCGCTGCGGGCACACATCGGGGCCCGATCGCCTGTCCGCCTAGGCTCGGACGACGTGACCACCGCGAACGACGCCGCCCTCGTGGACGGCCTGCGCCCGGTCGACGTCCTGACCGTCGTAGCGGTCACCGACGTCACCCCCTCGGTCCGCCGCGTGACGCTGTCGGGGACGCCGGAGGCCGTGGCGGCCGCCGGGCCCACGGTGAACCTGCTGGTGCCGCGGGTGGACGACGCCGCACCCCGCTGGCCGCTCCTCCAGCGCGACGGTCGCGTGGTGTGGCCCGACGGCAGCCACGGGGTGGCGCTGCGCAGCTACACCGCCCGCCGACAGGACCCGGCCGCCGGTGAGGTGGACATCGACTTCGTCCTGCACGGCGACGGCCCGGCCGCCACCTGGGCGGCCGCGGCACACCCCGGCGCCCTGCTCGGCGTCGCCGGCGCCGCCTCGCTCGCCGAGCGCCCGGCCCGGTGGCTGCTCCTGGCCGCGGACGAGACGGCGCTGCCCGCGGTGAGCCGCATCCTCGCCGCCGCGCCGGCCGGCACCACCGGGGTCGCCTACCTCGAGGTGGCCGGCCCGGAGGAGGAACAGCAGCTGGCCGCCCCGGCCGGGGTCGAGCTGCGCTGGCTGCACCGGGGGGCCACCCCGCCCGGTGAGGGCACGCTGCTCGTCGACGCCGTGGCCTCGCTGGAGCGGCCCGCGGGCGACGACGTGTTCGCCTGGGTGGGCGCCGAGTCGGCTGCCGTGCGCGCCATCCGGGCCGACCTGCGCGGGCGCTGGGGGTTGGGCCGGGCCCAGCACCACGCGATCGGGTACTGGCGGCGCGGGCGCGCCATGGCCCCCGCGGGCTGAACCGCTCCCAGCTGGTTCACAGGTAGCGTCCAGAACCACCGCAGCCGGCGCGCCCACCCTGGGTGCATGTCGACGGCACCGGCGCACGCCCCCGGAGGAACGATGTCCGGCACCCAGCCCACCGGGCGCACGGCCCCCGAGGCCCGCCTGCTCGTGGTGGACGACGAGCCGAACATCCGCGAGCTGCTGTCGGCGAGCCTCCGGTACGCGGGCTTCGAGGTGGCCACCGCCGCGGACGGCCAGCAGGCTCTCGCGCTGGCCGCCTCGTTCCGACCCGACCTGCTGGTGCTCGACGTGATGATGCCCGGGCTCGACGGCTTCGGCGTCGTCCGGCGCCTGCGGGAGAGCGGCCGGCACACCCCGGTGCTCTTCCTCACCGCACGGGACGCCGCGGAGGACAAGGTCTCCGGTCTGACCCTGGGCGGCGACGACTACGTGACCAAGCCGTTCAGCCTGGACGAGGTGGTGGCGCGCATCCGCGCCGTGCTGCGGCGCACCGCCGGCGCCCAGCGCGGCGCCGAGGCCCCGCGGCTGACGTTCGCGGACATCGAGCTGGACGAGGAGAGCCACGAGGTCATCAAGGCCGGCGAGGTCATCAGCCTCTCCCCCACCGAGTTCAAGCTGCTGCGCTACCTGATGGCCAACGCCGGGCGGGTGCTCTCCAAGGCGCAGATCCTCGACCACGTGTGGAACTACGACTTCAACGGCGAGGCCAACGTCGTCGAGTCCTACATCTCCTACCTGCGCCGCAAGATCGACACGACCGAGCCGCGCCTGCTGCACACCATCCGGGGAGTCGGGTACACGCTGCGGCTGCCGCGGGGCGCATGACCGCTCCTCCCGCGCCGGTGCGAGGCCCGCGCGTCCCGCTCCGGGTCACCCTCGTCGCTCTGATGGTGGCGCTGCTGAGCGCCGCCCTGCTGGTGACCGGTCTGGCCACGACCTCGCTGCTGCGCGACTACCTCCAGGACCAGCGGGACGCCGAGCTCCGCCTCTTCATCGACTACAACCTGCGACCCGAGGTGGCCGCCGCCTGCCGCCAGGCCGGCGAGCCCGCCCCGAACCCCTTCTTCGTCGCGTGCCTCGCGCCGGACGGTGAGGAGCCGGTGGTCCTGGGCGAGCCCCAGGGGCCCCGCGGGGACGACGGGCCCGAGCTGGACGGCGAGGCGGTGGAGCGCCTCCGGGCGGACAGCCGCCCCTTCACGGTCTGGGTCGACGGCGAGCGGTGGCGGATGACCTCGGGCGAGCTGCCCGGCGGTTACACCCTGGTCGTCGGCGACGACCTCGCGGGTGTGGACCGGGCCATCTCGCGGCTGGTGCGGATCGAGCTGGTCGTCGGGCTCGCCCTCCTGGTGCTGCTGGGCGCCGCCGGCTACGTGCTGGTGCGCAACAGCCTGCGCCCGCTGGTCGACGTCGAGCGCACGGCCGCCGCCATCGCCGCGGGCGACCTCTCCCGGCGCGTCCCCGTCGGCGACGAGCGCACCGAGGTGGGGCGGCTCTCGACGGCGCTCAACGGCATGCTCGCCCGCATCGAGGCCGCCTTCCGCGCCCAGCAGGCATCGGAGGAGCAGGCGCGCGGGTCCGAGCACCGCATGCGCCGGTTCGTCGCCGACGCCAGCCACGAGCTGCGCACCCCGCTGACCTCCATCCGCGGCTTCGCCGAGCTGTACCGCCAGGGCGCCGTCCGCTCGGAAGAGGACGTCGCCCGGCTCATGCAGCGCATCGAGGCCGAGGGCGGACGCATGGGCCTCCTCGTCGAGGACCTGCTGCTCCTCGCGCGCATGGACCAGCAGCGGCCGCTGTCCGTGGCACCGGTCGACCTCGCGGCGGTGGCCGGCGACGCGGTGCACGACGCCCGCGCCGTCCAGCCGGACCGGCCGATCAGCCTGCACCTGGACGAGTCGCTCACGGACGTGCCGGTCGTGCTCGGCGACGAGAGCCGGCTGCGCCAGGTGGTCGGGAACCTGGTCACCAACGCGCTCACCCACACGCCGCCGTCCACCCGGGTGCAGGTCTCCGTGGCCGAGGCCCCCGACGACCCGGACGCGCTGCTGCTGCGCGTCGCCGACGAGGGCCCGGGCATGGCACAGGCCGACGCGGAGCGCGCGTTCGAGCGGTTCTACCGGGCGGACGCCTCGCGCACCCGCGCCGCCGGTGGCACCGGGCTGGGGCTCTCCATCGTCGCCTCGCTGGCCGCCGCGCACGGCGGGTCGGCGTCGCTGGAGACCGCCCCGGGTCGGGGGCTCGCGGTGACCGTGCGGCTGCCGCGGAGCGGGCCGCCCGGGGGTGGCGCACCGGCCGCCTGAGCCCCTTGCGACCATCGCCCGGTGACGACGAACGACGGCACCCCGGAGCCCGGGGCCCCCTACGACGCCGAGCTCATGGTGGCCTCCACCGATCTCGGGGCCGCGCTGCGCGAGCTGATCGAGGCCTCGGTGCTCACCACCGCCCCGGCGGCGGAGGTGGCCGCGGCCGCCGAGCAGGTGCGCCGGGCCACCGCGGCGATCGGCGCCTCGCGGCGCCCCGCCACCCAGCTCCCGGCGCTGGACGACCCCTCGGTCGGCCGCCGCGTCTTCAACCCGGTCGTCGGCATCGGCAACGCCCTGGCCCCGCCGCTCGTGGTGCGCCGGGAGGAGGGCGGCGTGGTCGCCGAGGTCACCCTGGGCGTCGCGTACGAGGGCCCGCCCAGCTACGTGCACGGCGGGATGAGCGCCCTCTTCATGGACCAGTTGCTGGGCAGCGCGGCCGGTGCGGCGGGGCTGTGGGGCATGACCGCGCACCTGGAGCTCGACTACCGCGGCCCGCTGCCGCTGGAGACCCCGCTGGTGATGCGCGCCCGGGTGGAGAGCAAC
Source organism: Blastococcus sp. SYSU DS0533 (assembly GCF_054050775.1). Lineage (NCBI taxonomy): Bacteria > Bacillati > Actinomycetota > Actinomycetes > Geodermatophilales > Geodermatophilaceae > Blastococcus > Blastococcus sp. SYSU DS0533. Next base: position 175,453 of record NZ_JBJGZZ010000001.1, on the reverse strand, counting down.
GAGGGTCGCAAGTCGGTGATCGTCGGCACGATCGCGCTGGCGGCCGACCCCGGACGCCCGCTGGTCGAGGCCCGCGGCATCTTCGTCATGCCCCGCCCGGAGAAGGTCCAGGCCTACTTCGGCACCATCACCGATGCCGCGGGCCGGCACACCCCGCCCCGCCGGCCCGGCGACGCCACCTCCGTCCAGTGGAGCTGACCCACGACGGCGACGTCGCCGTCGCCGTGGCCGCCGCACGAGCCGCCGCCGCCGCGCTCCTGCCCCTGCGCGCGGGCGGCCCGGAGGGGCGCGCCCTGGGCGACGCCGGGGACGCCGCCGCGCAACGGGCGATCCTCGGCGTGCTCACCGACGCCCGCCCGGAGGACGCCGTGTTCAGCGAGGAGGCGGTGGACGACGCCCGCCGGCTGACCGCCGACCGGGTGTGGATCGTCGACCCGCTCGACGGCACCCGCGAGTACTCCGACCCCGCCCGCACCGACTGGGCGGTGCACGTCGCCCTCTGGGCAGGGGGCGACCTGGTGGCCGCCGCGGTGGCCCTGCCGGCGTTGGACGAGGTGCACGTCACCGATCCGGCCCCCGCGCTGCCGCCCCGCCCGGACGGACCGGTCCGCATCGCCGTCAGCCGCACCCGCCCCCCGGCCGAGGCTCAGGCCGTCGCGGCTGCACTGGGTGGCGAGCTGGTGCCGCTCGGCTCCGCGGGCTACAAGACCCTCGCGGTCGTGCGGGGGGAGGTCGACGCCTACGTCCACGGCGGGGGCATGTACCAGTGGGACTCCGCCGCACCTGTCGCCGTGGCCCGCGCCGCGGGGCTGGTGACCTGCCGGCTGGACGGGTCGCCGCTGGTCTACAACGACCCCGAACCCTCGCTGCCGGAGCTGGTGGTCGTCCGCCCGGAGCTGGCGCACGAGGTCCTGGCTGCGGTCGCCGCGGCCCGATAGCGGACACTGGGCGGGAATCCGCACCGACCCGATCGGGTTGCGCCGGTCGCCGACCCGATCCCTACCCCGTGGAGCATGCGCGCGTGACGACGCCCGACTACCGGCTCAGCCAGCTGGAGACGCTGGAGGCCGAGTCCATCCACGTCATCCGTGAGGTGGTGGCCGAGCTCGAGCGGCCCGTGCTGCTGTTCTCCGGCGGCAAGGACTCCATCGTGATGCTGGAGCTGGCCCGCAAGGCGTTCGCGCCCGCCCGCATCCCGTTCCCCGTCATGCACGTGGACACGGGGCTGAACTTCCCCGAGGTGCTGGCCTTCCGCGACAAGCGGGTCGCGGAGCTCGACGTCCAGCTCGTGGTGGCCTCGGTGCCCGACGCGATCGCGGCCGGGACGGTGAAGGAGGAGCCCAACGGCTCCCGCAACCGCATCCAGACCCCCGTGCTGCTCGACGCGGTCGAGGAGCACGGCTTCACCGCGCTGTTCGGCGGCGCCCGCCGCGACGAGGACAAGGCCCGCGCCAAGGAACGGGTGTTCTCCTTCCGCGACGAGTTCGGCCAGTGGGACCCGAAGAACCAGCGCCCCGAGCTCTGGGACCTCTACAACGGCCGGATCCACCTGGGTGAGTCCATCCGCGTCTTCCCGCTGTCGAACTGGACCGAGCTGGACATCTGGCAGTACATCCTCCGCGAGGGGATCGCCATCCCCCCGCTCTACCTCGCCCAGGAGCGGGACGTGGTCGAGCGCCAGGGGATGCTCTACGCGGTGAACGAGTTCATCACCCCGCGCGAGGGCGAGCAGGTGCAGCGGCGCAGCGTCCGCTACCGCACGGTCGGCGACGCCAACCTGACCGCCGCCGTCCCCTCCACCGCCACCACGGTCGAGGAGGTCATCGCCGAGATCGCGGTGACCCGCATGACCGAGCGCGGGGCCACCCGCGGGGACGACAAGGTGAGCGACGCCGCCATGGAGGACCGCAAGAAGGAGGGCTACTTCTGATGCCCGCGGTCCTCGCGCCGGCGGCGCAGGTGGCCCACCACGCCGCGCACCACGACGGCGAGCAGGAGCAGCCCCGTCAGCCAGCCGGCGACCTCCGGCGCCCCGCCCGGTCGCGCGCCGAGCAGCCCGCACACCCAGTCCGCCACGGCGAAGCCGACGACGTACCCCCCTACCACGACCAGCAGCCCCGGTACGGCGAGCAACACGAACACCCGCTGCCTCCCCGGTCGACGGACACCAGCGTCCGCCACGCCGCCGCCCCGCGCCAGGAGACCGCCCGATGACCGACGCCCCCGTCGACGTCCACTCGGCCGCCGCCGAGGCGGCCGCCGAGATCGCCACCGCCCGCAAGGACATCCTGCGCATCGCCACCGCGGGCTCGGTGGACGACGGCAAGAGCACGCTGATCGGCCGCCTGCTGTACGACAGCAAGGCCGTGTTCGAGGACCAGTACGAGGCGGTCGAGCGCGCCAGCAAGGGCGACTACGTCGACCTCGCGCTGCTCACCGACGGCCTGCGCGCCGAGCGCGAGCAGGGCATCACCATCGACGTCGCCTACCGGTACTTCGCCACCCCGCGGCGGACGTTCATCCTGGCCGACACCCCGGGCCACGTGCAGTACACGCGGAACATGGTCACCGGCGCCTCGACGGCGGACCTGGCGATCGTCCTCGTCGACGCCCGCAAGGGCATGGTCGAGCAGAGCCGGCGGCACGCCTTCCTCGCCTCTCTGCTGCGGGTGCCGCACCTGGTCGTCGCCGTCAACAAGATGGACCTGGTCGACTGGTCGGAGGAGACGTACGAGGCGATCCGCGACGAGTTCACGGCCTTCGCCGCCAAGCTCGACGTCCCCGACCTCACCGTGGTGCCGATCTCGGCGCTGCACGGGGACAACGTGGTGCGCCGGTCGGAGAACACGCCCTGGTACCAGGGCCCCTCGCTGCTGCACCACCTCGAGCACGTGCACGTGGCCAGCGACCGCAACCTGATCGACGTGCGCTTCCCGGTGCAGTACGTCATCCGGCCGCAGTCCGACGCGCACCACGACTACCGCGGCTACGCCGGGACGGTCGCCAGCGGCGTGCTGCGCCCCGGCGACGAGGTCCAGGTGCTGCCCAGCGGCCTGACGACGACGATCGCCGGCATCGACGGGCCCCGCGGCCCGGTCGGGGAGGCGTTCGCGCCGATGTCGGTGACCGTCCGGCTGGCCGACGACCTCGACGTCTCGCGCGGCGACCTGATCTGCCGGCCGGCGAACGCCCCGCACGTGACCCAGGACCTCGACGCGCTGGTGTGCTGGATGACCGACGAGCCGCTGCGTCCCCGCCAGCGGCTGGCCGTCAAGCACACGACCCGGTCGGTGCGGGCGGTGGTCAAGGAGTTGCAGTACCGGCTGGACGTGAACACCCTGCACCGCGAGCAGGAGGCGACAGAGCTCGGCCTGAACGACATCGGCCGGGTGCGGCTGCGCACCACCCAGCCGCTGTTCGTGGACGAGTACTCCCGCAACCGGGTGACCGGCCGCTTCATCCTCGTCGACGAGGCCACCAACGCCACCGTCGGCGCAGGCATGCTGGTCCCCGGCAGCTGATGGAGCACCCCTTCCCCCCACCCCTCGCAGGCTCGGGGCGGTGCCCGGAAGGGGGCCACGCCCCGTCAGCGCAGCGTGACCGGGACGCGCTCGAAGCCGCGCAGGGTCTGCAGGTCGCGGCGCACCGGGCGGCCGGCCACGCGCAGGCCCGGGAAGCGCTCGCCGAGCACCTCCAGGCCCACCGCGCCCTCCAGCCGGGCCAGCCCGGCCCCCAGGCAGTAGTGGATCCCACCGGAGAAGGCCAGGTGCTCGCGCGCGTTGGCCCGCGTGACGTCGAAGCGCGCCGGGTCGGGGAAGACGTCTGGGTCGCGGTTCGCCGCACCCAGCAGCAGCGTGACCCGCATGCCGGCGGCCACCCGCCGCCCGGCGAGCTCGACGTCCGCGCGCGCCGTCCGGCCGGTCACCTGCACCGGGCTGTCCAGCCGCAGCACCTCCTCGACGGCGTCGTCCCAGCCCGCGTCACCGCCGCGGAGGGCCGCCCACTGGTCGCGGTGCGCGTCCAGCAGCACGACGGCGTTGCCGAGCAGGTTGACCGTGGTCTCGAAGCCCGCGCCCAGGAGCAGCAGCACGGTGGCGTGCAGCTCCCGATCGGTGAGGGCCTCGTCGGGCGGCAGGGTCACCAGCCTGCTGACCAGGTCCTCGTCCGGTTCCCGGCGCAGCCGCTCGAAGTGCTCGCCGAGGAAGCGGTGCATGGCCCGCAGTGCCCGCTCGGCGGCCAGGAAGCGACCCAGCGGGAGTCCGGGGTCGAGGGTGGCGGCCGCCGCCGCGCCCCAGCGGAGGAACTCCACGCGGCGCTCGACGGGGACGCCCAGGAGCTCGGCGATGACCAGCACCGGTAGCTGCGCCGCGTAGGCCTCGACGAGGTCCACGACGCCGTCCCGGCGCTCGAGGTCGTCCAGCAGCCGCTCGGCGGTGCGCCGGATCGCCGGCTCGAACGCCGCCGTCGCCCGCGGGGTGAAGGCGCGGCTGACCAGCCGGCGGAACCGGGTGTGGTCGGGCGGGTCGACGACGAGCATGGACGGCGGCTCGGCGACCCCGGCCGTGGCCGGGTCGTCGCCGAACTCCAGCGCCCAGCGGACCGGCCGGGGCGCCGCCGCGCGATCCCAGCCCACACCGAAGCGCTCGCTGCGCAGCACCTCCTGGGCCACGGGGTGCGACGTCGTGACCAGCCCCAGGCTGCTGCCCGTGAGCGGTCCCCGGGCGCGGAGCTCCTCGTACAGCCCGTAGGGGTGCTCGCGGAGCGCGGGGTCGCGCATCAGCCGGCCGACGGCATCGCCCCGGCGGGCGCTGCGGGCGAGGTACAGGGCGGGCAGGCCGTGGCGGACCACCCAGCGGGCCGCGGTGCGGGCGGGCCGGGTCAGCAGCTCTCCTGTGGCGCTCACCACCGCAGTGTGCCCGGGTCGGACGCGGCACCGCCCCCGGCCCGGGATCGGGGCGGGGGCGGTGCGGGGCGTCGGTGGCGCTCAGGCCTCGTCGCTGGGGGCGGGTGCGGACCCCGGGTCACCGTCCCAGTCCTTGCCGGCGACGTCGGCGTTCTCCGACGCGCTGTCGGTCTGGCTCGCCACGGTCTCGATCATCTCCTCGTCGGAGACGTCCTCACCGGCGGCGTGGGTGTTCGGATCGCTCATCGCGCAGTCCCTTCCTTCGGCTGGCTTCCTCCTCGCCCGTCCCCGATCGGCGACTGCGGCAAACCAGCCGGCGCGTCACAGCCGGGGGGGACGCAGCTCGAACCACACGCGCTTGCCGTCGCGGTGGTCCTCGCACCCCCACCGGTCGGCGAGCACCTCCACCATGAGCATCCCCCGGCCCCGGCGGCGGTCCGGGGAGAACGGCTGCACCGCCGGACGGATGGGGGAGCAGTCCACGACGGCGAGCCGCAGCCAGTCCTCCGAGAGGGTCGCCTCCACGGTCAGGCAGGCGGTGCCGTCCACGTGGTCCACGGCGTTGGCGACGAGCTCGGTCACCAGCAGGGCGGCGTCCTCGTGGTCCTGGCGGGCGCCCCAGGAGATCAGCAGCTCGCGGACCAGCCGACGGGCCGCCGGCACGCTCGCGGCGACCGGCGGGAGGTCGAGGCTGGCGCTGAGCGTGGACACGGTGCGTTCCGTTCTGCCGGCGGGCGGGGAGACGGCCTGGTCGCCCGGTACCGGCATCATCGGCAGACCGGAGCGGGAACTAAACCGTTGCGCACAACCTGCCATGCGCAAGCCTGAGGTGCAACGCCCCTTGCCCCCCACGCGGGTTGTGTGCAATACATGTCCGGCTACTGTTCCCCCGACCCCCGCCGAGCCCGTGAGGAGCAGCGATGAGCGGCCCGCACGGCACGCCGGACGAACCGGCCGCGGTGGCGCTGGAGCGCCTCATCGCCTGCATCGACGCCTCCCTCGCCGAGCTGGAGCACGCCCGGGGCCGGGCCGACCTGCTGCTGGGCGAGCGCCGCGCCGGCCGGTCGTGGCTGGAACTGGTCACCGAGGAGTCCGGCCCGCTGGTGGTGGAGAGCATCTCCACCGTGCTCGCAACGCTGGCCACCGCCGGCCACGCCTTCCGGCGGGAGGAGGCGGCGGCCCTGCAGCGCGAGCAGGTCAGCATCAACCGGATCGCCGCCCTCTTCGGCGTCACCCGCCAGCGCATCTCGGCCCTGCTGAAGGAGCACGCGCCGGGCACGGGGGCCTAGACCCCGATCGCGTCGATCGCCTTGTAGATGCGCTGCTCGGACACCGGCCGGGGCGTGCCCACGTTCTGGGCGAACAGCCCCACGCGCAACTCCTCGATCATCCAGCGGACCCGGATGACCGGGTCATCGGGCGCCCCGGTCGGCGGGACCTCCCTCCGGAGCTGCTCGTACTCCGCCGTCACCGCGGCCACCTGCTGCATCGACAGCTCGTCGCGCACCGCGTTGGCCGGCAGCTTCTCCAGCCGGTGCGCCATCGCGGTGAGGTACCGGACGAGGTCGGGCAACCGGCGGCGGCCGGTGGCGGCGACGAAACCGCGGTGCAGCAGCCCGGTCATCTGCCGCCGCAGGTCGGCCACCGCCGCCTCGGGCACCCGGCGGGCGGGCGCGGCGCCGATCGCCCCGGCCACCTCGCGCGCTCGGGTCAGCACGGCCTCGACGCGCCCGACCGTGTCCGTGGTGAGCCGGTGCAGCTGCCCCTTCGCCGAGACGACGAGGGCGTCGAAGGCCGCCGCATCGCGGGGCGGCCCCCCGGCGGCGGCGATCAGCTCGTCGGCGGCCGCGTCCACGCAGTCGGCGACCAGGTCGGGGATCTCGCCGTCCGGGTTGAACTGCAGGGCCAGCCGGGTCGCCGGGCCCAGCCCCTTGACCACCTGCTTGACCGGCGAGCCGGCGGCCAGGACCAGGAGCCGCCGGGTGCCGCGCCAGGTCAGCCGCACCGCCTCGGCCTCGGTCGGGACGACGCGGATCCCCACCGTCGTCCCCTCGTCCACCAGCGCCGGGTAGGCCGTGACGACGTGGTCGCCGCGGCGCACCTCCACGGTGCGGGGCAGCTTGCCGAACTCCCAGGACGTGCACCCGGTGCGCTCGAGGTCCGAGGCCGCCCGCGCCAGGCTGGCCCGGGCCTGCGGCGCCACCTGCGCCTTGAGCGCGGCGAGGTCCTTCCCGGTGGCCAGGGGTCGGTGCTGGTCGTCGAGCACCCGGAACGTGGCGCGCAGGTGGTCGGGCACCTGGCCGGGCTGCCACGCGTCGGGCGGGACCACCACACCGGCGGCCCGGCGCAGCTCGCGCTCCAGCGCCGGCAGCAGCGGCTCCCCCGGGTCGATCCCGGGCAGCACCGCCCGAACCCGGTCGGGGATGGGCACGAGCGCCCGGCGCAGGCCCTTGGGCAGGGTGCGCAGCAGCGCCGTCACCAGCTCCTCGCGGAGGCCCGGCACGGTGAAGGCCAGCGACTCCCCGGACGTGCGCTGCACGACCGAGTCCAGCACACCCAGCGGCACGTCGACGGTCACGCCGTCCTCGGCGCTCCCGGGGGCGAACGCGTAGGACAGGGGCAGGGTGAGCGGCGCCGTCAGCCCACCACCCAGCCGCACCTCGTCCGGGAAGTCCTCCGGGCGCACCTGCGCCGCCGCGGCGGTGTTGGTCAGCATCTCCGGCGTGAAGGTGAGCAGGTCGGGCTCCTCGTGCCGCGCCCGCTTCCACCACTTGTCGAAGTGCCGGGTGGAGACGACCTCCGCCGGTATCCGTGCGTCGTACAGCTCGAACAGCGTGTCGTCGTCGACGCCGATGTCGCGCCGGCGGGCGCGCTCCTCGAGCTCGGCGACCCGCTCGATCGCCCGCTGGTTCTCCGCCCAGAAGCGGTGGTGCGTCGTCCACTCGCCCTGCACCAGCGCGTGCCGGATGAACAGCTCCCGGGAGACGACGGGGTCGATGGAGCCGTACTGCACGCGGCGGCCGACGACGAGCGGCAACCCGTAGAGGGTCACCCGCTCGGTGGCGACGACGGAGCCCCGCCTGGCGTCCCACCGCGGCTCGGAGTACTGGCGCTTGACCAGGTGGTCAGCGAGCTTCTCCACCGTCTCCGGGTCGATGCGCGCGACCGTGCGGGCGAACAGCCGGCTGGTCTCGACCAGCTCGGCGGCCACCACCCAGCGGGGGGGCTTCCTGGCCAGCGGCGTCCCGGGGGCGATGACGAAACGGGTGTTCCGGGTGCCGAGGTACTCGCGTCCCGGTCGCCCCGGCTTGCCGTCGCGACCCTTGACCGGCTCGGCCTGCATCCCGACGTGGGAGAGCAGCCCGGCCAGCAGCGCGGCGGTGATGCCGCGCTCGTCCGGCTCGGTCGCCGGGCCGGGCAACGCCATGCCCAGCCGCCGGGCGGCGCCGCGCAGCTGCCCGTGCAGGTCCTGCCACTCGCGGATGCGCAGGTAGTGCAGGAACTCCCGCTTGACGGTGCGGCGGAACTGGTTGCCGCTCAGGGCCTCCTGCTGCTCCCCGAGGTAGCGCCACAGGTTGAGCAGCGCCAGGAAGTCGGAGTGCTCGTCGGCGAACCGGGCGTGCATCTGGTCGGCGGCCTGCTGGTGCTCGGTCGGCCGCTCGCGCGGGTCCTGGATGGTGAGGCCGGCCGCGATGACCAGCACCTCCTCCAGCACGCCGCGCCGGTCCGCCTCGACGACCATGCGGGCGATGCGGGGGTCGAGCGGCAGCGCGGCCAGCGACCGACCGGTCGCCGTCAGCGCGCCGTCCTCGTCGAGCGCGTGGAGCTCCTCGAGCAGCGCGAGCCCGTCGGCGACGGCCCGCCGGTCCGGCGGGTCGACGAACGGGAACTCCTCGACCGCGCCCAGGTCGAGCGCGGCCATCTGCAGCAGCACGGACGCGAGGTTGGTCCGGAGGATCTCCGGGTCGGTGAACTCGGGGCGGGACTCGTAGTCGGCCTCGGTGTAGAGGCGGATCGCGATCCCCGGGCCGAGCCGGCCGCAGCGGCCCGAGCGCTGCCGGGCCGAGGCCTGGCTCACCGGCTCGATCGGCAGCCGCTGGACCTTGGTGCGATGGCTGTACCGCGAGATCCGCGCGGTGCCGGGGTCGATCACGTAGCGGATGCCCGGCACCGTCAACGAGGTCTCGGCGACGTTGGTGGCCAGCACGATGCGCCGTCCGGTGTGCGGGGCGAAGACCTTGTGCTGGTCGGCGGCCGACAGGCGCGAGTACAGCGGGACGATCTCGGTGTAGGGCAGCGCCCGCTCGACGAGCGCGTCCTGCGTGTCCCGGATCTCCCGCTCGCCGGCGAGGAAGACCAGGATGTCACCGGGCCCCTCCGCGACCAGCTCGTCGACGGCCTCGAGGATCGCGGTGACCTGGTCGCGGTCCTCGTCGGAGTCCGGCTCGTCCGGGTCGATGACCGGGCGGTAGCGGACCTCGACCGGGTACGTGCGCCCGCTGACCTCCACGACCGGCGCGTCCCCGAAGTGCCGGGCCACCCGCTCGACGTCGATGGTCGCCGAGGTGATGACCACCTTCAGGTCCGGACGCCGCGGCAGGATCTGCGCCAGGTAACCCAGCAGGAAGTCGATGTTGAGGCTCCGTTCGTGGGCCTCGTCGATGATGATCGTGTCGTACTGGCGCAGCAGCCGGTCGTGCGCGATCTCGGCCAGCAGGACGCCGTCGGTCATGAGCTTGACCAGGGTCGCGTCCGACACCTGGTCGTTGAAGCGCATCTTGTAGCCGACCGTCTCGCCCAGGGGCGTGCCCAGCTCCTCGGCGATCCGCTCGGCGACGCTGCGCGCGGCGATCCGCCGGGGCTGGGTGTGCCCGATGCGGCCCCGCACACCCCGCCCGAGCTCGAGGGCGATCTTGGGCAGCTGGGTGGTCTTGCCCGACCCGGTCTCCCCGGCGACGACCACGACCTGCGCGTCCCGGAGGGCGGCGGCGATGTCGTCGCGCCGCGCGCTGACCGGCAGGTCCTCCGGGTAGGAGATCGCCGGCACGGCCGCCCGGCGCCGGGCGATCCGCTCCTCGGCCGCGGCGACGTCGGCGGAGATGCGCTCGCGCTGCTGCTCGCGCGCCCGCGCGTCCCTGGTGCGGCGGAGCCCGTCGAGCCGTCGGCGCAGCCGGTGCTCGTCGATGATCGCGAGCGCCGGCAGCCGCTCCCGCAGATCGTCGGTGGGGGCGCTCACGGTGGGGCTCGCGTTCCTCTCGGCAGAAGGATGGCGCCGGAGGCCCGGCCTCCCCAGGATCGCACTGACCCGGTGGAGGCGGTCGGGCCCCGGCCCGCACTGGATGCGTGTACCTTGCAACTCGTTGCTTGCTCCTTGCAACGGACATGCCCCTACACCCCTTCCCGGAGGTGCTGTGCCCCGGCCCGATCGGCTCTCCGAGGTCCGCACCCTCTCCGAGCAGCTCCCCCGCTTCATGCGGGTGGTGCACGCCCTGAAGAACCAGCTGCCTGCGCCGGAGACCCGTGACCGCGCGGCGCTCGTGCTGCTGTTCCCCCTCGTGCGGGAAGGCCCGCTGCGCCAGGGAGCCCTCGCCGAGCTCGTGCACGCCGACCCCTCGACGGTCAGCCGGCACGTCGCCGGGCTGGTCGAGCAAGGGCTGGTGCGCCGCGTCGCCGACGAGAGCGACGGGCGCGCCAGCCGCCTCGTCGTCACCGACGCCGGCCGCGCGGCCGTGGACGCGCTGCACCGGGAGCGGACCGCGCACCTCGAGCGGGTGACCGCCGGCTGGGACGCGGACGCCCTGGCCACCTTCACCACCCTCTTCGGCCGCCTGATCGACGACATCGCGGCCGACCTGCCCGGAGCCGCCGAGAACGCGGCCACCTCCGGCACCGAACCAGCGAGAGAGACCCGATGAGCCAGACCACCCGCACCACCGCGGCCGCGCGCCGCGATGCCCGCGCGGCTGCCGCCGCGCCTGATGCCGGCGGCGCGTTCAGCCACCGGCAGATCGTCACGATCCTGGTCGGCCTGATGGTCGCGATGTTCCTCGCCGCGCTGGACCAGACCGTGGTCGCGACCGCGATCCGCACGATCGCGGACGACCTGCAGGGCTACGACCTGCAGGCCTGGGCGACGACGGCCTTCCTGATCACGTCGACGATCGCCACGCCGCTCTACGGCAAGCTCTCCGACATCTACGGCCGGCGGCCGTTCTACCTGTTCGCGATCGCGATCTTCGTCGTCGGCTCGGCGCTCTGCGGCATCGCCGACACCATGTACCAGCTGGCCGCGTTCCGGGCGGTCCAGGGCATCGGCGCCGGTGGTCTGATGTCCCTGGCGCTGGCCATCATCGGCGACATCGTCCCGCCCCGGGAGCGGTCGCGGTACCAGGGCTACTTCATGGCCGTCTTCGGCACCTCCAGCGTGCTGGGCCCGGTCATCGGCGGGTTCTTCGCCGGCCAGGGCTCGCTGCTCGGCGTCGACGGCTGGCGCTGGATCTTCTGGATCAACGTGCCGCTGGGCGTGGCCGCCTTCCTCGCCGTGTGGCGGGTGCTGCACCTGCCGCACGAGAGGCGCCCGCACCGGATCGACTGGCCGGGCGCGCTCGCGTTGATGACGTTCCTCGTCCCGCTGCTCGTCGTCGCCGAGCAGGGCCGCATCTGGGGCTGGGCCTCCTCCGGCGCGCTCACCTGCTACGTCATCGGCGCCGTCGGGTTCGTCCTGTTCGTCCTGGCCGAGCGCGCCTACCGGGACGACGCGCTGCTTCCGCTGCGGCTGTTCCGCAACCGCAGCTTCGCCGTCAGCGGGATCGGCTCGGTCGTCATGGGCGCCGGGATGTTCGGCGGGCTGCTGCTGCTCCCGCAGTACCTGCAGATCGTCCAGGGCTCCAGCGCGACCGTGGCCGGGCTGCAGATGATCCCGCTCGTCGCCGGCATCATGGTCGGTGCGATGAGCTCGGGCATCGCCATCTCGAAGACCGGCAGGTACAAGGTCTTCCCGCTGGTCGGCATCGCCCTCATGGTGACGGCGCTGCTGGCGATGTCGGCCCTGGTCGACGCCGACACCTCGGTCTGGACGCTCGTGCCGTTCATGGTCCTGCTCGGGCTCGGGCTGGGCTTCAACTTCCAGCCGGTGATCCTCGCCGTGCAGAACGCCGTCTCCCCGCGGGAGATGGGCGTGGCCACCTCGTCGGTGACCTTCTTCCGGCAGATGGGCGGCACCCTCGGGACGGCGGCGTTCCTGTCGGTCCTGTTCACCCGGCTGCCGCAGGACATCGACGCCGCCGTCGAGGACACCGTGCGGGCGAACCCGGAGCTGGCCCCGCAGTTCCAGCAGCTCGCCGCCGCCGGCGGGAGCGCCCTCGACGACACCTCGTTCATCCAGGAGCTGCCGGCCGCGCTGGCCGAGCCGTTCAAGGTGGGTTTCTCGACCTCGATCGACCTGGTGTTCCTGATCGCCGCCGGCGTCGTGGCGGTCGGGTTCTTCGTCTTCCTGTTCCTCCCCCAGCTCGCGCTGAGCAACCAGTCGGGCATCCAGGCCCGGCAGGGGGAGACGGCCGGGACGGCGACCACAGATCCCCGCGACCCGGCCGAGGAGGCCACCGAGGCCGTGGGCGCGGCCGCTCCCACCTCGGTCCCGCCGCCGGTGGGGCAGCCGGGCGACCGGCCCGACGCCCCGCGCTGACACCCCGGCGCGCACCGTCGCACGGCACGTGGCGGCGCGGGGCCGGACGCCTCCCGCCGCCACGCACGACCGGGTTCAGCGCAGGACGGGGACGGCACCTGATCGCGGTGGTCGTCCGGAGGACGACGGTGTCACGACGTCACGGCTGGAAGACCGCCCGCACGCAGCCCTCGTCCTTGTCCTTGAACAGCTGGTAACCCCGCGGCGCCTCGGTGAGCGGCATGACGTGGGTGGCCAGGTGCTCGGTGACCAGCTCGCCGCTCTCCATGCGGCGCAGCAGCTCCGGGATGTAGCGCTGGGCGTGCACCTGGGCGCCACGGATCGTGAGGCCCTTGTTCATGGCCGCGCCCAGCGGGAACTTGTCCACCATCGCGGCGAACACGCCCAGGGTGAAGACCGAGCCACCCTTGCGGCAGGCCATGACGGCCTCGCGGACGGCGGTCGGCCGGTCGGTCTGCAGCCGCAGCTGCTGCTTCACCTGGTCGTAGATGCCGGGTGTGCCGGGCGCGTGCGCCTCCATGCCGACGGCCTCGATGCAGACGTCCGGCCCACGACCACCGGTGCGCTCGCGCAGCTCGGCGATGACGTCCGTGGTGGTGTAGTCCACGGCCTCCGCACCGACGTGCTCGCGGACCTGCGCCAGCCGCTCCGGCACCCGGTCGACCACCACGACCTGCTCGGCGCCGAGCAGCATCGCCGCGCGGGCTGCCATCTGCCCCACGCCTCCGGCGCCCCAGACCGCGACGACGTCCCCGGGCTTCGTGCCGGCCAGGTCGGCGCCCATCCACCCCGTCGAGGCGGCGTCGGAGGCGAACAGCGCCCGGGTGTCCGAGATCGACTCCGGGACGACGAACGTGCCGACGTCGGCATAGGGCACGCGCATGTACTCGGCGTGGCTCCCCGCGTAGCCGCCCATGGCGTGGGAGTAGCCGAAGCACCCGCCGGGGCTCTGACCCCACAGCCCCTCGGTGATGCCCGGGTTCGCGTTGCCGTTGTCGCAGAGGGAGTAGAGCTCCTGCTTGCAGTACCAGCAGGCGCCGCAGGCCGCGAACGGTGCGACGACGACGCGGTCGCCGACCTTCCGGTCGCGGACCTCTTTGCCCACCTCGACGACCTCGCCGATGAACTCGTGGCCCATGACGTCGCCCGCACGCATGAACGGGATGTAGCCACCGACGAGGTGCAGGTCGGAGCCGCAGGTGACCGACTGGCGGATCTTCAGGATCACGTCGCGGTCGTTGAGGATCGTCGGCTCGGGGACGTCCTCGACCGCGATCTCGTTGACGCCCGCCCAGGTCGCCGCCTTCACAGCACTCCCTCCTTCGGTGCCTCGCGGGTCATGCCCTCCAGCGCCGCGCCCTGCGGTGTCGGCTTCCGGACGCCGTGCGGCTGCGGTTCCACGCGCAGCACCTCCCCCACCTCCAGCAGTTGCTTGGCCTCGCGCAGCGCGGCCCTGAGCTCGCCGATCTCCGCCTCCGACGGGGTCCCGAGGAAGCGGGCCGACAGCTCGGTGCCCCGGTCGCCCGGCGCGGCCTCGGTGCGCACCTCGATGCGGTCGCCGAACCGGTCCAGCGGCGGCGGCAGCGCGCCGACCTCCTCCGCGGTGCGCAGCACGGTGACCGCCCGCCACCTGCGGGCGGCGGTGGCCGGGTCGTCGGTGACCGACGCCTGGCCGACTCCGGGCAGGCGCACGTGCTGCAGGGTGCTCAGCAGCGCACCCCCCGCGCGGCTGACGATGGCGGGTAGCTCCACGGCGTGCTCCTCGGGTCGGCTGCGGGCGCTCCCGCCCTACCCCCTCCGGGCCGCCGGGCAACCGGCCTAGTGTGAAGTGGTTCGCACCTCGTCGCCGTACCCGCGCCTGGAGACCCCGTGCCGTCGTCGTCGCTGATCCTGTCCCGCCGTGACCTGGACTTCCTGCTCAACGAGTGGCTCGACGTCGAGTCGCTGACGAAGCGCGCGCGGTTCACCGAGCACTCGCGGGAGACCTTCGACGCGGTGCTCGACCTCGCCGAGCAGATCGCCACCGAGCACTTCGCCCCGCACAACCGGAAGGCCGACGAGAACGAGCCGCGCTTCGTCGACGGCAAGGTCGAGCTGATCCCGGAGGTCGCCGAGGCGCTGCGGGTGTTCGCCGAGGCGGGCCTGATGGCCGGCGAGTTCGACGAGGAGTTCGGCGGCATGCAGCTGCCGCACGTCGTCGGGCAGGCCGTCTTCGCCTGGTTCAAGGCCGCCAACGTGGGCACCTCGGCCTACCCGTTCCTGACCATGGGCAACGCCCGCCTGCTGCTGGCGCACGGCAGCCGGGAGCAGATCGACACCTACGTCGCCCCCGAGATCGAGGGCCGCTGGTTCGGCACCATGGCGCTGTCGGAGCCGCAGGCCGGTTCCTCGCTCGCCGACATCACCACCAAGGCGGTGCCTCAGGACGACGGCACCTACCGGCTCAGCGGCAACAAGATGTGGATCTCCGGCGGCGACCACGAGCTGACCGAGAACATCGTCCACCTCGTGCTGGCCAAGATCCCCGGCGGCCCGCCCGGGGTGAAGGGCATCTCGCTGTTCATCGTCCCCAAGTTCCTGGTGAACCCCGACGGCTCGCTCGGCGAGCGCAACGACGTCGTCCTGGCCGGGCTGAACCACAAGATGGGCTACCGGGGGACGACGAACACGCTGCTCAACTTCGGCGAGGGCGTGCACACGCCCGGTGGGCAGCCTGGCGCCGTCGGCTACCTGGTGGGCGAGCAGCACAAGGGGCTCACCTACATGTTCCACATGATGAACGAGGCCCGGATCGGCGTCGGGATGGGCGCGACGGTGCTGGGCTACACCGGCTACCTGCACGCGCTGGAGTACGCACGCACCCGCACCCAGGGCCGCCCGGCCGGCGCCAAGGACCCCGCCTCCCCGATGGTGCCGATCGTCGAGCACCCCGACGTCCGCCGGATGCTGCTGGCCGCGAAGACCTACGCCGAGGGCGGTCTGGCACTCGGCCTGTACTGCGCCCGCCTGGTCGACGAGGAGCAGACGGCCGAGGCCGCCGAGGACAGGGCGAGAGCGCACCTCCTGCTGGACATGCTGACCCCGATCGCCAAGGCCTGGCCCTCGCAGTGGGGGCTGGCCGCCAACGACCTGGCCATCCAGGTGCACGGCGGCTACGGCTACACCCGCGACTACCCCGTGGAGCAGTTCTACCGGGACAACCGCCTCAACCCGATCCACGAGGGCACGCAGGGCATCCAGTCGCTGGACCTGCTCGGCCGCAAGGTGGTCATGCAAGGGGGCGCCGGGCTCGCGCTGCTGGGCGAGGCGATCGGTGCGACGACCGCCCGCGCCGCGGGGACGCAGTGGGAGGGCTTCGCCACCGACCTCGACGCCGCGGTCGCCCGGATGGGTGCGGTCACGGCGACCCTCTGGGGCACCGGCGACCCGGACCTCGCCCTGGCCAACTCGCACGTCTACCTCGAGGCCGCGGGGCACGTCGTCGTCGGCTGGCTGTGGCTCGAGCAGGCGCTGGCCGCCGAGGCCGGCAGCACCGACTTCCACGAGGGGAAGCGCGCCGCGGCCCGGTACTTCTGGCGCTGGGAGCTGCCCCGCACGCGGGCCTGGTTCGACCTGCTCGAGTCCCTGGACCGCACGGTGCTCGACGCCCGCGACGCCTGGCTCTGAGACGACGACGCCCCGCCGTCCGGACGGGCGGCGGGGCGCGGTCGGGGTGCTGCACTCAGGCGGCGCGCGCGGCTCCCACGGTCTCGGAACCGGCGGGGCGCGCCTTCGCGGCGCGGGTGGCTGCGCGCTGCTCCTGCTCGTACCGGGCGGTGGACTGCGTGCCCATCGCGATGACCAGGGCCGTCAGGACCAGGAACCCCAGCAGGGTCACGGCCGGCCACAACATCATCAGATCTCTCTCCTCGCAGAACTCGCGGATGCCGCCGCCGGGTCAGGGGCGGCGGCACGTCGTCGGGCCTCACTGTCCCCCGTTCGCCGCTGTCTCAATCGTCGGTTCCGGGAGTTCACCTGAGGGGGTGTGACACGTTGCACAGCCGTTCCCGCTGCTGAGCGGGGCGGTGCGGCGTGGTTGCATCAGGACGTGCCCGACGCCACAGCAGCCCCCGGGGCCGGTGCGGCTCGCGGCACCCGCCCGGTGGCCCTGGTCGTGGCGCTCTCCCTCGGTGTCACCACCCTCTCGCTGCTGCAGAGCCTGGTCGTCCCGGCGCTCGGGCGGATCGAGGAGCAGCTCGGCGTCTCGCCCGGCGCGGCCGGCTGGGTGCTCACCGCGAACCTGCTGGCCGCTGCGGTCCTCACCCCGGTGCTGGGCCGGCTCGGCGACCTGAGAGGCGCCCGCCCGGTCATCCTCGGCATCCTCGTCGCGGTCGCGCTGGGCACGCTCCTGATCGTCCTCACGGAGTCCCTGCCGCTGCTGCTGGCCGGACGCGTCCTGCAGGGCGCGTCCTACGGCCTGTTCCCGCTGTCGATCAGCGTGCTGCGCCGCGAGCTCCCCGAGGAGCGGCTCAGCGTGGCGATGTCTGTGGTGAGCAGCACGCTCGCCGTCGGCGGCGTCGTCGGCCTCGTCGCCACCGGGCTGCTCACCGGGGACGGCGGGGACTACCGGCACGCCTTCTGGCTGGGGCTGGCCATCACCCTGCTGGCCTTGGTGCTCGCCGCCTGGCTGCTCCCCCGCCGCCCGGTCTCCGCCCGCGGGCGCATCGACTGGTGGGGTGCGCTGGTGCTGGGCCTGGGTCTGGTGCTCCTGCTGCTGCCGCTCTCCCAGGGGCCCACCTGGGGCTGGGTCTCCCCGGGCACGATCGGCTGCGCCGCCGGCGCGGTCGCCGTGCTCGCGGGGTGGGTCCTCCTGCAGCGGCGGACCGCCGAGCCGCTGGTGCGGCCGGCGATGCTCACCGACCGGCGCACCGTCGTGCCCAACGTGGCCGGCGTCATGAGCGGGATCGCGCTCTTCGCCTCCTTCCTCGCCGTCCTGCAGTACGTGCAGGCCGACCCCGCCGTCACCGGGTACGGGTTCGACGCGAGCGTGCTGGAGGCTGCGGTGGTCTACCTGCTCCCCGGCGGGGTGGTGGGCATCCTGCTCGCCCCGTTCGCGGGCCGGGTCGTCGGCCGGGTGGGCGGCCTGCCGACGCTCACCGCGGGGGCGCTGTCCGGGGTGGCGGGCTTCGGGCTGCTCGCCGGGGCGCGCGGGGAGCCGTGGCTGGTCGTCGCGGCCGGCCTGCTCACCCAGGTGTCGGTCACGGTGGCGTACGCGGCCCTGCCCGCGCTCGTCGTCGGCGCCGTCCGGGAGGACGAGACGGGTGTGGCGAACGCGGTGAACTCGATCGCCCGCTCGGTGGGCCAGGCGCTGGGCAGCACGCTCGCGGTCACGCTGATCGCGGGCAGCCTCGACCCGGCCACCGGCCTGCCCCGGGCCCTGGCCTTCACGCTGGTCGCGCTCATCGGGGTCGGCGCCTCGGCCGTCGTCGTGCTGGTGGCCCTGATCGGGGTGCGCGGCGACCGGCGCAGCGGCCACCACCGGCGGCACGACCCGCTCGCGGAGGTGGAGGAGGCCACCGCCGGTGCGGGCGAGTGGTCGCCCGTCTCGGGCGTGCGCTGACGCGATCGGGACCGGTGCTGCACAACCGTTACCGGCGCGTCCGGCATGGAACGACTCCGTCCGGGGCATCGAGAGGCGCGACCGCCCTCGTCCCTGGAGGACCCCCACATGGCTCGACCCACCGGCTCGTCCAGCCGCACGAAGGCTGAGACGCGCTTCACCGACAACCGCGCCGGCGGCGATCCTGCGCCGCACGACGACAACGTCAGCGGCACGCGGGCCGACTACGCGCCCACCGGCGCCGACCCCCAGCCCACGACGGGCGGCACGATCAAGCGCACGCTCAAGGAGTTCAGCGAGGACGACCTCACCGACTGGGCTGCCGCGCTCACCTACTACGGCGTCCTGGCGCTGTTCCCGGCGCTGACCGCCCTGGCGGCCATCGTGGGGCTCTTCACCGACCCCGAGGAGCTCACCACCGCGCTGACAGCGGTGGTGCCCCAGTCCGCGGCGGAGACCCTGAACCCCGTCATCGAGGACGTCGCCGGACAGAGCGCGCCGCTGGGCTTCGCCCTCGTGCTCGGTCTCCTCGGCGCCCTGTGGACCGCCTCGGGCTACGTCGGCGCCTTCACCCGGGCCGCGAACGTCGTCTACGAGACGCGCGAAGGCCGGAAGTTCTACAAGCTCAAGCCGCTGCAGATCCTGATCACCCTGGTCGGCATCCTGTTCGCGGCGCTGATCGTGGCCATGCTCGTGCTCAGCGGCCCGGTGGTCGACGCGATCGGGCAGGCCATGGGCCTCGGCGAGACCGTGCTGACCGTCTGGAGCTGGGCCAAGTGGCCGGTCATCCTGGTCATCCTGGCGCTGATGATCGCGGTGCTCTACTACTCGACGCCGAACGCCAAGCTGCGCGGCTTCAAGTTCGTGAGCCCCGGTGCGGGCGTCGCCATCCTCGTGGCGGTCGTCGCCTCCGCCGCCTTCGCCTTCTACGTGGCGAACTTCGGCAGCTACAACGCCACCTACGGGGCGCTCGCCGGCGTGGTGATCTTCCTGATCTGGTTCTGGCTGATCAACCTGTCGCTGCTGTTCGGCATCGAGCTCGACGCCGAGGTGGAGCGCACCAAGGAGCTGAAGGACGGCGTGCCGCGGGCCGAGAAGGAGATCCAGCTCGACGCCCGCGACGAGCCCCAGGACAAGCAGACGACCTGAGGCACCGCGCCCGCGGACGTCGACGGCCCCTCCCGCTGCGGGAGGGGGCCGTCGCGCGCGGGGGCCCGGCCGACCGCGGCTCCGGGCCCTCGGCGGCGTCAGCGGCTGGTGGGCGGCCGGTCCCCGCGGCGCGAGAGCGGCACCCTCTCGACCACTCCCGCGACGGCGGCGAGCCCCTTGCTCACCGCCCGCCCGGCCGGGACGAACCGGTCCGGCGCGCGGCGCACCCCGGCGTCGACGACGTCCCGGGTGCGGTCGATCAGCGAGAGCGGGAGACCGGACAGCGCGTTGCCCGGTGGGCGCCGGGAGACGGTGGGGTGGGCCCGGGTGGGCGAGATGCGCGCCATCAGCGCCCAGCGCCGGCCCAGCGCCCGCAGCTCCTCGGGGCTCAGCCGCTCCTGGAGCCGGGGCAGCATCACGTCCTCCTCGTCCCGGACGTCCTCCCGCAGCACCTCGACCAGCCGGCGCAGCCGCTCCGGGCGCCCGGGGTCGTCGAGGCCGCCGCGCTCGAGGGCGCTGACCAGCTCGTTGACCTCCTGGTGCTCCTCCTCCACCTGCAGCGTCAGCGCGTCTCCGTCGGGCAGCACCCGGCGGATGACCGGCCAGAGCACCGTCTCCTCGGCGAAGGCGTGGCTGAACACCAGGCGGTCGATGCGGGTGAGCACCTCCTCCTGCGCGGCGCCCTCGGCGCCGTCGAGCTCCTGCAGGAGCCGGTCGAGCTCCTGGTGGTCGCGGCGCTGGCGGGCGAGCACGCTGCCCGGCCCGCCCAGCTCCTCGATGGTCTGGTCGGCGATGGATCTGGTCACGGGGTTCCTCCGGTCGGTCGGTGGTGGTTCCGTGCCCGGGGCACCGGGGCCGCATGCCTGGTTGCCCCCACCGCCCCCGGGTAGGTGCAGGCCACCGATCCCCACCCAGGAGGCCGTACCGCGATGAGCGACCCGTCGACGATCACGTCGGACTTCTACGACCTCGAGGCGCTGCTCGACGAGGACGACCGGGCCCTGCTGCACCGGGTGCGCGCCTTCATGGACGAGCAGGTCACGCCGATCATCAACGAGTACTGGACCCGCGCGGAGTTCCCCCGCCAGCTCATCCCCGCCATGGCCGAGCTCGGCATCGCCGGCACCGCGATCCAGGGCCACGGCTGCCCCGGCCGGTCCTCGCTCGTCGACGGCATGATCGCCATGGAGCTGTCCAAGGGCGACCCGTCGATCTCCACGTTCATGGGCGTGCACGGCGGCCTGGCGATGGGGTCGATCGACCTCTGCGGCTCCGAGGAGCAGAAGGAGCGCTGGCTGCCGGCGATGGCGCGCATGGAGCTGATCGGCGCGTTCGGGCTGACCGAGCCCGACCACGGCTCCGACGTCGCCCGGGGGCTGCGCACCACCGCCCGCCGGGACGGCGACTCGTGGGTGCTCGACGGCGAGAAGAAGTGGATCGGCAACGCCAGCTTCGCCGACCTGGTCATCATCTGGGCGCGGGACGTGGAGACCGACCGCGTGCTCGGGTTCGTCGTCGAGCAGGGGACGCCGGGGTTCACCACCGTCGACCTGCAGGACAAGATCGCGCTGCGGGCCGTGCAGAACGCGCACATCATCCTGGAGGGCGTGCGGGTGCCGGAGGAGAACCGGCTGCAGGAGGCGCACAGCTTCCGGGAGACGGCGAACGTGCTGCGGGCGACCCGCGCCGGTGTGGCGTGGTCGGCGGTCGGGTGCTCGCGCGGGGCCTACGAGCACGCGCTGCGCTACGCCCTGGGGCGCGAGCAGTTCGGGCAGCGCATCACCGAGTTCCAGCTCGTCCAGGACCTGCTGGTGCGGATGCTCGGCAACATCACGGCCTCGGCGGCGATGTGCGCCCGCCTCTCGCAGCTGCAGATGGCCGGCACCATGACCGACGAGCACGCGTCGCTGGCCAAGGCGTTCTGCACCATGCGCATGCGGGAGACCGTCGGCTGGGCCCGCGAGCTCATGGGCGGGAACGGCATCCTGCTGGAGAACCACGTGGGCCGCTACGTCGCCGACGCCGAGGCGATCTACTCCTACGAGGGCACCCGCGAGGTGAACACCCTCATCGTCGGCCGTGGGGTGACCGGGACGAGCGCCATCGTCTGACGGCGGCCCTACTGGGCGTCCCACCAGGCCCGCGCGGCCTCGGCGGGCGTGCGACCGTCGAACTCGACCGCCCGGTTGAGCTCGACCAGGTCGCCGGTGGTCAGCCGCGCGCTCGCGCCGTCGAGGGCCTCGCGCAACGGCTCGCCCCACCGGTCGAGCACCTCCGACCGCACCATCGGCACCACGTTCTCCCGCGGCTGCAACCCGCGGTCGTCGGCCAGCGGGACCACCGGCGCGGTGGCCAGCCGCGCGTCCGTCGTCTCCAGCATGCCGACCTGCACCTGGCCGGACAGCAGCGCCTCGAGCGTCGCCGCCCGCGACGGCATGCTGGTCACGGTCCCGAACCGCAGCCCGTAGACCTGCTCCAGGCCGAGCAGGCAGAACGGCCGCTCCGGGCACTCCGGCGGCCCGCCGAAGGCCAGGTCGCCGGCGAGCGGCGCCAGGTCGGACAGCCGGCTCACCCCGTGCTCGGCGGCGAACTCCTCGGTGACGACGAAGCCGTTCTGGTCCTCCGCCGCGGCCGGGGTCAGGACGTCCACCCCGCGCCCGCCCATCGTGCGCGAGAGGACGGCGTGCATCTGCCCCGGCTCCTCGGGCGGGCGGGGGAACCGCGGGCGCGCGAACGAGAGCGCCGTCCCGAGGTAGTCGACGACGACGTCCACCACGCCCTGCTGCAGCGCGGGGGACACCACCTCCCGGGTGCCGATGCCGTGCTGGACCGAGACCGGCAGGCCGCGGCGGCGGGCGGCCTCGGCGTAGACCTCGACGAGGATCTGGTTCTCGGGGAAGTCGTAGGAGGCGAACCGGATCACGTCCGGGTCCGGCGGCGGGGGCTCCGCACGGGTGCAGCCCAGTACGGCGGCGAGCGCCAGCAGCACAGCTACGAGGGCCCGGCCAGCGCGCAGGGCAGCCACCTCCCGCCGCTCCCGGCCGCGCGCCGCCGACCTCCGGTGGCGATCACGCGGAGGCGCCACCGTAGCGCCGGACCGGGGAGAAAGGGATGGTCCGCGCGCGCGGGGAGGTGCAGCATCTCGGCCATGGCGTCGCTGCCGCAGGCGCTGCCCGAGCCACGGGCGACGGGGCCGGTCGAGCGCCCCGCTCCGCCCCCGATCGCACGCGTCCGCCGCCGTCGCCGCCCCTCGGGCGAGCCACCGCCGCTGCCCCGCCAGCTCCGGACGTCGGGCAGGTGGTGGCTGGGGCTCAGCGTCCTGGTGCTGCTCGCCTGCCTCGCCGTGGTGGTCACCGGGACCATCCGGTACGTCGACGTCGCCGACACCCGGATCCTCCAGGCGATCGCGAGCACCCGGTCGCCCGCGCTGACCGCGGTGGCCGAGGTCGCCGGCCTGCTGGCCAGCGCGAAGGCGCTG
This sequence comes from Blastococcus sp. SYSU DS0533, assembly GCF_054050775.1. Taxonomy (NCBI): domain Bacteria; kingdom Bacillati; phylum Actinomycetota; class Actinomycetes; order Geodermatophilales; family Geodermatophilaceae; genus Blastococcus; species Blastococcus sp. SYSU DS0533. Next base: position 152,640 of record NZ_JBJGZZ010000001.1, on the reverse strand, counting down.
CACGCCCTCTGGCTGGCGGACCTGGTCCTGCTCGCCGCCTTCCGCCGCTGGCGGCACCTGCTGGTCTGGCTGGGGGTGGGCCTGTTCGTGGTCAACGTCGGCACCGCGATGGCGACCACCCTCCAGCGGCCCCGGCCGTTCGAGGTCGAGGTGCTCGGCGACTGGTCGGGGTTCGCGATGCCGTCGCTCCCGGTGACCGTGCTGGCCGCGCTGCTGGTGAGCACCCTCTACTCGCTGGTCCCACCCGGCCGGAAGCGGGCGATCGGCAAGTGGGTGGTCTGCGGGCTGCTCGTGGTCACCGCCGCCTCCCGGCTCTACCTGGCCCAGGACCACCCGACCGGCGTCCTGGCCGGCGTGGTCCTCGGGGTGGCCACGCCGCTGGCCGCCTTCCGGCTGCTGACGCCCAACGCCGTGCACCCGGTGCGCTACACCCGCGCCCGGCCCGCCCACCTCGACGTCTCCGGCGAGCGGGGCGCGGCCATCGTCCGGGCGCTACAGGACCAGCTGGGACTGGTGGTCACCGACGTCACGCCGTTCGGCCTGGCCGGCTCGGGCGGCTCCACGCCGTTGCGGATCACGGTCAAGGCCCACGACCCGCAGGGGGACGGCGAGAGCCAGGTGTTCGGCAAGCTCTACGCGGCCACCCACGTGCGCTCGGACCGCTGGTACAAGCTCGGCCGGACGCTGCTGTACGGCCGGCTGGAGGACGAGAAGCCGTTCGACAGCGTCCGGCGGCTGGTGCAGCACGAGGACTACGTGCTGCGGGTGCTGTGCGACGGCGGGCTGCCGGTCCCGCAGCCGCTCGGCATCGTCGAGATCACGCCCGAGCGGGAGTACCTGCTGGTCACCGAGTTCATCGCCGGCGCCCAGGAGGCCGGCGAGGCGGAGGTCGACGACGCGGTCATCGACCAGGGGCTGGCGATCGTGCGCCGGCTGTGGGAGATCGGCATGGCCCACCGGGACATCAAGCCGGCCAACCTGCTGGTCCGCGACGGCGCGCTCTACCTCATCGACTCCGCCTTCGCCGAGGTGCGCCCGAGCCCGTGGCGGCAGGCCGTGGACCTGGCCAACATGATGCTGGTCCTGGCTCTGCGCACCGACGCGGAGCGGGTGTACCGGCGGGCGCGGCTCCACTTCAGCGACGAGGAGATCGCCGAGGCGTTCGCCGCCACCCGCGGGCTGACCATGCCGTCGCAGCTGCGGCGTATGCTCCGCCGCCAGGGGCGGGACCTGCAGGAGGAGTTCCTCGCCCTGCTGCCCTTCCGCCTGCCCCCGGTGCGCATCCAGCGTTGGACCTGGCGGCGGGCCGGGCTCACCGTCGTCACCCTCGCGGCGGCCGGGATCGCCGTCTACGTGTCGGCCGGCCTGCTCGGGTCCCCGCTGTGACCGCGCGAGCGCGCCGGGCCGCGCTGCCCCTGCTCGCGGCGGGCCTGCTGGCCGGCTGCGGGCAGCCGGTGGTGCTGGGCGAGGAGACGCTGGCGTGCGAGGAGGGCGACGAGGGGCTCCCGGCCAACGGCGTCGTCCTCATGGCGCAGTCGGTGCCCAGCGCGTCGAGGGTGCCCTGCCTGGAGGCGATGCCCCTGGGGTGGGAGCTGGCCGGGCTGGAGGCGACCGAGAGCTCCGCGCGCTTCTGGCTGGACTCCGACCGCGACGGGGTGCACGCGCTGGAGGTGGCGCTGACCGCCTCGTGCGACACGACCGGGGCGACGGAGATCCCGAGCGAGCGGGAGGGGATGCGCCGGTGGGAGCAGGTCGGCGAGGTGAGCCCGCAGTACGTCGGCACCCGGTACTACGTCTTCGACGGCGGGTGCGTGCGCGTGCTCTTCCGGTTGTCGGGCGAGAACCGCTCCGAGCCGCTCGCCGTGGCGACCCAGGGCATCGGCGCGGTGACCCGCGACCAGGTGCGGGCCGCCGTCCTCGACCAGACCGACGGCGAGCTGCACCTCGACCCCCCGGGTGGTGACCGGTGAGCGCCCCCGCCGGCGGCCGGTCCCGCCGCCCACGGTGGTCCCGGGCCCTCGGGCCGCTGCTGTCGGCGGGGCTCGTCGTCGCCGTCTTCGCCTGGTTCCTGCCCCAGTTCACCAGCCTCTCGCAGGTGTGGGCGGCGATCGCCGGCATGACGTGGGTGGAGGTCTCGGTCCTGCTGCTGGCCGCCGGGTGGAACCTGGCGACCTACCAGTTCGTCGTCGTCGCCACGACCCCCGGCATGACCCTTCGGCAGGCGACGGTCGCCACCGAGGCCGCGACCGCCGTCTCCAACACCGTGGTCGGGGGGGCGGCGATCGCCGTCGGCCTCACCTACGCGATGAACTTCTCGTGGGGCTTCTCCCGCTCCCGCACCTCCGTGGCGCTGCTGGTCGCCGGGCTGTGGAACAACTTCGCCAAGCTCGGCCTCCCCGTCCTGGCGCTGGCGCTGCTGGCGTTCTCCGCCCCGCCGTCGGCCGGGCGGGTGGCCGCCGGGCTCGCGGCGCTCGGCGCTCTCGGGGGGACCGTGGCGCTGCTGGCGGTCGCGCTGCGCAGCGCCACCGGGGCGGCCCGGCTCGGCCGGGCGGCCGCCCGGGCGGCATCGGCCGCGCGCCGCCCGTTCGGCCGCGGCCCGGTGGAGGGCTGGGACCGGGCGACGACGAAGTTCCGCGACCGCACCGTCCTGCTGCTGCGGGCGCGCTGGCACTGGATCACCCTCGCCACGCTGGTGAGCCACCTGTCGCTGTTCCTCCTGCTGCTGCTCGCGCTCCGGTTCGCCGGCGTGGGCGCCGACCAGGTCGGCGCGGCCGAGGCGCTGGTGGTCTTCGCCTTCGCGCGGCTGCTCACGGCCGTCCCCCTCACCCCCGGCGGGCTGGGCGTGGTGGAGGTGGCGCTGATCGCCGGCCTGGCGGCCGCCGGCGGGCCGCGGGCGCAGGTGGCCGCCGCCGTGCTGCTGTTCCGGGCGCTGACCTACGTCCTCCCGATCCCGCTCGGCCTGGGCTGCTACCTGTTCTGGCGGCACAACCGCACCTGGCGGCGGGCGCCCGGCGCCGCGCCCCGCACCGCGCTGGTGCCCGAGGCGGCGTGACCGCCGGGTCCCGTCCGCTCCCGGCGCGGCCGGCGGTCGGCAGCGCGCTGCCGGAGCTCCCGGCCTGTGGTTGAGTGTTCCAGGTCACAACCGCGCCCCGGGGAAGGCGCCGTCGTCTCCCGGGGCAGCGCGTCGTAAGGAGACCGCCGATGGCCCAGCCCGCGACCGACCAGGCCCGCAACGCCCCGAAGCCGCGCGCCGTCCCCGCCGGCGCCCCGGCCGACGGGAACCCCGACCCGGTAGCCGAGGTCGCCACCGGCCTGGACATGGTGCTGGTGGATGCCGCCGCCGGGCCGCTGCGCCGCCTCGTCCCGCCGGCCGGGACGGTGCTGCGGTTCGGGGCCGCCCTGGCCCGCCGGCCCGACGCGCTCGCCCGCCGGGGTGGTGAGCTGGCCCGGGAGCTCGCCAAGGTCGTGCTCGGCCGCTCCGAGGTCGCGCCGGGCAAGAAGGACAAGCGGTTCGCCGACCCCGCCTGGAGCGGCAACCCGCTGCTCCGGCGGACCATGCAGGCCCACCTGGCGACAGCGCGGGTGGCCTGGGAGCTCATCGAGGACGCCGACCTGGACTGGCAGGACGACGAGCGGGTCCGCTTCACCGCGACGAACCTGGTCGACGCGCTGGCCCCGAGCAACGTGCCGGTGCTCAACCCGCTGGCCCTCAAGGCCGTCATCGACACCGGAGGGAAGAACGCCGTCGAGGGCCTGCGGCGCCTGGTCCACGACCTGGCGAGCCCGCCGCGGGTGCCCTCGATGGTCGAGCCGGACGCCTTCACCGTGGGTGAGGACCTCGCCGTCACCCCCGGGGCGGTGGTCTTCCGCACCGACGTCTTCGAGCTCATCCAGTACCGGCCCACGACGGAGACCGTCCGGTCGGTGCCCCTGGTCATCGTGCCGCCGACGATCAACAAGTACTACATCACCGACCTCGCACCCGGGCGCAGCATCGTGGAGCACTACCTGGCCGGCGGCCAGCAGGTGTTCATGATCGTGTGGCGGAACCCCGACGAGCGGCACGCCGACTGGGGCCTGGACACCTACGGCAAGGCCATCCTGGACGCGCTGGACGCCGTCGAGCGGATCACCGGCCGGGAGCAGGCGAGCGTCCAGGCCTTCTGCTCGGGCGGGATCATCACCGCGATGGTGCTGGCGCACCTGGCCGCGACCGGCGCCCGGGACCGGGTCCGCTCGGCGAGCTTCGCCGTCACGGTGCTGGACTGGGAGCGCGCCGGCACCATGTCCGCGCTCATGGACCCCGAGGCGGTGCGGGCCGCCATCGAGCGCTCGCGCAAGAAGGGCTACCTGGACGGGGCGCAGCTGGCGGAGGTGTTCGCCTGGCTGCGGCCGAACGACCTCATCTGGAACTACTGGGTCAACAACTACCTGCAGGGCAAGCCGCCGCCGAACTTCGACATCCTCTTCTGGAACGCCGACACCACCCGGATGAGCGCCGCGTTGCACCGCGACTTCATCGAGGTGGCGCTGGGCAACGCGCTGACCCAGCCGGGCCGGGCGAGCATGCTCGGCACCCCGGTGGACCTCTCCGCGGTCACCGTCGACTCCTACGTCACCGCGGGCGTCGCCGACCACCTCTGCCCGTGGCAGGCCTGCTACCGGACCACCCAGCTCCTCGGCGGGGAGAGCCGGTTCGTGCTCTCGACCAGCGGCCACATCGCGTCGCTGGTCAACCCGCCGGGCAATCCGAAGTCGACGTTCCAGGTGGCGCCCTCCACCCCGCCGGACCCGCAGGAGTGGCTGCGCCGGGCCGAGACGGTGAAGGGCTCCTGGTGGCCGGACTACGTGGCGTGGCTCGGCGAGCGGTCGGGCGAGGAGATCCCCGCCCCGCGGCAGCTGGGCGGGAACGGCCTCGAGCCGCTGGCCGATGCACCGGGCACGTATGTCTTCGACAAGTAGCAAGCAGGAGGTCGTCCGGAGCCTGACCATCGGCGGCCGGACGCTGCGCACCTCGGTGCGGCCGGGCACCGACGAGGCCGTGCCCCCACTGCTGCTCATGAACGGCATCGGGGCCAGCCTGGAGGTGCTGCAGCCCTTCGTCGACGCGCTGGACCCCCGGCGCACCGTCATCCGCTTCGACGTGCCCGGGGTCGGCGGATCACCCCCGCCCGTCGTCCCGTACCTGCTGTCGACGCTCAGCCCGGTGGTCGCCGGCCTGCTGGACCGGCTGGGCCACCCACGGCCGGTCGACGTCCTCGGGCTGTCCTGGGGCGGTGGGCTCGCCCAGCACTTCGCGGTGCAGCACCGGCGCCGCTGCCGGCGGCTGGTGCTGGCCGCGACGGCGACCGGCTCGCTCATGGTGCCGGCCAGCCCCCGCGTGCTGGCGCACATGCTCACCCCCCGGCGGCACCGCGACCCGGAGTACGCCCGCCGCATCGCCGGGCACATCTACGGCGGGACGGTCCGAACCGAGCCCGAGCGCGCCGCGGCGGCGCTGCACGCCCACACCCGGGTCGGCCCGCAGCGCGGCTACTACTACCAGCTGGCCTCGAGCACCGGCTGGAGCAGCCTGCCGTTCCTGCGGCTGATCCGGCAGCCGACGCTGGTCGTCGCCGGGGACGACGACCCGATCATCCCGGTGGTGAACGCGCGGGTGATGGCCCGGCTGATCCCCCGGGCGCAGCTGCACGTGTACCGCGGGGGGCACATCGCGCTGGTCACCGAGGCCGACGAGCTGGCGCCCGTCATCGAGTCGTTCCTCGACCGCTGACCGCCGCGGTCAGCCCCGGGCGGCGACGTGCTGCTCGAAGCGGTCCATGACGTCGTCGATCAGCTGCGCGTGGGTGAAGTTCATGACGTCGTAGCCCGTCGCGCCGTCCGGGCCGCCCGGCTCCACCTGGACGTCGAGCTGCGAGGCCCCCGGGTCCGACGACGCCCGGGCACCGCCGCCGCGGTGCGGGGCGCGACCGGGCCGGATCCGGTAGCGGAACGTCGCACCGTCGTGGCCCTGCGCGGTGAGCTCGACGCACGGCACCCCGGAGTCGTCGACCACCCACCGGGTGTCCGACGGCAGGTTCCGCGCGCGCAGCTCGGCCGCCGCCTCCGCCAGGGCGGGCCGCGCCGTCTCGTGCAGGTACTGGTCCACCCGCTCCCGACCCGTGGGGCCCGGTGCCCGCCGGCGGCGCAGCCGGGCGCGGCGCCGCGCGGCCGGCCGGCCCGACGGGGCGATGCGGTGCCGGTACACGGCGCGGTCGGCCTCGCTGCGCAGCGCGCGGTAGAGGCCCACCATCACCAGCAGCATGACGAAGCCGAACGGCAGCCCCATGATGACCGTCGCGTTCTGCAGCGCCGGCACGCCGCCGACCAGCAGCATGGCGGCGGTGAGCACGCCGGTGGCGACCGCCCAGACGACCCGCACGCCCGGTGCCGCGTCGTCCTGGGGCCGGCGGAGGCGCGAGGAGAGGTTGGCCATCACCAGCGCGCCCGAGTCGGCCGAGGTCACGTAGAACAGCAACCCGATGAAGGTCGCGATCGAGGCGATGAACGGGAAGGCCGGGTAGTCGGCCAGGAGCGTGTAGAAACCGCGCTCCGGGAGGTTCATCGCCGTCTCGCCGAACGCCGCGTCGCCCTGCCGGATCCGGTCGATCGCGCTGTTCCCGAAGATCGACACCCACATGAGGATGTAGCTGAACGGGAGCAGCAGCGTGCCGGCCACGAACTGGCGGATCGTCCGCCCGCGCGAGATGCGGGCCAGGAAGAGCCCGACGAAGGACGCCCAGGCGATCCACCACGCCCAGAAGAACAGCGTCCAGGCGCTCAGCCACTCGTCGGGCCGGTCGTAGGCGAAGGTCTCCGTGGTCAGGCCCGGGAAGCTGCTGACGAAGTCGCCGACGTTCTGGACCAGCCCGTTGAGCAGGAAGGCGGTGTTGCCGGTGACCAGGACGAAGGCGGCCAGGCCGAGGGCGAGGACGACGTTGAGCTGGGAGAGCCGCTTGATCCCGCGGTCGACGCCGCTGACCGCCGACACGGTCGCCACCCCCACGGCCAGTGCGATCAGGCCGAGCTGGGCGGCGCGGCCCTCGGGGATGCCGAACAGCACCGACAGCCCGTAGTTCAGCTGGACCACGCCGATGCCGAGCGAGGTCGCGACGCCGAAGATCGTGCCGAGGACCGCCGCGATGTCGACGGCGTCCCCCAGCGTGCCGTGCACCCGCTTGCCGAAGATCGGGTAGAGCACCGACCGGATCGCCAGCGGCATGTTCATCCGGTAGGCGAAGTAGGCCAGGGCCATGCCCATCAGCGCGTACATGCCCCAGCCGTTGATGCCGTAGTGGAACAGCGTCCACACGGTCGCCTCGGCGGCGGCCTCCGGGGTCCCGCCCTCCCCCACCGGCGGGGCGAGGAACTGCGTGACCGGCTCGGCGACGGCGAAGAACATCAGGTCGGTGCCGATGCCGGCGGCGAAGAGCATCGACGCCCAGGCGAAGGTGCTGAACCGCGGGGTGGAGTGCTCGGGGCCGAGCTTCACCTTGCCGTACCGCGAGAAGGCGATGGCCAGCACGAAGACGAGCACCGCGGTCGCGAAGGCGATGTAGAACCAGCCGAACCACTCGGAGGTCCAGCCGACCAGGGAGCCGATGGCCTCGGCGGCCGACGTCGGGCTCGCCGTCGCCCACAGCGCGATGGCGAGGACCCCGGCCACCGAGCCGTAGAAGACGCGGCGCTTCAGCCCGTTCCCCGCCTCGGCGGGCCGGACGTCGAGGTCGCTCACGCCGGCTCACCCCGCCCGGTGGGCACGGGGCGGGAGGCCGGGGGGAGAGGTGTGCCGCTCACCGGCGGATGGTGGCACACCTGGGCGTTCCCGGCAGCGTCCGAGCTCGGCGGAGCTCCCGCCGCCCGGCTCAGCCGGCGGGGGTGGTCGCGCTGTCCCGGCGCAGCAGGGCCTCCGCCTCGGCCGCCGGGAGCGGCCGGGAGAGCAGGCAGCCCTGCGCCCGGTCGCAGGCCTCGACGCGGAGCCGCTCCAGCTGCGCCTCCTCCTCGACCCCCTCGGCGACGACGGTCAGCCCGAACGTGTGCGCCGCCCGGATCATCAGGGCCACCAGCTCGAGGCGGGCGGGCTCCGCCGGTGCCACGAAGTTGCGGTCGATCTTCAGCGTGTCGACGGGCATGCTGCGCAGCTGCCCGATCGAGGTGTACCCGGTGCCGAAGTCGTCGATGGCGATGCCGACACCCATCTTCCGCAGCTCGGTCAGGTCGTCGTAGGCGGCCGGGTCGTCCACCAGGACGGTCTGGGTCACCTCGAGGACTAGCAGCCGCGCCGGGAGCCCGAGGCGGCGAGCGCATCGGCGACGTGGGCGACGACCCGCCGGTCGGCGAGGTGCCGGCCGGAGACGTTGCCCGCGACGGTCGGCTCCGGCCGGTCCGGGGTCACCGGGGTGGTGGCCCGCCACGCGGCCAGCTGCCGGGTGGCCTCGGCGAGCACGAAGCGGTCGGTGTCCCTGATGACACCGGAGCGCTCGGCCACCGGGACGAACCGGTCGGGCGGGACCGGGCCCGCACCCGGCCGTTCCCAGCGCACCAGCGCCTCGTACCCGGCGAGCAGGTCCGAGGCGACGTCTACGACCGGTTGGTAGACCAGGTGCATCTCGCCGCCGGCCGGGCCGCGGGCGATGGCGGCCTCCTGCTCGGCCAGCTGCAGGCGCACGTCTCGTCGAAGATCTCCGCCCGGCCCCGGCCGTGGGCCTTGGCCCGGCAGGCGGCGGTGTCTGCCTCGGCGAAGAGCACGTCGGCGTCCGTGCCGCCGTCGCGGCTGACCGCCACGCCGACGCCGGCGTCGACGCCGGCGGTCGCAGTCCCGACGGGGACCGGCCGGCTGATGGACGCGATCAGCCGCCCGGCCAGGTCGATCAGGTGGTGCTCGGCGTGCACGGGCTCCACGCGGACGACGAACTCGTCGCCACCGAGGCGGCAGACGACGTCACCGGGGCGCACGGCGGCGCCCAGCCGGGTCGCCACCTGGCGCAGCACCTGGTCGCCGACCGCGTGGCCGTGCGCGTCGTTGACCGCCTTGAAGCCGTCGAGGTCGACGCAGAGCAACCCGGTCATCTCGCCGGACCGCCGGCCGCGGTGGGCAGCCCGAGGGCCGCGGCGGCCGCCGGGTCGGCGATGATCGACAGGGAGAGGGCCGCGATCATCTCCTGCTCCACGCGCTGCGCGCGGCGTCGAGCAGGGCGAGCGCGCGGACGGCCACCTCGGCGCGCTCCGCGCCGGCGTCGGCGGTCCACGTCCGGGGTCGTGCGCGCGCTGCTCCTATCGGCGGTGGTGCCGAACGGTTGAGGGAACTGCCACCCGTGCAGGTGAGACGCGTCACGGGCGGGGAATGCCAGGTGCTGCACAGCTCTGGCAGGGGAAACCGTCAGACCCACCGGGCAGGCTCGCGGTACACCGAAGCCTCGAGGAGATCCGTGATCGATCTGCCTGTCCGCTCCGCCCACGCCGTGCCCCTGCCGTCGGCCGGCCGGCGCCTTCCGGCCCGGCTGCGCAAGCGGCCCGTGCTGGTCGTGCCCCCCGCACCCGAGGCCGCCCGCCCCTGCTGACCCCTCCGGCGCCCGACGCCGTCAGCGGCCCGGCGCGGTCACCAGGTGGCAGCCGGGCGACCCGAACTCGACGACGCCGAAGCCCATCTGCCCCAGCACGGCGGCGACGGCGGCGGTCATCGTCCGCTGCACGGCGGTCTCCATGGCACCGCCGCGCGCCTGGTGCACGCTCATCCGGTCGTGCTGGCGCCAGGTCACGAGGACGCCCGCGCCGTCCGGGTGCGGGGTCAGGCAGACCCCGCCCGCGGCGTGCCCGGCCGCGTCCCGGCCCTCGCAGTCGTGCAGGGGCAGCCCCGCCTCGAGCAGCGCGGAGGTGACGTCCACGGCGAGGGTGGCCAGCACGTCCTCGTCGTCGACCATGAACGGGTCCCAGTCCTCCGCGAGCCGGTCCAGCTGGTCGCCGAGGTCGGCCAGCCACTCCCACTCTTCCGGCGCCTGCCGGGGCACCACGGCGCCACCGGGGCGCCGGCCCCCGTGCACGACCCGCGTGGTGTCGGTCAGGTCCGCCGAGAGCCGAGCCCAGCCGGCGTCGATCGCGTCGGCGAAGGGGCCGGCCACCACCTCGCCGTCGTACTCGGCGACGAGCCACCAGCCCGTCGCCCTGGGCCCCGTGGGCAGGCCCGGCCCGGTCGGGTCGGTGGCGAGCCCGACGGCCGACCGCTCCGCCGCGGGCCGCTGGAGCTCGCCGCGTCCGGCCTCGGCGGCGGGGGCGTCGCCGGAGGCCCGGGCCGGTCCAGCGGCCTGCGGGGCCTGGACGGCCGCCCGCTGCTGCGCCTGCACGGCGTTCCGCTCGAACTCGTAGCGGGCGGTGGAGCTGGCACCCAGCACGACCACGACGGCGATCAGCGCACCGCAGCCGAGCACCGGTGCGAGGACCGCCAGCAGCTCACCAGGCACGCCATGCCCCCTGCGGCCCCTCGCCCCAGGCCGAGGCGCGGTGGGTCCAGTCCTGCACCCGGGCGGCCCACCCGGGATGGGGAGAACGGGGTGCCGGGGGCGCAGCGGCCGGCTCGTCCACCATCAGCTCGCGCAGCAGGGCCAGGCCTTCGTCGGCGCCCTCCGGGGCGGGGGAGGACGGCTTGCGGACCGGTGATGCGGTGGCGTGCACAGGGGGCTCCTCGCAGGTGGTTCTCCGCGGCTGGGAAGCACCGCGGACGTCCCGAAGGCTAGGGACGACGGGGCCTCGCGACGGCCCTTGCGACGGGCTCCGGACCTGGCCCGTTTCCCATTCGTTGCACGAGGCGTCCTGCGGGTGCGGTCACCCCTCCTCCGGGCCGCCGACCTGTCGACAAACCGCCGGTCCGTGAGCGTGGCGGCGCTCCACCGGGGGGTCGGTCATCCCGGGGGCGGCCCCGGCGCGCCGGCGTGTCGGGGTCAGCCCCGGGCGGCGAGGAAGGCCCGCACCCGTTCGAGCACCCGGGCCGCGGCCGCAGGGTCGTGGTCGGCGAGGCTCCGGTCGGTGAACAGGTGCCGGTCCCCCGGGTAGAGGAACAGCTCGGCGCCGCCCACCGCCGCGGCGAGCTCGCGCGCGACGTCGACGTCCCCCTGGTCATCGGCGTCCATGACGTGGAACTGCACCGGCACCCCGGCGGGCCATTCGTCGGCGAACTCCCCGAGCGGGACGGCGGCGTGCATGAGCACCGCCCCGGCGGCTCCCGGGCGGGTCTGCGCCAGCAGCTGCGCCGGCAGGACGCCGAGGGAGAAGCCCGCGTAGACCAGCCCTTCCGGCAGCTCCTCCACGGCCGCGCGACCGCGCGCGAGCACGGTGCCGAAGCCGATCTCCTGGGCGTGCGCCACGCCCTCGTCGAGGGTGGCGAAGGTGCGCCCCTCGTAGAGGTCGGGCGCGTGCACGACGTGCCCGTCCGCCCGCAGGTCGTCGGCGAACGCGCGGACGCCGGGGGTCAGCCCCTGCGCGTGGTGGAACAGCACCATCTCGGCCATGGGCGGACGCTAGTGGTTCGCGGTGACCAGGTGGGTCCCCTGCGCCGCGGCGCTCATCCGCCCGGGGCGTCGCGGAGGCTCCTCCGCCTGCCGGCGAGCCGTGCGAGCAGCACGTACCGGCCGACGATCGAGACGGCGACCAGGATGCCCACACCGGCTGCGAGGAGGGACTCCACCTGCACGGCTCCTTCCCGGCCTGCTCGGCGCGGCTCCACGAGTGGCGGCGACGGGGAAAGCCTCGCCTCCAGGGGAAAGGTCCGCACCCGGCAGCGAGGAGGACCGCCCGATCGGGCGTCGTCAGCCGTCAGCGTCTCCCGTGCCGGCCTCGGACCCGACGAGTGCAGCGGCCCGCAGGACGGTCGCCCGGGTCGGTGGGCCCCGTGGGGATCGAACCCACAACCCGCGGATTAAAAGTCCGCTGCTCTGCCAGTTGAGCTAGAGGCCCGGGCACGCACGGCAGACGGACCGGCGGCACCCGGCCGAAGGCTACCGCCGGTCGCACCTCCGTCCCCGTCGCCGGACGGAGACGGCCGCATCCACGGCCGGGAACCGCGCCCCGAGGAGACGGACGAGCGACCCTGAGGCGGCCCGCGCAGCGGCCCCGGCAGGAGCGGTCCTAACCTTGAGAGGCTGCGCCCACGAGGTGCGGTGACATACCTCATACGCCCGCGATCGCATGCAGCGGCCGATCAGGCCGAGGATCGAGGAGGAGGCGCCGCGGCGCCGGGCCGAGCACACAGCCAGAGAGGCAGACGTGACTTCCGAGCGCAGCGTTCCCGACAGCGCGAATCCCGACGTCGTACTCGTCGGCGGCGGCATCATGAGCGCCACGCTGGCGCAGTTGCTGCACCTGGTCGCCCCCGAGTGGAGCGTCGCCGTCTTCGAGTCAGGCGGCGCCGTCGCCGGTGAGAGCTCGGGCCCGTGGAACAACGCCGGCACCGGGCACGCCGCCCTCTGCGAGCTGAACTACACCCCGGCGGGTCCCGACGGGCAGGTCGACCCCACCAAGGCCATCACGATCAACGAGCAGTTCCAGGTCTCGCGCCAGTTCTGGTCGCACCTGGTCCGCGCGGGCATGACGGGGTCGCCCAAGGAGTTCATCTCGCCGGTCCCCCACCTGAGCTTCGTCAGCGGCGAGGACGGGCGCACCTACATGCGCAACCGGTTCGCCGCGCTCAGCGCCCAGCCGCTGTTCGCGGGCATGGAGTACACCGAGAGCCAGGCCGAGATGGCCGAGTGGCTGCCGCTGATGATGGAGGGCCGCGACCCCGAGCAGATCGTCGCCGCCACCCGCTCGGCTGCGGGCACCGACGTCAACTTCGGCGCCCTCACCCGCCTCATGCTCGACGACGCCGCCACCCGCGGTGTGAACGTGCACGTCAACCAGCGGGTGGACGCCCTCGAGAAGGAGAGCGACGGCCGCTGGAAGGTGACCGTCCGCGACACCCGGTCCGGGGATCGCGTGACGATGCGCGCCCGGTTCGTCTTCGTCGGCGCGGGGGGCGGAGCGCTGCCCCTGCTGCAGCAGGCCGGCATCCCCGAGATCCGCGGTTTCGGCGGCTTCCCCGTCAGCGGCATGTTCCTGCGCACCCGCTCGCCCGAGCTGGTCAGCCGCCACCAGGCCAAGGTCTACGGCCAGGCCGCCGTCGGCGCCCCGCCGATGTCCGTGCCGCACCTGGACCTGCGACTGATCGACGGCGAGTACTCGCTGCTGTTCGGGCCCTACGCCGGGTTCTCGCCCAAGTTCCTCAAGGCGGGCTCCATGTTCGACCTGCCCAAGAGCGTCAAGCCGAACAACCTCGGCTCCATGCTCGGCGTGGCCCGGACCGAGATGGCGCTGACCAAGTACCTGATCGGCGAGCTGCTGCAGTCCCGCTCGGCCCGGCACCGCACCCTGCAGGCCTTCGTGCCCACCGCCGAGAAGGACGACTGGGACATGGTCACCGCCGGTCAGCGGGTGCAGGTCATCAAGCAGGACCCGAAGACCGGCAAGGGCGTGCTGCAGTTCGGCACCGAGCTCATCGTCGGCGGGGACGGCAGCATCGCCGGTCTCCTCGGCGCCTCCCCCGGCGCCTCCACGGCCGTCTCGGCGATGCTCACGCTGCTCGAGCGCTGCTTCCCGCAGCGCCTGGACGCCTGGCGGCCGCGCCTGCAGGAGGCGATCCCCTCCTACGGGCGCCCGCTGAACGACGAGCCGGCCCTGCTGGCCGAGGTGCGTGCCGAGACCATGCAGACGCTGGAACTCAACGGCTGATCCGCCCGCACGACCCCGCGCCCGGGGAACCGGTCTCTCCGGGACGGGTTCCCCGGGCGTCGTCGTCACAGCACGTCGAGCACCAGGAGCAGCACGAGGGTCAGCAGCGCCGACACGAGCAGCGAGCCCAGGCAGCCCAGACGGCTGGAGAAGAGGAAGAACACCGCCCCTCGGTGCCCACGGAGCCCCGCGATCCACACCTCGTGTGCACGGTGTCACCCCCGCTGAGGCCGGACCACCCGTTCAGGGGATCGCGGGCGACCCGGACGACTACGTACCGTCATCATCGTTCCGGTCGGGAGCGCGACACCGCGCCCCACCGCCGCATCGTCCGCTCCCGCGCTCCGGCGCCGGGCGGGTACGACCCCGGCCCGGCTGACCCGTTCCCCCCGGGGCGGCCGGGCCGGCTTCTTCCCCGGGTCTCAGCCGCGCAGGCACTCCTGCCGGACCAGCGCGGTGAGTGCGGCCCGCAAGCCGTCGTCGACGGGCAGGTCGACCACCACCTCCGGCCGCTCGCCGATCCGGACGCCGACCGGGAAGAGGTGCGGTTGCTTCACCTCGGCCAGGACGTGCGTGTCGCAGGTGGCCGGTGCGAACGTCACGCCGGCCGTCGTCGTCCCCGCACCCACGGCCAGCTCCAGGGGCAGCTCCGCTGCCACGTCGAACTGGACGTTGCCGCCCACCCTGCCGACGACGACCACGTCCTCCGCCGCGAGCCGGGTCAGGACCAGGCGGCCGGTGAGCCGGCCGGGACCCGCCTCCAGCCGGTCCACCCCGAGCTCGACCGCCTCGGCCACCGCGCGCCCCGCGCACTCCTCCTCGTGCACCCCGGCCAGCGCATCACCGGCCAGCGGCACCCGCACCTCCTCCACGGAGCCGTCCGGCCGCAGGAGCGTCAAGCGGGCCGTGGGTCCTCCGCTGCCGGCGCCGCAGACCGCCTCGCCGTAGGGGGCCGGCAGGTCGATGACCCGCCCGGGCGTGAAGGCCGCGGTCACCTCGGACGGCGGCAGCGGCGCGAAACCGGGCGAGTCCAGCGCCACCCCGGTCACCGTGAACGGGTCACCCCCGGTGTGGGTGACCCGCACCTGGACCCGCCCGCCGACGGCCTCGTCGGTGCGCAGGCGGACCACCTCGGCGGCGATCCCCGGCACCGGCGGTTCCGCGGCCGGTGCGGCGCTCGCCGGGGCGGGGCCCGACCGCGGCCCGGCCGGCCCGGCGCCGCACGCGGCCAGGAGCAGCGTCATCGCCAGCGTCGCGGCCCACCGCCCCATGCCGCCGCAGGGTAGGGCGGCGGCCAGCTCAGCGGTGGCGGCCCGGCACCCGGGCCTTCACCCGGCCGGCGTCCATGCGGACCTCGAGCTTCTCCTGCGGGTTCGCCGCCGGCCCGCGGCGCGGCTGGCCGTTGTCGAGGTCGAAGGCGGACCCGTGCCACGGGCACACCAGGCACTCGCTGCCGCGCACGGTCTCCACGGTGCCCTCGTCCAGCGGGCCGGACAGGTGCGAGCAGGCGCCGACGAAGACATCGACCCGCGCACCCCGGCGGACGACGGCCAGCGGTACCGACATGCTGCCGCCCTTGCCGGCGCGCATCGTCGGCCGGCCGTCGGGCAGGTCGTCGAGCGGCCCCAGGTCCACCCAGTCGGTGCTCAGCGCGCGGACGGCGGTCGCCGCGTGCGACGCGCCGGAGGACTGCGCGTAGGACATGTGCCCGCCGATCGCGGCCGAGCTGCCGGCCACGCCCAGCCCCGCGTAGGCCAGCGCGCGACCCAGCGTGCCGCGGCCACGGGCGCGGGCCACCAGCGACCCGGTGTAGAGCCCCAGCGCCGCCGTGTTCATCAGGGCGTGCAGCGCGCCGAGCCGGCGGACCCCGGCGCCCTGCTCCGACCAGTCCGCGGCACCCGACAGGGCGGCCGGCACGGAGGCGGCGACGCCGGTGCCGATCAGCACGGTGGCCGCGGGCCGCAGCGGCGGCACGGCGTCCAGCAGGCCGGCGGACACCCAGCTACCCACGGGGACCTGCACCAGCACCGGGTGCAGCGGATGCCCCAGCCAGGTGCCGTGGAGGACGTCCTTGACCGCGCTCGGCATGCCCTGGACGGCACGCCGGGCCGGCTCGATGGCCTTGTCGAACGCCGTCACGTCCGCGATGCGGTCCAGGAAGCCCATGAGACTCATGGGCGGCCCCTACCCCCGTGACGCCGGCCCGACGCACGGGACTACGGCGACTGCGCCGAGGCACTCACAGGTGACCGTGAGCAAGGACACGGGTGGATCCCAGCTCCACCAGGCATGTAAAGAGGTGACAAGGGTTCTTCCACGGAGAATCCTTGTCCCACCGTCCCACCCACCCGGCCGAAGGACCCCCGTGACCTGCGCATCCCTGCTCCGCCGCGGCCAGGCCGCCGACACCGTCGGTGACCTGCCGGACGCGACGGCGCCCCGGGACCGCACGGTGCCCGACCGGCTGACCGCCTGCCTGCGCGGGGACTCGATCCCCGCCCAGTTCCTGCGGTTCGTACTGGTCGGCGGGGCCAGCACCGTCGTCTACGCATTGCTCTTCGTCGCCGGGCACGGCTGGGGTTACCTGACGGCGCACCTGGTGGCGACGGCGGCGTCCACGGTGCTGGCCAACGAGTTGCACCGCCGGCTGACCTTCCACGCCGACGAGCGGGTGCACTGGTTCACCGCGCAGTGGGAGGCCGGCGGCGTCACCGTCCTCGGCCTGCTCGCCACGAGCACCGCCCTGGGTCTGCTCGACGCCCTCACCGCGGACAACCAGCCCGTCCTGCAGATCGCGACGGTCGTCGGCGTCACCGCCTTCATCGGCCTCCTGCGGTTCATCGCGCTGCGCTGGATCTTCCGCCCGGTCCCGGCGCGCACCTGACGCGCCGTCGGAGCCGATCTTGCTCTCCGGGCATCGCCTAGCCTGTGTCCGGTGAGCGAGCCCACCGCGTCGACGTCCCCGTGGCCGGGCCGTGCCCGCGCGGCCGGACTCTGGTCGGTGCGGGTCGCGCTCGCGCTCGCCGGGGCGCTCGTGGCCGTCCTGCTGCTCGCGAAGGTCTCCGCCCCCATCGGCCCCTTCGACGCCACGCTCTCCTTCCGCCCCGGGTCCGGCGGGGCCGAGGTCGCCGTCCCCCCGCTGGGCTCCCTCGCGGTCGACGCCTACGACGGCCCGCTGCGTCTGGACATCTCCTTGCAGTCGGTCGACCAGGCCCGCGCGCAGGCGCTGGCCACCGACCCCGTGAGGCTGGCCGGCGTCGTCGACCGGGTGACGGCCGACCTGCAGTCGGCCGTCGTCCGGCTGGTCTGGGTCACCGTGCTGGTGGCGCTCGCCGGCGCGGCGCTCACCTCCTGGGCGGTGCTGCGCCGGCGCCGGGAACCGCTGATCGCCGTCGGCGTCACCGCGGCGCTGCTGGCCGGTACCGGCGGCCTGGGGGCCGCGACGTGGCGGCCGGAGGCGCTGTCCCAGCCGACGTACACCGGCCTGCTGGTCAACGCCAACAGCCTGATCGGCAGCGCGCAGGACCTCGTGGCCCGGTTCGACGCCTACCGGGCGTCGCTGGAGGACCTGGTGGCCAACGTCGGCACGCTCTACGCCACGCTCTCCGCCCTGCCCACCCCCAGCAACACCGCCGACTCGGTGGTCCTGCTGCACATCTCCGACATCCACCTCAACCCGGCGGGCTTCGACCTGACCCGGCAGGTCGCGGAGAAGTTCGACGTCGACGGCATCCTCGACACCGGGGACCTCACCGACTGGGGCTCCGAGCCCGAGAACCGGCTGATCACCGCCGTGGGCGACCTCGACGTCCCGTACGTCTACATCCGCGGCAACCACGACTCGGCCACCACGGCGGGGATCCTGGCCGCCCAGCCCAACGTCACGGTCCTGGACGACTCGGCCGTGACCGTCGCCGGCATCCGCATCGTCGGCGCGCCCGATCCCCGGTTCACCCCCGACAAGAGCACGGGTGACGACGACGCCGGGGTCGACGTCCTGGAGCGCTCCGGCGAGGAGCTCGCCGCCTACGCCCGCACGCTCGCCGAGGACCCTGCGATCGCGCTGGTCCACGACCCGAAGCAGGCGCCGCCGCTGGACGGGCTGGTGCCGCTGGTGCTGGCCGGGCACACGCACGACCGGCAGGTGGAGGAGCTCGAGGACGGCACCCTGCTGATGGTGCAGGGCTCCACCGGCGGCGCAGGCCTGCGGGCGCTCGAGGGCGAGTACCCCGAGCCGCTCACCTGCACGGTGCTCTACCTCGACCCGGAGACCGGGGCGCTGCAGGCCTACGACGACATCACGCTCGGCGGGCTGGGGGCGACCGAGGTCACCGTGGAGCGCACCCTCGTCGCCGCGGACCCCGCGGCGACCGGCGCGGAGGCCCCGGCGGACGGGACGGACGGGGCGGAGCTCCCGGCCGACGGCGGAGCGGCGGGCCCGCCGTCCCCCGCAGACGGGCCGCTGGCGCCTGCCTCCCCGGCGGACTGAGCAGCGGGTCCTACGCTCGCGGCATGACGTCGACGACCCGCGCCGCCCGGTTCGCCGCAGGAGCCCTCGCCGGCTGCCTCTCCCTCGCGGCCCTCACCGGCTGCAGCTTCTCGTCGCAGAACGTCTCCTGCAGCGGGGGCACCTGCACGGTGACGCTCTCCGGCCAGGGCGCGGAGGCCGAGATCCTCGGCACCACGCTCTCCTTCGACAGCGTGCAGGACGGCCGCGCCTCGCTGAGCGTCGGAGGGACGACGGTCTCCTGCGCCCAGGGCGAGAGCGTGGCCGCCGGCCCGCTGGAGCTCGCCTGCTCCAGCGTCACCGACGACTCCGTCGAGCTGCGGGCCACCGTCGGCTGAGCGGCGCGGCCCGCGCGCCCCGGCTCAGCCCGGGTGCGCGACCTCCACCACGACGCGGGCCGGGGCCTCCAGCGGGTACACCCGGAACGGCGCCTGGGCGCGGGTCCCGACGAACGACGTCGTGACCCCCTCGAACGTCGCCGCGAAGGCCACCTCGGTGACCACCTCCGTACCGGAGCCGGGCACCGGCCCCGCTGCGGCGAACTCCTCGACCCCGGTGTCGTAGGGGTAGCCGGCACCGGTGATCCGGACCTGCAGGACGGCGTCGCCGGCCAGCTCGATCTCCTGCCCGCGACCCGGCTCCGTCGCGCGGTCGACGTACCGGACGTCCCAGCCGGGGGTCCCGGTGCCACCGACCTCGAAGACCACCCGGTCGTAGCCCTCGTGGAGCCCGACCCGCACGTCCCGCACGGTGACCCGCGCGTCGGCGGACGGTTCGGCGGTCTCCGGTGCCGCGTCGACGGCGGCGGACTGCGGCGCTCCGGACGTGGGGGTACCGGGCTCGCCCGCAGGGTTCGTCGACGGGGTGCTCACCGGCGCGCTGCTCGTGGTGGGGACGGCGGACGACGACTCCCCCACGTCCGCCGTCCCGGCGCACCCGGAGAGGGCCACGAGGAAGGCGACGACGGCGGGGAGGACTACCTGGGGACGGGCGCGCACGCGACACAGCCTCGCACCCGGGGACCCCCGCGCGGAGGAGGCGCGAGGGGCATGTATTGTTCTCGCTGCCCCCGGCGAACACGAGCCCCCATCGTCTAGCGGTCCAGGACGCCGCCCTTTCAAGGCGGTAGCACGGGTTCGAACCCCGTTGGGGGCACGCACCACCAGCAAGGCCCTGTAGCGCAGTTGGTTAGCGCGCCGCCCTGTCACGGCGGAGGTCGCGGGTTCGAGTCCCGTCAGGGTCGCTCTCCGGTGAGATCACCGGGAGGGGCAGGTAGCTCAGTCGGTACGAGCGCTCGCCTGAAAAGCGAGAGGTCGGCGGTTCGACCCCGCCCCTGCCCACACTTCCACCCCACGGGCCCGGCAGCTGCCGGGCCCGTCGTCGTTCATGCCCAGCTGCGGTCCGCCACGACCTGCGCGTACACGTCGCCGTGCACCTCGCGGACGGCGTCGCGCTGCTCCTCGCGCCAGCCGCGGTCGGCCGGTCGCGGCATCGGCCGGGTCAGCGCCGCACCGATCGCGGCCGCCAGCGACACCGGGTCCAGCCCGGTGCGCTCGTCGTTGGTGTAGGGCACCACGTCCGACCACTGGTCGGTGAACCACCCGCAACTCGGCGCCACCACCCGGGTGCCGACGTCCCGGCAGATCTCCACGTCCGGCGAGTGCGTCCCGCACCGCTCGGGGAGCACCGCCACGTGCAACTGCTGGAGCTGGCCGGCCCACTCCCCTTGGCCGTACCGGACGATCTCCAGCTCGCCGTCGTCCGCGAGGGCGACGATCCCCGGGTCCAGCGCCGGGGCGACCGCCGCATCGACCAGGACGCGCAGCCGGCCGCCGCCCGACAGCGCGCCGGACAGCGCCGCGCGGACCATCCCCCCGGGGTCGGGGACCGCGCTGGACGCCGGGCCGACCCGCACGCCGACCAGCCCGCGCTCGGCGCCCAGGTCGGGGTCGGGGACGGCGAGGGACGGGTGGGCCACCACGATCGCCGTCCGCCCGTAGCGCTCGGCGATCTCGTCGGCCGCGCCGACCGTCAGGGTGAGGACCACCTCCGCGGTGGCGAGCACCGCTGCGAGGTGGGCCTCCGACGGTGCCGACGGGGGCCCCGGGTCCCGGAGCTGGTGGACGGTCACGACCAGCGGGATGCCCAGCCGCTGCAGCTCCTCGGCCCACGCCTCGGGCTCCGGGACCTCCACGGGGCCGTGCCCGGCGTGCAGGTGCACGACGTCGACCTCGGCGGCGTGGGCGGCCAGGTGCGCCCGGTCCAGCCACGGGCTCGGTTCCCCGGGACCAGCCACCCGGACCGCCCCGGGGGGCAGCACGGCGTCGACGTAGGGCCCGGTGTGCGGGATGGACACCACCCGGATTCCGGCCCCGGGCGTCGGGGACAGCCCCGGGAGCGGGGGTTCTGCGTGCGTCACGCGGCGGCGGATCTCCTCGTGCGGTCGAGCCTCGCGACGGCACCGCGGTACCGCTCGACGTCCTCAGCGCCCACCGACGTCCTTGCGGCTGCGCCGGTCCTGCCTACCCCACCGATCTCACGTGCAACCCGTGATCAACTCCATCGGGTGATCCTGCGCGACCGGCGTGTCACGAGCCGACCCGGCGCGCGGTCACGTACGCCGGCTCCCGGAAACGGGCCAGCGGGCCGTCGGCCACCAGGCCCGGCGGCGGGTTGCAGACCGCGTCGAAGCGCAGCGCGGTGTCCAGCGGGTGGTGCGCCCCGGTGGCCCGCAGCGTGGCGAAGGGCCGCCAGGCCTGCGCCCCGGGTGCGACCGCCAGCGTGAAGGCGACGGCGCCGGCCTCCGCGGCGGCCGCCACCGGTTCGGGATCCGACGGCAGCGACGGGACGTCGGGGAAGGCGGCCAGGCGCACCGGCCCGGCGGCCGACCGGTAGGCCATGATCGAGCCGTAGGTGGCCGCCGCGTCCGCCCGGAGCACCGGTACCCGCCGCGTCAGCACGCCACGGCCGCACGTCGAGAGCAGCAGGTCCACCGGTGCGCCGTCGGTACCGGTCGACCGGATGGCCAGCCCCAGGACGTCGGGCAGCGGGGCCGGGAGCCCGGCACCGCGGGAGAACCGGACCAGGGCCCCGGTGGTGCCGCTCCCGTCCAACCACGGCACCCCTAGCGGCGGCCCGGCCCCGTACCGCTCCAGGACGGCGTCGAGCACCGCGCCCCGCGGGTGGATCGGCCGGCCGTGCCGCCACCGCGCCACGGCACCCAGCGGCCCCGCCACCAGCCGCCCCGCACCTGCCACCAGATCCGGCACCGCATCCTCCACTCCGTCGACGGCGGCTGACCTACCCCGCAGGTACCGGCCACGCACCGGCTCGTGGTGGCGTGCGCCACCACGGTGTCGGCGAGACGTGCCGAGACCGGCGCGGCCTGGTGGGGGAACCGCGGGTGAACTCTGCGGAACTCGCGGCACATCTTCGGAGACTTCTGCCCGGTGACAGCGCGGGATCGGGCGCCTACGTTGAGCACATGCTCTCGACGTTCCTGGTCATCGGCGGTGTGCTGGTCGGTCTGCTCGTGCTGCTGGCCGTGATCGTGAGCCTGAGCGCCCGCCCCGCGACCACCAGCCGCGGCCCGCAGGACGGACCGCGGACGCCGGACTGGGCCGCCGACGCCGGCCGGCCGCACCCCGACGCCTGGTCGACCCCGACCGTCTCCACCAGCGAGATGCCCGCCGTCCGCTGACACCACGAGCCCGGGTCCCGGCGGCTGCGTCCTCGCGCCGCCGGGACCCGCGTGCGTCCGACCCCCCGGCCGCGTCCGGGTCTGGCGGAGCGAGCTGACGTGGCGCCGCGCCGTGGTGCGGCTGACGTCAGCCGGAGCGGCTGGACCTCAGCCGGTGATGAGCTCGGCGGCCCGCTCCCCCACGAGCACCGCGGTGGCGGCCGGACCTCGGCTGGGCACCTGCGGCAGCACCGAGGTGTCGGCCACCCGGAGCGCCTCGACGCCCCGCACCCGGAGCTCCTGGTCGACCACGGCCCCCGGGTCGCTGTCCGGGCCCATGGGTACGCTCCCGGAGAGGTGCACGGCGGTGGTCAGGCGGGCGGCGATCCAGGCGTCGAGCGCGGCATCGTCGGCGAGCACCGCCCCCGCCGGCTCGGCCGCAGGCGCGCCGACCTCGGCCAGTGCCCGGGTGCGCAGCAGCTCCGCCGCCAGGCGCACGCCCTCGCGCATCCGCCGGCGGTCGGCCGCCTCGACCAGGTGGCCGTACTCCACGACGGGCGGAGCGTCCGGGTCCTCGGCGAGCACCAGCCGCCCCCGGCCCACCGTGCGCTGCAACGCGACCCCGACCTCGACCACCACGCCCTCCGGCGCCGCGCGGCCGGTCATGACCTGCGCGAACGGCGCCAGCCACGGCAGCACCTCGAGGTCACCGGGGACCTCCGCCTCCGTGGAGCTCGCGTGCAGGACGCCGTCCAGCGGTGAGCGGCCGGGCGGCGCGCCGGTGCCCGGGCGGGCGCGGAAGGGCAGGTAGACCAGCGGGTGGTCCGAGCAGCGGGAGCCCACACCGAGCGCGGCCACCTGCACGTCGATACCGGCGGCGCGGAGCCGGCCGGGCGGGCCGATGCCGGACAGCATGAGCAGGTGCGCCGACCCCACCGCCCCGGCCGAGAGCACCACCTCGTCGGCGCGGACGTCACCGGCCGTCGTCCGCACCCCCACCGCGCGGGCCCGCTCGACCAGCACCCGGAGCACGCGGACGTCCCCGCGGACGGTGAGCGCGGGGTGCCCCCGCCGAGGGGCCAGGTAGGCCGCGGCCGTGCTGATCCGCACACCGTCGGCCACGTTGCGCGGCAGCGGGCCGTAGCCGGGGGGCGCGCCGGCGTTCTTGTCCGGCTCCGCGGGCAGCCCCATCTCGGCGGCGGCAGCGGCGAACGCCTCCGCGAGAGGCGGCCCGCCGGCGGGGCGGGTGACCGGCAGCGGCCCGTCGGCGCCGTGCCCGGGGCGGTGGCCGTACTCACGGTCGCTCTCCAGCCGGCACAACGCCGGGAGCAGCCGCTCCCAGGCCCACAGGTCGTTGCCCGCGGCGGCCCACCCGGCGGCGTCCGCGGGCGTCGGGCGCACGAAGTAGCCGGCGTTGACGGCGCTGGAGCCGCCGGTCACGCGACCCCGGGGCACCCGGACCTCCCGACCTCCGGGGAGCAGCCCGGGCAGGTCCCAGTTGGCCGGGTGGCCGCTCACCGCGGCGCGCAGCGTGGCCGCGTCGCGCAGCTCGGCGGGCGCCGCCGCCGGGTCGGGGTGGTGCGCGCCGGCCTCCAGCAGCAGCACCCGCCGGCCGGCATCGGCCAGCCGGGCCGCGAGCGGGCAGCCCGCCGTGCCCGCGCCGACCACGACGACGTCCCAGTGCTCAGCCACCGGGGAGACCCAGCGCCCCCGGCAGGTCCAGCCGGCGCACCTTGCCGGTCGACGTGCGGGGCAGCTCGGCCAGCGGGTGCAGCGACTTCGGGCGCTTGGCCGGGGCCAGCCGCGCGCGGGCCCAGCCCGCCAGCTCGCCGGCGTCGGCGGGGCCCACGTAGGCGGCGACCACCCGCTGGCCCCAGTCCGGGTCGGGGACGCCGAACACCGCGCTCTCCACGACCCCCGGGTGCGCGTCGAGGACCGCCTCCACCTCGGCCGGGTACACGTTCACGCCGCCGGAGATCACCAGGTCCTCACGCCGGCCGTCCAGCCAGACGGTGCCGTCGGCGTCCACCCGGCCCAGGTCCCCGACGGTCACCCGGTCGCCCCGCCACGCCGCCGCCGTCTTGTCCGGGGCCCGCCAGTACTGGAACCGGGCCCAGCGGGGGACGGCGCACCACAGCTGCCCGCGGTCGTCGGTCTCCAGCCGCCGCCCGGGGCGGGCCCGGCCCACGCTGCCCGGGTGGGCCAGCCAGTCCTCGGGCGAGCAGACGGTGAACTGCGCCTCCGTGGAGCCGTAGAACTCCCAGACGCTGCCGGCGGGCAGCGCCGCGAGGACGGCCCGCTTCAGCGGCTCGGGGCAGGGCGCGCCGGCGTGCACCAGCCGGCGGAACGAGGACCAGTCGACGTCGTCCCGCGCGAGCAGCCGCTGGAGGTGGGTGGGGACGCAGAACGCCGTCGTCGGCCGGAGGGTGGAGAGCACCCGCGCCGCACGGGCGGCCTCGAAGGGTCCGGGAAGGAGCACCTCGCCACCGGCGAGCAGCGTGTGGACGGCGAAACGCAGTGGCGCGCTGTGGTGCAGGGGGGAGAGCACGACGTGCCGGTCCCCGGGCCCGAACTGCCACAGGTCGATCTCCTCGCCGGCCAGGGCGCGCGCGTCGGCCTCGGCGAGGACGCCGGACCACACGCCCTTGCGCCGGCCGGTCGTGCCGGAGGTGTAGTGCATGGGCCGCGCCAGCGGCACCGGGGCGAGCGGTGCCTCGGCTGCGCCGAGCAGCCGCTCGGGCTCGGGGCCGACGTCCAGCGCGGGATCGGCGTCGGCGGCCAGCGCCGCGCGCTCCGCGGCAGGGAGCGCCGGGTCGAGCACCACGGGCACGATCCCGGTGCGCAGGGCCCCGAGGACGACGGCCAACAGCGCGGGCGAGGCCGCCGCCGACACCAGCAGCCGGTCCCCCTCCCGGACGCCGGCCGCGGCCAACGCGGCGGCGGCGCGCCGCTGGTCGCGCTCGCTGCCGGCCGCCGTCACGACGGGGACGTCGGTCACGCCGGCCGCACCCCGCCGTCGCCGGCGAGCTCCACGCGCCCCTCGGCGGCGAGCTTGTCCAGGGTGGCCCGGGTCGACTGCGCGGCAGCCGGCCAGACCTCGCGCGGCACGTCGGCGTAGATCGAGGCGACCAGCTCGTCGACGCTGCCGGCGCCGGCGGCGAGCGCGTCGAGCAGCTGCTGCTCGCGGTACGCCCGGTGGGCGAGGTAGTACTCCAGCACCGCACCGGGGTCGGTGGTCAGCTCCGGGCCGTGCCCGCAGTAGAGGGCGCTGGGGCCCAGGTCGTGCACCCGGCGCAGCGACTTGAGGTAGGCCACCACGTCACCCTCGGGGTGGGTGACCACCGAGGTCCCGCGGCCGAGCACGTGGTCGCCCACCAGCACGGCGCCCGACTCCAGGCGGAACGCCAGGTGGTCGGCGGTGTGCCCCGGGGTGCCGACGACATCGACCGCCGTCCCGGCGAGCGCGAGCCGGTCCCCCGGCGCCAGCAGGCGCCCCGCCGGCCCTGCGACGTCCCCGGAGGCCGCGGCGACGGGCGCGCCCAGCCGGGCACCCCAGGGCAGCGCCGCCTCGGCGTGGTCGCCGTGGTGGTGGGTGACCAGGACCGCGACGCAGCGCGCCGCCCGCGCGGCGAGCACCGCCTCCACGGCGGCCAGGTGCGCGGGGTCGTCGGGCCCGGGGTCGACCAGCACGGCCTGCCCGCTCCCCGGCGCGCCCACCACGTAGGTGTTCGTGCCGTCGAGGGTCATCGGCGAGGGGTTGGGGGCCAGCACGCGGGTGACCAGAGGCTCCAGCTCGGCGGTGCGCGGCAGCGCACCGGGCGCGGGGAGCCCCCACGAGGCGCGCGGATCGGTCGGGACGGCCACGTCGGGCACGCTAGCCGCGCACCTCCCGGGACGCGCAGCCGGCCGCTACCCTCCGCCCATGCGCCGCTCCCTGCTCCGCTCCGGCCTGCTCCCCGCCGCGACCGCCCTCGCCCTGCTCGCCGGCTGCGGGGGATCGGACGGCGAGGACACCACCGCGTCCGACGCGACCACCTCGTCCGCGGCGAGCTCCGCCCCCGAGGAGACCTCCGCGCCCGGGACCTCGGCGGCCGCCGGCAGCGAGTTCTGCACGGAGGCGGCCGGCATCCGGGAGCGGCTCACCGGCAGCGCCACCGCCGGGAACCCCGCCGACCTGCCGCAGCTCTTCCGGGACGCGGCGCAGGAGATCCGGGAGATCGAGGCGCCCGAGGAGCTCGCCACCTCCTGGAGCGCGCTGGCCGACGGCGCCGAGCAGATCGCGACCACCCTGCAGGACATCGACCTCAGCGACCCGAACGCGCTGACCACCCTCCAGGAGCGGCTCGCCCCACTGGAGCAGGAGCTGGGCCAGGCCTCCGACGACGTGGAGCGGTACCTGGTCGAGGAGTGCGGGCTGGCGCTGCCCACCGAGGAGACCGCACCGACCACCTGATCGCCGCGGCCGCCGGCTCATCCGCCGCAGCCGCCGACGAACACCCCGCGCGCGTTGAGCCACGGCACCGGGTCCACGTGGCCGCCGTACATCCGCCCGCTCGGGTGGACCTCGAAGTGCAGGTGCGGGCCGGTGGACTGCCCGCGGTTGCCCACCTCGGCGATCCGCTGCCCGGCGGACACCCGCTCGCCGGCGGAGACGAAGTACCGGTTGACGTGGCCGTACACGGTGACCGCGCCGTCGTCGCCCTCGATGTAGACCGCGTAGCCGAAGCCGGTGGCGGTGCCGGCGCGCCGGACGACACCGCCGGTGACCGCGTACACGCTCGTCCCGATGGGAGCGGCGATGTCCACGCCCCCGTGCAGGGCTCCCCAGCGCCAGCCGTAGCAGCTGGACACCCGGCCCGACGTCGGCTTGACGTAGCCCGAGCCGCTGACCGCGCCGCCACCACCGGTGTTGCCGCCGCCGCCGGCGTCGGCACGGTTGCGGGCCGCCTCCGCCTCCGCCTCGGCCTCGCGGGCTGCGCGCTCGGCCGCCTCCCGGGCGGCGGCCTCCTCGGCCGCCTTCTGCGCGGCCCACTGGTCGTAGGCGTTGCGCGCACCCTGCAGCTCGAGGAGGTGGATCTGCGCCGCCTGGAGCTGCTGCTCGTACTGCGCCTTCTGGCTCTCGATCTCGGCGTAGGCGGCCTGCTGGGTGGCCAGCTGGGCATCGGCCTGCGCCTTCGCCGCCTCCGCGGTCTCCTCCGCGGCCGCGCGCTCGTCCCGGGTGGCTCGCGCGCTCGACTCGGCGTTGGCCTGCCGGACCCGGGCGATCTCGAACTCGCCGAGGACGTCGAGCTGGTTGGCCGCGACGTAGTCGAGCATCGCGGCGCGCTGGATCAGCTCGCCGGGGCCCTCGGCATCCAGCAGGGCCGCGGAGCTGGTCAGGCTGCCGCCGTTCATGTAGCTGTCCCGGGAGAACTCCGCGATCCGCCGGGCCGCGGCCGCGACCGCCTCGTCGGCGGCCCTCAGCTCGGCGGCCGCCCGGTCCGCGGCCTCCTGGGCCAGCTGCAGCTCCTCCACCGCGGCCTCGTAGGCGGTCCCGGCGGCCTCGGCCAGGACGCCGACGCGCTCCAGGTCGGCCTCGGCGGTGGCGACCAGGGCACGGATCCGGCCCACCTCCGCGGCGGCCGCGTCCTGCTGGCTCCGCGCCGCACCGAGCTGGCTGTCGCTCGGGTTGGGCGGGGGCGACGGGACGGCGACCGCGGGCGCGGCGGTGAGCACCAGCGCGGCTCCGGCGACGACCCCGACGAGGGCGGTGCGCAGCGGGCGGGGTGAGCGGCCCGCGACGGGCCGGCGGCGGCCGGCCCGCGGAGTCGCCGGTCCGTGCGGACGGCGCTGGGACATGTGCTCGCTCCCTGGGGAAGAGGGTGGGGCGATCTGGCCTGCGAACGGTCCCACCGTCACCGGTAGTCACAAAGGCAACACGCGGAGCCCCCGCCACGGCGCACTGAGAACGCTCGGTGACCGTTTCGACGCGATCGGTATGTCGACACCGGTGCCCGCCGAACTCCGGTGCTCAGCCGCCGGGCCGCTCCAGCTCGTGCGCGAGGGCGTCCAGCTCGGCCCCGCCCGCCATCAGGCGGGTCAGCTGCTCCCGGCTGATGTCGGCCTTGGCGAACTCCCCGAGGCTGCGTCCCCGGTTGAGCACCAGGAAGCGGTCCCCGACCGGGTGGGCGTGGTGCGGGTTGTGCGTGATCAGCACGACGCCGACCCCACGGTCACGGGCCTGCGCGACGTACCGCAGCACCACGCCCGCCTGCTTGACCCCCAGCGCGGACGTCGGCTCGTCGAGGATGAGCACGCGCGCGCCGAAGTGCACCGCCCGCGCGATCGCCACCGACTGCCGCTCACCGCCGGAGAGCGTCCCCACCGGCTGGTCCGGGTCGCGGATGTCGATCCCCATCGCCGCGAGCTCGCGCCGGGTGGTCTCCTTGGCGCGGGCGACGTCGAAGCGGCGGAGCGGCCCCCACCCGCGGGTGGGTTCGGCGCCGAGGAAGAAGTTCCGCCAGATCGACATCAGCGGGATCATGGCCAGGTCCTGGTAGACCGTCGCGATGCCGGCGTCCAGCGCCTCCCGCGGCGAGCCGAAGCTCACGGGTGCGCCGTCGAGCAGCACCGCGCCGCGGTCGGCCGGGTGCACGCCGGCGAGCACCTTGATCAGGGTCGACTTCCCGGCGCCGTTGTCGCCCAGGACGCAGGTGACCTCCCCCGCGCGCACGGTGGCGTCGATGCCGTCGAGCGCGATGACCGAGCCGTAGTCCTTGCCGACGCCGCGCAGCTCCAGCAACGGCGGGGTGGGTGGGGGCGTCATCGGCGGGGTGGGTGGGGACGTCACCGCCGCGCCGCCTCGGCGTAGCGGCGGACCAGCCGGTTGGCGAGGACGGCGAGCAGCAGCATCGCCCCCAGGAAGAAGTAGAACCAGTCGGCGTCCCAGCGCAGGTACGGGATGCCCAGCAGCGTCATGCCGAAGATCAGCGCGCCGAGGGCGGCGCCGACCGCCGAACCGAACCCACCGGTGAGCAGGCACCCGCCGATCACCGCCGCGACGATGTAGATGAGCTCCTGGCCGATCCCGGTGTTGGCCTGCACCGACGTGAGGCGCACCGCGAGCGTCGTCCCGACGAACCACGCCGCGGCCGCCGTCGTCATGAACAGCGCGATCGTCGTGCGCCGCGCCGGCACCCCGACGTTGCGCGCGGCGACCTCGTCCCCGCCGGTGGCGAAGACCCAGTTGCCGAAGCGGGTCCGCAGCAGCACCCAGCTGGCCAGCGCGGTGAACAGCACCCACCAGAGGACGGCCACCCGCACCTCGGCCCCGAGGATCTGCACGCGCGAGGCGAAGACCCACTCCGCGACGGCATAACCCGGCGCGTCGTCGATCCCCCCGACGGTGACCGTGCCGGTGAACAGCTTGGTCAGACCGAGGTTCAGGCCCTGCAGCATCAGGAAGGTGCCGAGCGTGATGATGAAGCTCGGCAGGCGGGTGCGGGTGACCAGCCAGCCGTTGGCGAAGCCGATCGCCAGGGCCAGCACCAGGGCGGCGCCGATGGCGACCCAGATGCTCTGGCCCAGTTCCGTGGCCACGATCCCCACGGTCAGCGCCGTCGTCCCCGTCATCACGCCGGCGGAGAGGTCGAAGTGCCCGCCGATCATCAGCAGCGCGACCGCCACCGCCATGATGCCGAGCGTCGACGCCGGGTCCAGCCAGTTGGCGATGCCGCGCGGTGAGCGGAAGACCTCGGACTGGATGGCGAAGAAGGTGAAGACGACGACGGCACCGACCAGCGCGCCGAGCTCCGGCTTGACCAGCAGCCGGCGCAGCGGGCCGGGCGCGCTCAGCCGCTCGTCGACCCGCTCCCCGGCCGGAGCGGTGCCCGCCGGGGCGCTCAGCGGGTGCCCTCCGCGGCCAGGTCGGCGATCTCGTCGACGTTGTCAGCGTCGACGAAGCCCGGGCCGGTGAGGACCGGCTGCCCGCCACCGACGGTGTTCAGGTTCTCCGCGTAGAGCTTCAGCATCACGACCGGCAGGTAGCCCTGCTCGTACTGCTGCTGGTCGACGGCGAAGGAGATGTCGCCGTCCCGGATCCCGCTGATGACGTCCTCGTTGAGGTCGAACGTCGCCACGCGGGCCTCCGACCCGGCGTCCGCAGCGGCCTCCACCGCCACGGGGGCGAGCGCGGAGTTCAGCGTGAGCACCGCGTCGATGCCGGGGTCGCTCTGCAGCTGGGAGGCGATCGTCGACTGCGCGCCGGTGAGGTCGTTGATGTCGACCTGGACCACCGAGAAGGCCTCCGCCGCCCCGCCCGCCTCGGCGAAGCCCTGCGCGGCGCCCGAGCAGCGCTGGTCCAGCCCGATGTTGCCGGCCTCGTGGACGACGCAGAGCACGCTGGTGGCGCCGTCCTCGGCCAGCCGCTGACCAGCGCCCTGGCCCGCGACCACCTCGTCCTGGCCGACGTGGCCGATCGCGCCGAACTCCGCGGAGCGGTCTCCGCCGGAGTTGATGGTGACGACCGGGATGCCGGCATCGACCGCCACCTCGATCGAGTCCTGCAGGGCGTCCGGGTTGGCCATCGAGACGACGATGCCGTCCACGCCCTGGTTCACCGCGGCGTCGATGAGCTGCGCCTGGCGCTGGGGATCCCCGTCGCTCTGGTAGTCGACGTCGATGCCGAGGTCCTCGCCGGCCGCCTCGGCACCGTTCTGCACGACGTCCCAGAAGGCGTCGCCGGCCGAGCCGTGCGTGACCACCGCGACGCCGAGGTCGCCGCCCCCGCCGCCCGAGGTCTCCCCGCCCCCGCCACCGCCGCCGTCCGTGGTGCACGCCGAGAGGATGAGGGGCGCGGCCACGGCCAGTGCCAGCAGTCGCTTCGGTGCGGCCATCGGGTTCCTCCTGTGCTCGCGGGCGCGGGCCCCCGCGTCCGTTCCGCCCAGGATCATGCCCCGCGCGCTCGCGGCCCCGCCGTCGGAGGCTCCCGGCGGGGCGCTCCGCACCGTCCGGGCGGCCTAGTCTCTCGTCGTGGACGTGCTGGCATCCGGTCATGAGCAGGTCGTCTTCTGCAGCGATCACGGGTCGGGGTTGAGGGCGGTCATCGCCATCCACTCGACCGCGCTCGGGCCGGCGCTCGGGGGAACGCGTTTCTACCCCTACGCCGACGAGGACGCGGCGGTGGCCGACGTGCTGCGGCTGTCGGCCGCCATGACGTACAAGAACAGCCTGGCGGGGCTGGACCTCGGCGGCGGCAAGGCCGTGATCATCGGCGACCCGCGCACCGACAAGACCGAGGCGCTGCTCCGGGCCTACGGGCGGTTCGTGGAGTCGCTGGGCGGGCGCTACCTCACCGCCTGCGACGTCGGCACCTACAACGCCGACCTGGACGTCGTGGCCCGCGAGACGCGCTTCGCGCACGGCCGGTCGGAGGCCTACGGCGGGTGCGGCGACTCCTCCGTGCTCACCGCCTACGGGGTCTTCCAGGGCATGCGGGCGGCCGCCCAGCACTGCTGGGGGACCCCGTCGCTGGCCGGCCGCACCGTCGCCGTCGCCGGCGTCGGCAAGGTCGGCTCGTGGCTGGTGGACCACGTGGTGCAGGACGGCGCCGACGTGGTGGTCACCGACGTCGACCCCGGTGCCGTGGAGCGGGTGCGGACCCGGCACCCGCAGGTGCGCGCCGCCGCGGACACCGCCGCCCTGGTGCGGGCACCGCACGACGTCTACGCCCCCTGCGCCCTCGGCGGGGCGCTGGACGAGGAGACGGTGGCGGCGCTGACCGGCCGGATCGTCTGCGGTGGCGCGAACAACCAGCTCGCCGACCCGGGGGCGGCCGAGCGGCTGCGCGACCGCGGCATCCTGTACGCCCCCGACTTCCTGGTGAACGCCGGTGGCGTGATCCAGGTGGAGGACGAGCGGCACGGCTTCTCGTTCGACCGCGCGCGGGCAAAGGCGTCGGGGATCTTCGACGTCGCCCTGCGGGTGTTCGCCCTCGCCGACGCCGAGGGCGTGTCCCCCGCGGTCGCGGCCGACCGGCTGGCCCAGGAGCGGATCGACGCGGTCGGCCGGTTGGCCACGATCCGGCTCCCGCGCTGAGCGGCGGAGGGCTCGCCCACCTCCGGAGGGGGAGGGCGTGTGCCCCACGCCGATCCGTGTCGTAATGTTGTCCGAGACATAGTCACTCAGTCGGGGTCGCCACGCGGGCCGCATCAGCCGCTTGGCTGGGCCACCGCACTCCGTAATGAGGGGGTCGAGCCGATGGGGCGCGGCCGAGCGAAGGCCAAGCAGACACGCGTGGCCCGTGAGCTCAAGTACAGCTCACCGAACACCGACCTCTCCGCGCTGCAGCGGGAGCTGGCGGGTTCTCCGTCGACGTACACCGCGCCCAGCGCGGCGAAGGACGACGAGGACGAGGACGACGAGTACGCCGACCGCTGGGCGGACGACGACTCGGACGACGACTGGGCGGCCAGCCGCTAACGCGGACCAGCTCACCGTTCGTCTGCACGTACACGGCACCGCACCCCGAGGGTGCGGTGCCGTGGTACGCCGTGGCGATCGCCGGTCGGTCGAGGCTCGGCGATCGACCGGCCGACCGTCAGTGCCGGCACCCGCTCGCCATGCTCATGGCGGCATGACGTGGTGCATGCAGGCGGTGCCGGCCGACGCGGGTAGGCATCGCCGT
This sequence comes from Blastococcus sp. SYSU DS0533, assembly GCF_054050775.1. Taxonomy (NCBI): domain Bacteria; kingdom Bacillati; phylum Actinomycetota; class Actinomycetes; order Geodermatophilales; family Geodermatophilaceae; genus Blastococcus; species Blastococcus sp. SYSU DS0533. The sequence continues at coordinate 119,997 of NZ_JBJGZZ010000001.1, read as the reverse complement.
CGCGGTGCCCCCCGGCGAGACGAGCCGGCGCGCAGGTAGGCGCCGCGACGACCTCCTCGCCGAGGGCATCGGAGCCGCTGTCACGGATTTCGACTCCACGACCGCCGGGGCGACGGCGCGCTCCAGACTTCCACCGGGTGACCGACATGGCGTGGGCGGGTCCGGCGACGGCCATGGCCGGCTCGGGTCCTCCGAGCGCGGCCACGGCCGCCGCGCGCACCTCAGGTCTGCGCGAGGTCGGGCAGACGCGCCCCGCTCCCGGACCCGGCGCTCCACGACGAACCGGGTCCCGTGGCCGGCCCGGCGAGGTCAGCGACCTCCTCGGTGGATCGGGGTGCGGTCATGCGGCCATCCGGTGCGAGCGGACCTGGAACGGCTGCAGGTCCAGCGCCGGCTTCCGATCCGCCACGACGTCGGCCAAGATCCGGCTGGAGCCACAGGCCATGGTCCAACCCATGTGCCCGTGGCCGGTGTTGTAGAACAGGTTGGCCTGCTTGCCGCGTCCGATGATGGGTGGGCCGTCCGGCGTCATGGGGCGCATGCAGGAGCGCATCCGGGCCCTGTCCCAGTCCACCGCGCCCGGGAAGATCTCCCTGCCCGTCTTGAGGATGTTGGAGAAGTCCGAGTACTTCCAGTCCCGGTTGAAGCCGGCGAACTCAGCGGTGGAGGAGATGCGCAGCTGGTCACCGAAGCGGGACCAGGCCACCAGCGTCGCCTCGTCCACACCGCCGACGGTCGGCGCCGCATCAGGATCGATGATGTCAGCGGTCAGGGAGTAGCCCTTCGCCGGGTACATCGGCAGCCGCTGACCGGCGGACCGCGCCAGGAACGGGCTCTGGATGCCGAGCGCCAGCACGTAGTTGTCAGCGGTGAGCAGGCCGGCGTCGGTCTGCACGCCGGTCACCCGGTCGCCGTCCACCACGAACCGCTGGGCGGTCACACCCAGCCGGAACTCAACTCCCATCGCCTGGCAGCGCGTGGCGAGTTCATTGGTGAACAGCTCGGAGTTGCCGCTCGCATCGGACGTGACGTGGATGGCTCCGGCGAAGGTGTCCCCCGCTGACGCGAACGCCGGATCCAGCTTGGCCACCTGCTCGGCGTCGAGGACGTCCATCGGGACGCCGTTGCGCCGGAGCAGGTCCATCTTCTTGACCCCGGTGTCGAGCTCCTCCTGGCTCCGGTAGAGGTAGGCCAGCCCCTTCTGGACGTGGTGGTAGTCGATCGACTCGGCAGTCGCGAGCTCGTCGAGCAGCCGCTGGCTGTAGAGGCAGAGCTCCAGCTTGACCAGCGTGTTGGCCTCGGCCCGCGTGGGGGTGCACTCGCGCAGGAACTGCAGGCCCCAGGTCACGAGCTTCGCGTCCAGGCGCGGCTTGACGCGGATCGCCGTCTTCTCGCCGCGCAGCGAGGCGAGCAGCATCTTGGGTGCGGCCGGGGAGGCCCACGCGAAGGAGTGGCCGGGGGCGATGAGGCCGGCGTTGCCGCCGGTGGCGTCGGTACCGAGGCTGTCGCGGCCCTCGACCACGACGACCTCGTGCCCTTCCTGCGCCAGGTAGTAGGCGGTGGTGACGCCGATGACGCCGCCTCCGAGGACGATGGTCTTCATGAGATCTCCGTAGGGGCTGAGCGGATCGCGAGGCGGATCCGGGAGCGGATCAGAGCGCGGCGACGGCCTGGATCTCGACGACCAGCCCGGGGAGGAGCAGGCCGGCGACGACGGTCGCGCGGGCGGGGCGGTGGTCACCGAACGCCTCGGCCCAGGCTTCGTTGAAGGCGCCGAAGTCGTCGAGGGAGGTGATGAAGACCGTGGCGGAGACGACGTCGGTCAGCTCGGCGTCGAACTCGGCGAGGATGGTCTTGATCCGCTCGATCGTGACCCGGGTCTGCTCGCGCATGTCGCCGGGAGCGACGACGTTGTTCTCCTCGTCGAGACCCACCTGGCCGGCGAGGTAGGCGAACCCGTTGGCGACGACCGCCTGGGAGTACGGCGCGATGGCGGGGCCGAGGGTGCTCGGGTTGTAGATCTTCAGGTCTGCGGACACGGGTGATCTCCGATCGTGGAAGGGGACGTGCGGGAACAGCCGGCCCGGACGGTCCGGGCCGGCCCGGTCAGTAGGTGCCGCGGTAGGCGCGCGGGTCGGTGGCGTCGTGCACGTAGCGGATGAAGCCCGCCCAGTCGAAGACGGGCAGCCCGGTCGCCTCGTGGACGGCGCGGGCGTACGGCGGGAGGTCACTGCACTCGAGCAGGATCGCGCCGAGGTCGGGGGTGGCGCGGGCGATCTCGACGGCGGTCTCCACCACCTCGCGGCGCATGACCTCCTCGTCCAGTGTTCCGACCTCTTGCAGGATCACCTCGTTGAAGTGCGGTTGGTGGTCGAGCCCCTGGACGAGCAGGCGCGACGGGTCGGTGATCCCGGCGCCCGAGAGCACGCTCTCGCTGATCCCGTTGCCGTTGGCGACGAGGACGCCGAGCCGCTGGGACGGCGCCAGCATGCGAAGGAGCATCGGCGCCTGGAGCAGGCTGGACATGAAGACCGGCACGTCAACCGCCGCCGCCACGACGTCCTGGTAGGCCGCCATGTAGCCGCAGTTGCCGGTGATCGCCCGGACGCCCTCGGCCTCGAGCTGCTTGGCGGCCGCCACGAACAGCTCGCCGTACGCGGCGGCGTCGCCGGTGAGCACGTCCGAGCCGGCCGCGCCGTCGACGACCAGGTAGCGCACGGGGAAGCCGAACGTGGTGGCGTTGTTGAGGTCCCCGGGTACGAACGGGACGTTCCACTCCGCGCAGAGCATGCCGATCGTGTAGCCGTAGGCGACCGGGCGGGCCGCCGTGGTGCGGTAGACGGCCATCAGCGGGCCCCCTCGACCACGGACTCCACCTCGGGCGTCGCTGCCGGCAGGCCGCCGAGGTAGAGCTCGCTCACCTGGGGGTCGAGGAGCAACTCGTGGGCGGCGCCCTCCAGGGCGACCTTCCCCTGGACGAGGACCAGGCCGCGGTCGCTGACCGCCAGCGACTGGACGGCGTTCTGCTCGACGCAGAGGACCGTGACGTCCTCCTGCGCCCGGATCCCGACGATGGTGTCGAAGAGCTCGGTGACCTTGGCCGGGGAGAGACCCGCCGACGGCTCGTCGAGCAGCAGGACGTCGGGCCGCGGCATGAGGGCGCGGCACACGGCGAGCAGCTGGCGCTCCCCGCCGGACAGGGAGTCGGCGCGGGCCTGCTGCCGCTCGCCCAGCGCCGGGTAGCGTCCGAGCAGTTCGTCGGCCCGGCGCTCCCGCTCCCGTCGCCGCATGTGCTGTCCCCCGGCACGCACGTTGTCGCGAATGCTCAGCGGCCCGAAGACGTTGTCCAACTGCGGCACGAAGGCCATCCGGTGCCGGCGCACGCGGCGGTGCGCGGGGACCCGCGTGCAGTCGGTGCCGGACACGGTGACGGTTCCGGTCCGTGCCGGGACGAACCCCATCAGGCACTTGAGGAACGTCGACTTGCCGGACCCGTTGGGCCCGATGACGGTCATGATCTCCCGGTCGGCGAGGTCGAAGGAGATCCCGTCGAGGATGTTCACACCCGGCACGTAGCCGGCCGTGAGGTCCCTGGCCTTCAGTTTCATGAGGTGCTCACTCCCGTGGCGACGTGCGCGGGGCGGGGCGCGCCGAGGTAGGCCTCGACGACGCGGGGGTTGTCCTTCAACTCGTCCGGACGGCAGGAGGCGATCACGCTGCCCTTGTCCAGGACGTAGACGCGCTGGCACAGGCGGCCGATGAAGGCCATGTCGTGCTCGATGACCAGCAGCGTGGTGCCTTGCGCGTTGATCCGCTTGAGGCGGTCGGCGATCGTGACCCGCAGAGTCGGGTTGACCCCTGCCGTCGGCTCGTCGAGGAGGAGGACCTTCGGGTCGGTCATCAGCGCAACGCCGAGGCTGAGCAGCTTCTTCTGCCCGCCCGACAGCCGTCCAGCCGGCTGCTCCACCATGTGGCTCAGGCTCAGGAAGTCGAGCAGCTCCAGCGCCTTGGTCACAGCGATCTGCTGTTCGGCCGCCCGCGCCTTGCGGCGGAGGAGTCCCCGGACGGGAGCGCTTCCGATCGGCAGCGAGGCTCCGCACAACATGGCCTCGAGGACCGTCATCTTCATCGGCTGCGCCGCCGTCTGGAACGTGCGGCGGATGCCCATCCGGCTCACCTGCCAGTCGGCGAGCCGGTCCAGCCGGGCCCCGCCGTACTCGATCGTGCCGGCGTCGGGGTTCAGGAAGCCGGACAGGCAGTTGAGCAGGGTGGTCTTGCCCGAGCCGTTGGGCCCGACCAGCCCGACGATCTCACCCGGTGCGATCTCGAGGTCGACGTCCCGCAGGACCTGGACCGCTCCGAACGACTTTCCCACGCCGCTACTGGTGAACATCGATCCTCCGGAGCTTCTCGGCGAACAACCCTTGGGGGCGGGTCATGAGGAAGGCCGTGAGCACGAGGCCGACGACCAGGAGCCGGACGCTGCTCGCGCTCTGCTCGGGGATGGGGAAGACGTCCTTGAGGAAGCGACTCCCGGCGTAGATCAGCTGGACCGCCAGGGCACCGAAGACGGCACCGCGGTTGTTGCCCATCCCGCCGATGATCAGCATCGTGAAGACGAGGAAGGTCTCGATCGGCAACAGCTGGTTGGGGCCGATGTAGGAGATGTAGAGCGTGTAGACCGAGCCGCCGACCGCCGCGATGGGGGCGGCCACGGCCAGGACCCGCATCTTCTCGGCGGTGATGTTGTGCCCGAGCGAGGCGGCCAGCATCGGCTCCTCGCGGAGCAGCCGCAGCACCCGGCCGAACTGCATGCGGGTCAGCGTCTCGGCGATGAGGTAGGCCACGCCCGCGAGCGCGACGCACAGCGCGAGCCAGGCGAGCGAGGAACCGATCCCCGTGAGCCCGGTGAAGGGGCCGGCGATGCCGCTGATCCCTTGGGGTCCACCGGTCAGCGCGCTCTCGTTCACCACGATCAGGCGGAAGCACTCGGCCACGGCCAGGGTGACGATCGCCCAGTAGTCGGCCGCCAGGGTCCGGCCGAGGCGACCGATCGCCGCGCCGAGCAGGCTGGCGGCGACGACGCCGACGACGATGCCGAGCAGCCAGCTGCCGCCGTGGAGGGCGACGATGCCGGACGCGTAGGCGCCGATGCCGAAGAACGCCACGTGGCCGAAGTTGAGCAGCCCGGTGACGCCTGCCTGGAGGTTGAGGCTCAGCGCGAACAGGGCGTAGATCGCCGCGACCGTCGCGACGTACAGGAGGAAATCAAGCACGGCGGCCTCCCAGGCCGAAGAGCCCCTGGGGGCGGAGGAGCATCACGAGGATGACGGCGACGAACCCCACCGCCGGCCGGTAGCTCACCGGGACCAGCAGCGATTCGGAGCCGACCAGGGCGCCGAAGTCGACGCGCAGCACCGTGCTCTCCGCGAGAGCGAGCACCGCCGCCGCGAGCAGCGAGCCTGCGACGCTGCCGATGCCGCCCATGATCACGGCGGCGAACACGGCGAGCAGCAGGGTGCTGCCCATCTCCAGGGAGATGGAGGTGTCCGCGGCGATGAACACGCCTCCCGTGGCCGCCATGGCGGCGGCCAGGAAGACGACCGACGTCGACACCCGCCGGACGTCCATGCCGCTGGCCGAGGCGAGGTCGGGGTTGGCTGCCGTGCAGCGCACCGCGCGACCGGCGTCGGTGAAGGCCAGCACGAGGAAGAGCACCGCGAAGATGACCACCGTCAGGGCGACGATCCAGATCTGCGCCTGGGTCACGACCGCCTCGCCGACGCGGAGTCCGGGCGCCGGCGGCAGCGGGAGCCGCTCCGGGCGCGGGCCGGCGATCGCCTGGATGGTGGCCGTGATGACGATCGAGAGCGCCAGCGAACCGATCAGGGCCGTCGCGCTGCTGAACGAGGACAGCCTGCGGAAGAAGAAGAGGTGCAGCAGCACCCCGAGGACGCCGGCGGACAGGATGCCGACGACCGATCCGAGGACCACGCCCAGGCCGATGCCCGAGGCCGCCACGAGGGCCAGGTAAGCGCCCACGGGCGCGAACTGGACGTGCGCGACGTTGGCGAACCGGACTATCCCCCACGTCATGGAGAGCCCGACGGCGACGAGGCTCAGCTGCGACGTGCGCACGAGCGTGTCGATGATGATCTGGGTAAGCACGCGTCCGCCCTCCGGGCAGGGAGTTGGTGGAACGAGTCAGGCACCGGTCCGGGCCCGCGGCGGCGGGCCCGGACCGGGTCCCGCTCAGCTCTCCTCGACGACCTCGCCGTCGGTGTACCTCAGGACGAGGTAGGGCTGCTCCGACCGCTGGTTCTGGTCGTCGAAGGTGATGTCACCCGTCACGCCGGCGTAGCCCTGACCGATGCTCGCGAGCGCTTCGGCGATCGCGTCGGCGTCCGTGGACCCGGCCTTCTCGATGGCCTCGGCCAGCATCATCGTGGCGTCGTAGGTGTAGCCGCTGAAGGTGGAGGCGAAGTCCTCGCCGTACTCCTCCTCGTATGCGTCCCGGTAGTCCTGCCCCTCGGGCCCCACGTAGTTGACGTCCATGCCGATCTGGTTCTCGACCGTCTCGGGCGCGGAGTCGGAGGTGCACATCGTCAGGTAGATCCCGAACCACGGGGTCTCCTGCATACCGGCCTCGAAGGCCTGCTGGTTGATGACGGACGAGTCCTGGCCGTAGGCGCTGTAGAGGATGACGTCCGGCGACGACGCGGCGATGCGCTCCAGCTCGGCGCGGTAGCTGGTCTGGCCCTCGGTGTAGAGGATCGTCTCGGTGACCTGGCCTCCTGCGGCCTCGTAGGCCTCGGTGAACGGGTCGACGATGCCCTCGCCGTAGGAGTTGTTCGGGACCATCACCGCCGCCTTCATGAGTCCGCGCTCCGCCAGCTGCTCGGAGGCGAACTTGCTGGCGATGGTGTCCAGGCCGATCACGGAGAAGGACTTGTCGCCGATGCCGGCGATCTCCGGGGAGGACGACCCCACGTTCATGTGGATCACGCCCTCCTGCTGGAGGTACTGACCGAGCGGGACCGTGACGCCGGAGGAGTACTCCCCCATCACGGCGGCGACCTCGTCGACGCTGGTCAGCTTCCTGGCTGCGTCGATGGCGGCGTTGGCCGCGCCGGCCGAGTCCTCGACGATGACGTTGAGGTCCTCGCCCAGGACCCCGCCGTCCTCGTTGATCTTCGCGACGGCCAGTTCGATGCCACGACGCTGGTCCTCGCCGATCGAGGCGCTGCTGCCCGTCAGCGGCAGCACGGCGCCGATGTTGACGGCGCCCTCGACGGCGTCGCTGTCGCCGCTGGACGCAGGGTCACCAGCCCCGCCGCCGGTACTGGCGGCGGTACCACCGCAGGCGGCCAGGACGACCGCCATGCCAAGAGCGGCGGCGGGCTTCAGGAGTCGGTTCGGAGTCAGCACGGCAGTCCTTCAGCTGGGAGGGACGGCTTGCATACGACTCTGTATGCAGCCTCGTATGCTGGAGGAGTATGTGAAGGTCGACACGTCGATGTCAACGGGTCGGCGAGAGCAGAAACTGGACTCGACGGAGCCCGGGCGCGGCGTCACTGAGACGATCCGCAGCCGTAACATCGCCGTCGCAATCGAGCTCGGAGAGGGACACCGTGACGGTCACGAAGCCGGACGAACCCGTGCACGGGTCACTGTCCGAGGCGGTCTACGCCGCCGTCCACCACCGCATCGTCACGGGCGCCTACCGCCCGAACCAGCGGCTGGTCGAGACCGAGATCGCCGCGGACCTCGGTGCCAGCCGCACGCCGGTTCGCGAGGCGCTGGTGCGGCTCATCAACGACGGCCTGGCGGTGCGGTCGCGCCACGGGTTGATGGTCCGCGAGTTCACGCTGCCGGAGGTCCGCGAGATCTACGAGGTCCGCGCCGCGCTGGAGGGCTACGCCGCCCGGTTGGCGGCGGAGCGGTGCACCCCCGAAGCGCTGGCGAAGCTCGGCGAGACGTTGCAGCACCACGCCCGGACGTCGCTCGACGAGGCGCTCGACCGCGGCAAGGTCGTCGAGTCGAACGCCGACTTCCACGACGCGGTGCTCGCGGCTGGCGGCAACACCCGCATGCGGGGCCTCGCCACCGGCAACCAGTCCTACTTCTTCAACATCGAGGCCGCGGCCGTCACCTCGGACGAAGCGCTCGTCGTGGCACTGGACGAGCACCAGCTCATCTACGAGGCGATCCGCGACCGCGACGGGGACAAGGCCGAGCAGATCGTCCGCGGCCACGTCATGGCGGGCCTGAAGGTCATCGAGGGCTTCCTCTGAGAGCGAGCCGGCAGGCGACGACCGAGCCGACCAACCGCTCGAAGGTCCGAGGGTCCCACCCGGTGAGCTGCGCCCACCGCTGGAGCCGGTAGGTCACCGAGTTCGCGTGCAGGTGGAGCGACTCGGCTGTGCGCGCCACCGACATGTCCGTGGCCGCGAAGGCGAGCACCGTCTCGGCCAGGTGCGGGTGCCTGCGCGCCGTGGCGACCGCCGCGGCGACCAGGGGCTCCAGGCGCTGCGCCTCCGCGAGCAGGCAGGCCTGTGCCCAGACCTCGCCGAAACGGGTCGCCCCTCCCCCGGGCGGAGCTGCCGCCAGGGCCAGCCGGGCGTCGCCGAGGGAGGCCACGGCGCCCTCCAGCCCTTTCCGCCTCAACCCCGTCCCGACGGCGCGCCCCACCGCCAGCCGGCCGGCGAGCTCGTCCAGCCACCGGTCACCGTCTCCTTGGACGACGACGACGACCGCACCCGGCTGCGAGGAGTGCACGAGCGGGGCCGGCGCCCGGTCCAGCTCCCGGGCCACCTCTGGTGGCAGCAGCACGTCGGCGCCCGACGTCTCCCACACCGCCGCGACGAAGTCGCCGTGCGGGTCCATCCCCAGCGTCTCCGCCAGCCGCGCGGCCTCCGCCTCGTGCCGCCCGGCCAGCAGCAGCTCGAGCAGCCGGTGCGACAAGGTCGCCCGGTGGCTGTGGAGCTCCCGGGTGACGTCGCCGTGCGCGGAGGCGAGGACCGTCGAGATGGCGTGCAGCAGTTCGAACATGTGCGCGGCGACGTCCGGGAGAAGCGGTGCGGCAGCACCGGGATCGGCGCAGAGGGCGCGCCAGAGCTCCTGGTCACCGAGGTGGTAGGCACCGATCAGCACGTCCACCGCGATCCCCTGGCGGGCCCGCCGGCGGGCCAGCTCGGCCGCGCGTTCGAGGTCTGCAGGAGCCAGGAGGCGACGGGCGGCCAGGGCGTCCAGCCGTCGACGCTGCTGCTCGGCCACCGCCACGAGGTGCTGGTCGTAGGGCACCACTTCGTAGGCCGCGAGGTCACGCCGGATCCGGGTGACCGACGCCCGAGCCAGGCGGTCGAGGTCGGCCGCCACCCGGCCGCAGAGCTCGGCCACCGGGGCCCAATGCTGCTCCGTCATGACCGATTCGTGGATTCCACGAGGGCTCTGGCGCTCACGGCGTCCGACTTTGGCGATCGAGCCGCAGACAGTGCCATCCCGGAGCCTCCATATTGGGGAAGCTACCGAATCACGCACAGTCCCAGCGGCTGGCCGGCCCACGGAGGAAGCCTCAATGACCTTGACCACCGGAAGGTCCGTGCGCCTCGAGGACCGGTACGAGCTGCGCGACGGCGAGATCTACCTCTCCGGCCTGCAGGCCCTCGTCCGCATCCCGCTCGACCAGAACCGGCTCGACCGGCGGAACGGCCTGGACACGGCGACGTTCATCTCCGGGTACGAGGGGTCACCGCTGGCGGGTTTCGACCTCGAGCTGTCGCGCCAAGCACCACTGCTCGAGCAGCACCGCGTCGTCTTCAAGCCCAGCGTGAACGAGGAGCTCGGCGCTAACGCGGTGCAGGGCTCCCAGCTCGCCGCCTCGGTGGGCGGCATGACCTGTGACGGCGTCGTCGGCATCTGGTACGGCAAGGCGCCCGGGCTGGATCGCGCCACCGACGCGCTGCGCCACGCGAACCTCGGTGGGGCGGCGCCTACCGGCGGGGTCCTGGTCCTGGTCGGCGACGACTCGATCGCGAAGTCCTCCACCGTGCCGAGCAGTTCCGAGACCGCCATGGCGGAGATCGGCATGACCGTCCTGTCGCCGAGCGACCCCCAGGACGTGCTCGACCTGGGCCTGCACGGCATCGCGCTCTCCCGCTTCAGCGGCCTGTGGACCGGCCTGAAGCTGGCCACGAACGTCGTCGACGGAGCCGGCACCGCCGTCGTCCGCACCGACCAGGTCGAGCCGGTCTTCCCGGACCGCACGGTCGACGGCGTCCCCTACGTCCACGAGGTGACCGCCAACTTCCTGCAGCCGACGCTGGCCGGGCTGGAGAAGAGCCTCACCACCGCCCGACCCGAACTGGCGATGCGATACGCCCGTGCCAACGGGCTCAACCGCGTCGAGGGCGACCCGCGGGCGCGCATCGGGATCATCACGTCCGGCCCGGGTTACCTGGACGTGCAGCAGGCGCTGGCGCTGATGGGGATCCCGGCCGCTGACCTTGCGACCTCCGGCATCCGCATCCTGAAGCTCGGGATGGTGTCCCCCCTGGAGCCGCAGATCGTCGCGGAGTTCGCCGAGGGCCTCGACGAGATCGTCGTCGTCGAGGAGAAGCGCCCGTTCGTCGAACTGGCGGTCAAGGACCTGCTCTACGGGCGCCCGGGAGCGCCGGCCGTCCACGGCAAGCGGGGCCCCGGCGGAGAGCCCCTCCTGCGGGCGGACGCCGACCTGCCGCCGGAGGTCATCGCGAAGGCGCTGGCTCCCCGACTGCTGGAGCGCACCGGCTCGGGAGCGGTCGCCGCCTGGCTGCAGCGGGCGGCCGCGCCGGCGCGCCGATCCCTGCCCCTGCTCCCGATGGTCAACCGCACGCCGTTCTTCTGCTCCGGCTGCCCGCACAACCGCTCGACCGCCGCGCCCGAGGGCTCGCTCGTCGGCGCTGGCATCGGCTGCTCGGCGCTCGCCTCCTTCATGCCGGAGGAGCGGGTCGGGAACATCGTCGGCCTGACCCAGATGGGCGGCGAGGGCGTCGCCTGGATCGGCATGGCGCCCTTCGTCGAGCACCGGCACCTGCTGCAGAACCTCGGCGACGGGACGTACCACCACTCGGGCAGCCTGGCGATCCGCGCCTCGGTCGCGGCCCGGTCCAACATCACCTACAAACTGCTGCACAACGGCGCGGTCGCCATGACCGGGGGGCAGCAGGCGGTCGGCAAGATGGCGGTCCGCGAGATCGCCGCGGAACTCCTGGCCGAAGGTGTGGCGCGCGTCGTCGTCACCACCGAGGACCTCGACCGGTACAAGGGGATCCGCCTCCCCAAGGGCGTCGAGCTGCGGCACCGCGACCGGCTGATCGAGACGCAGGAGGAGCTCTCCCGGGTGGAGGGCGTCACCGTCCTCATCCACGACCAGGAGTGCGCCACCGAGCTGCGCCGCAAGCGCAAGCGGAAGAAGGTCGCCGAGCCGGTCGAGCGGGTGTTCATCAACGAACGCGTCTGCGAGGGCTGCGGCGACTGCGGACACAAGTCCAACTGCCTCTCGGTGCAACCGGTCGACACCGACTTCGGCCGGAAGACGCAGATCCACCAGGCGTCGTGCAACAAGGACTTCTCCTGCCTGGACGGCGACTGTCCGTCCTTCATCAGCGTCGTCCCGGGGACCAGGGCGCCTGCGAAGGAGGGCGGGCGGCTCGAGGCGACCGATCTCCCCGACCCGGTGCTCGCGGTGGATCCGGCCGACTACAACCTCCGGATCACCGGCATCGGCGGGACCGGGGTGGTCACCACGGCGCAGATCATCTCCACGGCGGCGGTGATGGCGGGTATGTACGTCCGCAGCCTCGACCAGATGGGCATGGCGCAGAAGGGCGGCGCGGTCGTCTCCGACATCAAGCTGTCGACCTCGCCCATCGACGGGACGAACAAGGTCGCCGGCGGGGAGTGCGACCTCTACCTCGGCTGCGACGTCATCGTGGCGGCCAACGCGGTGAACCTGCAGGTCACCTCGCCGGATCGCACCATCGCCGTCGTCTCGACGTCGGCGGTCCCCACCGGCGCGATGGTGGCCGACCCCACCGTGACCTTCCCCGACGTCGAGGAGACGACCGCCCGGATCCTGCAGACCTGCCGCGCCGGTGCCAGCGCCGTGGCCGACGTGCGGAAGCTCGTGGACGGCCTGTTCGGGGACGACCAGTACGCCAACATCTTCCAGGTCGGCATGGCCGTCCAGGCCGGCGCCCTGCCGGTGGACCCGGCCGTCCTGGAGCGCGCCATCGAGCTCAACGGCGTCGCTGTCGAGCGGAACCTGCAGGCCTTCCGCCGCGGACGTCAGATGATCGCCGACCCCTCGGCCCTGCGGAGCGCCCTGCCTGCCGAGGAGCCTTCGCCTGCCGGTCCGTCGGCCACCGCTCGCGAGCTGGTCGCCGGCCTGGACCTCTCGGACGGGGATCTCGCCGAGCTGGTGCTGCGGCGGGCCGACGAACTCGTCGCCTACCAGAACCGGAAGTACGCCCAGCGGTACGCGGCCGTCCTCGGGCGTGTGCAGGAGCGCGAGATGTCCGTGACGGGATCGAGCGGCCCGGTGACCCGCGCGGTGGCGGCCAACCTCTACAAGCTCATGGCGTACAAGGACGAATACGAGGTGGCCCGGCTGTCCGTCGACCCGGAGCTGGCGCGGCAACTGCGCGACCAGTTCGGCAGCGACGTGAAGTACAGCTACCGGCTGCACCCGCCCGTCCTCCGGGCCGCCGGCATGGACCGGAAGATCAGCCTGGGCAGCTGGTTCCGGCCCGGCTTCCACGCGCTCTACGCGATGCGGGGACTCCGTGGCACGCGCCTGGACCCGTTCGGCCGGGGCGAGGTCCGCGCCACCGAGCGGGCGCTCATCGAGGAGTACGTCACCGCAGTGGACGCCGCCACGGCTGGACTCACGCAGGAGAACGTGCCACTGGTGGCGGAGCTCGCCGCATTGCCTGAGGTCGTGCGCGGCTACGAGCACGTGAAGCTCGCCAACGTCGCCCGCTACCGCGAGCGGCTGGCCGAGCTGCGCTCCGAGCTGAGCAGCTGAGGACCCCGACCTGGCGGGCCGCCCCTGCACCCGGGGGGCGGCCCGCCGTCGTCTAGAGGTAGCTGCCCTCCAGGCGGGCCACCGTCGTCCCGGTGCGCGGGCCGATCGTGCCGGCGACCCACGCGGGGACACCGCGCCCGTTGAGCAGCGCGACAGCGGCGTCCGCCTGCTCCGGGGCCACCGACGCCACCATGCCGACACCGCAGTTGAAGGCCCGTTCGCTCTCGGCACGGGGCACGCCGTGCTCCTCCATGAGCCGGACGGCGGGCGGGAGGGCCCAGGTGCCCCGGTCGAGGACCGCCTGCAGGGCCTCGGGGACGACCCGTGCGGTGTTCCCGGCCAACCCGCCGCCGGTGATGTGGGCGAAGGCGTGCACCGCGCCGACGCCGAGCTCCTCGACCAGGGCGAGGCAGTCCCGGGCGTAGATGCGGGTGGGCTCGAGCAGCTCGTCGCCCAGCGGGCGGTCCAGGCCCGCCGGCGTGGCGGTGAGGTCCAGCCCGGCGGCGGAGACGACACGCCGCACCAGCGAGTAGCCGTTGGAGTGGAAGCCGCTCGAGGCCATGGCGATCACCGCGTCGCCGGCGCGCACCCGCTCGGGGCCCAGCACGGCGTCGGCCTCCACGACCCCGACCGCCGTGGCGGCGAGGTCGTACTCGTCGGCGTCCATGAGGTCGCCGTGCTCGGCGGTCTCGCCCCCGACCAGCGCAGCGCCGGCCAGGGTGCAGCCGGTCGCGATGCCGGTGACGATCGCGGCGATCCGCTCCGGGACGACCTTCCCGCAGGCCACGTAGTCCTGCAGGAACAGCGGCTCGGCGCCGCAGGCCACCAGGTCGTCGACGACCATCGCGACCAGGTCGATGCCGACCGTGTCGTGCCGGTCGAGCTGCCGGGCCAGGGCGATCTTCGTCCCGACGCCGTCGGTGGAGGAGGCCAGCAGCGGCTTCCGGTACTTCTGCACGTCGAGCGCGAAGAGTCCGGCGAACCCGCCGAGGCCGCCGACGACCTCGGGCCGGTTGGTCCGCTCGACGGCGGCCCTCATCAGCGTGACCGCGCGCTCCCCGGCGTCGATGTCGACGCCGGACGCGGCGTAGGTGAACTCGGTGCTCACTGCTCGGTTCCGCCCTCGCTCCGCTCCTCGGTCGCTGGCGCTCCCTGCGATGCTCGCTCGGGCGTCACTTCCGCGATCATGGCCGGGTGAGCGCGTCCTCGGCGCCGCCGGGGACGACGGCGCTGCCGGCCTGCTGCCCCGTCCATCCGCTGACCGCGCGGCTGCCGATGCCCTCGAGCACGTGCTTGCCCAGCACCTCCGGCGTCCCCAGGTCGATGGGGTACTCGCCGGTGAAGCAGGCCGTGCACAGCCGGTTGACCGGCTGCTCGGTGGCGGCGATCAGCCCCTGCTCGGAGACGTAGCCGAGCGAGTCGGCGTTGATGGAGGCGCGCACGCCCTCGATGTCCAGGCCGGTGGCGATCAGCTCGGCCCGGCTGGCGAAGTCGATGCCGTAGAAGCACGGCCACTTCACCGGCGGCGAGGAGATGCGCACGTGCACCTCTACGGCGCCGGCCTCGCGCAGCATGCGGATGAGCGCCCGCTGGGTGTTGCCGCGCACGATCGAGTCGTCGACGACCACCAGGCGCTTGCCGCGGATGACGTCGCGCAGCGGGTTGAGCTTCAGCCGGATGCCGAGCTGCCGGATGGTCTGGCTGGGCTGGATGAAGGTGCGCCCGACGTAGGAGTTCTTGACCAGCCCCAGACCGTAGGGGATGCCGCTGGCCTCGGCGTAGCCGACGGCGGCCGGCGTCCCCGACTCGGGCACCGGGATGACGAGGTCGGCCTCGGCCGGGTGCTCCTTGGCCAGCCGCCGGCCGATCTCCACGCGCGCGGCGTGCACCCCACGGCCGGAGATGGTGGTGTCGGGCCGGGCCAGGTAGACGTACTCGAAGACGCAGCCCTTGGGCGCCGCGGCCGCGAAGTGCTGGCTGCGCAGGCCGTTCTCGTCGATGGCGATCAGCTCACCGGGCTCCACCTCGCGTACGACGGAGGCCCCGACGATGTCGAGGGCGGCCGTCTCGCTGGCCACGACCCAGCCCCGCTCCAGCCGGCCCAGCACCAGCGGGCGGACGCCCTGCGGATCGCGGGCGGCGTACAGCGTGTCCTCGTCCATAAACGTGATCGAGAAGGCCCCGCGGAGCTGCGGCAGCACCTCCATGGCGGCGGCCTCGACCGAGAGGTCCTGGTAGGAGGCGATCAGCGCGGTCACCAGGTCGGAGTCGGTGGTGGCGGCGAAGGCGCCGGGCACACCGGCGTCGGCGGCCTTGCTGGCGAGCTCGGCGGTGTTCACCAGGTTCCCGTTGTGGCAGAGCGCCAGCCCGGTTCCGGAGTCCGTGGTGCGGAAGGTCGGCTGGGCGTTCTCCCAGGTGGAGGAGCCGGTGGTGGAGTACCGGGTGTGCCCGACGGCGAGGTGGCCGCGCAGGCTGCCCAGGGTCGCCTCGTCGAACACCTGGCTGACCAGCCCGAGGTCCTTGTAGACGACGACCGAGGCGCCGTCCGAGACCGCGATGCCGGCCGCCTCCTGCCCTCGGTGCTGGAGGGCGTACAGGCCGAAATAGGTCAGCTTCGAGACCTCCTCCCCCGGAGCCCAGACACCGAAGACGCCGCAGGCGTCCTGGGGACCGGGGAACTGGGGGTCGAGGTCGTGGGTCAGCCGTCCATCACCACGGGGCACGACGTCGAGCGTACCGGCGTCGGCGGGGTCACCGCCGGAGCGTGTCCACGGACCGCACCGGGCCCCGGCCGTCCGCGCCGGCCACCGGCCGGATGCGCGCCCGGACGGCCATGTCCACGGGAACCCCGCCAGCGCCGTTCGCCGACCCCCGCGGGTACGGCATCACGGTGCGCGACCGGGCGTAGCCGCGCACCGGCGTCCCGGCTCTGCCGGGACGCCGGTGCTCAGCGGACGTTGCTCAGCTCGGCGGCGATCGTGGTGTCGTCGCCGTGCCCGGTCTTCACGACCGTGTCCCCGCGCAGGGTGAGCAGCTGCGCGCGGATCGAGTTGACGATCGTCGGGTGGTCGCTGAACGACCGCCCCGTCGCGCCCGGTCCCCCGCAGAACAGGGTGTCGCCGGTGAAGACGGTGCGCAGGTCGGGGGCGTGCAGGCAGGTGCTGCCCGGCGAGTGCCCCGGCGTGTGCAGCGCGACCAGCCGGGTGCCCGCGACGTCGAACCGCGTGCCCGCCCGCAGCTCCTCGTCGGGCGCGCTGTCCGGGTGGGTCATGTCCCAGAGCATCCGGTCGGCGCCGTTGAACCAGACCGGGGCGCCGGTGGCCTCGCGCAGCGCGGGGGCGGCGGTGATGTGGTCGTTGTGCCCGTGGGTGAGGACGATCGCGGTGACCCTCCGCCCACCGATCGCCGCCACGATGGGCGCGGCGTCGTGCGGCGCGTCGATCACGAGCACCTCGTCGTCGTCCCCGACCAGCCACACGTTGTTCTCGACGTCGAAGTCCTGCCCGTCGAGGGAGAAGACGCCCGGGACGACGACCTGCTCGATGCGGGCGCTCACTTGTCGAGCACCACCACGGAGCGGAGCACGTCGCCGGCGTGCATCTTGTGGAACGCCTCCTCCACGTCGTCCAGCGCGATGGTCTCGGTGACGAACGCCTCCAGCGGGAAGCGGCCCTGCAGGTAGAGGTCGACCAGCATCGGGAAGTCGCGGCTGGGCAGGCAGTCGCCGTACCAGGAGGACTTCACCGCACCACCCCGGCCGAAGACCTCGATCGCCGGCAGGGTGATCTCCATGCCCGGCGTCGGGACGCCGACCATGACCACGCGGCCGGCCAGGTCGCGGGCGTAGAACGCCTGCTCGAACACCTTCGGGTGGCCGACGGCGTCGATGGCGACGTCGACGCCGAACCCGCCGGTGAACCCCTTGATCGCCTCGACCGGGTCGGTCTCCTTCGAGTTGACCGTGTGGGTGGCACCGAACTGCCGGGCCCACTCCAGCTTCCGGTCGTCGATGTCCACGGCGATGATCGTCGTCGCGCCGGCGAGCTTGGCCCCGGCCACCGCGGCGTCCCCGACGCCGCCGCAGCCGAACACCGCCACGGTCTCCCCGCGCTGCACACCACCGGTGTTGATCGCCGCGCCCACCCCGGCCATCACGCCGCAGCCCAGCAGCCCGGCGGCGGTCGGCGGGGCGGCCGGGTCGACCTTCGTGCACTGGCCGGAGTGGACCAGCGTCTTCTCCGCGAACGCGCCGATGCCCAGGGCCGGGGAGAGCTCGGTGCCGTCGGTCAGCGTCATCTTCTGCGCGGCGTTGTGGGTGTTGAAGCAGTACTGCAGCTGCCCCTTGCGGCAGGCGCGGCACTCCCCGCAGACGGCCCGCCAGTTCAGGACGACGTAGTCGCCCACGGCGACGTTCGTCACGCCCTCGCCGACGGCCGAGACGAGACCGGCCGCCTCGTGGCCGAGCAGGAACGGGAACTCGTCGTTGATGCCGCCCTCGCGGTAGTGCAGGTCGGTGTGGCAGACCCCGCAGGCCTGCACGTCCACGACCGCCTCACCGGGGCCCGGATCGGGGACCACGATCGTCTCGACCGTGACCGGCTGTCCCTTGCCGCGGGCCACCACACCTCGCACCTCGTACGCCATGTGACGAAGCCTAGGGCCAGCCCCGGGTCGCGACTCAGGGCCATCCCAGGCCATGACGCTGGGTCACGCCACGGTCACAGCAGCCTGTTGAACGCGCAATCTGCTCGCACACCACGTACGGTGCCACGCGATAGCGACCCAGATCACAGATCATCGGGCGCGTCCCGGACGCGGCCAACCGGCCGTACCGGTCCCGTCCCCGGAGGTTGTCCCCGTGGCAGTACCGAGCTTCCTGGCACGCGAGCGCATCGTCGCCCGGCCAGGATTCAACCGCTGGCTCATCCCGCCGGCAGCTCTCGCCGTGCACCTGTGCATCGGCCAGGCCTACGCGACCAGCGTCTACAAGGTCGCCCTCGTCGAGCACTTCGACTCCAGCCTCACCGCGATCGGCATCATCTTCTCGATCGCCATCGTCATGCTCGGCCTGTCGGCCGCCGTCTTCGGCACCTGGGTGGACAAGAACGGCCCCCGCGCCGCGATGTTCACCTCGGCCGTCTTCTGGGTGAGCGGCTTCCTCGTCGGCTCGCTGGGCATCTACACCGAGCAGCTGTGGCTGCTGTACCTGGGCTACGGCTTCCTCGGGGGCATCGGGCTGGGGATCGGCTACATCTCGCCTGTCTCCACGCTGATCAAGTGGTTCCCCGACCGCCCGGGCCTGGCCACCGGCATGGCCATCATGGGCTTCGGTGGTGGCGCGCTCATCGCCTCGCCGCTGTCCCGCCAGCTCATGAACTGGTACGACCCGAACTACGACCCGGCCGTCGCCGGCACGGTGCCCAGCGGCAACGCCGTCGCGGGGCTGTTCCTGACCCTCGGCCTGGTCTACCTGGTCTTCATGATGTTCGGCGCCTTCATCGTCCGCGTCCCCGCGGCGAACTGGCGGCCCGACGGCTTCGACCCGTCGACCGTCAAGCAGAAGTCGCTGGTCACCACGGAGAACGTCTCGGCCAACAACGCGATCAAGACCCCGCAGTTCTGGCTGCTGTGGACCGTGCTGTTCTGCAACGTGACCGCCGGCATCGGCATCCTCGAGCAGGCCGCGCCGATGATCCAGGACTTCTTCCGCACCGGCGAGACCTCCACGGTCCTCGCTGCCACGGCCGCGGGCTTCGTCGGCCTGCTGTCGCTGTTCAACATGGCCGGCCGGTTCGTGTGGTCGTCCACGTCGGACTACATCGGGCGCAAGCCGATCTACATGGTCTACCTCGGCGTCGGCATCGTGCTCTACATCATCCTGGCCACGCTCGGCAGCACGGCGACCTGGATCTTCGTGCTCACCGCCGCGATCATCATCAGCTTCTACGGCGGTGGCTTCGCGACGGTGCCCGCATACCTGCGCGACCTGTTCGGCACCTACCAGGTGGGCGCCATCCACGGGCGCCTGCTCACGGCGTGGGCGGCCGCCGGCATCGCCGGCCCGCTCATCGTCAACGGCGTCCTCGACTCGCGCGGCACGCCGGGGCAGCTCGTCGCCGGCGACTACCGGCCCGCGCTGTTCATCATGGTCGGGCTGCTGGCCGTCGGCTTCGTCGCCAACCTGCTGATCAAGCCGGTGTCGGAGAAGTACTTCGAGCCCAAGCAGACCGACATCCCCACCACGGCCGCCGAGCCGGAACGGAGCACCGTCCGATGAGCCACCCCGCGTCCACGGCCGGCGAGCAGCCGACCACGCACACCCCGGTCGGCCTCATCGCCTTCGCGTGGGCCCTGGTGGGCGTCCCGCTGGCGTACGGCCTGTACAACACCGTCAAGGCGGCCAGCGCGCTCTTCGGCTGATCGCCCCGTTCCACCACGACGCCCCCGTCCGCAGCTTGCGGGCGGGGGCGTCGCGCTATCTCAGGGGACGCAGCGGCAGGTGGGCGCCGAGGTCGGCGCGGTTGCCGCTCGCGCTGACCTTCCCCTCGGCCAGGGCGTCGTCCCAGGCGAGCCGGCCGGTGGCCAACCGCAGCCAGGTGGCGGCATCGGTCTCGACCACGTTGGGCGGGGTGCCCCGGGTGTGACGCGGCCCCTCGACGCACTGCACGGCGACGTACGGCGGCACGCGCAGCTCCACGGAGCGGCCCGGCACCTGCTGGGCCAGCCAGCGCGCGGTGGTCTTCACGGCAACACCCAGCACGGCCCGGGGCGGTCGCTCCGCCTCCCCGGCGAGCCAGGCGCGCACCGGGTCGACCACCGCCCGCAGCTCGTCGGCCGGGATGGGGGCCGGCATCAGGAGGTCGGGACGGTGCCCGCCGGGACGGTGCCGACCGCATCCTCGGGTGCCCCGAACAGGGCCGGCAGGGTGGCGCTCCAGGTGGCCCGCAGCTCGTCCAGCGGGAGCTCGACCAGCCCCTCCACCGACAATGCGTCGCCACCGGTGGTGCCGAGCTCGGTGACCGGCACGCCCGCCCACCGCGCGGTGGTCTTCACCCCGCCGGGATCGGTGGTGGTGACGACGACGCGCGCCGTCGACTCGCTGAACAGCGCGGTGAACGGGTCCTCGCCCAGGTCCAGCCGGGCACCGACGCCGTGGCGCAGGGCCGACTCGGCCAGCGCCTGGGCGAGCCCGCCGTCGGCCAGGTCGTGGGCCGAACCGAGCAGCCCTTCACGGGCCAGCGCGGCGAGCAGCTCACCGAGCGCCTTCTCCGCCGCGAGGTCCACCGCAGGCGGACGCCCACCGAGGTGACCGTGCACGACCGACGCCCAGGACGAGCCACCGAACTCCGGCCGCGTCTCCCCGAGGAGCAGCACCGTCTCCCCCGCGGCCCGCCAGCCGGACCCCACCCGGGTGCGGACGTCCGCGTGCACGCCCAGCACCCCGATGACCGGCGTCGGGTTGATCGCCACGTCGCCGGTCTGGTTGTAGAGGCTGACGTTGCCACCGGTGACCGGCAGGCCCAGCGCGCGGCAGCCGTCGGCCAGCCCGCGCACGGCCTCGGCGAACTGCCACATGACCTCGGGGTTCTCCGGGGAGCCGAAGTTGAGGCAGTTGGTGACGGCGAGGGGCTTCGCGCCGGAGACGGCGACGTTGCGGTAGGCCTCGGCGAGGTTGAGCTGCGCGCCGGTGTAGGGGTCCAGCCGCGCGTAGCGGCCGTTGCCGTCGAGCGAGAGCGCGATGCCGCGATGGCTCTCCTCGTCGATGCGCACCACCCCGGCGTCGTCGGGCTGGGCGAGCACCGTGTTACCGCGGACGTAGCGGTCGTACTGCTCGGTGACCCAGGTCTTGTCCGCGCCGTCCGGGCTGCTGACGACGGCCAGCCAGTGCGCCTGGAGCTCCTCCGGAGTGGCGGGGCGGGGCAGGTTCCCGGCGTCGTCGGCCTGCAGGGCGTCGAGGTCGCGCGGCCGGGCCGTCGGCCGCTCGTACACCGGCCCCTCGTGGGCCACGGTCCGCGGCGGGACGTCGACGATCCGCTCGCCGTGCCAGTCGACGGTCAGCCGGTCGCCGTCGGTGACCTCACCGATGACCGTGGCCAGCACGTCCCACTTCCGGCAGACGGCGAGGAAGGCCTCGACCTTGTCCGGCTCGACGATGGCGCACATCCGCTCCTGCGACTCGCTCATCAGGATCTCGGCCGGCGTGAGCGTGCTGTCGCGCAGCGGGACGGTGTCGAGGTCGACGTGCATGCCGCCGGTGCCGGCGCTGGCCAGCTCGGAGGTCGCGCAGGAGAGGCCCGCGCCACCGAGGTCCTGGATGCCGGTGACGAGGTCCTGGGCGAAGATCTCCAGGCACGCCTCGATGAGCAGCTTCTCGGTGAACGGGTCGCCCACCTGCACGCTCGGGCGCTTCGCCGGACCCTCGGCGTCGAAGGTCTCGGACGCCAGAACGCTGACCCCGCCGATCCCGTCGCCACCGGTGCGGGCGCCGAAGAGGATGACCTTGTTGCCGGCGCCCTCGGCCTTGGCCAGCCGGACGTCCTCGTGCTTCATCACGCCGACGCACAGCGCGTTGACCAGCGGGTTGCCGGCGTAGCAGTCGTCGAAAAGGATTTCGCCGCCGATGTTGGGCAGGCCCAGGCAGTTGCCGTAGCCGCCCACGCCGGCGACGACGCCGGGCAGCACGCGGGCGGTGTCGGGGGCGTCGGCGCGGCCGAACCGGAGCGAGTCCATGACCGCGATCGGGCGGGCGCCCATGGTCAGGATGTCGCGCACGATGCCGCCGACGCCGGTGGCCGCGCCCTGGTAGGGCTCGACGTAGCTCGGGTGGTTGTGGCTCTCCACCTTGAAGGTGACCGCGTAGCCGTCACCGACGTCGACCACGCCCGCGTTCTCGCCGATGCCGACCAGCAGCGCGTCGCTCGGCGGCAGGTCGCCGAAGCGGCGCAGGTGCACCTTGGAGGACTTGTAGGAGCAGTGCTCGCTCCACATGACCGAGTACATCGCCAGCTCCGCCGTCGTCGGGCGGCGGCCCAGGATGTCCTTGATCCGGGCGTACTCGTCGGCCTTGAGACCCAGCTCGGCGTAGGGCTGCTCGTCGTCCGGCGTGCGCGCGGCGAGCTCGACGGTGTCGAGCCGGTGCTGCAGCCGGCCCGGGCCGGTGTCGAGGTCGGAGAGCCCTGCGGTGGCCGACTCAGTCACGCGTTCACGACCGCCTTCAGGACGCTGGTGAAGAAGCCCAGCCCGTCGGTCGACGGCCCGGTGAGGTCCTCGATCGCGTGCTCGGGGTGCGGCATGAGCCCCACGACGCGGCCGTTCTCGCTGGTGACCCCGGCGATGTCGCGGCTGGAGCCGTTCGGGTTGCCGCCGACGTAGCGGAACACCACCCGCCCCTCGCCCTCGAGCCGGTCGAGGTCGGCGTCGGCGGCCACGTAGCGGCCCTCGCCGTTCTTGACCGGGATGACGATGCGCTGGCCCACCTGGTAGTCC
Source organism: Blastococcus sp. SYSU DS0533 (assembly GCF_054050775.1). NCBI lineage: Bacteria > Bacillati > Actinomycetota > Actinomycetes > Geodermatophilales > Geodermatophilaceae > Blastococcus > Blastococcus sp. SYSU DS0533. The sequence goes on along the minus strand of NZ_JBJGZZ010000001.1, from coordinate 97,445 downwards.
TGCGTCCAGGCGGTGTCGGCGCGCTCGACGGCCAGCACCTGGTCGCGGTTGCGGAAGTGCAGGTGGCTGTTGCGGGTCAGGGCACCGGGCAGCAGACCCGCCTCGCAGAGCACCTGGAAGCCGTTGCAGATGCCCAGCACCGGCAGACCGCCCTCCGCCGCGGCCACGACGTCCTGCATGAGCGGGGAGCGCGCGGCGATGGCCCCGGCCCGCAGGTAGTCGCCGTAGGAGAAACCCCCGGGGAGGACGACGGCGTCGACGCCCTGCAGGTCGTGGGCGGCGTGCCAGAGGGCGACCGGCTCACCCCCGGCGAGCCGCACCGCGCGCGCGGCGTCGACGTCGTCCAGGGAGCCCGGGAAGGTGATGACACCGATGCGCACGGTTCGCTCAGTCCTTGGGGAGGTGGAGCTCGACGTCTTCGATCACCGGGTTGGCCAGCAGCGTCTCGGCGATCTGCTTCAACTCGGCCTCGTCGGGTGTCCCGTCGACCTCGAGCACGAAGTGCTTGCCCTGGCGCACGCTCCGGACGGAGTCGTGGCCGAGCCGGCCGAGCGCGCCGAGGACCGCCTGACCCTGGGGGTCGGAGATCTCCGGCTTCAGGACGACGTCGACGATCACCCGCGGCACGTCGACGAGGGTACCGGTCCTTCACCGGCGGCCGTCCGCACTCACGGTGACCCTCGTCTCCTCGCCCCCCGGCGACATCGGCGATCTCGCCTCGTCGCGGGCCCGATGCCGGCCAGATCGCCGATCTCGTCACCGCAGGGCCCGCCGGATCGCCGCGATCACCTGGTCAGGGCGGCCCAGGACGTCCGCGGAGGTGAAGCGCAGCACCGTCCACCCAGCCGCGACGAGCCGGTTCTGGCGCCGGAGGTCCTCCACGAACACGTCCCGGTCGCGGTGCACGTCACCGTTGAACTCGACCAGCACCTCGCGGTCCGGCCACGCCAGGTCCGCTCGACCGAGGAGGCGCCCTCCCGGGTCGCGGACCCGGTGCTGGAGCAGGGGGGCCGGGAGACCGGCGTCGTGGACGAGCCAGCGCAGCACCGACTCCATCGGCGACTCCGACCGGGGATCCCCCACCGGCAGCACCGCGCGGGCACGGGCGTAACCGCGACCGGTGGGCCGCCGCGCCAGTTGGCTCCGCCAGGTCCGCTCGTGTGCACCTGCCGTCGAGCACCTGGTCGGTGACCGCCAGGAGGGCCGGCGGCTGCAGCACCGCGGCGAGGTCCCGCCACGTGCGGGCAGGCGTCGTCACCGGCAGCGCCGACCGCCGCGTCACGTCGTCCAGGGGGGGGAGATGACCGCGGTGGATGCGCCGGTCGCCACGGCTCTCGGCGCGGGCCGCGAGGGGCACCGTCAGGTCCGCCCGCGGGTCCGACCGCGGCTGGAGCGGGATCTCGATGTCCCACAGCGCGGCCGCGGTGAGGTGGCTGACCACGGTGCCGGGTGGAGCGGTCAGGAGCACCGCCGGCGACCTCGTCCGCAGTGCACCGAGCAACACCCTCGGCGCGTACGTGTCCCGAGAGAGCCGCGCGACCTCCCGGTGCCGCAGTTGCTTGTCGCTGATCCCGGCGGCTTGGGCCATCGCACGGGTGGCGGGTCCGGTGAGTCGGGCGGGGGCGCGTCGGCTCGGCACCGCGGCAGGGTGCCCCAATGGGCGCACCTACCGCGGCCGCCGTCCACAGGCCCGATCGAGATCGGCGTCGTCCCCCCTATCGGCGCGCTCACGGAGGCGAGATCGCCGATCTCGACGGGGAGGGGTCAGGCGAAGGACGTGCCGGTGAGGCGCTCGTAGGCGGTGACGTAGCGCTCCCGGGTGGCGGCGACGACGTCCTCCGGCAGCTCGGGCGGCTCGGAGACGCGGTCCCACCCGGAGGCCGGCGAGGTCAGCCAGTCGCGCACGAACTGCTTGTCGTAGGAGGGCTGGACCGCGCCCGGGGACCAGGTGGCGGCCGGCCAGAAGCGCGACGAGTCGGGCGTGAGCACCTCGTCGCCCAGCACGAGCGAACCCCCGGAGACCCCGAACTCGAACTTCGTGTCGGCCAGCACGATGCCGGCATCGGCGGCGATCTCCGCGCCGCGCCGGTAGAGGGCCAGCGTCAGCTCGCGCAGCTCCGCGGCCCGCTCGGCGCCGACCGCGGCCTCCACCGCGGTGAAGTCGATCGCCTCGTCGTGCTCCCCGATCCCCGCCTTGGTCGACGGCGTGAACACCGGCTCGGGCAGCCGCGACCCCTCGACCAGCCCGGCGGGCAGGGCGACGTCGCGGATCGAGCCGGTGCGCTCGTACTCCTTCGTGCCGGATCCGGAGAGGTATCCGCGGGCGACGCACTCCACGGGGAGCATCTCCAGCCGCTGCACGAGCATCGCGCGCCCGGCCACGTCGGCCGGCACGTCGGAGGCCGACACCAGGTGGTGCGACGCCCCGAAGGAGGCGAGCACCGGCGCCAGCTGCTCGAACCACCACACCGACAGCTGGGTGAGGACCCGCCCCTTGTCGGGGATCGGCGTGGGCAGCACCCGGTCGTAGGCCGAGATGCGGTCCGACGCCACCAGCAGCAGCCGGTCGGGGCCGGCATCGTAGATCTCCCGAACCTTGCCGCGGGCGACGAGCGGGAGATCGATCACGACAGCGCCGCCAGCCGGTCGAACAGCGGACCCAGGTTGGCCACGTACCTCTCCGGCCGGCAGATCTCGTCCAGCCGCGCCTCGTCCAGCGCCACGCCCGACGACGCCGCCCGCGCGCGCAGCGTCTCGCGGAACGGGGTCCCCGACTGCCACGTCTCCATCGCCGCGGCCTGGACCAGGGCGTACGCGTCCTCGCGCGACTGCCCGCCCTCCACCAGCTCCAGCAGCACCGAGGAGGTGTAGATCAGCCCACCGGTGGACTCGAGGTTCGCCCGCATGCGCTCGGCGTCCACGACGAGGTTCTCCACCAGGCCCGAGGTGAGGTGGAGCAGGTAGTCGGTGGTGATCGCGGCATCGGGCAGGAAGACCCGCTCGGTGGAGGAGTGCGAGATGTCGCGCTCGTGCCAGAGCGGGATGCCCTCCATCACCGGCACCATCGCCGCCCGCACGACCCGCGCCAGCCCGGCGATGCGCTCGGAGCGGATCGGGTTCTTCTTGTGCGGCATCGCGCTCGAGCCCTTTTGGCCCGACCCGAACGCCTCGGAGAGCTCCCGTACCTCGGTGCGCTGGCCGTGCCGCACCTCCAGGGCGATCGCCTCGCAGACGGTCGCGATGATCGCCAGCGCGGAGACCCACTCGCTGATCGAGTCGCGCAGCACCACCTGGGTGGAGGCGTCGGCGGGCTGGAGGCCCAGCGCCTCGGCGACCGCCACCTCCACCGAGGGGTCGATCAGCGAGTACGTGCCGACGGCGCCGGAGATGGCCACGACGCCGACGCGCTCCCGCGCCGCCCGCAGCCGGTCGCGCGAGCGGGCCGCGGCGAAGGCGAGGTCGGCGACCCGGTGCCCCCACACGTCGGGCTCGGCGTGCACGCCGTGGGTGCGGCCCACCTTGATCGTGCCGCGGTGCGCCAGACCGTGGTCGCGCAGCGCCGCCACCAGCCGGTCGGCCTTGGCCAGCAGGATGTCGGTGGCCTCGGTGAGCTGCACGGCGAGCGCGGTGTCCAGCAGGTCGGACGACGTCATGCCGTGGTGCACGAACGCGGCGGCCGACCGCGGCTCGGTGTTGTCGGCCCAGGCGGTGAGGAACGCGATGACGTCGTGCTGCGTCGTCTCCTCGATCTCCGCGACCCGCTCGGCCGTGGGCGGGGGCGCGTTCCGCACCGGCTCCACGACGTCGGTGGGCACCCGCCCGGCCGCGGCGTGCGCCTCCAGGACGAGCGTCTCGACGCGGCACCACAGCTCGTACTTGTGGGCGTCGCTCCAGACCCGGCCCATCTCGGGGAGGGTGTAGCGCTCGATCATGCGGGTACCGCCCGCCACCGGTCAGCTCGTCGCAGCACGGGGACAGTCTCCCGCAGGGCTAGCGTGATCACGAACGGCCCCTACCGGAGGTGATCGATGCGGCGACGCGCCCGAGATCTCGCCGTGCGCACCGGCGACCTCGCCGCACGCGCCCGCGACCGGATCCGCGCCGCCCGGGAGCACGATCCGCACGCGTGGCACCACCACCACGGACCGCCCGACCCGTACCCGGTCGGCATCCGGGGCGAGGCCGTGCCCGCGACCGGGCCCCCCCACGGCGGCGACGCGGGCACACCCCCGCTGGGCAGCCCGGCCCCTGGCGCCCCCGACCTCGACGGCGCGCTCGGCCCCGGCGGGGTCAGCGGTCCACCCGCTCACCGCGCTTCCGACGGCGCGGCCGGGCGTGCGGCCGGCGCGCACCGCGGCGGACCGGAGGACGTGGTCCCGTTCGGGCTGCGCACCGCGGCGGCGTGGTCCTGGCGGCTGATCGTGGTGATCGCCGGGTTCTACGCGCTGCTCTGGGCCGCGGCCCACCTCGCGGTCGTGATCGTCCCGGTGCTCGTGGCGCTGCTGCTCTCGGCGTTGCTGCAGCCGGGCGCGGCAGGGCTGTCCAGGCGTGGCTGGCCACCGTCCCTGGCCGCGTTCACGATGCTCCTGGTCGGCCTGGCCGTGGTCGCCGGCATCATCACGCTCGTCGTCGAACGGTTCACCGCGGGCTTCGCCGACCTGGCCGAGCAGGTCAGCGAGGGGCTGGAGCAGGTCCAGACGTTCGTCGTCCGGAGCTTCCCGATCACCGAAGGGCAGCTCGCCGACCTCATCACCCAGGCGCAGGACGCCCTGCTCGACAACCAGGACACCCTCGCCTCCGGCGCGCTGACGACGGCGGTGACGGTGGGCGAGGTCGTGACCGGCATCGTGCTGGCGCTGTTCACGCTCTTCTTCTTCCTGAAGGACGGCCGGTCCATCTGGCTGTGGCTGGTGGGCCTGTTCCCTGCCGCCTCCCGGGCCTATCTCGACGAGGCCGCCCGGCGCTCCTGGCGGACGCTGATCTCCTACGTGCGCGCGACCGTGGTGGTGGCCCTGGTCGACGCGGTGGGCATCGGCATCGGTCTGGCGGTGCTCGGCGTGCCGCTGGTGATCCCGCTCGCCGCGCTGGTGTTCCTCGGTGCCTTCGTGCCGATCATCGGCGGCTTCCTGGCCGGGACCGTGGCGGTGCTGGTGGCGCTGGTCTCCAGCGGCCCGATCACCGCGCTGATCGCGCTCGCCGTCGTCATCGGCGTCATGCAGCTGGAGGGGCACGTCCTGCAGCCGCTGCTGCTGGGCCGGGCGGTGCGGGTCCACCCGCTGGCGGTGGTGCTCGCGATCGCCGCGGGTCTGCTGATCGGCGGGATCTTCGGCGCGCTGATCGCCGTCCCCACCGTGGCCTGCGTCAACGTCGCGGGGACCTACCTCAGCCGCCGGCACGAGGGGCCGCGACCGCCCGAGCCCCGGCCCGAGCGCGCCCGGCCCGTGGTCACGGCGGGTTAGGCCAGGGCGATCCGGCCCTCGACGGCGGCCAGCGCGATGTCGCTGCGCCAGTGCGCGCCGGCCAGCCGCACGCCGGCGACGCGCTCGTAGGCGGCCTGCCGCGCGGCGGCGAGGTCGTCGCCCACCGCGGTCACGGCCAGCACGCGGCCACCGGCCGAGAGCACGGTGCCGTCGTCGGCGAGCGCGGTGCCGGCGTGCAGCACGCCCTCGCCGTCGGCGCCCGTGACCGGGTCGCCGGTGCGCGGCGCCTCGGGGTAGCCCGGCGCGGCGACGACGACGGTGACCGCGGCACCGTCGCGCCAGCGCAGCGGCGGGTGGTCGGCGAGGGTGCCGGTGGCCGCGGCGTGCAGCAGCCCGCCCAGCGGGGTCTCCAGCAGGGGCAGCACCACCTGGGTCTCCGGGTCGCCGAAGCGCGCGTTGAACTCGACCACGCGCACGCCGCGCGAGGTCAGGGCCAGCCCCGCGTAGAGCAGGCCGCTGAAGGTCTCGCCGCGGCGGGCCATCTCGTCCACGGTCGGCTGGAGCACGGTGGCGAGCACCTCGTCGACGAGTTCCGCCGGGGCCCACGGCAGCGGGGCGTAGGCGCCCATGCCGCCGGTGTTGGGGCCGGCGTCGCCGTCGTCGCGCCGCTTGTGGTCCTGGGCCGGCACCAGCGGGAGCACCGTCGTCCCGTCGGTGACGGCGAACAGCGAGACCTCGGGCCCGTCGAGGTACTCCTCCACCAGCACGGCGCCACCGGCGTCGAGCACCCGGCGACCGTGGGCGGCGGCGACCTCCCGGTCGGGGGTGACGACGACGCCCTTGCCGGCGGCCAGCCCGTCGTCCTTGACCACGTAGGGCGCGCCGCCGGTGAGCGCGGCGACCTCGTCGAGCGCCGTCTCCAGCTCGGCCGGGCCACCGACCGGCCACGACCGGGCGGTGGGGACGCCGGCCGCCGTCATGACGTGCTTGGCGAAGGACTTGCTGCCCTCCAGCCGTGCGGCCTGCGCCGACGGACCGAAGCAGGCGATGCCGGCATCGCGCACGGCGTCGGCCGCCCCGGCGACCAGCGGCACCTCGGGGCCGATCACCACGAGGTCGGCCCGCCAGCCGCGCGCCAGCGCCGCCACCGCGACCGGGTCGGCGGCGGCGAGCTGCTCCCCGCCCGGGGGCGGCGGTGCGGTGGCACGCGTCCCGGCGTTGCCGGGGGCGCAGGCGAGCGCGCTCACCGCGGGGTCGGACTGGAGAGCCACGCACAAGGCGTGCTCCCGGGCACCGGAGCCGATCACCAGCACGCGCACGATGGGCGACCCTACCGACGCCGCGCCCCGACGGCCCGCCACCGGGGCGCGGTCCCACCCGTCACAGACACACCGTGTGAGATCACCCACGTCGACCCAGGACCCCGCTGGTCAGCGCGCTGGCCGCGGAATCGTGCGCGAGCAGTCCCCTCCAGTTCGCCTCGGATTCATCCGATTCCTGTGTTGTGGGCGGCATGCGCGCGACCGAGTCGCTGGCTGATCGGCCAGGGACACGTCTTCCCCGGCCCGTCGTCATCGGCCACCGCGGAGCCCCGGCCTACCGGCCGGAGCACACGCGGGCCAGCTTCGAACTGGCCATCGACCAGGGTGCCGACCTCATCGAGCCCGACGTGGTGCTCAGCCGCGACGGCGTGCTGGTGGTCCGGCACGAGAACGAGCTGTCCCTGTCGACCGACGTGGCCGACCACCCGGAGTTCGCCGACCGCCGCACGACGAAGGTGGTCGACGGCGAGGTGTGCACCGGCTGGTTCACCGAGGACTTCACCCACGCCGAGCTGCGGACGCTCCGGGCCGTGGAGCGGATGCCCGCGCTGCGCCCGCTGAACACCGCCTACGACGGCCGGTTCGGCATCCTGACGCTCGCCGAGGTGGTCGAGCTGGCCCGCTGCCGCTCCACGCCCGAGCGGCCCGTGCGGGTGCTGGCCGAGCTCAAGCACCCCGAGTTCTTCGCCGGGCTCGGCCTGCCCATGGGCGCGCTGGTGGCCGAGGAGCTGCGCCGCCTGGGCGCCGGCACCGCGGACGGCACCGTGGTCGTGCAGTCGTTCGACCCCGCGGTGCTCCGCGACCTCCGCGACCGGCTGGGCGAGGACGGCCCGCGGCTGGTGCAGCTCGTCGACGACCTGCCGGTGGGTGACGTGATGGTGACCCCGTCGGGGCTGCGGGAGATCTCGACCTACGCCCAGGGCATCGCGCCCAGCCGGGAACGCGTCCTGGCCAGCGGGGCCGCCCACGGGCCCACCGGCGGGCACCTGGTCGCCCAGGCGCACGCCGCGGAGCTGACGGTCTTCTGCTGGACGCTGCGGGCGGAGAACGCCTTCCTGCCCGAGCACCTCCGGCGCGGCACCGCACCCGAGGGGCTGGGCGACGCCGTCGGGGACGCCCTGGCGCTGCTCGCGCTCGGCGTCGACGGCCTGATCAGCGACTCGCCCGACCAGGCCGTCCGCGCCCGCACGGCGGTCACCGCCCAGCTCGTCTGAACCGGCGGCTCAGCGCGCCCGGTTCGGCTGGGCCCGCCGCGCCCGGTGCACGGCCCGCAGCCGTGCCCGCTCCTCGGCGCGCGCCCGCGCGTCCACGCGGAGCTGCTGGCGGTGGGCCTCGGACTGCAGCTTGCGCCACGAGGTGAACCTGGCCGGGTCGAGCCGGCCGTCCTCGATCGCGGCCGCGACCGCGCAACCGGGCTCCCCCCGGTGCGCGCAGTCCCGGTAGCGGCAGCGCGTCCCCAGCTCCGCGACGTCGGCGAACGCCCGGTCGACGCCCTCCGCGTCGTCGTGGAGGGCCAGCTCCCGCATGCCGGGCGTGTCGATGAGCAGCCCGCCACCGGGGAGCCGGTGCAGCTCCCGCGCCGTGGTCGTGTGGCGCCCCCGGCCGTCGTCGCGGATGCCGCGGGTGCCCGCCACCTCCTGCCCGGCCAGGGCGTTCGCCAGGCTGGACTTGCCGACCCCGGAGGGGCCCACCATCGCGGCGGTGGCCCCGGCGGGCACGAGCGCCCGGACGGCGTCCAGCCCCTCCCCCGTGACCGAGCTGACCGCCAGCACCGGCACGCCGAGGGCGTCGTCGGCGACCTGGGCGGCCCCGGCCGGCACGTCGGGGCACAGATCGGCCTTGGTGAGCACGACGACGGGCGCGGCGCCGCTGCTCCACGCCACCGCCAGGTAGCGCTCCACGCGGCGCAGCCGGGCCGGCCCGATCAGCGCGTCGACCACGAGCACGGTGTCCACGTTGGCGGCCACGACCTGCGCGGCCGAGGTGCGGCCGGCGGCGGTGCGCGTGAAGGCGCTGCTCCGGGGCAGCACGGCCACCGCCAGCTCCTCGCGCAGGGCCACCCAGTCACCGACCGCGGGGCCACCCGGGACGTCGTCGTGCAGGGCGGGCGAAGGGTGGACGCGGCGCTCACCGTCGGCCGTGAGCACGGTCAGGCGGGCGCGGTCGACGCGCGCCACCCGCGCCGGCTCGCCACCCGGGGGCAGCGCGGCCGCGCGGTCCGGCGTCCAGCCCAGATCGGTCAGCTCCACGCGCGGCATCGTGGCCCCGGACGCCCGCAGCTGTCGCCCGGTTTTCGGCGAAGCTGCCCGGTGGCGGCGAGTGGGGGCCGGAGGCCTCCGCACAGCCGCATCGCATCTCCGGTCCCCTGCAGGGGCCCGCCGCGAGCTGGCGAGCGGTGAGGGGCAGGGGGTCCTTACGCGATCAGGTCGTGGATGACGACGTTCTCGTCCCGGCCGGGGCCGACGCCGATCACGCTGATCCGGGCCCCCGAGAGCTCCTCCAGCCGCCGCACGTAGGCCTGGGCGGCCGAAGGCAGCTCGTCGAAGGTGCGGCAGTGCCGGATGTCCTCGAACCAGCCCGGCATCTCCTCGTAGACCGGCGTCGCGTGGTGGAAGTCGGTCTGCGTCATCGGCATCTCGTCGTGCCGGACCCCGTCGATCTCGTAAGCGACGCAGATCGGCACCGTCTCCAGGCCGGAGAGCACGTCGAGCTTGGTGAGGAAGTAGTCGGTGATGCCGTTGACCCGGCTGGCGTACCGGGCGACGACGGCGTCGAACCAGCCGCAGCGCCGGTCGCGTCCGGTCGTGACGCCGACCTCGCCGCCGTGCTTGCGCAGGTACTCGCCCCACTGGTCGTGCAGCTCCGTCGGGAACGGGCCCGAGCCCACGCGGGTCGTGTACGCCTTGAGGATGCCGACGACGCGCTCGATCCGCGTCGGGCCCACCCCGGCGCCGACGGCCGCCCCGCCCGCGGTCGGGTTGGACGACGTCACGAACGGATAGGTGCCGTGGTCGACGTCGAGCAGGGTGCCCTGAGAGCCCTCCAGCAGCACCCATTCCCCGGCGTCGAGCGCCTTGCCCAGCAGCAGGCGGGTGTCGACGATGCGGTGCTTGAGCGCCTCGGCGTACCGCGTGTACTCCTCGACGACCTCGTCGACGTCGATGGCCTTGCGGTTGTAGACCTTGACCAGGACCTGGTTCTTCTCCTGCAGCGTGCCCTCGAGCTTCTGCCGCAGGATGGACAGGTCGAGCAGATCCTGGACGCGGATGCCGACGCGGGCCACCTTGTCGCCGTAGGCCGGGCCGATGCCGCGCCCGGTGGTGCCGATCTTGCGCTTGCCCAGGAACCGCTCGGTGACTTTGTCGAGGGCCCGGTGGTGCGGCATGATCAGGTGCGCGTCGGAGGAGATCACCAGCCGCGAGGTGTCCACCCCGCGCTCCTCCAGACCCGCCAGCTCGCGGATCAGCACCTCCGGGTCGATCACCACGCCGTTGCCGATGACCGGGGTGCAGCCCGGGGTCAGGATCCCGGACGGGATCAGGTGGAGGGCGTACTTCTCGCCGTCCGGCGTGATCACCGTGTGCCCGGCGTTGTTGCCGCCCTGGTAGCGGACGACGTAGGGGACGCGGCCGCCGAGCAGGTCGGTGGCCTTGCCCTTGCCCTCGTCGCCCCACTGGGCACCGATCAGCACGACAGCGGGCATCGGCTCGTGGCTCTCCTGTCCGGCGGGGTGGCGGCGTGGTTCGGCTGCTCGGCACCCGGGGCGATCCGCCCGGCAGGTCGGCCGGAGCGGTGGGGTGGGACGGGTGACAGGGTATCGGCATGTCCTCGGTCGAGCTGGACCTCCGCCGCCTGGGCCCCGCGGAGGCACCTCTGCGGAGCCAGTTGGAGCCGGTCGCCACGGCCGACCGGCTGGTGGTGCGCGGCCCGGTCGCCGGCCTCTCGGGGGTACTGGCGGCGCTGCTCAAGGCCGGGCGGACGACGGAGGTGCCGGTGGCCTGGGAGCCTGCGGCCGACAAGTCCTCCACGGCGCTGGCCCGCGCGCTGGGCATCGGCACCGGGGCCTCCCGCGAGCTCGGCCTCGTCCGCGACGACCACGGCGGCGTCCTGCTGCACCACGGACGCATCGAGGCCTCCGGCGACGGCCGCCGGTCGCTCTCGCGCCGGCTGGGTCTGCAGGCGTACCACGACGACATCAGGGTGGCCGACGGCGAGATCACCCGGATCGACGTGCGACCGGACTGGACCGCCGTCGACACCATCGCGGTGACGGTGATGACCCAGCCGCTGCGGCCCACCCGGCAGACCAGCGGACGCGCCCTGCAGGTCGCCTCCGACCCCGCCCGGATCGTCCGTGACGGGGTCCCCTACGTGCGCCCCGTCGACCGGTGGACCTGGTACGCCGACGACCGGGTGCGGTGGCGGCTGGATCCCTAGAGGGACCCCCGTGCCCCCCGGCGCTCGCGAGCTCGCACCGGGTCCGTGCACGGGGGCCGTTCCAGCACGTCACCTCGCTCAGCGCGGGCGGGTGCGGTACGCCCCGGGCGTCGTGGACACTGGAGCCACCCGACCGCCCGAGGAGGACCCGCTGCCGACGTCCTGCCACCCCACCGGGTCGCCGTGCCGGTGATCTCCGACCAGCGTGCGGGTTTCGGCGCCCGGACCGCCGAGGTGCCCGCCGACCGCCGCTTCCTGGCGCGCGCGTTCGCGCGACCGAGCCTGCCCGCCGTCGTGGGCCTGGTCGTCGTCGTCGCCTTCTTCGTGCTGCAGGTGCCCGCGCTCGTCAGCCCCTTCGGGCTGGCGACGGTCCTGGACACCGCGGCGCTGCTCGGCATCGGCGGGGTCGCGGTGGCGCTCCTGCTGGTCGCGGGGCAGTTCGACCTCTCGGTCGGGGTGATCGCGGTCGCCAGCTCGCTGCTCACGGCACTGCTCATCGGGTACGCGGGGTGGAGCACCTGGCCGGCGCTGCTCGTCTCGCTGCTGGCCGCGCTCGCGGTCGGGGTGGTCAACGGCGTCCTGGTGGTGAACACCGGCCTGCCGAGCTTCCTGGTCACCCTGGCGACCTTCCTGATCCTGCAGGGCACCTCGCAGGCCGGAGCGCAGGCGGTCGCGGGCGGCACGCGGATCAGCGGGCTCGACCAGACCCCGGGCTGGTCGTCGGCGACCGCCGTCTTCGACGCCACCGTCCAGCTCGGCAACGGTCGGTTCAGCGTGAGCATCCTGTGGTGGCTCGGGGTCACGGCGCTGGCCACCTGGGCGCTGTGGCGCACCAAGTTCGGCAACGCCGTCTTCGCCAGCGGAGGGGCCCGCCAGGCGGCGCGCGAGCTCGGCGTGCCGGTGCGACGCACGACCGTGGCGCTGTTCTGCCTCACAGCTGCCGCCGGGTGGCTGCTCGGCACCATGACGCTGGTGCGCCTGGCCAGCGTCCAGGCCGGCGGGACGGTGGGCATCCTCAGCGGGATCGACTTCATCGTCGTGGCGGTCATCGGCGGGTGCCTGCTGACCGGTGGTTACGGATCGGCGATCGGCGCCTCCGTCGGCGCCCTCCTGTACGCGGTCGCCCGGGAGGGCATCACGCTGGCCGACTGGGACACCCGCTGGTTCCAGGCGCTCCTGGGCGTGCTGCTGCTCGTGGCGCTGCTGGCCAACGGCGAGGTGCGGCGGCGGCTCCGCGCGAGGCCGCGGTCGTGAGCGCCACCCCGCCCGACGTGGAGGACCGCGTCGACGGCGCGACCCCGGTCCTCGAGCTGCGCGGCGTCACCGTCCGGCACGGCAGCGTCCCGGCGCTCAGCCGGGTCAGCGTCGCCCTGCTCCCGGGGCAGATCACCTGCGTCCTCGGGGAGAACGGCTCGGGCAAGTCCACGCTGGTGCAGGTGCTGTCGGGGCTGCGCCGCCACGACGAGGGCGAGCTGCTGGTCGGGGGCGTGCCGACGCGCTTCCGCTCCCCCCGGCAGGCCCGGGAGGCGGGCATCGCCACCGTCTGGCAGGACCTCGCGGTCGCCCCGCTGCTGTCGGTGTGGCGGAACTTCTTCCTCGGCGCCGAGCCCACGCGCGGGGTGTGGCCGCTCCGCCGGCTCGACCTGGACGGCGCACGGGAGACGACGGCGCGCGCCATGGCGCGGGTGGGCGTCACCGGGCTGGACCCCGACCAGCCGGCGAGCGCCCTGCAGGCCGGGGAGCGGCAGAGCCTGGCCGTCGCCCGGGCGCTGCACTTCGGCGCCCGGGCCCTCGTCATCGACGAGCCCGTCACGCCCATGACGGTGGCCCGCCAGACGCTGTTCGGGCAGGCGGTCCTCGCGGCCCGAGCCCAGGGGCTGGCGGTCGTCGTCGTCACCAACAACCCGCGCTACGCCCACCTGATCGGCGACCGGTTCCTGCTGCTGGCCCACGGGCAGGTCGCGGGCAACCTCACGCGCGACGACGTCGACTCCGACGTCCTCACCGCGCTGATGGCCGGCGGGGACCAGCTCACCACGCTGACCGACGCGCTCACCGCGCTCCACCCGGAGCTCGGCGAGCGCTGAGCTCCCCGGGCCCCCGCGGGGCGGGGGCCCGGGGCCGGTCAGGTGAAGATGCTCACCCCGCCGGGGCCCACCAGGAGCCCGACCACGATCAGCACGATCCCCCACAGGAGCTCCTTGCGGATGATCGCGACGATGCCGGCGACCACGAGGACGACGGCGAGGATCCACAGCAAGGTGGCCATCAGAGGTCTCCTTCCCAGGGGCGCCCTTCTGGCGCCGAGCACTCTGCGTAGTGATCACTACGGCCGTGATCCAAACCCGCTGACCCGAAAGTGCTGCTGGGACGCGGAACGGGCGGCCCGCGCATGCGGACCGCCCGTTACCGATCGTGAACGATCAGATGGCCAACGTCGGATCGGAGTCCCGGAGCAGCTGGGCGCAGCGCTCGGCTTCCGCCGTCTCCCCGATCGCCTCGGCCGCCCGGGCGAGCACGGTCACGCAGCGCAGGAACCCCTGGTTCGGCTCGTGCGACCACGGCACGGGGCCGTAGCCCTTCCACCCGTTGCGGCGCAGCGCGTCCAGCCCGCGGTGGTACCCGGTGCGGGCGTAGGCGTAGGCCTGGATGGTGTCGACGAGCGCCCGCTCGGGACGGCTCATCGCCTCCTCGGCCAGACCTGCCCACACCGAGCTCACCGTGGGGTGGTGCGCGGCGACCTCGGCCAGCGTGGCGCCCTCGGCGAGCTCGGCATCGGCTTCCGGCGTCGGCGGCAGCAGGGTCGGCTCCGGCTCGCCGAGCAGGTTCCCGTGCGAGTGGCTCACGGTCACGCTCCCTGGGACTGGCCGGCCGACAGCAGGTGCTCGCACGCCTCGACGACGCGGGCGGCCATGCTCGTCTCGGCGGCCTTGAGGTAGCTCCGCGGGTCGTAGGCCTTCTTGTTGCCGACCTCGCCGTCGATCTTCAGCACGCCGTCGTAGTTGCTGAACATGTGCCCGGCGATCGGCCGGGTGAAGGCGTACTGAGTGTCGGTGTCGACGTTCATCTTCACGACGCCGTACGACAGCGCCTCGCGGATCTCCGACTCGGCCGAGCCGGAGCCGCCGTGGAAGACCAGGTTGAACGGCTTGGCGTCCTCGCCGAGGCCGAACTCCTTGGCGACGAGCGCCTGGCCGCGCTGCAGCACGTCGGGGCGCAGCTTGACGTTGCCCGGCTTGTAGACGCCGTGCACGTTGCCGAAGGTGGCCGCCAGCAGGTAGACCCCGCGCTCGCCCAGCCCCAGCTGCTGCGCGGTGCGCAGGAAGTCGCCGTCGGCGGTGTAGAGCTTGTCGTTGATCTCCGCGACGACGCCGTCCTCCTCCCCGCCGACGATGCCGATCTCCAGCTCGAGGACGATCTTGGCCGCCGCCGCCTTCTCCATCAGCTCCTCGGCGATGTCGAGGTTCTCGCCGAGCTCGATCGCCGAGCCGTCCCACATGTGGGACTGGAACAGCGGCTCCTGGCCGGCCTCGACCCGGTCCTTGGACACGGCGATGAGCGGGCGGACGTAGGAGTCCAGCTTGTCCTTCGGGCAGTGGTCGGTGTGCAGTGCCACGTTGACCGGGTACTTCTCGGCGACCACGTGGGCGAACTCGGCCAGCGCGACCGCGCCGGTGACCATGTCCTTGACCCGGGTGCCGGAGCCGAACTCCGCGCCGCCGGTGGAGAACTGGATGATGCCGTCGCTGCCGGCGTCGGCGAACCCGCGCAGCGCCGCGTTGATGGTCTCCGAGGAGGTGCAGTTGATCGCCGGGTAGGCGAACCCACCCTCCTTCGCCCGGCTGATCATGTCGGCGTAGACCTCGGGACTGGCGATGGGCATGCGGCACTCCTCCGTCGGGAACGGCTGTACGGCGCTGTACGTGCGGATGTCGGTGAGCAGTATCGCGCCGCGGGGCTCAGTCCGGGGCGCCGGGGCGGACCGTCAGCCCCGAGGTGGTCACGAGGACCACCGCCTGGGTGACGTCGACCTGCGCGCCGCTCAGCTCACCCGTGCGCTGACCGACCGCCGACAGGTCCTCGCCGTACAGTCCGCCCCACGGACCCCGCTCTCCGTGGGCGGCGGGGCGACGCCGCGCTCCCTGTCCGGGCATCACCCCTGCTCGATGCGGCTGACCACCCGGGCGGCGACCACCACCGGGTCGTAGGTGGGCGAGAACGGCGGGGCGTAGGAGAGGTCGGAGCCGGCGAGGTCCTCGGCGGTCATCCCCGCCGAGATGGCGGCGGCGAAGACGTCGATCCGCTTGCCCGACCCGGGGCCGCCGACGATCTGGGCGCCCAGCAGCCGCCCCGAGCCGGCCTCGGTGAGCAGCTTGATCGCGATCTCCTCGGCACCCGGGTAGTAGCCGGCCCGGGTCGCCCCCTCGATCGTGTCGGTGCGGTAGTCGAAACCGGCCTCCTCGGCCTCAGTGGTGCACAGCCCGGTGCGGCCGACCTCCAGCTCACCGACCTTCGTGAGCGCGGTGCCCAGGACCCCGGCGAAGCGCGCCGCCCGCCCACCGATCACCGAGCCGGCCACCCGCCCCTGCTTGTTGGCGTGGGTGCCCAGCGCGACGTGGGTGGCCTCACCGGTGACCCGGTGGAAGGTCTGCGAGCAGTCACCGGCGGCGTAGATCTCCGGGTGCGAGCGGGTGCGCTGGGTGCGGTCGACGGCGATGGCGCCGGTGGTGCCGAGGCGGATGCCGGCCTGCTCGGCCAGCGCCACCTCGGGGCCCATGCCGAGGCCCAGCACGACCAGGTCGGCGTCGTAGCTGCCCGCGTCGGTGCGCACGCCCCGCGCGCGGCCGGCGTCGTCGACCAGGATCTCGCGGACGGCCTGGTCAGGGTGCATCTCCATGCCCATGGCGCCCATGCCGGCGCAGACCCGCTCGGCCATGTCGGCGTCGAGCAGCTGCATCGGCAGCGGGTCGGCGAGCACCACGGTGACCTCGAGCCCGCGGCGCTGGAGCGCCTCGGCCATCTCCAACCCGATGTAGCCGCCCCCGAGCACCAAGGCGCGGCGCGGGCCGGCGTCCAGGGCGGCGCGGATGGCGGCGCCGTCGTCGAGCCGGTGCACGCCGTGGACGCCGGGGGCGTCCAGGCCGGGGATCGGCGGGCGGTTCGGCCGGCCCCCGGTGGCGACGAGCAGCCGGTCGTAGCCGATCCGCTCGCCGGTTCCAGTGACGACCTTGCCCGCGTCGGCGTCGATCTCGACCGCCGGCACGCCGGTGTGCACGGTGATGTCCCGGGCGGCGAACTGCTCCGGCGTCCGGGCGATCAGCTGCTCCCGGTCCTCGACCTGGCCACCGATCCAGTAGGGGATGCCGCAGGCGGAGTAGGAGACGACGTCCCCCTGCTCCAGCACGACGATCTCCAGGTCGTCGGCGTCCCGGAGCCGGCGCGCCTGCGCCGCCGCCGACATCCCCGCCGCATCGCCGCCGATGACGAGGAACCGCTCCCTGCTCACCGCCCCAGCGTGGCACCTGCCGGCGTGCTGCGGAACACCGTCCCGGGGTTCAGCAGACCGGCGGGGTCGAGCGCGGACTTGATCGAGCGGTGCACGTCCAGCGCCACGGGCCCGATCTCCCGCTCGAGCCAGTCCAGCTTGATGGTGCCCACGCCGTGCTCGCCGGTGATCGTCCCGCCCAGGGAGAGCCCCAGCGCGAGGATGTCGTCGAACGCCGCGTGGGCCCGCTGCCGCTGGTCGGCGTCACCCGCGTCGAAGCAGACGGTCGGGTGCATGTTGCCGTCGCCGGCGTGCCCGACGACGCCGATGACGACGTCGCGGTCGGCGGCGATGCCGTCACACCCGTCCAGGAACCCGGCGATCCGCGAGCGGGGCACGGCGACGTCGTCGATGAGCACCGCGCCCCCCACGCGCTCCAGGGCGGGCAGCGCCATCCGCCGGGCCGCGAGCAGCAGGTCGCCCTCGGCCTGGTCCTCGGTGGAGTGGACGAACTGGGCGCCGGCCTCCTCGCACAGCGCGGTCAGCAGCGCGATCTCCTCGGCGGCGGCCGCACCTCCGGTGTCGGACTGGGCGACCAGGAGCGCCCGGGTGTCGTGGTCCAGGCCGGCCCTGAGCACCTGGTCGACGGTCCGGATGCAGGTGCCGTCCATGATCTCCAGCAGGCTGGGCACCAGCCCGGCGGTGACCACGCGCTCGACCACCTGGCCGGCCTGGGCCGTGGTGGCGAAGGAGGCGGCGAGGGTGACCGGGGCCCTCGGCGCGGGGCGCAGCGCGAGCGTGGCCTCGGTGATGACGCCGAGCGTCCCCTCGGAGCCCACGAACAGGCGGGCGAGGTCGTAGCCGGCCACGCCCTTGACCGTGCGCCGGCCGGTGCGCAGCACGCGCCCGTCGGCGAGCACGACCTCCAGGCCCAGCACGTAGTCGGTGGTGACGCCGTACTTCACGCAGCAGAGGCCGCCGGAGTTGGTGGCGAGGTTGCCGCCGATCGTGCACCAGTCGTAGCTGGAGGGGTCCGGCGGGTAGAAGAGCCCGCTGCCGGCGACGGCGTCGCGCAGCTGCTTGTTGACCACGCCCGGCTGGACGACGGCCAGCCGGTCGGCGGTGGAGACCTCGAGGACGGCGTCCATGCGGGTCATGACGAGGGTGATCCCGCCGTCGACGGCGTTGCTCCCCCCCGCCAGACCGGAGCCGGCACCGCGTGGCACCACCGGGATGCCGTGCCGCGAGGCGATCCGCATGACGGCGGCGACGTCGTCGGTGCGGCGCGGGAAGACCACGGCCCCCGGCATGCCGGCGGGCGCCATCATCGCCTGGTCGCGGGCGTAGGCGGCCGTGACGTCGGGGTCGGTCAGCACGCTGTCGGGGCCCAGCGCATCGGTCAGCTCGGCGAGCCACGTCGCCGTCGTCGTGGTCACCGCCACACCGTAAGACGTCCGGCGATGATCAGGTGAGCTGATCCCTGCCGGGGCGTCTCAGCCGAGGCCGAGGTCGGCGAGGGTGAAGGCGGCCCGGTACTCGAAGCCGGCCTCCTCGACCGCCGCCCGCCCGCCCCGGTCGACGATCACCGCGACGGCGACCACCTCCGCACCGGCCTCCTGCAGCGCCTCCGCCGCGGTCAGCGGGCTGCCGCCGGTGGTGGAGACGTCCTCGACCACCAGGACGGCGCGACCGGCGACGTCCGGCCCCTCGATCCGCCGCTGCAGGCCGTGCGCCTTGCCCGCCTTGCGCACCACGCAGGCGTCGAGGAAACCCTCGCCCGCCGCGGCCGCGTGCAGCATCGCCGTCGCCACCGGGTCAGCCCCCAGGGTCAGCCCGCCGACGACGTCGTAGCGCAGGTCCCCGGTGAGCTGGCGCATCACCCGGCCGACCAGCGGGCCGCCCTCGTGGTGCAGCGTCAGCCGGCGCATGTCGATGTACCAGTCGGCCTCCTGACCGGAGGAGAGCGTGACCTTCCCGTGCACCACGGCGAGGTCGAGGATCAGCTGGAGCAGCCGGTCGCGGTCGGGCAGGGCGGTGGGTGCCGTCATGTGTGGGAACCCTAGACACGGCAGGGCCGCGGCCCGACGTGCTGTCGGCCCACGGCCCGGTGCGGTCCGCCCCCGCGAGCGGGCGGGTGCGCTCAGCCCGCGGCGGGCTGGAGCACCTGGTCGATGATGTAGACGGTGGCGTTGGCCGTCTGCACGTTGCCGCAGACCACCGAGGCCTCCGCGCCGACCAGGGTGCCGTCCGCGGCGATGGTCAGGTCCTCGCCCGAGCCCTCGATCGTCACCTCGTCGTTGTTCAGCGTGGTGTGCGTGCCGGCCAGCTCGGCGGGGGTGAGACGGCCCGGCAGGACGTGGTGGGTCAGCAGCGCCGTCAGAGCCGGGGTGTCGGCCAGCAGCCCCTGCAGCGCATCGGCCGGGACGGCCTCGAACGCCGGGTCGGCCGGGGCCAGCACGGTGATGTCCTGGGTGGTGTTGAAGGTTTCCACGAGGTTCGCTGCCTGCACCGCCTGGACCAGCGACGACAGCACCGGGTTGTTGCCCGCGGCGGTGGCCACCGGGTCGGCGCTCATGCCCTGGAAGCTGCCCGGCCCCTCGGCGGGGACCGCCGCGCAGCCCTCGCCGAACGGCCCGTCCGGGGCCGGTGCGGCGACGGCGCTGCTCTCCGGTGCGGAGCTGCTGGTGGCCGGGGTCGTGCCGGCGGTGCTCTCGGCGGCGGGATCGTCGTCGGATCCGCAGGCGCTGAGCGCGATCGCGACGCTCGAGACGGCGGCGAGCAGGATCCCGCGGGGAAGCGTGCGCGTCATGGTGGTGCTCCTGTTCCTCGTCCGGCGCGACGGCTGCGTCGCGGTCGATCCTGGCGGGGCGCCGGTCGCGTCGCGGCCGGCGGGTCGTCGTCGGCAGCGCCGGGACGCGTCCGGTCGGTACCCCGAGGGCGGGTCACGCGGCGGCACCGCCGCCGTCCCCAACGGGATCCCGGGGCCGGGGGTGGTCCGGATTCGACGCGAGCGGGAGAACCCGGCCACCGCCGCGGCGGCGGGCCGGAGGTCTGCCACGCTGGGCGGGTGCCCGCCGATCCCCGCCCCCGCCCCGTCGACGGCGACGCGGCCCCCGCACCGCCGTCGGTACGGGTTGCCATGGCGCTGCTCGCGACCCTCGCCGTGCTGCTCCTGCTCTACGTGACGATCACCTGGCTCGGCCGGGACGGCGTCCGCCAGGCGCTGGTCGAGGCGGGGCTGACCGCGGACGAGGCCCGGCAGTTCCTGCTGGTCAACACGACGGCCCCGCTGGTCCTGGGCATCGCCTACGCGGTCTCGGCGTGGGCCGTGTCGGGCCGCCGCCGGTGGGGCCTCTGGACCGGCGTCGTGTCGACGGTCGTCCTGGCGCTCGTGCTGCTGTCCACGATGCTGACCGCCGGCGGCGTCACCGTCGTGGCGCTGCTGCTGCTGGTCCTGTCGGTCGGGGCGGCGGCCAGCCTGGTCGCGCGCACGACGCGGGACTGGCTGGCCGCCGGCCGGGCCTGACGACTCCCCCGGCTCAGCCCTGGCCGGTGGCGCGCTGCCACTTCCGGAAGCGGTACCAGTCGTTGGACGGCCTCATCGCCAGCAGCACCACCCCCGCCCCGGTCAGGGCGAGCTGGAACCAGGACAGCGTGGTGAGGAAGGGCAGCGGACCGCCGGCGACGGCGTTGAACGGGCCGGCCAGCAACGCCAGACCACCCAGCACCCAGAGCACGATCCGCGCCCAGTTGCGGCCCTGCCACGCGAACCACACGAAGAGCAGCTGCAGCAGGAGCACGAGCACGGTGAAGCCGATCGTCAGCTGCGCCGTCAGCTCGGCGAGCGCCTCGGTGTCGAGCCCCTCGAACTCGGCGCCCTGGAGGTCGGTGCCCGACTGGGCGAGCGTCCAGTCCAGCAGCTCGTCCCAGTTCAGCAGCGTGACGACGGCGGCCACCGCGCTGAGCACCAGCGAGCCGAGGAAGGCGCCGATGCCGGCGCGCACCGTCAGCGGCCGCTCCATCGGCTCGGGCGCGCCCGGACCCCAGCCCTGGGGCGCCGCGGGTGCGGGCGCGTAGCCGTAGGGGTTCTGGCCGTACGGGTTCTGGATGTAGGGGTTCTGCGGCGGCTGCCCGTACGGCGGCTGGCCCCCTTGCTGCCCGTACGGCGGCTGCCCGTACGGCGGCTGGCCCCCCTGCTGCCCGTACGGCGGCTGACCACCCTGCGGCGGCTGCCCGTACGGCGGCTGACCACCGTACGGCGGCTGGCCGCCCTGCCCCTCAGGCTGCCCCTCGGGCTGCCCCTGCTGCCGACCGTGCTGGTCGTCCTGGCCCGCCGTCATCGTGCCTCCGCCTCTGGGTTCCGGTCGTCGCCCGCGATCATCGAGGACGCCCCGCCGGGGAACCAGCAGGGCACGCGGTGCCACCCGATCAGGGGCGTGCCCGCCGGAACCGGACGGGTCCGGCGGGCACGGGGAGCCCACGAGCGGCTACGCGCCGCGCGAGACGAGCAGGCCCTCGACGTCGCCACCCGGCCAGTCGACGACGACCTCGTCGCCGTCCCGGATCTCGCCGGACAGCAGCGCCTTCGCCAGCTGGTCGCCGATCGCGGACTGCACCAGCCGGCGCAGCGGCCGGGCACCGTAGACCGGGTCGAAGCCGTTGAGCGCCAGCCACTCGCGGGCCGCGTCGGTGACGGTCAGGGTCAGCCGTCGGGCGGCCAGCCGGCGGGCCAGGACGCCGACCTGGATGTCGACGATCCCGGTCAACTCTTCGCTGCCCAGCGCCCGGAACACCACGACGTCGTCCAGCCGGTTGAGGAACTCGGGCTTGAAGTGGCCCCGGACGACCCCCATCACCGCGTCGCGGCGCCGCTCCTCGGGCACCGACTGGTCGGCGATCAGCTGCGAGCCGAGGTTCGACGTCAGGATCAGGATCGTGTTCCGGAAGTCGACCGTCCGACCCTGGCCGTCGGTGAGCCGGCCGTCGTCGAGCACCTGCAGCAGCACGTCGAAGACGTCCGGGTGCGCCTTCTCGACCTCGTCGAGCAGCACCACGGTGTAGGGACGGCGCCGCACCGCCTCGGTCAGCTGGCCGCCGGCCTCGTAGCCGACGTACCCGGGGGGAGCCCCGACCAGGCGGGCGACCGAGTGCTTCTCGGAGTACTCGCTCATGTCGATGCGGACCATCGCCCGCTCGTCGTCGAACAGGAACTCCGCCAGCGCCTTCGCGAGCTCCGTCTTGCCGACGCCGGTGGGACCGAGGAAGAGGAACGACCCGGTGGGCCGGTCGGGGTCGGCGACCCCGGAGCGGGCCCGGCGGACGGCGTCGGAGACGGCGCGGACGGCGTCGGGCTGCCCGACGACCCGGTGCGCGAGCTCCTGCTCCATGCGCAGCAGCTTCTGGGTCTCGCCCTCGAGCAGCCGGCCGGCGGGGATGCCGGTCCAGGCCTGGACGACCTCGGCGATGTCGTCGGGGCCGACCTCCTCCTTGAGCATGGAGGCCTGCTCCTCGACCGACGCCTCGGCCTCGGCCAGCGCCCTCTCCAGCTGCGGGAGCCGGCCGTAGCGGAGCTCCGCGACGCGGGCGAGGTCGCCGTCGCGCTCGGCGCGCTCGGCCTCGGTCCGCAGCCGCTCGAGCTCCTCCTTGGCCTGCTGGATCCGGGTGATGGCGCTCTTGTCCTGCTGCCAGCGCGCGGTCAGCTCGGCCAGCTCCTGGCGCTTGTCGGCGAGGTCCTCGCGCAGGGTGGCCAGGCGCTCGAGGGACGACGGGTCGCCCTCCTTGGCCAGCGCCATCTCCTCGATCTCCAGCCGGCGCACGGCGCGCTCGACCTCGTCGACCTCGACCGGTCGGCTGTCGATCTCCATGCGCAGCCGGCTGGCGGCCTCGTCGACCAGGTCGATCGCCTTGTCGGGCAGGAACCGGGAGGTGACGTACCGGTCCGACAGCGTGGCCGCGGCGACGATCGCGCCGTCGGTGATCCGGACGCCGTGGTGCACCTCGTAGCGCTCCTTGAGCCCGCGCAGGATGCCGATCGTGTCCTCGACCGAGGGCTCGCCGACGAAGACCTGCTGGAAGCGCCGCTCGAGGGCCGGGTCCTTCTCGATGTGCTCGCGGTACTCGTCGAGCGTGGTGGCGCCCACCATGCGCAGCTCACCGCGGGCCAGCATCGGCTTGATCATGTTGCCCGCGTCCATCGCGCCGTCACCGGTCGCGCCGGCACCGACGATCGTGTGCAGCTCGTCGATGAAGGTGATGATCTCGCCCTCGGCCTCGGTGATCTCCTGCAGGACGGCCTTGAGCCGCTCCTCGAACTCACCGCGGTACTTGGCGCCGGCCACCATCGCGCCGAGGTCCAGCGCCATCAACCGCTTGCCCTTGAGGCTCTCGGGGACGTCGCCGGCGACGATGCGCTGGGCCAGCCCCTCGACGATCGCCGTCTTGCCGACCCCCGGCTCGCCGATGAGCACCGGGTTGTTCTTCGTGCGGCGCGAGAGCACCTGCACGACCCGGCGGATCTCCGTGTCCCGGCCGATCACCGGGTCGACCTTGCCCTCGCGCGCCCGCTCGGTGAGGTCGACGGCGAACTTCTCGAGCGCCTGGTAGGTGGCCTCCGGGTCGGCGGTGGTGACCTTGCGGTTGCCCCGCACCGTGCGGAACGCCGCGAGCAGCGCGTCGGCCGTGGCGCCCGCGCTGGTGAGGACGGCGGCGGCCTCCCCCTCGGACCCCGCCAGGCCGACGAGCAGGTGCTCGGTGGAGACGTACTCGTCACCGAGGGCCCCGGCCTGCTCGGAGGCGGCGTTGATCACCCTGAGGAACTCGCGCGACGGCGCGGGAGCGGAGACCGTGGCGCCGCTGACGCTCGGCATGCGGCGCAGGGCGGCGTCGGCCTTGCTGCGGACGTCGGCCGGGTCGGCGCCGACCGCGGTGAGCAGCGGGCCGGCGATGCCGTCAGCCTGCTCCAGCAGGGACACCAGCAGGTGCAGCGGCTCGAGGGCCGCCTGACCCCGGCCGACGGCGAGGCGCTGGGCGCCGGCGACGGCCTCCTGCGAACGGGTCGTGAGCTTGCTCTCCATACCGGGGGGCACGTCCTCTCCTGTCCGGGCACGCCGTCCTTCCGTGGCCGGCGTCGTCCCTCCCTGCAACGAGCCAGGGGTTGAGCCTGTTCCGCTCAACTCTGCTGGCCGGCTCCATCCTGCCCGGTCGCACCGCCGCCACCAGGACCCCCTTCCGGGTCGGCACCGGGCCGCGACGTCCCGGCCCCCGGGGCGGCGCCCCTAGACTGGCGGCATGACCGCCCTGCCGGCTCCGAGCGTCGCGCTCGACGACCAGCTGTGCTTCGCGCTGTACGCCGCGTCCCGCGCGGTGACCGCGCGGTACCGCCCCATGCTCGACGCCATCGGTCTGACCTATCCGCAGTACCTGGTGATGCTGCTGCTCTGGGAGCAGGACAACCAGACGGTCGGCCAGCTCGGTGCGCGACTGGCCCTGGACAGCGGCACCCTCTCGCCCCTCCTCAAGCGGCTGACGGCCGCCGGGCTGGTCACCCGCCACCGGCGGGTCGAGGACGAGCGCTCGGTCTCCATCGCCCTCACCGACGCCGGCCGCTCCCTCGAGGGCAAGGCCGTGGCCATCTCGGAGGAGATGATCGGCGCGATCGGGTTCGACGCCAGCGAGTTCGACGACCTCAAGGCCCGGTTGCGGCTGCTCACCGTCCGGGTCAACGGCACGGCCGAGGTCCCCGGCCAGGTCTGATCCGCGTGGTAGCCCGGGCTCGCGGCGGGTAGGAGGGCGGCCACAGCGCCGCCCGAGCCAGGGGCGGCCACGGCCCGGAAGGGGCAGCATGCCCACTCGTACCGCCCGCACCGCCTGGAACGGCACCCTGCAGGAGGGCTCGGGGCAGGTGGAGCTCTCGAGCTCCAAGGTCGGCACCTACGAGGTGTCCTTCCCCAAGCGTGCCGCCGACGAGGCCGGCGGCACCACCAGCCCCGAGGAGCTCATCGCGGCGGCGCACTCCGCCTGCTTCGCCATGGCGCTCTCCAGCGAGATCGGGAAGGCCGGCGGTACGCCGCAGTCCCTCGAGGTCTCCGCCGACGTCACCCTCGGCCAGCGGGACGGCGCCCCGACCATCACGGGGATCAAGCTCACCGTCCGCGGCGAGGTGGAGGGGATCGACGCCGACGGCTTCGACAAGGCCGCGCAGGCCGCCAAGGCCGGGTGCCCGGTGAGCAAGGCGCTGACCGGCACCGAGATCACCCTGGACGCCGCGCTCGAGGGCTGACCCCCGGCCGGACGGTCGACGGCCCGCCTCCCCTGCGGGAGACGGGCCGTCGGCCGTCGTCCGGTCAGCGGGCCGGGCCCACCCCGGCGTGCGCCACCTCGGTGCGCGCGCCGTCGGCGTCGCGGCCCTCGATCGCGTCGGTGTCGACGCGCACCGCCACCCCCCGCTCGGCCTGCTCCCGCTCGTCACCGGTCTCGGTCCGCAGCGCGACCTCGCGGATGAAGAGGACGGCGAGGACCGCGACCAGCGCCACCACGGCCGAGATCAGGAAGACCCGGCCGGTCGCGTCCCCGTAGGAGAGCCGGATCAGCTCCTGGACCGGCGCCGGCGCGTCGGCCAGGTCGGCCAACCCGACGTCCGCTCCCCCGGCGGCCGCCGCCTCCGCGGCCCCCGGGATCCGCGCCATGCCGTCGCGGATCAGGTCGCCCACGTGGTTGCTCAGCACGGCTCCGAGGACCGAGACGCCGATCGTGCCGCCCAGGCTGCGGAAGAAGGCCACGGCGGAGCTGGCCGCCCCCAGGTCCCGGGCAGCCACGGTGTTCTGCACCGCGAGCACCAGGTTCTGCATGCTCATGCCGATCCCCACGCCCAGGACGAACAGGAAGGAGCAGAGCAGCACCATGTCCGTCTCGTGGTCGATCGTCGCGAGCAGCGCGAAGCCGGCGACGACCAGCGCCGAGCCGGCCGTGAGGTAGATCTTCCACCGGCCGTAGCGGGTGATCAGCAGGCCCGAGACGGTGGAGGAGATCAGCAGCCCGCCGACCATCGGGATGGTCAGCAGCCCGGCCTCGGTCGGCGAGTACCCCCGCGAGATCTGCAGGTACTGGCCGAGGAACACCGTCGAGCCGAACATCGCCATGCCGACGGCGACGCTGGCGACGATCGCGAGCGTGGTGGTGCGGTCGCGGAAGAGCCGCAGCGGCACGATCGGCTCCGCGGCCCGCATCTCGGTGACCAGGAACGCCACGATCGCCAGGGCGGCCCCGCCGAGGAACAGCGCCGTCTCCACCGACGCCCAGCCGAAGCTGCCGCCGGCGAGGGTGACCCAGATGAGCAGGGCGGAGACGCCGGCGGCCAGGAAGGTCGCACCGAGGTAGTCGATGGTCACGTCCCGCCGGGTCACCGGGAGGTGCAGCGTGCGCTGGAGGAGCACCAGCGCGACGGCCGCGAACGGGACGCCGACGTAGAAGCACCAGCGCCAGCCCAGCCAGCTGGTGTCCACCAGCAGGCCGCCCAGGAGCGGGCCGCCGACGGTCGCGACCGCCATCACCGCGCCGAGGAGACCGGAGTAGCGGCCGCGTTCCCGCGGGCTGATCATCGCCGCCATCGCGATCTGCACCAGCGCCTGCAGGCCGCCGAGCCCCAGGCCCTGGAGCACGCGCCAGGCGATCAGGGTGTCCACCGACTGCGCGAGCCCGGCCAGCATCGACCCGGCGATGAAGATCACGATCGACAGCTGGATGAGCAGCTTCTTGCTGAACAGGTCCGCCAGCTTGCCCCAGATCGGCGTGGACGCGGTCGAGGCCAGCAGCGTCGCGGTGATCACCCACGTGTACTGGTTCTGCGTGCCGCGCAGCTCGGTGATGATCGTGGGCAGGGCGTTGGAGACGACGGTCGAGGACAGGAAGGCCACGAACATCGCCAGCAACATGCCGGAGAGCGCCTCTAGCACCTGGCGGTGGGTCATCCGCCCCTGCTGCTCGACGGGCGCCTCGGCCGCGGAGGTCTGCACGGTGGTCACGGGACTCCTGGTGGGCTGTCGTGCGGGGTGGGGAGGGAGCGGGGGCGCCGTGGTCACCGGGCGGCTCCCACGGGCTCGGTGCGCGGCTGCTCCCCGGCGACGTCGATGTCACCGACGAGGCGCTCGAGCAGGCCGGCGAGCCGCTCGGCGTCGTCGTCCTCCCAGTCGGCGAGGGCGGTCAGCGCCCACGCGGAGCGGAGCGCCCGCGAGGTGGCCAGCGCCTCGGCGCCGCGGCCGGTGAGCCGGAAGAGCGTGGCCCGGCCGTCGCGGGGATCGGGGTGGCGCGCGACGTAGCCGGCCCGCTCCAGCGAGGCGAGCTGCCGGCTGGCGACCGAGCCGTCGACGCCGGCGTGCGCGGCGAGGGCGCTGCAACGGAGGTCGCCGTCGCGCTCCAGCGGCAGCAGGAGCGCCCAGCCGAACGACGGCAGGTCACCGTGCAGCTGGGTGGCGGCGCGCGAGCTCAGGTGCCGGCCGGCGCGGATGAGCTGGGCGACACCGGTCATGAGGCGGTCCCGCGTGGCGGGGCTGAGGGGCATGGCGACGTCCTGCGGGTGGTGCAACTGCTTGCAGACCGAAACCATACTCCCATATGGTTGCGGTCTGCAACGTATCGCGCGGTACCTACCCTGCACGCGACGATGCCCGGACCCCGCGTCGGGGTCCGGGCATCGTCACCGGTGGTGCTGCGCTCAGCGGGTGTACGGGCGGTGCAGGTACCGGCCCTCCGGCCGGCCGGTGATCCTGCCGTCGGTGAGCACCTGGTTGCCGCGCACCCACGTGTCGGTCACCTTGGCGCCGAGCTCGAACCCCTCGAACGGCGTGTACTCCTGCGTGGACTCCGACGCCGCCGCCTCGACCGTCCAGGTCGCCGAGGGGTCCACCAGGCAGAAGTCGGCGTCGTAGCCGACGCCGATCGTGCCCTTGCCCGGCAGCCCGTACCGCTGCGCCGGGTTCCAGGACGTCAGCTCGGCGATCCGCCGGTGGGACAGCCCCCGGCGCCGGCCCTCGCTCACCAGGCCGGGCAGCAGGTACTCCGCGCCGCCGAAGCCGGACTTCGCCGCGAAGACGTCGTCGCGGGGCTCGCCGAACTTCTTCTCGTCCTTGCAGCAGGCGTGGTCGCTGACGACCCAGTCCACGTCACCGGCGAGCACGTGCTCCCACAACGCCTCGACGTCCTCCCGCGGTCGCAGCGGCGGGTTCACCTTGCCGCCGAGACCGTGGGCGGTGTCGATGTCCGCGAGCAGGTGGCCGATGGTGACCTCGCGGCGGAAGTCCACGTGCGGGAAGACCTTCGCCATCCGCAGGGCCGCGGTGAGCGCCTTGCGCGAGGACAGGTGCAGCAGGTTGATGCTCGGCAGCCCCGTCTCGTCGGCCAGGAAGGAGGCGATGGTGACGGCCAGCCCCTCGGAGTGCGGCGGCCGGGAGGCGCTGTAGGCGGCCAGTCCCTTCAGGTTGCCCTCGGCCTGCACCATCTTCGTGTAGGCGGTCATGATCTCCGCCGTCTCGCAGTGCAGCGACAGCGAGACGTGCGGCGCGTGCTCGGTGAGCTTCTCGCGAGCTTCCTGGATGCCCCGCATGACGAACTCGAAGTGCGCCAGGTCGTAGCGCTCGTCCGGCGGGATCATCAGGAAGGAGCTCTGGTCGGACGACGCGCCGTGCAGACCGTGCCCGCCGTAGAACATGAAGATCTTGAACGAGGTGACGCCGAACTCCTCGATCAGCGCCGGGATCTCGCCGATGTGCTCCTTGGACATCGGCGCCAGGTGGAAGGCGTAGTCGACGTAGGACCGGCCCTCCGACGCGGCCAGCACCTTGGGGAAGAACTCCCGGTACGGGCCGCCCTCGTTCAGGTAGTACTGCCCCGTGCGCATGTAGGTGAGCCCGGTGGTGACGCCGCCCTGGGCACTGGCCCGGCTCTCGGTCTCGGCGTCCTCGCCCAGCGGGTTGTAGATGCCCCAGTGCTGGTGGGCGTCGACCACGCCCGGGAAGGCGAGGCGGCCGCGGCCGTCGACGACCACGTCGGCGTCCTCGGCGGGGATGTCCCGCTCGACCCGCACGAACTTCCCGTCGACGATCCCGAGGTCGAGGGCCTCGCCGTCCTCGGCGCCGGGGACGTCCGGCCGGACGACCGTCACGTTCTTCACAAGGGTCTGGAGGCGGGTCATGCGGTTCCTTCCTCGGAGGTGGTGTCGGCGTGCCCGGGAGCCGACGCCCCGCGGCCGGCGGCCACGTGGTCGGCGGCCAGGTAGGCCAGGCCCAGTGCGGGCAGGAGGCCGTTGCCGGCCAGGTAACCGGCGGCGCCGTGGCCGGAGATCCCGGCCGCAGCGCCCCCGGACGCGTAGAGCCCGGGGATGACCGAGCCGTCGGGGCGGGTGACGCGGGCGTGCTCGTCGACGACCAGCCCGCCCTGGGTGTGGAACAGCGCCGGCACGACGCGGACGGCGGCCAGCGGCGGGGCCAGCTCCGCCTCGACGGAGGTGCGGCCGAAGCGGTCCTCGCCCTCGCCGCGGGCCACCGCCGCGGTGGCGGCGAGCTCGTCGGCCAGCGCCCCGGCCGGCAGCCCGGTGGCCTCGGCCAGCCCGGCGACGTCGTCGGCCCACACCAGCGCCCCGCCCTCGATGGTCTGGCGGAAGTCGGTGAAGGGCAGGCAGGCGTCGTGGATGCGCTGGTCCAGGACGATCCAGGCGGTCGCTCCCGGCTGCCGCGCGATGACGGAGGCGTACTCGGAGTAGCCGGAGGTCTCGTTCCCGAAGCGCCGCCCGTCCTGGCCGACGATCACCGCGCCGTGCATGACCGTGGCCCAGCCGACGAGGGTGGAGGACCGGGCAGCCAGGGCACCGTGCCCCTGGTAGGCGTCGAGGTAGGCGGTGGCCGCGCCGAGCTCCGCGCCGATCCGCAGCGCGTCCCCGCGGGAGGCCTCGCTGCCGTGGTACACCGCGTCGGCGATCTCCGGGAGGTGGCGGGCGACCAGCTCGCGGTCCGCGCCGTAGCCGTTGGTCGCCAGCAGCACCGCCGGCGTCCCGACCTCCTCGGTCGCGCCGTCGGGGGTCCGGATCACCGCGGCGCGCACCCGGCCCTCGTCGTCCAGTCGCACGTCCACGAGCTCGGCGGGGACGAGCAGGTCGATCCGCTCCTCGGCCTTCACGGCGGCCACCAGGTGGTCGAGCAGGACGGTGCCGTGACGGCCCTCGATCGTGTGGCAGCGGTCGGCGGTGTGGCCGGGGTAGTGGAAGTCGGTGACCAGCGAGAGCGGCAGCCCCACGTCGTCGGCCAGCCACTCGACCAGCGGGGCGCTCGCCTCGGCGAGAGCCCGCGCCAGCCGCTCGTCGGCCTCCCCCTTCGTCTTGCGCCGGATGTCCTCGACGTAGAGCTCCGGGGAGTCCTCGATGCCCGCCTCGCGCTGGAAGCGTGAGCCCGCGCCGGGGATCATCGCCGTCGACATCGAGGTGTTGTTCCCTCGGCGGAAGTGCTCGCTGACCTCCACGACCAGCACGTCCAGGCCGTGCTGCGCCGCCCGCAGGGCGGCCGCCAGGCCACCGCCGGCGCCGGCGACGACGAGGTCGGGCCCGGTGTCGCTCACGCCGCCTCCCCCGCCGCGATCAGCCGCAGCGCCAGCGCGGTCGGGTCGACCACGCGGACCGGCCAGGCCGCGGCCTCCGCCGGCAGGTCGACGGCGCTGCAGCCGTTCACCAGGTCGCCCGCACCGGCGCGCCCCATCCGGCCGACGACCGCCTCCAGCGAGGCGCCCCAGCGGTCTGCCTGGTGGATGGCGTCGACGTCGAGGTCGAGCACCTCGACCCCCGTGAACGACGTCCCGAGCCCGTAGGCCTCCACCTGCCGCGCCAGCTCGTCGGCGATCGGCTGGTTGCGGGTGACGGCGCCGACCGACCGACCGGCCAGCGCGCTCCACGTCATGCTGGTCCGCAGCAGGCCGAACACCGGCCGGTCCAGCTGCCCCGCCAGCGCGGGGACGCCGGGGTCGAGGACGCAGTCGGGCAGCAGCGCGTCGGCGTCGTCCGGTGCCCGGCGCAGCGCCTCGGTGACCATGCCCTCGCTGTCGCGGACCTGCTGCTCGGTGTCGAGCGCCCGCGGTGCGTCGGCGCCGATGTCGTGCAGCTCGACCGCGAGGCCCGGCGGGCAGAGGGCGTCGTAGCGCGCCTGCCGCCGGGCCAGCTCCTCGGCGGGGACGTGGATCGGGGTGACGGCGAAGATGCGCACGGAACTCCTCGGATGCGGATCGGACGGGCCGGGGGCCGGGCGGGTCATCCCGCCAGCCGCCCGAGCAGCGGGGCGACGTCGGGGGCGTCCGGCAGGCCGGAGGCGACCTCGCGGACGGTGGCCAGCACGCCGCCGTCCCCGAGCAGGGCCGCCAGCTTCGCCAGCACGTCCTCCTCGGCGAACGGGTGGTGAGCCGCGTCCCCCACGGGATTGGGGACCTCGATCGACAGCTCGCGGCCGGCGCCGCGGACGGTCACCCGGGCCGCGCGCTCGTCGGGCAGCCGGGCGTCGAGGTCGTCGGCACGCAGGACCCGGACCCGGCCGGCGAGGTCGCGGACGCGGGGGTCGGTGCGCGCGGCGGCGGACGAGGCCTCCGGCCCGACGTGCCCGTGCACCAGGGCGGCGGCCGCCACGAAGGGCACGCTGAAGAGCGCGCCGAGGCGGGAGTCCCAGGTGGTGCGGTCCAGGCCGGCGGCCAGGGAGTGCGTCTCCACGACCACCTCCTCGACCGCCGCCGGGTCCCCGAGCTCGGGCCGCAGCAGCAGCACCGCGTCGGCCACCGGGTGGGTGAAGGAGCAGGAGGCATGCCGCTTGAAGTAACCGTTGCGGACGTCCCAGCGCTCGCCCAGGTCTTCGGTCAGGGCGGCGGCGTCGAAGGAACCGAGCAGCTCGCCGAGGGTGCCGGCCGCGGTGCCGGTGGTGCGGGCGACCCCGGCCGCGGCCATCCGCGCGGCGGCCAGCCCTGACACGTTGGACGCCGACATCCAGGCGTCCCGCACCGGGTTGCCGTCCAGGGCCGAGTCGAAGTGACCAGCGACGGGAAGGCCCGCGCCCGTGTCGATCGCCGCGGCCACCTGCTCGGCGTCCAGGCCCAGCAGCCGCGCGCACCCGGCGGCCGCGCCGGCGACACCCCAGCTGCCGTGCGGGTGCATGCCCGGGCGCAGCCGGACGGCGCGCCCGAAGCGGGCGGCCACCTCGTAGGCGACCATCAGCGCCGCGGCGGTGTCCGGGCCGCCGGCCCGCAGGTCGGCGGCGAGCGCCAGCACCGCGGGCAGCCCGTGCGCCCCCGGGTGGCCCTTGGCGTACTTGTGGCCCTCGTCGAGCTCCAGCCGCACCAGCGCGCTCGCGTTGAGCCAGGCCGCCGCCTCCACCGTGGTGGAGAGCCCACCGCCGACCAGCGGCGCCGGGCCGGGCCCGGGCCGCCACGCGGCCACGAGGGCCTGCTGCTCGGGCTGCCGGGCGCCCAGCGCGGTCACCCCCAGCGAGTCCAGCAGCACCAGCTGCAGCCGGGCGCGCGCGTCCGCCGGGACGTCCGCCCAGCGCAGCCCGGCGGCCCACCGCCCGAGGGTCCCGGTCGCCCGGCGCGCCTCGCCGGCGAGCGAGCCGACCGCGGCCGTCACCGGTCCCCCTGCCGTCACAGGCCGAGGTACGCGCTGCGCACCCGGTCGTCCTCGGCGAGTTCCGGCCCGGGGCCGGAGAGCACGCAGCTGCCGCTCTCGAGCACGTAGGCGCGGTCGGCCATGCGCAGCGCCTGCGCGGCGTTCTGCTCGACCAGCAGGACGGCGACGCCGCGGTCGCGGATCGTCCGCACCGCGTCCAGCACGGTCCAGGTGAGCTTCGGCGAGAGCCCGGTGGAGGGCTCGTCCAGCATCAGCAGCTTGGGCCGGGCCATGAGCGCCCGGCCGATCGCCAGCATCTGCTGCTGGCCCCCGCTGAGCGTCTCGGCCGCCTGCCGCCGCCGCTCCTCCAGGATGGGGAAGAGCTCGAAGACCTCGGCCAGCGACGCGGCGATGTCCGGGCCCTTCTGGGTCCAGCCGCCCATGCGGAGGTTCTCCTCCACGGTCAGGGGCCCGAACAGCGCGCGCTCCTCGGGGACCTGGACCAGCCCGCGGCGGACCAGCTCGGCCGTGCGGACGCCGTCGGCCTGCCGGCCGTCGAAGCGGATCGAGCCCGAGCTGGAGGGGACGACACCGGAGATGGCCCGCAGCGCCGTCGTCTTGCCCGCGCCGTTGGCCCCGACCAGCGCCACGATCTCGCCGGCCTCCACCCGGAGGTCGAGCTCGTGCAGGATCTGCAGCCCGTGGTAGCCGGCGCAGAGACCGTCAAGAACCAGCACCGGCCGGCTCCTCTCCGAGGTAGGCCTCGATCACCCGGGGGTCCTGGGTGACCTCCGCGGGGGAGCCGGCGGTGAGCACCCGCCCCTGCTCGAGGACGAGCACCGAGTCCGACAGCCGCATGACGGCGGCCATGATGTGCTCGACGAAGACGAGGGTGACGCCGTCGTCGGTGCGCAGCGTCTCCAGGAGGTCCATCACCGGCAGGCGCTCGGCCGGGAGCAGCCCGGCGAGCACCTCGTCCAGCAGCAGCACCCGGGGCCGCGAGGCGAGCGCGCGGGCCAGCTCCAGCCGCTTGAGCCCGGCGGTGGGCAGCCCGTCGCTGCGCGCGTCGCGCCACCGCGACAGGCCCACCCGGTCGACGACGTCGGCCGCGGCGCCGTGGGCCGCGCGCCGCGACGTCCCGTGGGCCATCGCCGCGATCGCGACGTTCTCCAGCACGCTCATGCTGCCGAAGGGCTTCATCAGCTGGAACGTGCGCGCCATGCCCGCCCGGGACACCTTGTGCGGCGCCGAGCCGGTGATGTCGGTGCCCGACAGCCGGACGGTGCCGGTGTCGGGGGCGATCGCCCCGGCGATGCAGTTGAACAGCGTGGTCTTCCCCGCGCCGTTGGGCCCGATGATGCCGAGGATGGTGCCCTCCTCGACGGTGAAGGAGACGTCGTCGACGGCCTTCAGGCCGCGGAAGGTCTTGCTGACGTTGTCGACCTGCAGCAGGCTCATCGCCGCTCCCACCTCTCGCGGATCGCCCCGTACACCCCTTGCGGCAGCACCAGGACGATGAGGATCAGCAGCACCGCGTAGACCATGACGTCCAGCCCGGCGCGCCCCTGCAGGAACTCCAGCGCCGCGGGCGGGTCGCGCAGCAGCGTCGCGGTCAGGTCGTTGAGCGGGCCGAGGATCGCCGCGCCGATGACCGGTCCCCAGATCGTCGCGACGCCGCCGATGACCGCCGGCAGGATCGCCTGGATCGAGACGCTGGACCCGAACGCGACGTCGGGGTCGACGAAGAAGTAGTACTGCACGTAGAAGGTGCCGGCGACGGAGGTGATCGCCGCCGAGAGCATGATCGTGATGAGCTTGGTGCGCATCACCGGGATGCCGAGGGCGGCCGCGGCGTCCTCGTCGTCCCGCACCGCCAGGGTGAACCGGCCGATCCGGGACCGCAGGAAGACGATCGTGGTCACCAGGGCCGCGACCGTGAGCGCCAGGGCGATCCAGAAGTAGTTCGCCGAGCCCGGCTCGAACTGGATGAACGCCCACGACGACTCGGGTCGCAGCGGGACGTTGTAGCCGACCGCGCGGTTGACCAGCTCGCTGTTGATCGCGAGCAGCCGCAGCATCTCCGCGAAGGCGAACGTGGAGAGCGCGAAGTAGGCCCCCTTGAGCTTGTACCGCAGCGCCAGGAAGCCGATGAGCGCGGCGAACAGCGCGGCCGCCACCATCCCGGCCAGCATGCCGATCCACGGGGAGACCCCCCGCTCGACCAGCAGCCACACGCTCACGTAGGCGCCGATGCCGAAGTACGCGGCGTGGCCGAAGCTGAACATGCCGCCGAAGCCGCTCATGATGTTCCAGCCGAGCGCCAGGATGGCGAAGATCAGCACCCGCACGGCCACGGCCTGCTGCGCCGGCGGCAGGACGAGCGGGAGGAACGCCAGCACGAGGGCGAGGACGGCGACCGCCACGAGGTGCTTGCCCCAGGGGGGCGCGGGCAGCGCCCGGGGCTCCGCGGAGCTCTGCACTGCGGTGCTCATGCCTTCCTCCCGAACAGGCCCTGGGGACGCAGGAACAGCACCAGGACGAAGACGATGAAGACCGACAGCAGCGGGCTCTGGCCCGGCAGGTACAGCGCGCCGAGCTGCTCGGTCAGGCCGATCAGCAGGCCGCCGACGAGCGCCCCCACGACGTTGCCCATGCCACCGAGCACCACGACCACGAACGCCACGATGTTGAACAGCTCGCCGGTGGTCGGCTCGATCGTCACCAGCGGGGCGACCAGGACGCCGGCCGCTCCTGCGCACGCGGTGCCGATGGCGAAGGTGGCCATGTAGATGCGCCGGGTGTCGATGCCGACCATCTGGGCGCCGGCGTCGTTCGCCGCCACGGCGCGGATCGCCGTCCCGAGCCGGGTGCGCTGGAGGAGCAGGTAGAGCAGCCCCGCGAGGACCAGCGCGACGGCGAAGGCCAGCAGCCGGCCGACGGTGACGACGGCGCCGAAGACGTCGACCCCGGTGTCACCGGGCAGCCGCACCGACTGCGGGTTGGGCCCGAAGAACAGCAGCAGCCCGTTGTCGATCAGCAGGGCGATGCCGAGGGTGATGAGCAGCTGGTTCTCCAGCGGCTTGCCGATGGCGCCGGAGAGGATGAAGCGCTGGACCGCGGCGCCCAGCAGGAACATCAGCGGGACGCTCACCAGCAGCGCCACGTAGGGGTGCACCCCGAACCGGCCCACCATCTCCACGGTGATGTAGAGGGCCACCGCCAGGAACGCGCCGTGCGCGAAGTTGACGATGTCCAGCACGCCGAAGATGAGGGTCAGGCCCATGGCGACCAGGCCGTAGACCCCGCCGATCATCAGCCCGGTGAGCACCGCCTGGGTGACCACCACCTCGTTCCCGGTGCGCCAGTAGGCCAGCCCGAGGGCGACGGCGGCGACGGCGAGCACGACCGCCACCCGGACCAGCACGGCCCGCTTCCGCCCCCCGGACGGCGTGGTGACCGTCGTGGTCTCGACGGGATCCTCGGTGGCCACGGCCCCCCCGCCGGGGGCGGGGGAGCCGTGCGCCCTCGTCGCGTCGGTCACGAGCTCGGCGACGCCGGGTAGACGGGCTCGGTCTCGGCGTAGTCGGACGGGTAGACCTGCTGGACCGTGCCGTCGAGGACCTGCATGAGGATCGGCGCGGCGTTCTCGTTCTCGCCGGTCTCGTCGAAGGCGATCGGCCCGTCCTGGGCGATCAACGAGTCCAGCTCGGTCTCGGCGATGGCGTCGCGCAGCTCCGTCGGATCGGTGGAGCACGCCCGGCCCAGCGCGTCGGCGACGACCCGGACCGCGTCGTAGGACAGCACCGCCGCGGTGCGGATGTCGTCCCCGTGGGTCTGGCGGTACAGCTCGGCCAGCTCCTGCGTCTCGGGGTTGGTCATGTCGAGCCGGTAGTTCGCGTCGAAGAAGCCCTCGCCCGCCTCGCCCACCTCGCCGGGGAACTGCGGGGTGTCGAATGCGCCGTTGGCCACGCCCCAGACCGCATCGAGACCGGGCTGCACGGTGTTCACCGCGTTGGCCACGAGCACGCCGTCGCGGTAGTACCCGGCGACCATCATCGCGTCGGCCCCCGCCTCGCGGACGGCGGTGATCTGGGTGGTGAAGTCCGAGACGTTCGCCGGGTCGTAGCTGATGACCGGGCCGATCGTCATGCCCTGGGCCTCCGCCTCGGCGGTGAAGCCCTCGGCGATCGCGGTGCCGAAGGGGCCCTGCTCGTGCAGGATCGCGACCTGCTGGACCGGGGCACCCGCCTGCTCGGAGACCTCCGCGAGGTACTCGGCGCCCCGCTGGGCGAGGACGGCGGCGCTGGGCTGCAGGCGGAACGTGTACTGGTAGCCCTGCTGGAGGATCTCGTCGGCGCTGGAGACGTCGATGACGAAGGGCACCTGGTTGCGCTCGGCGACCGCCGCCACGTTCTGGCTGACCGCGCTGTTGTAGGTGCCGACCAGCGCGACCGCGCCCTCCTGGATCAGCCGCTGGGCCTCGCTCTGGCCGACCTCGGGAGCACCCTGGGTGTCGGCGCTGGCCAGCTCCAGCTGGGCGCCGTCCAGGCACTCGATCCCGCCGGCCTCGTTGACCGCGTCCACGGCGAGCTGCGCGCCGTTGTCCATCTGCTGGCCGTCGGCGGCGAAGGCGCCGCTGAGCGGGTGCAGGGAGCCGATGGTGATGGTGTCGCCGCCGGAGGCGCCACCGCCCCCGCCGGTGCCCTCGGTGCCGGGCGGCGCGGAGCCGCCGCAGGCGGCGAGCGTCAACGGCATCGCGACTGCGACCGCTGCGATCCAGGGCTTGCGCATCTCGTCTCCCGACCTCGAAGGCGTTCCTCTGCACGGAACGCCTTGGTAGCTCGCCACTCTGACAGCAGCCGTTCGAGGTGCGCAAGATCTCGACACGATTCCGTTGTTGCCGTTATGTTGCGGCCCAACGGCGCTTGATTGCGGCACATCGCCGGACCGATCTACCGTTCCGCCAAGGGGAACAATGGCGTCTCGGACGTCAGCCACGGATACGACAGCGCGGAGAGGGCGGGGACATGGCCGACAACGGGGGCACCGAGGGCGCCGGGCGGGTAGCCGACGTCCTGCTGGCCTTCCTGGACGGGCCCCGGTCGCTGGGCGTCTCCGCCATCGCCCGTGAGCTGGACCTGTCGAAGGCCGTCGTCCACCGGATCCTGCAGACCCTCGTGCAGCGCGGGTACCTCACCGCCGACGCGGGCACCCGGGAGTACCGGCTGGGCCCGGCCGCCGCGGCGCTCGGCGCCCGCGCCCTCCGCGGCCTGGACCTGCGCAGCGTGGCCCTGCCCGTCCTGCGGTCGCTGCAGGAGGTGACCGGGGAGACGACCACCGTGTCCGCGCGCGTGCCCGGTGGCCGCGTCTACCTGGACCAGGTGGAGAGCCGGCAGGAGATCAAGATGACCGTCGAGATCGGCCGCCGGTTCCCCCTGCACGCCGGCAGCTCGAGCACCTGCATCCTCGCCTTCCTGCCCGACGACGAGATCGACGCGGTGCTCGACGGCTCCCTCGACCTGCTCACCGCCCGCACCATCACCGACGCCCGCGACCTGCGCCGCCGCATCGACGAGATCCGGCACAAGGGCTATGCCTGCTCCGACGGCGAGCGGCAGGAGGGCGCGGGCTCGGTCGCCGCGCCGATCTTCGGCCTCGACGGCTCGGTGGTCGGGGCCATCTCCGTGTGCGGCCCCGCCGCACGCGTGGACTCCGCCGCCCGGGACCGGTTCGTCCCGTTCCTCATCTCCGCCGCCGACCGCATCTCCCGCGACATGGGGTGGCGTGGCGGCCTCCCCGCCACGAAAGGACGGGTCTCCGCATGACCTCCGCACTCGCCGGGCTCCGGGTCCTCGACGTCTCGACCCTCTTCGCCGGTCCGCTGGCAGCGACCATGCTCGGCGACTTCGGCGCCGAGGTGATCAAGATCGAGCACCCCAAGGGCGACCCGGTCCGCTACCACGGCGCCAGCAAGGACGGCGTCGGCCTCTGGGGCAAGGTCGTCGGCCGCAACAAGCGGGGTATCACCCTCTACCTCGGCTCCCCGGAGGGGCAGGAGGTCTTCAAGAAGCTCGTCGCCACGGCCGACGTCGTCATCGAGAACTTCCGCCCCGGCACGCTGGAGCGCTGGGGCCTGGGCTACGACGAGCTCTCCCGCATCAACCCCGGGCTTGTCCTGGTCCGGGTGACCGGCTTCGGCCAGTTCGGCCCGTACTCGGGCCGTCCGGGCTTCGGCACGCTGGCCGAGGCGATGAGCGGGTTCGCCGCCATCACCGGCGAGCCCGACGGCCCGCCGACGCTGCCCCCGTTCGGGCTCGCCGACGGCATCTCGGCCCTCGCCGGCGCCTTCGCCACCATGACGGCGCTGCGCGCCCGCGACACCACCGGCCGCGGCCAGGTCGTCGACCTGGCCATCATCGAGCCGATCCTCACGCTGCTCGGCCCCCAGCCGACGGTCTACGACGCGGTGGGCCAGGTGCAGCCGCGCACGGGCAACCGCTCGGCGAACAACGCGCCGCGCAACACCTACCGCACCCGCGACGGCCGCTGGGTGGCGATCTCGACCAGCGCGCAGAGCATCGCCGAGCGGGTGATGCACCTGGTGGGCCGCCCCGAGTTCATCGACGAGCCCTGGTTCGCCTCGGGCGCGGAGCGGGCCCAGCACGCCGACGAGCTCGACGAGGCCGTCGGCTCGTGGATCGC
Organism: Blastococcus sp. SYSU DS0533; assembly: GCF_054050775.1. Lineage (NCBI taxonomy): Bacteria > Bacillati > Actinomycetota > Actinomycetes > Geodermatophilales > Geodermatophilaceae > Blastococcus > Blastococcus sp. SYSU DS0533. The sequence continues at coordinate 58,463 of NZ_JBJGZZ010000001.1, read as the reverse complement.
CGCCCGGGACCGGGACGAGGTGGTGCGCGCGTTCGAGGAGGCGCAGGCCGCGGTGGCGCCGATCTACGACGTCCGCGACGTGCTCGCCGATCCGCAGTTCCAGGCGCTGGGCAGCCTCGTCCGGGTGCCCGACCCGGAGCTGGGGTCGGTGCTCATGCAGAACGTCATCTTCCGGCTCTCCGAGACCCCCGGCGCCGTGGTCAGCGCCGGCCCCAGCATCGGCCAGCACACCGAGGAGGTGCTCGGCGAGCTGGGCATCGACGCGGACGAGGTCGCGGCGCTCCGCAGCAAGGGAGCGCTGTGAGCGGAGCCCCGCGGTCCTGGCTCTACGTGCCGGGCCACCGCGCCGACCGGGTCGCCAAGGCGCTGACCGCCGGCGCGGACGCCGTCGTCGTCGATCTCGAGGACGCCGTCCCCGCCGCGCAGAAGGACCGGGCGCGGGAGCTCACCGCCGCCCTGCTCGGCGAGGACCGGACCGGCGGACCGCAGCTCTGGGTGCGGATCAACCCGCCCGGCACCGAGGCCGGGGAGCGGGACGTCGCCGCGCTGGCCGGCCGGCGGGCCGACGGGGTCCGCGTCCCCCGGGCCGACGACCCCGACGCCGTGCGGGCCGTCGGCGACGCGCTCGGCCTCCCCATGCAGCTGCTGCTCGAGAGCGCGCGTGGGCTCTGGCAGGCCCACGAGCTGGCCCGGGCGCACGAGCTCGTGGCCGGCATCGGCCTGGGGGAAGCCGACCTCGCCGCCGACCTGCTCGTCGACCGCGACGAGGGGCTGCGCTGGGCGCGCGGCGCCGTCGTCGTCGCCGCGCGGGCCGCCGGCCTGCCCTCCCCGGTGCAGAGCGTGTGGACCGACGTCGCCGACCTCGTCGGGCTGCGGGACAGCAGCCTCACCGGCCGCGCCACCGGGTTCTTCGGCCGCTCGGTCGTCCACCCCGGGCAGCTCGGCCCGGTGCACGAGGTCTACACCCCCTCGCCGGAGGAGCTGGCGGCCGCCGAGCGCATCGTCGCCACCGCCGCGGAGGCGGCCGAGCGCGGTGAGTCCGCCGTCCTCGACGCCGACGGCCGGTTCGTCGACCCCGCCGTCGTGGCCCGCGCCCGGACCGTCCTCGACCGCGCCGTCCCCGCCGACCAGCCCGTCCCCGCCCCCTCGTCAGGAGAGACCAGATGACCACCCCGGCCACCACCGCCCCGGCCACGGACGCGCTGCTCGGCGCGGTCCGCGGCGGCGTCCGCCTCGTCGAGCTGGGCCAGCCCTTCTTCACCGGCATGCCGTGCTCGCCCAACCACCCCGGCTTCCGGATGACGCTCATCCGCCGGCACGGCGACATGGTGCGCCCCGACGGCGGCTCGGCCTCCAACGAGATCATCGTGACCGGGGGGCACGTGGGCACCCACGTCGACGCGCTCGCCCACGTCAGCCACGACGGGCTGCTGCACGGCGGCGTCGACGCCGCGCAGGCGCAGACCGGCGGCCGCTTCACCGAGCACGGCGCCGAGCACACCCCTGCGATGCTCACCCGCGGCGTGCTGCTCGACGTCGCCGCGGTCCACGGCGTCGACGTGCTCCCCCCGGGCTACGGGGTCACCGCCGACGACCTGGAGCAGGCCACCGAACGCGCCGGTGCCCGCCCCGGCAAGGGCGACGTCGCGCTGATCCGCACCGGCTGGGCCCGCAACTTCGGCGACCCTGCCGTCTACCTCGGGCAGTCCGACGGCGTCCCGGGGGCCACGCCGGAGGCCGGGGAGTGGCTCGCCGAGGCCGGCGTCCGGGCGACCGGCGCGGACACCACCGCGTACGAGCAGATCAAGCCCGGTGCCGGGCACAGCGTCCTCCCGGTGCACCGCATCCTGCTGGTGGAGTCCGGCATCTACATCATCGAGCACCTCGACCTCGAGGCCGCCGCGGAGCAGGGCCTCACCGAGTTCGTCTTCGTCATGGCGCCGCTGCGCATCGTCGGTGGCACGGGCTCGCCGGTGCGCCCGGTGGCGGCGGTGCAGGCGTGACCGGGCCGACGATCGTCCAGCGGCTGGCCGGGCTGGCGGCCGACACCCGGGAGGACGGGCTCCCCGAAGGCATGCGCGACGACGTCGCCCGGCGGGTGCTCGACCTCCTGGGCAACAGCCTGGCCGCCACCGGCGAGGTGTCGGCGTCGGCGGTCACCGCCGTCGTCCGCGGCTGGGGCGGCCCCGAGGACGCGACCGCCATCGGCACCGGGCTGCGCGTCCCGGCCGCGGCCGCCGCGCTGGTCAACGGCACGCTGGCCCACTCGCTGGACTTCGACGACACGCATCTGCCCTCGGTGCTGCACCCGTCGGCGTCGGTGGTGGCCGCCGCCCTCGCGGTCGCGGAGGCCACCGGTGCCAGCGGGCCGGCTCTGCTCGACGCCGCCGGCGTCGGCATCGAGGTGGCCGTGCGGCTGGGCATGGGTGGCTACGACGCCGAGCTCGGCAACTCCGAGTTCTTCGAGCGCGGGCAGCACGCCACCTCCATCTGCGGGGCCATCGGGTCGGCCGTCGCCGCCGCCACGGTCGGGGGGCTGGACGCCGACGGGATCGCGCACGCCGCCGGGATCGCCGCCTCCATGGGCTCGGGCCTGATCGAGGCCAACCGCACGGGGGGCACCGTCAAGCGGGTGCACTGCGGGTGGGCCGCGCACGCCGGCGTGGTCGCGGCCGACCTGGCCCGCCACGGGCTGACCGGGCCGCCCACCGTCATCGAGGGCCGGTTCGGCTTCCTCCACGCCTTCTGCGGGGAGCGGGCCGACGTCGACGCCGTCGTCGACCGGCTGGGCGAGCACTGGGAGCTGCCGGGCATCTTCTTCAAGCCCTACCCGTGCAACCACTTCACCCACGCCGGCGTGGACGCGGCGCTGGAGCTGCGTGCCCGGGGGGTCCGCCCGGAGGAGGTCGCGTCGATCGAGCTGGGCGCGCCGACCGCCGTCCTGCGCACGATCGGCGAGCCCGCGGAGGAGAAGGCGCGCCCGCGGTCGGGCTACCACGCGGCCTTCAGCGGTCCCTACACCGTCGCGGCGGCGCTGACCGGCGGTGGCGGGCTCGGCCTGTTCCACGAGGACTTCACCGACGAGGCCGCGGCCGACCCCGACCGGCTGCGGCTGGCCGCGCTGGTGCGGTGCGTGCCCGACGCCCGGTGCGACGAGATCTTCCCCCACCAGTTCCCGGCGGTGCTGCGCGTGGAGACCCGCGACGGCACCCGGCACGAGGTGCGCGTCGACGCCAACCGCGGCGGTCCGGCCAACCCGCTGACCTCCGAGGAGCTCGCGGAGAAGTTCCGGCTCAACGCCCGCCGGGTGCTCGACGACGCCACCGCCCGGCAGGTCGCCGACGCCGCGCTCGGGCTGCCGCACGCGGCCGACGTGCGGACCCTCATGTCCGGGGTCCGGGGATGACCCCCGCCGGGCCGGGGCCCTCCGCGAGCCGCGTCGAGCGCCTCGTGGAGTGGGCGCTCGGCCCGGACGTGCTGCGACCGGAGGACACCGGGCACCTGGTCACCGTCGTGACCGACACGCTCGCGGCCGTCCTCGGCGCCTCGGTCGAACCGGAGGTCCGGCGGGCGGCCCTGGCCGCCCCGCGCCTGGGCGGTCACGGCCCCGCCACCGTGCTGGCCACCGGGGCCGGCACCAGCCCGGCGGCGGCCGCGCTGGTCAACGGGCTGGGCGCCGTCCGCCTGGAGCTCGACGAGGGGCACGCGCACGCGGCGAACCACCCGGGCGCGCACACGCTGCCCGCGGTCCTCGCCGCGGCGGAGGACGTCGACGCCTCGGGCCCGGAACTGCTGGCCGCGGCGGCCGCCGCCTACGAGGTCGCCGTCCGCTTCGCCCGCGCACTGCGGCTGCGCCGGGCCGTCCACCCGTTCGGGACCGCGATGGCCTGCGGCGCGGCCGCCGGCGTGGCGCGGCTGCGCGGCTGCGACCGGGGGACCGCCGTCCAGGCCGTGCTCATCGCCACCGCGCTGACGCCCGCGTCCACCCAGCACGCGGCCACCAGCGGCGCGACGGTGCGCAACGCGCTGACGGGGGTGTGCGCGTCGAACGGGGTGCTCGCCGTCGAGCTGGCCGCCACCGGGACCACCGGTGACCCACGCGCGCCCGGGATCGTGTTCGGCGAGATCCTCGGCTCCGCCTTCGACGACCGGTGCCTCGTCGACGAGCTGGGCGAGCTCCGCTACCTGACCACCGGCTACCTCAAGCTGCACGCCTGCAGCCGGTGGAACCACGCGCCGATCGAGGCCACCGAGCGGCTGGTGGCCGAGCACGGGATCCGCGCCGACGAGGTGGCCGACGTCCAGGTGGCGACCTACGACCCGGCGACCCGCCTGGACGGGCGGGACGCCCCCACGGGGTTCGCGGGCAAGCACTCGATCCCCTACTCCGTCGCCGCCCGCCTGGTCCGCCGGGACAACGGGACCGAGGCCTACACCGACGAGGCCGCGGCCGACCCGGCGCTACGCGCCCTGATGGCCCGCGTCACCGTCGTCGAGGACCCGGCCATGACCGCCGCGGCGCCCGCGGTCCGCGGCGCGCGCGTCACGCTGCGGCTGCGGGACGGCCGGACCCTGACCGCCACCGAGGACGACCCGCCCGGGAGCCGCACGCGCCCCTACCCGCCCGCCGCGATCGCCGCCAAGCACCGGGCGCTGCTGACGCGCGCGCTGCGCGACGACGCCGCCCACGCCGTCCTGGCCTGGTGCACCGGGCTGCCGGACGCCGCCTCCGTGCGCGGCCTCGCCGCCGCCGTGGGGGGTCGGCGGTGACCGGGCGGACGGCGGTGGGCGCGCTGGCGTCCGCCGTGGCGGCGACGTCGTGGGCGCGCTCCCCCGCGGCAGTCCGCGACCGCGTGGCCGACCTCGTCGCCGACTGCGTCGCCGTCACCGCGCTGGGCTCCCGCCGGGCGGAGCTGGCGGCCCTCGTCGACGCCGCCGCAGCGGGTGCGCCGGAGGGGCCCGCGACGGTGGTCGGCTCGCCGCGCGGGTGGCCGGCGTCGACCGCAGCCTTCCTCAACGGCTGCGCCCTCGCCGCCGACCAGCTGCAGGACGGGCACCGCCAGGCCCGCGGACACCCCGCCTCGCACGTCGTCCCGGCCGTCCTGGCGCTGGCCGAGGAGCGGGGCTCCCCCGGGACCGAGGTCCTCTCCGCGGTGCTCGCCGGCTACGAGGCCGGGGTGCGGGTGGGCCGGGCGATGGGTGGCACGCCCGACGGCGTGCACGACATCGGGACCTGGGGGCAGGTCGCCGTCGCCGCCGCCGTCGCCCGGCTGCTCGCCCCGGGGGACGCCGCGGCCGCCCGCCGGGCACTGGAGCTGGCGGCCGCCGCGGTGCTGCTCACCGACGCGCGCACCGTCTTCGCCGGCACCACCGGCTCGCACGCCTTCCTGGGCGCCTCCGTCCAGCTCGGGATGTCGCTCGGCGGCGCCGCGGTGGCCGGGCTCGCCCCCGCCGAGGGCGCCCTGGACCGCCACCTCGGGGCGGTCGCGGCCCGCGCCTGGGACGCCCGGGCGCTGGGCGCGGGCGTCGGCGACGCGTGGCCGGAGCACGAGGTGCTCGGCGGCTACGTGAAGGCGCACCCCACCTGCGCCCACCTCCACGGGGTCAACGACGCCGTGGCCGACCTGGTCGCCCGGGGCGTCCGCGGCGACCGGGTGCGCGCGGTCGAGGTGCGGGCGTCCGCCGGGACGGCCGCCTTCGCCGACGTCGCCGGCGGGGAGCTCGCCGCCCGGTTCAGCGTGCCGACGTCCGTGGCCGTCGCGCTGCTGACCGGCCGGCTCGACGAGACGACGCTGGACACCGCCACCGTGACCGCCCCGCAGGTGCAGGACCTCGCCGGTCGCGTCCGCGTCGTGCACGACCCGGCGCTGGACGCCGGCTACCCCGCGGGCCGGCCCGCACGGGTCCGCGTCGAGCTGGCCGACGGCACCGAGGAGCACGCGGAGGCCGACCGGCCGCGCGGCGACGCCGACCGCGCCTTCACCCGCCCCGAGCTGGCCGCGAAGGCGGACCGGCTGCTGGGCGCCCGCTTCGGCGCGGCGGGCCCGGGCGTGCTCGCCGCCGTCCACGCGCTCGCCGACGGCGGGACGCCGCGCGAGCTGGGCGCGGCCCTGCGGCGCGCCGCGGCGGACGGGGGTGCCCGGTGATCGTCACCCGTCGCGGGGGTGCACTCCAGCTCGTGGAGCAGGTGGAGCACGGCCGCATCACCGGCGAGCTCGCCGACGCCTGGGGCAACGCGGTGTTCGAGGTGCCCACCCCGCTGCACTCGGTCCGCACGGCGGCGACCCGCCACGACGAGGGCTGGCGCGCCTGGGACGCCCGCGTGCTGTTCGACGAGGCCGCGCGCCGTCCGCTGCACTTCACGGACATCGACGCCGGGGAGCACGTGCGGCTGTACCGCCAGGGCGTGGAGCGGGTCTCGCTGGCCGACCTCTACTCCGGCGTGCTGGTCGGCATGCACTGGACCGGGCTCTACCGCGGGCGCTGGGCCGCGCCGGGTGCGGCCGCTCGCGTCGGCCGCTCGCCGGAGGACCGGCGGCTGCAGGACGAGGTCGTCGCGGCCGAGGAGCAGCGCTGGATCGACGCCAAACGGCGTGCCTGGACCGAGGACGAGCCGCGCAGCGTCTTCGAGACCCAGCTGTGGCACAACTACGAGCTGCTCCAGTTCTGGGACCTGCTCTCGCTCTTCCTCGCGGTGACCCCGCCGGACGAGCCGGGCACCAGCGGCGTCCCGGCGGAGCCCTGGGGCCCCCAGCTGCGCCGGCTGGAGCACGGCACGGGGCCCGTCGTCCTCCCCCCGGTGCCGCTGCGCCCCGGCGGCGAGCGGGTCGCCGTCACCGTCGCGGTGGGGGCGCCGGGGACGGTCGCGCTGGACCCCTTCCCCTTCCGTGCGCCGCAGGAGGTCGCGGTAGAACGCGTGGTGGTGCCCGATCGCGGGTGGGAGCACGCGGAGCTGGCGGAGCGGGTGCGGCGGGCCCGCCGGTCGACCGTGCTCTGGCGGCTGGTGCCCGCGGACGGGGCGCAGCGGTGACCGGGGACGAGCAGCTCGCGGCCGCCCAGCGCGCCGCCCTCGCCTTCGTGCTCGAGGAGGCGGGCTTCGCCCAGCTCACGACGATCGACCGCAACGGCTTCCCGGTCGGCCGTTCCATGACGGCGTTCCTCAACCCCGACTGGTCGGTCGACCTGGTGCAGCGCCGCACCCACGCCCGGCTGGCCCAGCTGCGCCGCGACCCCCGGCTGCTGGTCACCTGGGTCGGCGACCCCGCGCCCGGCGCCACCAACGAGCGCCCGCACGTCTTCGACATCGGGCGGCTGCCACCGCGCGCCGTCTACGTCCGGGGCACCGCGGCCTTCCTGGACGACGCGTCGACGGTCTCGCTGTACCTGCACCACGTCGGCCGGCAGCGCGCGCAGGGCTTCACGAAGGCCCCGCTGCGCACCCCCGAGCAGGCCGTCGCGGACCTCGTGGGCGTGCACGTGACGCCCCACCGGATCCGCCTCGAGGGCTTCGGCGAGGGCGCCCAGGCCTTCGACTGGACCCACCCCGACGTCCCGTCCAGCCCGGCGGACGCCGTCCGCCCGAAACAGGGAGAGACATGAGCATCACGACCATCCTCGGTTACGACATCCAACCCGGCGTCAGCGCCGAGGAGTACGAGGCCTGGCTGTTCGACGTGCACGCGCCCGACCTGCTGGCCAACCCGCACCTGGACCGCATCGTGTTCAACAAGGTGCTCCGCCCCGTGCGGCAGGCCTCGGGCGGGACCGCCGACGTGCCGGAGGGGCTGACCTTCTACCGCATCGCCGAGATGCACTTCGCCGACGAGCAGGCCTACGCCGACTACCTGGCGTGGTTCGAGAAGCACCCCATCCCGGCCGAGCGCGGCCCGGCGGGCCGGACGGACTTCAAGTTCTACCTCGTCACGGAGAGCACGGAGGTCACCCGCTGACCGGCACGGTGCGGCCGGCGCTGGCGCGGCTGGCCGCGATCGCCGCCGCTCCGGTGCCCGCCGACCTGCTCGCCTGGGCCGCCTCGACGGGCGCCGACGACGGGCCGCTCCCGCTGCTCGGCGCCGGCCGCCGCGCGGCGCACTACCCGGCGCTGCTGTGGAACGGCGCCCGGCTGCACCTCGCCGGGGCGCCGGAGGCGGACGGGCTCACCCTCGTCGCACTGGCCTCCGCCGCGGCCGACGCCCCCCTGGAGCTGCTCGAGGAGGCGGTGGCGACAGGGCTCGCTCTCGGCGCCGACCTGGCGGCCACCACCGGCGGCGGGACACTCCTGGCGCGGCCGACGACGGGGGCGGTCGCCGCCGCCGCCTGCGCCGCCGTCGCCGCGGGCACCACGGACCTCGGCCCGGTGCTGGACCTCGCCGCAGGCCTCATGGTCGTGCGGCCGGCGGAGGAGGGGCCGGCCGAGGAGGCCGCGCTCGCCCACGGGCACTGCCTGGCCGCCGGCTGGCTGGCCCCCCGGGCGTTCGACGCGGGGCTGATCGGCATGCCGGACGCACTGCTGCCGACGCTGGAGACGGTGACCGGCTGCCCCGCGGCCCCCGTCCGCGTCGCTCCCCGCGCCCCGACGCCGCTGGCCGCCGCCGGCCGCGGCGAGCGCGCCGCCGACCTCCTGGCGGCGCTGTCGTGACCGCGGTCCTGCTCAACTCCGCCGCGCCGTGGGGTGCCGGTGACGCCGTCGCGACGGCCGAACGCGCCCTGGCCGCCGGGGCCGACGGCGTCGGGCTCGCCGACAGCCCCCGCCTGTTCCCCGACTGCCTGGTCGAGACCGAGCGCGTGCTGGCCGGGAGCGAGGCCCGGCTCGCCGGCCCCTGCGTGGCGAGCCTCGGGCTGCGGCACCCGGCGACGCTCGCCGGCGCGGTGCGCACCCTCGAGCGGCTGCACCCCGGGCGGGTGGTCACCGTCGTCGGGCGCGGGGAGAGCTCGGTGCGCAACGAGGGGCTGGAGGTCCCGCCGCTGCGCGGGTACACCGCCGCCCTCACCGCCCTGCGCGAGGCCGTGGCCGAGGCCGACCTGACCGGCCGGCTGCTGGGCGCCGCCTCCGGGCCGCGCACCATCTCCGCGACGGCCGCGGCGCTGGGCGGGGTGCTCGTCGACGCCGGCGCGGACCCGGCCGTGATCGCCCGCGCGGTGGCCCTCGCCCGCGAGGCGGACCCGGCGGCCACCGTGTGGCTGTTCCTCCGCGCCACGGTCACCGCCACCGAGGCCGAGGCCACCGCGGCCGCCGAGCCGGTCCTCGGGTCGTGCGCGATGCGCCTGGCGTCCGCCCCGGAGTGGTACGGGCTGGACGCCGACGAGGTGGTCGCCGCCCGGGAGGTGGCCGGATCGCACGACTACAGCCGCCACGGGACGGCGGCGGCCCGTGGTGGCGCCGTCACGACCGCGGACCGGTGGGTGCGGGACCGCTTCCTGCTCACCGGCGACCCCGCCGCGATCACCGCCCGGCTGCGCCCCCTCGGGGGCCTGGGGATCACCGGGGTCGTCCTGGCCGGCGCCGTGGCCGGCGTGCAGGACTCCCTGGCCGAGCTGGTGCCCGCGATTCGGGCCGGGCTCGAGGGGGCGGGGTGACCGCGCCCGACCAGCCCTACCGCGCCCTCGGCGAGTTCGCGGCCGGCACCCGGCTGGACGACGTCCCCGCTGACGTCGTCGCCTTCACCCGGCTGCTGCTGGCCGACACCCTCGGCGCGCTGCTCGGTGGGCTGCGCTACCCGCCGGTGCGGGCGCTGGCGCAGGCGCTCGGGGCTCCGGGTGGACGCCCGGACGGCCCGGCCGTCGGGACCCTGATCACCCTCGGCGCCGCCGCCACGTGGCTCGACGCCGACTCCGGCGGCTCGTTCCACCCGCAGGGGCACCGGCTGCCCCCGGTGCCGACGGCGCACCCGGCGCCGCACGCCCTCCCGGTGCTGCTGCACGCCGCCGCGGAGAGGGACGTCGGCGACCGGCGGCTCCTGGAGGTCTTCCTGCTGGCCACCGAGGTGGGGCTGCGCGGCGGGACGGCGACGTCCCTGCGCCCGGGGATGCACCCGCACGGCGTGCACGGGCCCGCGGCGGCGGCGCTGGCCGAGGTGCTGCTGCACGACGGCTCAGCCGAGGAGCTGACCTCGGCGTTCCTCCTCGGTTCGGCCCTCCCGCTGGCCGCCACGCTCGCGGTGCCGGTGCAGGGCGGCACCGTGCGCAACCTCTGGACCGGGATGGGCGCCTGCTACGGCGCGCTGGCCGGCCGGCGGGTCCGGGAGACGCGGGTGCGGGGCAGCGCAGAGACCTACCGGGCGCTGTTCGGCTCGGCCGTCTGCACCGAGCTCTCCGAGGAGGAGCTCGCCGGTGGTCTCGGCCGCCGCTGGCAGATCACGCAGAGCTACCTGAAGCCCTACGCCTGCGCCCGCTGGATCCAGCCGGCGCTCGACGCCGCCCGCGCCGCCACCGATGGCGCGCGGCTGCGCCCCGAGGACGTCGAGGGGGTGGAGGTCGAGACCTTCGCCTTCGCGGCGTCGCTGGACGTGGCCGACGTCCGGTCGGACATGCACGCGCGCTTCTCGCTGCCGTACTGCGTCGCGACGCTGCTCACCGACGGCGGGCTGGACGCGGGGTCGTTCCTCCCGGAGCGGCTGCGGCGCCCGGAGGTGGCGGAGCTGGCGCGCCGGGTCGTCGTCCGCGAGCGCCCGGAGTTCTCGGCGGCGCTGCCCGCCGAGCGTCCGGCGGAGGTGACGGTGCGGTCCCGGGACGGCCGGTCGTGGACGGGGACCGCCCGCAACGCACGGGGCAACCCCGCCACCCCGCTGTCCCCGGCCGAGGTGGCGGCCAAGTTCCGCAACAACGTCGGCGACCTGGTGCCGCCGGCGCTCCGGGACGCCGCCCTGGCGACGCTGCTCGAGCCCGGGGGCCGCGACGGCGACCACCTCGGCGCCGTGGCGCGCGCGGCGCTGGCCGGCCTCGGCCGCCGGTGACCGCACCCGTCGGCCGGGGAACCGGCCGGCGGGTCAGCCCCCGGACTCGGCCTCGCGCGCCTCGCCGATCCGGTTGAGGCGCTCGAGCAGCGCGGCGAGCGTGGCGACGTCCTCCGCGGGCCAGCCGGACATGTCGCTCTCCCAGCGGGCCCGGCGGGCGGACCGGATGCGGGCCAGCCGCGCCGCACCCTCGGCCGAGGGCTCCAGCACCTGCGCCCGGCCGTCGTCGGGGTCGGCGGTGCGGTCGACCAGACCGAGGTCCACCAGGCTGGAGAGCTGCCGGCTGACGGTGCTCTTGTCCAGGCCGAGCCGGGCGACCAGGTCGCTGGCGCGCAGCGGCCCGGCGTCCTGCAGCAGGGCCAGCAGACCGTAGGCCGCACCGTCCAGGTCCGGGTGCAGCTCGCGCGCCAGCCGGGTGGAGATCGCCCGGGACCGCCGCAGCAGCAGCCCGATCTCCCGCTCCAGCGCGACGAAGGCCTCGTGGGCGTCGACGCCCGGGCGGCTCACCGGGAACCCCCGGGACGCCACACCACGAGGGCCGAGGTCTGCCGCCGGTGGGGCACCAGGTCGGCGCGGTAGGCCGCCGGGACCGCGGCCTCGGCGGCCATCCGCCGGTTCTCGGAGTGCTGCAGCTCCTCGAGCAGCTCGTGGACACGGGCCTGCAGCGCCTCGACCTGCGACTCCAGGTCGATGATCCGCTTGATGCCGGCCAGGTTGACGCCGTCCTCCTGCGACAGCCGCTGCACCTCGCGCAGCAGCGCGACGTCGCGGGGGCTGTACCGCCGGCCGCCCCCGGGGGTGCGACCCGGGCTGACCAGCCCCAGCCGGTCGTACTGGCGGAGCGTCTGGGCGTGCATGCCGGCCAGCTCGGCCGCCACCGAGATCACGAACACCGGGGCGTCGTCGGCGACGGACGGGGTCGCGTTACCGAGCGGCCCTGCCGATGGCCTGGTCATGCCTCACCTCCCGCCCGCACCGCGGCGGTGATCTGCGGGCGCGGGTCCTCGTCCATCTCCTCGGCCAGGTTCTCGACGGCCTTGCGCTGCGCCGGGGTCAGCCGCGCGGGGACGGCGATCTCGACGGTGACCAGCAGGTCGCCGGTGCGGCCCTTCGCGGGGACACCACGTCCGCGGACCCGCAGCGTGCGGCCGCTCGCCGTGCCGGCCGGCACCTTGAGCGACACCGTGCCGTCGAGGGTGGGCACGGTCAGCGTGGTGCCCAGCGCCGCCTCGGCGAAGGTGATCGGCACGGTCAGCGTGAGGTCCTCGCCCTTGCGGCCGAACAACTGGTGCTCGGACACGTGGACGACGACGAACAGGTCGCCGGCCGGGCCGCCCCGGCGCCCGGGCGCCCCCTTGCCGGGCAGCCTGATCCGCTGGCCGTCCTTGACCCCCGCGGGGATCCGCACCGTGATGGTGCGGGTCTGGCTGGTGATGCCGCTGCCGGCGCAGGTGGGGCACGGGTCGTCGACCACCTGGCCGCTGCCCCGGCAGTTGCGGCAGGGCTCGGAGAACGCGAACGCGCCCTGGCTCCGGCTGGTCACGCCGGCACCCTGGCACACCGGGCAGGTGTGCGGGCTCGTACCGGGCCTGGCCCCGCTGCCGGCGCAGGTCGGGCAGCTGCCCGGGCTCTGCATCCGCAGCGGCACCGTCACGCCGAGGACGGCCTCCTCGAAGGAGAGGGTCGCCTCGGTCTCGACGTCCTGACCCCGCGCGGGACCCGACGCCGCCTGGCTGCGCGCCCGGGCCCCGCCACCCCCGGCGCCGCCGAAGAGGCCACCGAGGATGTCGCCGAGCCCACCGGCCCCCCGGGTGCCCGCCCCGGCCCCGGCCGCCCCGAAGAGGTCGCCGAGGTCGAACGGCTGGCCGCCGGCGCCGGGGAAGCCCCCGGGGAACCCGGCCCGGGCCCCGGCGCCCCCGGCGCCGAACAGCCGCCGCGCGTCGTCGTACTCGCCGCGCCGCTTCGGGTCGGAGAGCACGTCGTAGGCCTCGGAGACCTCCTTGAACCGCGCCTCGGCCTCGGTGTTGCCCGGGTTCTTGTCCGGGTGCAGCTCGGTGGCGAGCTTGCGGTAGGCCTTCTTGATCGCGGCCGCGTCGGCGTCCTGGGGGACGCCGAGCGCGCCGTAGTAGTCCTTCTCGATGAAGTCACGGGTGCTCATCGGACGCCCCCTCTCGTGCTCGGTCGCGCGCCGCTCAGCCGGCGGCCTGGTCGGTGGAGCCGGCGGGCTCCTCCGCCGGGGCCGAGGACTCCGGCTCGGTGACGGCGACCATCGCACTGCGCAGCACCCGCTCGCCGCGGCGGAAACCCTGCCGCAGCACGGTCGTGGCCGTCGGCACGCTCACCTCGGCCGAGGTGTCGTGCATGACCGCCTCGTGCAGCGACGGGTCGAACTCGTCGCCGGCCTTCCCGAACGCCTCGACCCCGAGCCCGTCGAGCAGGCCCAGGATGCGGTCGGCGACCACCTTGAAGGCGCCGTTCAGGTCGCCGTGGTCGCGCGCCCGCTCGATGTCGTCGACGATCGGGAACAACTGCGCCGCGAACCGCTCGGCCGCCTGGTCGACGACCAGCGAGCGGTCCCGGTCGACCCGGCGCCGGTAGTTCGCGTACTCGGCGGTGACCCGCTGCAGGTCCTCGGTGCGCTCGGCCAGCTGCTGGGCCAGGTCGCCGTCGGCACCGGGCTGCGGTGCGGCGGCGCCCTGCGGCGCGCCGGCCCCCTGCGGGGCCGGGTCCTGCGGCGCCGCGGCCTGCTCCGGGCCCGCGGTGCCCGCGGCCGGCGTGTCGTGCTCGCTCATCTGCTCCCCTGGGAGGTCGGTACCGGGCCGGACGCCGGCCGGCTGCTCGCCGGCCGGCGTCCGCACTGCGCCGGTGGTGGGGTCGATCCGCCGCCTGTCACGGATCACGACCCGCGGCTGCTCGTCCCCCTGGCTCATCGGCGGTCGGTGTCCTCGTCGACGATCTCGGCGTCGACGACGTCGTCGTCGGCCGAGGCCTGGCTGCCCGTCGCGCCGGCACCCGCGCCGGCCTCGGCACCCGGCGCCCCGCCGGCCGCCTCGGCCTGCTGGGCGTAGAGCGCCCCGCCGACCTCCTGCGAGACCCGGGCCACCTTCTCCTGGGCGGACTTGATCGCCGCGATGTCCGAGCCGCCCAGCGCGCTGCGCAGCTCGGTGAGCGCCTCGCCGAGCTCGTCCTTCTTCTCGGCCGGGATCTTGTCGCCGTTCTCGGCCAGGAACTTCTCGGTCTGGTACTGCAGCGACTCGGCGAGGTTGCGGGTCTCGGCCTCCTCGCGGCGGCGCTTGTCCTCCTCGGCGTGCGCCTCGGCGTCCTTCATCATCCGCTCGATGTCCTCCTTCGGGAGGGCCGAGCCGCCGGTGATGGTCATCGACTGCTCCTTGCCCGTGCCGAGGTCCTTGGCGTGGACGTGGACGATGCCGTTCGCGTCGATGTCGAAGGCGACCTCGATCTGCGGGACACCGCGCGGCGCCGGGGGCAGACCGGTCAGCTCGAACATGCCGAGCTTCTTGTTGTACATCGCCATCTCGCGCTCGCCCTGGAAGACCTGGATCTGCACGGAGGGCTGGTTGTCGTCGGCCGTCGTGAAGATCTCCGAGCGCTTCGTCGGGATCGTGGTGTTGCGCTCGATGAGCTTGGTCATGATCCCGCCCTTGGTCTCGATGCCCAGGGACAGCGGGGTGACGTCGAGGAGCAGGACGTCCTTCACCTCACCGCGGAGGACACCGGCCTGGAGCGCGGCACCGATGGCCACGACCTCGTCGGGGTTGACGCCCTTGTTGGGCTCCTTGCCCCCGGTGAGCTCGCGGACGAGGTCGCTCACGGCCGGCATGCGGGTCGAGCCACCGACGAGGACGACGTGGTCGATCTGGCCGACGGAGATGCCGGCGTCGCGGATCGCCTGGTTGAACGGCGCGCGGGCGCGGTCGAGCAGGTCCTGGGTCAGCCGCTGGAACTCGGCGCGGGTGATTGTGATGTCGAGGTGCAGCGGGCCCTCGGCGCCGGCGGTGATGTAGGGCAGGTTGACGTTGGTCGACTGCGCGCCGGACAGCTCGATCTTGGCCTTCTCGGCGGCCTCGCGGAGCCGCTGCATGGCCAGCTTGTCCTTGGACAGGTCGATGCCGTTGGAGGCGTTGAAGGTCTGCACCAGGTGCTTGACCACGCGCTCGTCCCAGTCGTCACCACCGAGGTGGTTGTCACCGGCGGTGGCCTTCACCTCGATGACGCCGTCCCCGATCTCGAGCAGGGAGACGTCGAAGGTGCCGCCACCGAGGTCGAAGACGAGGATCGTCTGCTCGGTCTCACCCTTGTCCAGCCCGTAGGCCAGCGCGGCCGCGGTGGGCTCGTTGACGATGCGCAGGACGTTGAGGCCCGCGATCTCACCGGCCTCCTTGGTGGCCTGCCGCTGCGCGTCCTCGAAGTAGGCGGGGACGGTGATCACGGCGTCGGTGACCGGCTCGCCCAGGTAGGTCTCGGCGTCCCGCTTGAGCTTCTGCAGGATGCGCGCGGAGATCTCCTGCGGCGTGTACTTCTTGCCGTCGATCTCCTCGGTCTTCCAGTCGGTGCCCATGTGCCGCTTGACGGAGCGGATGGTGCGGTCGACGTTGGTGACCGCCTGGTTCTTGGCCGACTGACCGACGAGCACCTCGCCGTTCTTGGCGAAGGCGACGACGGAGGGGGTGGTGCGCGAACCCTCGGAGTTGGCGATGACCGTCGGCTCGCCGCCCTCGAGGACGGTGACGACGGAGTTCGTGGTGCCGAGGTCGATACCGACCGCTCGAGCCATGGAGATGGCCTCTCTTCCGTGTGCTGGGGTGGTACTGGTCCGTGCGGGGAGTCGGTGTCCGCTGTTGCGCGGGGTCCACTCAACTTTCCTGCCCACCTTAACGGCAGGGGGCACGGTCGTGTTCCCGGCCGGCACCGGATCCGCCCCGATCACCTGCCACCGCCGCACCCCGGCTTCGTGGTCGCGCCCCCGACGGCACGAGACCGGGGCGGAGCCACAGGCCTGGGGTGCGGACCACGGGGCGGCGGATGCCGCGCACACCTGTGCGATGCACCACTGGGCGGGGCGCCCGGTGGCCGTGGGCCCGATCCGGGGCGCCGCGCCCACGGTTACCGGCGAGTAGCCTCTCAGGGCGCCAGCTATCGTGCGCTGAGTGCGGGCTGCGCCTGCCCGCACTGCGCGCCGAGCGCCGGTCCACCGGCCGGTGGACCGGCGCGCGCACCGCACACAGCCCCGTCGCCCGCGCGGCCGGCGGGAGTCGACCGACGCCGCCTGGCGTACGGGAGGGGAAAACATGACGGGCCCGCTGCAGATCGTCCTGGGGACGATCAGCGTCCTGTTCCTGATCGTCTCGTCCGTCATGGCCTACCGGGCCGTCCGGGCGATGGTGCGGATCATCCGCACCGGACAGCCCGACGGCACCCGCTCCGGCCCGGTGAAGACCCGGCTCAAGACGCTGGTCGTCGAGTCGCTGGGCCACACCCGGATGCTCAAGTGGTCGAGCATCGGCATCGCCCACTGGTTCGTCTTCGTCGGGTTCTACGGCCTGTTCCTGACGCTGGTCGAGGCATTCGGCGAGGTGTGGGACCCGGCGTTCCACCTGCCGCTCATCGGCACCTGGGCGATCTGGAACATCTTCGTCGACATCATCGGCACCGGGACGATCCTCGGGATCATCTACCTGATCATCCGGCGCCAGCGCGACCACCCGCGCCGGCAGGGCCGCAAGAGCCGGTTCGCCGGCTCCAACGAGGGCCGCGGCTACTTCGTCGAGGCCGTCGTCCTGATCGTCGGCATCAGCATCCTGAGCATCCGCGCCGCCAAGATCGCCTCCGGCCTGGACGACGCCCCGACCTGGTCGCACCCGGTCGCGAGCCTGGTGTCGAACCTCTTCCCGGACAACCCCGACGTGGTCTCGATCGTCGCCTTCATCAAGATCGTGGTGTCGCTGACCTGGCTGGTCGTGATCAGCCGCATCCTGAACATGGGTGTGGCCTGGCACCGGTTCAGCGCCTTCTTCAACATCTACTTCAAGCGCGAGGCCGACGGCGCCCCGGCGCTCGGCCCCCTGCCGGCGATGACGTCCGGCGGAAAGCCGATCGACTTCGAGGACCCGGGCGAGGACGACGTCTTCGGTCGCGGCAAGATCGAGGACTTCACGTGGAAGGGGATGCTGGACTTCACCACCTGCACGGAGTGCGGTCGGTGCCAGAGCCAGTGCCCGGCGTGGAACACGGGCAAGCCGCTCAGCCCGAAGATGGTGATCATGGACCTCCGCGACCACCTGTACGCGAAGGCCCCCTACCTCCTCGGTGAGAAGACGGCGTCGGAGACCGCGCCGGACTACGACGTCCTCAAGCCCAGCGACGAG
Organism: Blastococcus sp. SYSU DS0533; assembly: GCF_054050775.1. Classification (NCBI taxonomy): domain Bacteria; kingdom Bacillati; phylum Actinomycetota; class Actinomycetes; order Geodermatophilales; family Geodermatophilaceae; genus Blastococcus; species Blastococcus sp. SYSU DS0533. The sequence continues at coordinate 41,125 of NZ_JBJGZZ010000001.1, read as the reverse complement.
CAGGTCTGGGCATCGGGCTACGCCCGCATCGAGGGCACCAACGACGCGCAGGCGCACCGCCCGCTGGTCGGCACCCTCGAGGAGGGCGGGGTCATCGACCCCGACGTCCTGTGGAGCTGCACCAACTGCGGCGCCTGCGTCGAGCAGTGCCCGGTGGACATCGAGCACGTCGACCACATCGAGGACATGCGCCGGTACCAGGTGCTGATCGAGTCCAGCTTCCCGTCCGAGGCCGGCGTCATGATGACCAACCTCGAGAAGCGCGGGAACCCGTGGGGCATGGGCGGCAACGTCCGCGAGGACTGGATCAAGGAGCTCGACTTCGAGGTCCGCGTGGCCGACGGCCCGCTCCCCCACGAGGTCGAGTACCTGTTCTGGGTCGGCTGCGCCGGCGCCGTTGACGACCGCGCCAAGAAGGTCACCAAGGCCGTCGCCGAGCTGCTGCACACCGCGGGCGTCGAGTTCGCCGTCCTCGGCAACGGCGAGACCTGCTCGGGCGACCCGGCTCGACGCATGGGCAACGAGTTCCTGTTCCAGCAGCTGGCCATGGAGAACGTCGAGACCCTCAACGGCGTCTTCGAGGGCCGCGTCCCGGGCACCCGCAAGATCGTGGCGACCTGCCCGCACTGCTTCAACTCGCTCGGCCGGGAGTACCCGCAGGTCGGCGGCGAGTACGAGGTCGTGCACCACACCCAGCTGCTCGGCCAGCTCGTGGAGGAGGGCCGGCTCACCCCGGTCACCCCGGTCGACCGCAAGGTGACCTACCACGACCCGTGCTTCCTGGGCCGGCACAACAAGGTCTACACGCCCCCGCGGGAGATCCTCGACTCCGTCCAGGGCCTGTCCACGCAGGAGATGCACCGCTGCAAGGACCGCGGCTTCTGCTGCGGCGCCGGCGGTGCCCGCATGTGGATGGAGGAGAAGATCGGCAAGCGGATCAACATGGAGCGCACCGAGGAGGCCCTCGAGCTCGATCCCGACGTCATCTCCACCGCGTGCCCGTTCTGCATCACGATGCTCAGCGACGCGCTCACCAGCAAGAAGCAGAACGGCGAGGCCGGCGAGCACGTCGAGGTGCTCGACGTCAGCCAGATCCTGCTGCGCTCCATGCAGCCGGTGGCCGTCGGCGCGCAGGGCGCCGAGCAGGGTGCCGACGTCGGCACCAAGGGTGACGACGTCGTCGGTCTCGACTCCGCCGCCACGGAGCACGACCCGAACTGAAGGAGAAGGATCCCCTCGCCGCCCACCACTCGCTAGCTCGCGGTGGGACCCCGCGAGGGGGCCGGACGACGACGGCGCGCGTCCCCCGTGCGGGGGGCGCGCGCCGTCGCGGTTCCGCACCCAGGTGGTTGCGCCGCGCACCGACCCGGGGATGGTGTGCGGCCGGTCATGGAGGACGCTCTCCAGGTGACCCGCACCGCCTCTGACCGCAGCAGCACCGGCACCGATCGTCGTCGGGGGCTCGGCCTCGTGGCCGTCGCCATCGTGCTCACGGCGCTCAACCTGCGGACGGCGGTCACCAGCGTCGGCCCCGTGCTGCAGGAGATCGAGCGGGGTCTCGGCATCTCCAGCGGCCTGGCCGGCCTCATCACCACGATGCCGGTGCTCTGCTTCGCCCTCATCGGGTTCACCGGCCCGGCGCTGTCGGCGCGCTACCGCGACGCGCACGTGCTCGCCGGCGCCCTCATCGCGATGACCGCCGGGCTCGCGCTCCGCAGCCTGGCCGAGGCCTTCCCCGTCTTCCTCGCCGGGACGGCGCTGGCCATGGCCGGCGGGGCCCTCGGCAACGTCATGCTCCCCGGCCTGGTGAAGCGCCATTTCCCGGGGCGCACCGGGCCGCTCGTCGGCGCGTACAGCACGGCGATGGGCCTGGGCGCGACCCTGGCCGCCGTGGCCTCGCAGCCGATCGCCGACGCGGCGGGCACCGAGGGCGGGGGCTGGCGCTGGGCGCTCGTCGTCTGGGCGCTGCCGGCGCTCCTGGCCGCGGGTGTGTGGCTGGCCGTCCCGGCCGCTCCCGACGTGTCCCGCCAGGGCCACTCGGCCGTGCGCATGCGGGCGCTCGTGCACAGCCCGACGGCGCTGGCGATCACCGCGTTCTTCGGCGTGCAGGCGCTCCAGGCCTACGTCGTCATCGGGTGGTCGGCGCAGTACCTGCGCGACTCCGGGCTCAGCGCGGCGACGGCGGGGCTGCTCCTCGGCCTGAACTCCGTCGTCGGCCTGCCGCTGAGCGCCGTCATCCCGTCGCTCACCGTCCGGCCGCGGCTGCAGCGCCCGCTGCTGGTCGTCTTCATCGCCAGCTACGTGACCGGCTGGGTGGGCCTGTGGACGGCGCCGACCACGGCGCCGTGGCTCTGGATGGTGCTGATCGCCGTCGGCATGGGCACGTTCCCGATGGTGCTGACCCTCATCGGCCTGCGCGCCCGCACGCCCGAGACCGTCTCGGCGCTCTCCACCGTCAGCCAGAGCTGGGGTTACGTGGTCGCCGGCGCCGGCCCCCTGCTCGTGGGCGTGCTGCGCGGGGCGACCGGCAGCTACGACGGCATGTTCGTCGTCGTGCTCACCGGCGTCGCCGTGCTCACCGTCGCGGGGTGGATCGCCACCCGGCAGGTGTTCGTCGACGACGAGGTGGACCGGTCGGTGCCCGGCTGGTCGCCGGCGGGGCGCCGCCCCGAGGTGCTGGAGAGCGCCGGGGTCGAGATCCCGGCAGCCGCCCGGGCCGACGACGCCGACCGGGGGGCTAGGGGCGGCGGGTCTCCGTGCGGGTGAAGTTGCGGAACGAACGCGACGGGGTGGGGCCGCGCTGGTCCTGGTACCGGGAGCCGTAGACCGCCGACCCGTAGGGGTGCTCGGCGGCGCTGGTCAGCCGGAACAGGCAGAGCTGGCCGATCTTCATGCCCGGCCACAGGGTGATCGGCAGGTTGGCCACGTTGGACAGCTCCAGCGTGATGTGCCCGGAGAAGCCCGGGTCGACGAAGCCCGCGGTCGAGTGGGTGAGCAGCCCGAGACGGCCGAGGCTCGACTTCCCCTCGAGCCTGGCCGCCAGGTCGTCGGGGATGCTGACCACCTCGAGCGTGGAGCCCAGCACGAACTCCCCCGGGTGCAGCACGAACGGCTCGTCACCGTCCGGCTCGACGAGGGTCGTGAGGTCGTCCTGCTGCTTCGCCGGGTCGATGTGCGTGTACCGGGCGTTGTTGAACACGCGGAAGTAGCGGTCCAGCCGGACGTCGATGCTGGACGGCTGCACCAGCCCCGGGTCGTAGGGCTCGATGCCGAGGCGTCCCCCGGCGATCGCGGCCGTGATGTCGCGGTCGCTCAGCAGCATGGCGCGGAGTCTAGGGACCGACCCCCCTCCGTCCGGGTGACGGGCGCCGCCCGGCCCTCAAGCCGCGCCCGCCCGGTGCCGTAGCGCCCGGGAGGGCCCCGCCGCGACCGGCCGGGGCCAGACAGGTGGCCGGAGGGCGACGGGGATGACGAGCAAGCGGGTGCTGGGGGCGGTGCTGTCCGGCGCGGTCGTGGCCGGCTACGCCGGTGCGGCGGTCTGGTCGGCCTGGGCCACCCCGGCGATCGAGGTCGCCGCGGGCTTCGGCGAGGGCGACGGGCTGACCCGCTACGTCGTGACGGCGCAGGCGGGTGCCGCGGGCGACCTGCTCGGCATCCTCGACGCGGTGCCGGGCGTCGACAGCGCCCAGCGGGTCGGGGACGGCCGCGCCCTGGTCGCCGTGGGGGGCGTGACGCCGGAGCGGCTGCGCGCCGTGCCGGGGGTGGCCGACGTCGAGCTCTCGCCGTCGGTCCCGGTGCTGGGCACCGTCACCGACCCCTACTTCCCCCAGTACGGCTGGAACCTGGAGAACACCGGCGGCAACGCCTACCTGCAGGGCGCCGTCGCCGACGCCGACGTCGACGCCACCACGGGCTGGGACAGCGGGACCGGCACCGGCCGCGTCGTCGCCGTGGTCGACACCGGCTTCGACTCCGACCACCCCGACCTGGCCGGCTCCCTGTGGACCAACCCGGACCAGCCGTGCGGCACGGCCGACACCGACGGCAACGGCCTGGCCGGCGACTGCCACGGGTGGAACTTCTACGCCGGCAACGCCGACGTCGACAACGGCGCCATGGGCACCCACGGCACCAGCGTGGCCGGGGTCGTCGGCGCCCGGGCCGGCAACGGAACGGGCTCGGCCGGCGTCGCGCCGGACGTGCGGATCATGCCGCTGGTCGTGGGCGGCGGGGACACGGTCGACGTCTACCTGTGCGCCCTCGCCATCCGGTACGCCGTCGACCAGGGGGCGGACGTCGTCAACGCCTCGTGGGGCGGCCCGTTCAGCGGCCCGGCGCTCGACGAGCTGCGCTCGGCGATCGCCTACGCCGAGGCGCACGGCGTGCTGGTGGTCGCCGCGGCGGGCAACGACTCGGCCGACCGCGACACCACGCCGATGTACCCGGCGAGCCTGACCGAGGCCAACGTGGTCACGGTCGGCAGCTCGACGGCGGCCGACACGATCGCCGGCCACTCCGCCCACGGCGCCGCCTCGGTGGACCTCTTCGCCCCCGGTTACAGGGTGGCCACGACCTGGAACGACGGCGGCCTGCGCCTGGTCGACGGCACCTCGATCGCCGCGCCGCACGTCGCCGCCGCGGTCGCCCTGTACCGGGCCGCGCTGCCCGGGGCCTCCGCCGCCGACCTGAAGGCCGCGCTGCTGGCCGACGTGGACCCCGTGCCGGCTTTCGTCGGCCGGTCGGTGACCGGTGGGCGGCTCACCCTGAGCCGGGTCGGGGACGCCCTCGCCGGCACGCCCCGCTACGCCTTCACCTCGATGACGGCCGCGCCCGGCACCGTGACCCCGGCGATCGGGGTGAGCGGCTCCGCCGGGCCGGGCCGGTACTCGGTCGCCATCGGGCTGGGCATGGAGCACGCGGGGGAGATCTGGGCGCTCTCCCGGAAGCCGGTGACCCTCGGCGGGGTCACCGTGCCCACCGACGACGCCGGCGACGCCGTCTTCGACCTCGGCACCCTGGAGGACTTCGACGGCCTGGGGTTCTCCCCGACCGTGGAGCTCGGCGACGGGCGCTACGTCCTGGCCGTGCAGCTGTACCGCGACGGGGCACCGCTGGGCCGCACCCACGCCGCTCCGCTGCTCGTGTCGGCGTCGACGACGACACCGACCACCCCGGCGCCCGAGGGCAGCACGCCGGGCGGCACCACGCCCGACGGCACCGCCCCGGACGGCGACGGCACCCCCGGCGGCACGGTCCCGGGCGGGACCACGCCCCCGCGGACCGGCTCTCCCGGCCTCCCCGGCGGCACCACCCCGGACGGCGGCACCACGCCCGACGGCACCACCCCCGGCGCGAGCTCGCCCGAGGACACGGCCCCGGAGGACAGCACCTCCGAGGACAGCACCCCGGAGCACAGCACCCCCGAGGACAGCACCCCGGGCGGCACGACCCCCGACGGCAGCGAGCCGGACGGCACCACCCCCGGCGGCAGCACGCCCGGGGAGACCACGCCCGGGGGAACCACGCCGGACGGCGGTGGCAGCACGCCCGAGGCGGGCGCCCCCGGGACGACCACCTACCCCGAGGTCGGGGTGTTCCGCATCACGTCCTTGAGCCCTGACCGGGTGAGCACCGACGGCGGCACGCTCGTGACGATCACCGGCCGCGACCTGCCGACCGACCCCACGGTGCGCATCGGGGCGACCACCACCGCCACGGTCCTGCACGGCGACAGCGGCAGCGTCGTCTTCCGGGTGCCGGCACGCGTCGCGGGCGTCTACGACGTCTCGGTCTACGCGCCCGACGGCCGGTCGACCGTGCTGAGCAACGCGCTGACCTACGCCGACGAGGTCGCCACCGCACCGGAGGTGCCCTCCGACGGCACCGCGGCGGACGGCACCGCGCCCGAGAGCACCACCCCCGACGGCGCGGCACCGGAAACGGCCGCGCCCGGCGGGGGCACCCCCGGGCCCGGCACCACCACGCCCGGCGCACCGGCGCCGGACGGCGGCCCGGTCGTCCGCGAGGGCCCGGCCGGCGAGCGGCTCGTGCGCTCGGACCGGTTCCGCGGGCTGGGCGGGATCTGGTCGCTGGAGTGCGCCTCGTCCTGCACCGGCGTCGCCCTCTGACGCCCGCCGCGCCGCACCGACGCTCTCGAACCACCGCGCCCCGTCCGACTTCCCCATGCGGACGGGGCGCGGTGTCGTCCCCCGGTACCTGTACGACCGATGCCTGCCGATGGACAGGACGCCATCGAACGGAACCCGAGGGGGACCTGCGTGCTCGACACCCGGCCGGCGCCCGCCGCGCCCCGCGGCACCCGCGACGCCATCCGCCCCACCGGGCGCGAGCGGAGCTTCTCGGCCGACGAGCTGATCGTGTCCAAGACCGACCTGCGCGGCGTGATCACCTACGCCAACGACGTCTTCCTGCGGGTGAGCGACTACCCGCTCGACGACGTGCTCGGCAAGCCGCACAACCTGATCCGGCACCCGGAGATGCCCCGCGCGGTGTTCAAGCTGCTCTGGGACACCCTCGGTGCCCGCCGGGAGGTGTTCGCCTACATCGACAACCTCGCGGCGGACGGCGGGCACTACTGGGTCCTGGCCCACGTCACGCCCTCCTACGACGCGCGCGGCACCCTCGTCGGCTACCACTCCAACCGCCGCCGGCCCGCCCGGGGTGCCGTCCAGCGGGTGCTCCCCCTCTACCAGCGGCTCCTCGCCGAGGAGCGCCGGCACCCCAACGCGCGTAGCGCGGTCGCCGCCTCCTCGGCCCTGCTCGACGAGGTCCTCGCCGGACAGGGGCAGACCTACGAGGAGTTCATCTGGTCGATCATCAACCGCGAGGAGAGCTGACATGGGGATCCGTGCCGCGCGCGGCGAGGGTGGACGGCGGTCCGACGCCGCGGAGCTCGCCCTCCACCGCGCTTTCGTGCGCCAGCTGACGGCCGCCTGCGAGGCCGCCGCCCGCGGGGACCTCGAGGCCCGCAGCCGGATCGACCCGGCCGCGGAGGACGTGCCCGAGCTCGTCGCCCTCCACCACGCCCTCAACCGGGCGCTCGACGTCTCCGACGCCTTCGTGCGCGAGTCGTCGGCCGCGCTGAGCTCCGCGGCCGACGGGCGGTTCCACCGGCGGCTGCTCACGACGGGGCTGCTCGGCTCGTACCGCCGCACCGCCGTGGACATCAACGATGCCCGCGCCGCCATGCAGGAGACCGCCGGTCGCGTCACCGATGCGCAGAGCAGCCGGCTGCGGCTGGCCGACGACTTCGAATCCGTGGTGCTCTCGATGTCCGAGCAGGTGGCGACCGCCGCGACCGAGCTCAGCGCGTCGGCGTCCGGGCTCACCGCGGCGGCGTCGGCGGCCAGCTCCGAGGTGGGCACCGCGCAGGAGACCATCGGCTCGCTCACCCGCTCCTCGGCCGAGATCGAGGAGATCATCGCGCTGATCGACTCGGTGGCCGCCCAGACCCGCCTCCTCGCGCTGAACGCCACCATCGAGGCCGCCCGCGCGGGCGAGGCGGGGAAGGGGTTCGCCGTCGTCGCCTCCGAGGTCAAGGACCTCGCCGACCAGACCGGCCGGGCCACCGAGCGGGTCACCGCGCAGGTGGAGCAGATCCGACGGGCGTCGGAGGACGTCGCGGCCGTCATGAGCAGCGTGAGCTCGACCGTGGACGACATGAACGGGCTCGTCGACGGCATCGCCGCCGCGGTGGACGGCTCGGCATCCCTGAACACCGGCCACGACGACGTCACCGGGCTGTCGCGGATGGCGGAGGAGCTGCGGTCGGAAGCCACCGGTTTCCTGGCCGAGATGCGGCGCTGAGGAGGCGGCTGTCGCGGCGGCGGGGCGACCAGGTAGTCTCGGCGCCGTTCGCGGGTGTAGTTCAATGGTAGAACATCAGCTTCCCAAGCTGACAGTGCGAGTTCGATTCTCGTCACCCGCTCCCCCTCCGAGGCCCCGGTCGCTGCGACCGGGGCCTCGGTGCGTACCGGCCCCCTACCGGCCGATCCCGGACGGGACCGGGCCCTTGGTCCCTGGGGGGCGCGACATTCGTGCCCCACGATGACCGCAGCGCTTCCCCCCGGGGGGCCGCGCTCCTACGGTCAGGCCGTGCCCCCGCCCGACCGCCGGCCCCCCCGGTGAGCGACGACGCCGCGGCGCTCACCGCGGCCGTCCTGGCCGCTGCCTCGGGCGGGCAGCTCGAGGCGACCCTGCACGAGATCGTCGAGGCCGCGGTCCGGCACGTCGACGCCCGCTACGGCGCCCTCGGCGTGCTGACCCCCGACGGGCACGCCCTGGACCGGTTCGTCACGGTCGGCATGGGCCCCGAGGACCACGAGCGGATCGGCCATCCACCGGCCGGCGCGGGCATCCTCGGGCTGCTGGTCGAGAACCCGACACCGCTGCGGCTGGCCGACCTGGGGCAGCACCCGGCGTCCGTGGGCACCCCTGCCGGGCACCCGCCGATGCGGTCGTTCCTCGGCGTACCGGTCCGGGTCCGCGAATCGGTGTTCGGAAACCTCTACCTCACCGAGAAGCGCACCGGCGGCGAGTTCACCCCCGCCGACCTGGAGATCACCCGGGCGATGGCCGCGGTGGCGGGGCTGGCCATCGAGAACGCCCGCCTGCTGGAGCACGCGGAGCAGCGCCGGGCCTGGTCGCAGGCGGGCACCGACCTCGCGACGGCCCTGCTGTCGGGGCGCCCGACCGGTGAGGTGCTGCGCGCCGCGGCCGACCGCGTGGCCCAGCTCGCCGGCGCGGACGCCGTCGGCATCCTCGCGCCGGTGCCCGGCGACGAGGGCACGCTGACCGTCACCGCCGCCGTCGGTCCGGACGCGGCGGACTCGGAGGGTGTGCGCATCCCGCTGAGCGGCACCCGTCTGGGCGACGCGCACCGCTCCGGCACGCCGGTGGTGGTCGACGACGTCGCCACCGCGCGGCCGGGCACGACGCACGCCCCGGTGATCGGTGAGTTCACCGCCCGGTACGGCCCGGCGCTGTTCCTGCCGCTGGGCGGCCCCTCCCCGCCGACCACGCTGGTCGCGCTGCGCGTCCGCGACCGGCCCCCGTTCGACCCGGCGGTGCTGGAGCCGGCCGCAGCCTTCGTCACCCACGCGACGGTCGCCATGCGCCTGGTCCGCAGCCAGCAGCGCGAGCGGCGGCTGCAGGTGCAGGCCGACCGCGACCGCATCGCCCGCGACCTGCACGACCACGTGGTGCAGCGGATCTTCGCCACCGCCCTGGCGCTGGACCGGCTGGGCCGCTCGCTGGGGGAGACCGCGCCGGACGTCGCCGGCCGGATCGCCGGGCACGTCGACGAGCTCGACGGGACGATCGCCCGCATCCGCACCGCGATCTTCGAGCTGCACGGCGCACAGGACTCCTCGTCGGACGCCGTCCGGCGGCGGCTCGCCGAGGTGGTGCGGTCGGTGACCGACGGGCAGGCGGTCCGCCCCGACCTGCGGGTCCGCAGCGAGGTCGAGGACCTGCCGCCGGACCTGACCGGTGACGTGGTGGCCGTGGTCCGCGAGCTGGTCACCAACGTGGTGCGGCACGCGCGGGCCAGCCGGGCAACGGTGAACGTGGGGCTGGGCGACGAGGTGTCCGTCGTCGTCACCGATGACGGCCGGGGGCTGCCGGCGGTCACCGTGCGCAGCGGGCTGGCCAACCTCGCCGACCGCGCCGAGCGCCGGGGCGGGCGGCTGGCCATCTCCACCGGGACGTCGGGGACCGAGATCCGGTGGACCGTGCCGCTGCCGGGCTGAGCGGCGTCAGCGGCGCCCGTCGCGCAGCTCGGTGGCGAGGATCGCGGCCTGCGTCCGGCGCTCCAGCCCCAGCTTGGCCAGCAGGTGGCTGGTGTAGTTCTTCACGGTCTTCTCGGCCAGCCCCATCCGCTCGCCGATCTGCCGGTTGGTCAGCCCCTCGCCGATGAGCGCCAGGACGGTGCGCTCCTGGTCGGTGAGCACCGCGAGCCGGTCACCCCCGGACCGCGGCCGCGGCGGCGGGCCGATCTCGGGGAGGGTGCCGCCGGCTGCCACCGTGCGCACCGCCTGCACCAGCGCCGAGCCGCGCACCTGCTTGAGCACGAACCCCGCGGCACCGGCCCGGACGGCCTCGTCGCGGGCCGCTCGGTCGGCGTAGCTGGTCAGCACCAGGCACCGCAGCCCCGGGAGCCGGGCGGTCAGGTCGCGGCAGAGCGAGGCGCCGTCGCCGTCGGGCAGCCGCATGTCCAGGACGGCGACGTCGGCGCGGACGGCGGGCGCCCGGGCCAGCGCCTCGGCGCAGGAGCCGGCCTCCCCCACCACGGAGATGACCGGGTCCTCCTCGAGGACGTCGGCCACCCCCCGGCGCACCACCTCGTGGTCGTCGACCAGGAACACGCGGACGGCCGGCGGCGGCGCTCCCATGGGCGACCTCCTCCCACGATCCCTCGGGAGGCGAGCGTAGGGCGCTGCGGGCCCGGGCGCCCAGGTTCAGGCCGGGAGCAGCAGCGCGGCGTACAGGGTCAGCCCCGGCCCGAACGCCATGGCCACGACCGGGCCGTCGACGTCGGCGAGCTCCTGCAGCACGAGCAGCACCGTCGCCGACGAGCAGTTGCCGTGCTCGGCCAGCACCCGGCGCGAGGCACCGACCTGCTCCTCGCGCAGCCCCAGCTCGTCGCGGACGACGTCGATGATGCGGGGGCCACCCGGGTGCACGGCCCAGCCGGCGACGTCCTCGGGCCGCAGGCCGGCCCCGGCGAGCAGCTCGTCGACGACGTCGCCCACGTGCCGCGAGAGGACGTCGGGCACCCGAGGGGAGAGGCCCATGCGGAAGCCCAGGTCGGTGACGTCCCAGGTCATGTGGTCGGCCGTGGAGGGGTCGGTGCGCGCCACCACCCCCGCCAGCCGGCGCCCGCGCCCCGCACCGGGCTCGACCACCACGGCCGCGGCGGCGTCGGAGAAGAGCGCGTGCGCGACCACCTGCTCGAGGTCGGCCTGGGGCGGCTGCACGTGCAGGCTGGTCAGCTCGCAGCAGAGGAGCACCGCCGGCCGGGACCGCGCGGTGACGAAGTCCCCGACGGCCGCGAGCCCGGGGATCGCCGCGTAGCAGCCCATGTGCCCCACCAGCAGCCGCTGCAGCCCCGCCGGCATGCCGAGGTCGCTGGCCAGCCGGATGTCGAGCCCCGGCGTCGCGTAGCCGGTGCAGGTGGCGACGGCGAACAACCCCACGTCGCCGGGGGCCAGCCCGGCGGAGTCCAGGGCGCCGGCCACGGCCTGCTTGCCCAGCGGCAGCGCCTCCTGGGTGTACCGGGCCATCCGCGCGCCGGTACCCCAGCCGCTCAGGTCCTCGTCCACGGGGTTGGCCACCGCGTGCCGGCGGTCGACCCCCGCGCCGAGGAAGATCCGCCGGGCGGCGCGCACCCCCGCGTAGTGGGTGGCGAAGAAGCCGTCCCAGGCGGCCTCCTGCTCCAGGGTGGTGGGCAGTGCGGCGCCGGCCCCGGTGAGGACGGCGGCGGTCACGACCGCGGCCCCACGGCCGCCCTGCTCGGGATCATGCTCCCGACGGTACGTGCGCCGCCGCCCCGTCGCCCGGTCACCGCTTGCGCCCGTAACCAGCGAAGACGACGGCCGTGGACCGGATCGGCCGCATCCGCACCGAGTCGCGGCGGCCCAGCCGCCAGGCGATGGCGTCGCGCACCGACGGGCGCAGCCCGACGAGGCGCAGCTCCAGGCCGAGCCGGTCGGCGGCGGCGAGCAGCCGGTCGCGGTCGACGAAGAGCGCCGGGTCGTGGATGCCCGGCGGCGGGCCGCCGGGCAGCCGCTCGGCCACGGTGACCATGAGGAAGCGGCCGATCCGGGTCGCGGCCAGCGCGTCGACGACCAGGACGCCGCCCGGCCGCAGCAGGCGGGCGCACTCGGCCAGCACCGCGACGTCGTCCGTGACGTGCTCGAGGATCTCGCCGGCGACGACGACGTCCGCGCAGCCGTCGGCCAGGGGGACGGCGAGGACCGACCCGCGCACCGGCAGCACCCCGTGCGCCCGGGCGGTCCGCAGCCCCTCGTGGCCGAGGTCGACGCCGACGTGCCGGTACCCGAGCCGCGCCGCGTGCGGGGCCATCAACCCCCCGCCGCACGCCAGGTCGACCAGCAGCGCGTCCCCGCTCGCCGGCGGGATGTGCTCGGCCCGGGAGGCGGCCAGCCAGTGCAGGGCGGCGAACCCGCCCGCGGGCTGCCACCACTGGTCGGCGAGGTCGTCGTACTGGGCCGGGTCGTTGCGCGGCAGGACGGTCTCTCGCACGGGGCCTAGCCCTTCTTCAGCGGGTCGTGCCCCCAGTTCATCAGGCTGTAGCGCCAGCGGGAGGTCTCGACGTCCTCCTCGGACGGCCGCTGGGCGAGGTGGCGGGCCACGTAGCCGTGCACCTTGCGCATGTGGGCGAGGTCGCCGTCGTCCAGGTCGCCCTTCTTGGTGCGCAGGAGCTCGACGATCCGCCGCCCGGACGCGTGGCCGGTGGACTCGCCGTCGCCGTCCTTCTGCCCGACCGAGCGCGACTCCTCGGTCTCCAGCCACTTCTCCAGCTCGCCGGCGGTCATGTTCACCGCCTCGCCGAACTCGCGCCGGATCGTGTCGGGGTCGTCGCTGGCCATGCTTCCTCCGCTCGGTCGGTCGCTCCCCCGGTACCGCCGCGCCGACCGGCGGAAACGGGGCGTCTGGTACTGCTGGTACCCCTGTCCCGTCCCCGGAGGTCCCCGTGTCCGTCACCGTCGTCGGCAGCCTGAACGAGGACGTCCTCGTGTCCGTCGACCGGCTGCCCGGCCGGGGGGAGACGGTCGTGGCCCGTGACTCCGCCCTGGCCGCGGGCGGGAAGGGGGCCAACCAGGCCGCCGCCGCCGGCGTCCTGGGGGGTGGCGTCCACATGGTGGGCCGGGTCGGCGACGACCCGGCCGGTGACCGGCAGCTGGCCGCGCTGGCCTCCTCGCGGGTCAACGTGAGCCGCGTGCTCCGCACGACCGGAGCGCCCACCGGCACCGCGACGATCCCCGTGGAGGCCGGCAGCGGCGAGAACCTGATCGTCGTCGTGCCCGGCGCCAACGCCGAGCTGGCGCCCGAGGACGTCGACGTCCCGTCGGTGCGGTCGGCGCGCGTCGTGCTGCTGCAGCTCGAGGTGCCGCTGCCGGCGGTCGAGGCGGCGGCCCGGGCCGCGACCGGCACCGTCGTCCTGACGCCGGCGCCGCCCGCCGCGCTGCCGGCCGCCCTGCTGGAGCGGGTCGACGTGCTCGTCCCGAACGAGCACGAGCTGGCGCTGCTGGCGGGGTCCGAGCCCGGGGACCGCACGCCCGCCGAGCTGGTGCAGCTGGCCCGCCGGGTGACGGCCGGCGCCGTCGTGGTCACGCTGGGCGCGCGCGGCGCCCTGGTCGTCCCCGCGGACGGGCCGGCCCTGCTGCAGGCGCCGCCGCCGGTGACCGCCGTCGACACCACCGGGGCGGGCGACTGCTTCTGCGGCGCGCTGGGGCAGGCGCTGGCCACCGGCGCCGCCCTGCCCGACGCCGTCCGGAAGGCCGTGGCGGCGGCGGCGGCGTCCACCACCGGCCCCGGGGCGCGCGGCGCACTGCCCGACGAGGAGGCGCTGCGGGACCTCCTGCCCCGGGTGCCCGCGGCCACGCCCGTGGGCTGACCACCGGTTTCCCCGCCGCCGGACCGGGCACAGGTCTCCCGACCGCACCGAGGAGGAACCCGCGATGAGCGAACCCCACCGCACGCCCCGCAGCGCCGAGCGCGCCGAGGGCGATCCGGCCGGCGAGCAGCCCGGCAGCGGCCGCACCCCGCACCCGGAGGAGCCCGCCGAGGGCCGCACCGACGCCGCCGGCGACGGCGCCGACACCCCGGACACGTGACCGGGACCCGGCCGCGGTGACCGACGTCTCAGCCCCGGTCGGCCGCGCGCCGGTTTCCCCCCGCCACCGGGCGGGCACGCACCGGCGCATGGAGGACAACCCGCAGCACCCCCGGACCACCCACGAGTCGACCGACGGAGCGCGGGCCGACTCCTCCGCCGAGACGGCGGCGCGGGCCGTCGCCCGGCTGCTCGCCAACCCCCGCCGCACGCGCCGGGCCTGAGCCGGGCGGCGTCGCGGTCACTCAGCGTCGCCACACGTTCACCTCCTCTCCCCGGCGCCCCGCGGAGCCCGGGCGCCTCTCGTCACCCACAGCGATCACGGTCGGCGTGCCGCGAACTGCTCCGTCACGTCCTGGTGCACCATCGCTGGCGTGACCGCCGCCATGCCCCTGCCCGACGCCGACGACGCCACGGCCCCGGTTCGCCGCAGCCGCGCCGAGCGGCAGGCGATCGTGCTGGACACCGCCGAGCGGTTGTTCGCCGGGCGCAGCTCCCGCAGCGTGGGCATGGACGAGCTGGTCCGGGAGACCGGCCTGGGCAAGATGACGGTCTACCGGCTGTTCAAGAGCAAGGACGACCTCGTCGGCGCCTACCTCAGCCGGAAGGCGGCCACCGTGCTGGCCTTCATCGACGCCGAGCTGGAGCGGCTCGAGGGCGACCCTCGGGCCGCGCTGCTGTCCGTCGTCGACGCCGTCGAGCGCGACGTCACCCGCACCGGGTTCCGCGGCTGCCCGTTCACCAACGTGAGCAGTGAGTACGACGACCCGCAGCACCCGGCCCGCAGCGCCGCCGCCGACTACAAGTTCGAGCTGCACGCCCGCCTCGAGCGGCTGGCCGAGGAGATCGTGCCGGGCAACGGCGAGGACCTCGCCGCCCAGGTCCACCTGATCATCGACGGCATGTACCTCTCCGGCGGCCTGCTGGGCCCCGACGGCCCCGCCGCCCACGGCCGGCAGCTGGCCGAACGGTTGATCGAGATCGCGGCCGCCCGCGCCTGACCGCAGGATGGGCCGGTGACCGACGACCGCACCCGCCCCGATCTCGACGACCAGACCGTGGAGGCGCTCGGGAAGCTGTCCGAGGCCCTGGAGACCGTCGACCAGGCCCGGGGCTTCCTGTACGCCTTCCACCAGCTGACCGGCAAGGCCGACCGGCTCCTGCAGGAGTCCGTCGAGCTGTTCCGCGCGGCCGGGGCCGCCCCGCTCGCCGCGGACCTGGAGCGCGACCTGGTGGGGCGCAACGTCATCGCCGACCGGTGGACCTTCCAGATCGTCGAAGACTTCGACGAGAACTACTGGGGCACCTTCCGCGCCTACGACGCCCGCGCCCGCGACGAGCTCGCCGGGGGCGACCGGCACGTGTTCGAGGCCCGCATGAAGCAGCGCGAGCGCACCGCCGGGCACCCCGCCCACGAGGCCGGTCCGGCGCTGGCCGACTAGCGCCCACCCGGGGACGGGCTGGGGCGGGCGCCCGGTTTCCCGGCGTGCGCGGGCGGGAAGATCACCGCCCATGACCATGCCGGACGAGAACAACGCGGGCTCCGACCGCGAGGCCCAGCCGCTCGGCGCGCAGAAGGCGCCCGGCGAGGACCGCGACTCCCTGGGTGCGACCGAAGGTCCGGCCGACGGCATCGCCGGCCCGGCCTACCCGCCCGCCGACACGGAACCGGACGCCCGGTGACCGGGGCCGGGCGGGAGCCCGCCGGGGCGGAGCGCGACCCGCTGAGCGTCGGCCTGGGCTCCCCCTCCACGGGCGGCCCCGGCGCCGGGTCCGCGGCGCCGGAGGGTTCCGGTGGGCGGCAGCCCGAACCGGCGCCCGCCCGCGAACGGCACACCGGGCGCGCCATCGGCCGCTCGGTGGCGCTGGCGCTGCTCATCTTCGTCACCGTCGTGCTGGTGCTCTTCGTGGTCTTCAACGGCCAGTCGGTGCAGATCAGCCTCGTCTTCACCGACGTCGAGGGGCCGCTGGTCGTCGCCCTGCTCGTCGCCGCGGCGCTCGGCGGCCTGCTGGTGTGGCTGGCCGGGGCGGTGATGCGCGCACGGCGCCGCAAGCGCTGACCCCTCCGGGTCAGGCGCCCGGTCCCGCAGTGTTCACCTGCGGGGTGCTTGCCGTCGCTACTCGCGAGTAATAGCTTTTGTTACTCGCGAGTAGCAGCAGGCCGTACGCCGGCACGGAGCACGGGAGCCAGAGCGCCATGACGCACTACACCGCCAACCTGCGGGACCTCGAGTTCAACCTGTTCGAGTTCCTCGACACCAAGGACCGCCTCGGCACCGGGCCGTTCGCCCAGATGGACACCGAGACCGCGCACGGCGTGCTGGCCGAGATCCGCAAGCTGGCGGAGGGGCCGATCGCCGCATCCTTCGCCGACGCCGACCGCAACCCGCCGGTGTTCGACCCGGCGACCCACTCGGTGACGCTGCCCGAGTCGTTCAAGAAGTCGGTCAGGGCGCTCACCGACGGCGAGTGGTGGCGGCTGGACCTCTCCGAGGAGCTCGGCGGGTTCGGCGCCCCAGCGGCGCTGACCTGGGCCGCCTACGAGATGGTGCTCGGCGCCAACCCCGCCGTCTTCATGTACGGCTCGGGCCCCGGCTTCGCCCAGACCTTGTTCGACCTCGGCACCGAGGACCAGAAGAAGCTCGCCCGGCTCATGATCGAGAAGGGCTGGGGCGCCACGATGGTGCTCACCGAGCCAGACGCCGGTTCCGACGTCGGCGCCGGCCGCACCAAAGCCGTGCAGCAGGCCGACGGCTCCTGGCACATCACCGGCGTGAAGCGCTTCATCACCTCCGCCGAGCACGACCTCAGCGACAACATCGTCCACCTGGTGCTGGCCCGCCCCGAGGGGGCGAAGCCCGGCACCAAGGGCCTGTCGCTGTTCGTCGTCCCCAAGTTCCACGTCGACGTCGGGACCGGTGAGCTGGGCGAGCGCAACGGCGCCTACGTCACCAACGTCGAGAAGAAGATGGGCCTGAGGGTCTCCACGACCTGCGAGGTCACCTTCGGCGACGGTCCCGTCCCGGCCCGGGGCTGGCTGGTGGGCGAGGTGCACGACGGCATCGCCCAGATGTTCAAGATCATCGAGTACGCCCGGATGTTCGTCGGCACCAAGGCGATCGCCACCCTGTCGGCCGGCTACCAGGTGGCGCTGGACTACGCGAAGAACCGCGTCCAGGGCGCGGACCTGACGGCGACGTCCAAGGACGCCCCGCGGGTGACCATCACCCACCACCCCGACGTCCGGCGCTCGCTGATGCTGCAGAAGTCCTACGCCGAGGGCATGCGCGCCCTGTACCTGTACGCCGCGAGCTTCCGCGACCAGGTCACCGACGCGCAGGCCGCCGGCACCGCCGACAGCGAGGAGGCGCGGCTGGCCGAGCGCGTCAACGACCTGCTGCTGCCGATCGTGAAGGGCTTCGGCTCCGAGCGGGCCACCCAGCTGCTCACCAGCGAGTCCCTGCAGACCCTCGGCGGCTCCGGCTACCTGCAGGACTACCCGATCGAGCAGTACATCCGCGACTCCAAGATCGACACCCTCTACGAGGGCACGACCGCGATCCAGGGCCAGGACTTCTTCTTCCGCAAGATCGTCAAGGACGGCGGCGTGGCGCTGACCTGGCTGGCCGGCCAGATCCAGGCCACCATCGACGCCGAGGTGGGCAACGGGCGGCTCAAGGAGGAGCGGGCGCTGCTGGCGACCGCGCTCTCCGACGTGCAGGGCATGCTGACGGCGATGTTCGGCCAGCTCACCTCGGCCCAGGAGGACATGACCAACCTCTACAAGGTGGGCCAGAACACCTCCCGCCTCCTGCTCGCCGCAGGCGACCTGATCACCGCCTGGCTGCTCGTCCGCCAGTCCGAGGTGGCCCTGGCCGCGCTCGCCGGTGAGGTCGGCGAGAAGGACCGGTACTTCTACGAGGGCAAGCTCGCCGCCGCCCGCTTCTTCACCACCCAGGTGCTGCCGAGGCTCACCGCCGAGCGGGTCATCGTCGAGGCCACGGACAACGCCCTCATGCAGGTCGACGAAGCGGTGTTCTGAGGTCGCCCTCCGGGCTCCGACCGCGGCCAGGTGCCGTCCCCCGGCAGCGCTGAGCCGCTGCCCGTGTCCCGGTCGGGGATCCTCCGGGCCCCGCGACCGGTCCACACGTGACCGCGGCACGGCGGCCGTCTCCCCAGGGAGGCGGCCGCCGTGCCGTTTCACCCGGACGACGACGGGCATGGGCGAGGGGACAGCCGACGGACAGGAGGCCGGCATGACCGACCCGCAGGGCAGCGACCGCATCCAGCAGGACGTACCGACCGCGTCGGGCACGGGGGCCAACAGCGACCTGGCCTCCTCCTTCGACGACGTGCCGCTCACCGCCGAGGAAGGCGTCGAGCGGGACGCCGCCCAGGGGGACGACCTGCCCGCCCGCGCGGACGGCGACGTCGCCCGCGCCACCCGTGCCGGCGCCTCCGGCGAGGTGGCGGGCCCGACCGAGCGATCAGGGGATGACGGCCGATGAGCGAGTCCCAGCCGACGGGGTACCGCGAGTCCCCCGACACCACGGACGGCCCCGTCGCGGAGGCCCAGGAGAACGACGCCCCGCAGGGCGAGGCCACGCTGACCACCGACGACGACGCCCAGCGAAACGACGGCGTGACCCGCCCGGGGAACGTCCCCGACTGAGCAGGCCGCCGAAGCGGCCCGCCGCCCGACCGTGACCCGAACGGGGCTCCTACCCTGGTCGGGTGCAGCCGCCCCTCGCCGAGCCGCCGGTCCTGGCGGCCGAGGAGTGGCAGGCGCGGGCTGCTGCGCACGAGGAGCGGGTGGACCGGTGGGCGGTCCCCCACCGCGACCGCCGCCTCCGGGGCGAGGCCCACCCGGTCCTGGACTTCCTCTTCACCTACTACTCCGAGACGCCAGGCCGGCTGCGCCGCTGGCACCCCGGTCCCGACGTCGCCCTGGCCACCCCCGCGCCGCACGAGGACCGGCGGTGGTACACCAGCGACGGCGCGACCGTTCGGCTCGACGTCGGCGCCTTCCTGGCCGACCGGGGCGAGACCGTTCGCTTCGTGCGCCGGCTGCTCGTGGCGACCGCGTCACGCCCGGCGTTCACCGGGTGCTTCGGGCTGCACGAGTGGGCGATGGTCTACCGCGACACGGGCACCCGGCACCCCGTCCCCCTCCGGCTCGGCCAGGCGGGCACCGACGCCGTCGTGGAGTCGCACCCCGTCCGGTGCAGCCACTTCGACGCCTTCCGGTTCTTCACCCCGGCCGCCGTGCCGCGCAACCGGCTGCAGCCGACCCGGGAGAGCCAGCCCCGGCTCGAGCAACCGGGCTGCCTGCACGCCGGTATGGACCTCTACAAGTGGGCGTACAAGCTCAGCCCCGCCGTCCCGGGGGAACTGGTCGCCGACTGCTTCGAGCTGGCCGTGGAGATCCGGGAGCTGGACATGCGGGCCTCCCCGTACGACCTGCGCCGGCACGGGTACGAGCCGGTCCGCATCGAGACGCCCGAGGGCAAGGCCGAGTACGTGGCCGCTCAGCGGGGGTTCGCCGTCCGGGGCGCGGAGCTGCGGCGACGGCTGATCGACGTCTGCGACCGGCTGCTGGACGCCGGCCGCGCCGCGCCGTCGCCCCCGGCTCGCGCGCCCCGCGATCAGCCCACCTGATCGTGGCCTCGCACCGGGGGCCCGGTCCGCGGCGTCGGGGGGCGGGGCGTCACCGCCCGGAGGGCACCTCCACCGGACCCGAGACCGGGCGGTCCAGCACACGGGCCGGCGCCGGCAGCCCGAGGAAGAAGCCCTGCCCCAGCTGCACCCCGCTCTCCCGGAGCGCGTCCCGCTCGGCGGCGGTCTCCACCCCCGAGGCCACCACCCGGCAACCCCGCTCCTCCGCGAAGGGGACGAGCGCGCCCAGGAGCGCACGCCGCGCGGCGTCGTGCTCGATGCCGGCCGTGGTCTCCCGCCCGAGCTTGAGGAACGCCGGCCGGCGCTCCTCCACCCACCGGAAGCTGTCGTAGCCGACGAGCGGGTGCTCGAGCGCGATCTGCACCCCGACCGGCAGGTCGGCCGAGGAGACGTCGCTCCCGCCGGCCGACGTGCCGGACTCCAGGACCACCGGGCACGCCGAGCGGCCGACGATGGAGAAGAGGTCGCGCGGCGAGGCCCACAACGCCGGTGAGACGTTCACCGACACCCAGGCGCCCTCCGGCAGCGAGACGGCCGCGGTCAGCGAGGCCCGCAGGAGCGCGCCGTCGAGGTCCGCACCGATGCCGCGGTCGTTGGCCGCGTCGAGCCGGTCCTGCGGGGCCCGGCCGTCGGCGAACCGGCACAGCGCCTCGTAGCCCACCGGCTCACCGGTGGCGAGGTCGACGATCGGCTGGAAGACGGTGAAGAAGATGAAGTCGCGGAACGCGGCGACCACCGCGCTGTCGTCCCCCTCGCCCGCCGGGGCCGGTCGCGGGGCGGGCACCGGGACGTCGTCCCGCCCGGTGCCGCCCGTCGGCGTCACGACGGCGACATCCCGCGCGTCGGGGAGGCCGTAGTGCAGGACGGAAGCCCAGTCGGTGGCCGGCGGCACCGCGGCGGGCCGCGGCTGCGCGGTCCGGTGCGACCCGGACGGCCGGCGGTCCCCACGGGCCCGCGCCGGCCGGCGCGGCTCGACCGGGCGGTAGAGCCAGTCCCGCAGGTGCACCCACAGGTCCACCACGGTGTTGCCCAGGCCCACGAACGCGACCATGGCGTAGGTGGCCAGCGCGGTGTTGAGCGCGGCGAAAACGAGATGGTTCCAGTGCTGCGACTGGATGTCCACGACGACGGTGTAGGCGGAGAACGTGATCAGCGCCAACGGCGCGAGCAGGAAGACGGCTCCCGCCGTCGTGCGGTTCCGGACCTTCGGGGTCCGCTTGAAGGCGCTCTTCTCCCCGGTGATCAGCTGCAGGATCGAGGCGAAGGACCCCGACAGGTTGACCGGCAGCAGGATGAGGTTGAAGCCGTAGATCCGCAGGACGTCGGTCCGCCGGTACCCGGTGGCGCGCAGGTCCCCGGCCATCATGAGGAAGTACGGGACCGACACCAGCAGCAGCAGCGGGTTGAGCAGCTCGGCGTTGAACGGGTAGAAGAGCATGACGACCAGGCACACGGAGCTCCAGAAGATGGAGGCCATGTAGTTCACCCGCAGGAACAGCTCCCCGAAGCGGTTGCGCTCCCCGCGCGCCCGGCGGGCCCGCACCTGCTGGCGCAGCTTGGAGAGGATCAGCAGCCCACCGTTGGCCCACCGCTGGCGCTGGATGCACAGCGAGCCGAAGTCCGGCGGGGTCGCCGAGTAGGCGAGCCGCTCCGGGTAGTTCAGCAGCGACCAGCCGTGCACGCCCAGGTCGATGGTCGACTCGGTGTCCTCGATGACCGTGCGGTCCTGGATGTAGCGCCGGATCTCGAAATCGCCGTCGTAGTCGACGTCGACGATCTCGTCGAGGGCCCGCTTGCGCAGCACCGCATTGGCCCCGACCCAGAAGGTCGCGTCGTACTGGGTCATGCCCTGGTGGACGATGTGCTGCAGGTCCGTCGAGGCGCCGGAGATCCGCTCCAGCCGGGTCGCCGAGCCGGGGAAGGAGCTGTACGGGGTCTGCGCGACGGCCACCCGGCTGTGCGCGCTCTGGCTCATCAGGTGCACGATCCGTGCGGCGTACTCCGGCAGCAGCATGCTGTCGGCGTCCAGGGTGAGCACGTACTCCGGCTCGTCCACCGTCAGGTCGGCGACCCGGGCCGCGGACCGGACCAGCGCCAGCCCCACGGGCGTCCGGACCTCCCGGTAGCTGCCGCCCATGAGCCCGATGTAGCTGTTGAGGTTCATCGCCTTGTTCGGCTCGTGGGACAGCGACCGGTAGCGCTTGCGCTCGAAGCTGCTGATGCGCACCCCGAACGTGGCGGTGAGCCGGCGGTGGAGCTGCAGCAGCCGCTCCCCGGGGAGGACCGCGCCCTCCGCGGCCGCGCCGGCGAGCGCCTCGCCGACCGTGGCCAGATCCGCGGCGAGCGCACCGAGCACGTGGTCGACGAAGAAGACGTCGGTGTGGTCGATGATCTCGTGCCGGGCACCCAGGTCGTGCAGCCACTCGACGGCGAACCGGTAGTGCCCGGCCAGCTCCCGGACGTCGTCGGCCGTCGCGGCCCGGCCGGTGCCGTCCGCCAGCGCCCGCTCGAAGGCGGCGCGCGCCTCCCGGAAGCGGCCGGCGGGCACCTCGAGCTCGGCGGCGATGGCGCCGGGGAGCGCCCGGGCGTCCTCCAGCAGCGCCCGGGCCCGGCTCGTCGTCGGGTTCTGCGGGTCGTCGATGAGCAGGACGACGTCCAGCGCCGGGTACTCCTGGAGAGCCGCCGACAGGAGCGTCGTCCGGATGACCCGCTCGTCCTCCTGGTACGAGGGCACGAGGACCGTCACCGGCGCCGCGGGCTGGTCGAAGAAGGCGTCGAGGACGGCTCGCGGTGCCCGCGTGTGCGCCCTGCTCCGGTAGAAGAACCCGATCCGGGTGATCAGGTAGGCCATGGCCGACGTGGCCAGCCCGGTGATCAGCAGCAGGTAGACGATCGCCTCGATGACCAGCCGCGCGCTGTCGGCCTTCCCCTCGATGAACTGCTGCTCGATGGTGAAGGCCACGTAGGCGGCCCACGCCGAGACGGTGAGGACGATGGCCAGCCGGCCGATCGCCATGCGCCGCTCGGACACCTTCGCGGGCACCAGCGGGAGCGGCTCCCGCCGCCGGTCGCTCCCCCACTGCCGCCGGACGTCCGGCCGGCGCGGGTCGGCAAGGGTGCGTCGCATCTGTTCCGCCTTCGTGCTCATCGGGCCCGACGGGTGCCAGGCATCCGACCGGCGTCCCCTACGTCGCCCCGCATCCTGCGGCCGCGACCGCACCGGCCGCTGCCCCCGCTCACCCCTCGTGGTGAGTCGCTCAGCGATCGGTGACCGTCGGGGTGCGTTCCCGAGGCAGGCTGTACCGCGGTCGAGCCATCACCCGCAGTCCCGGACGGAACTGCACCGACGAGAGCGAGGGCCTCCATGGGCGCATCGAGCGCCGCACCCCGGGACGAGGGCCAGCCGGTCGCGCGCCGGCTGTCCTGGACGCGTGTCGGCCTGCTGCTGCTGGTCGTCGCCGCGGTCGCCGGCGGGGCGTTCGTCTCGGTGACCGAGGCCGCGGACCGGACGGGCACGACGAGCCAGTCCTGGAGCGTTCCCTACGTCGACGTCACCCTGACCCCGACCTTCCAGTTCCAGGACCCGTCGGCCAACCCCGCGCGCACCGTCGCCCTCGCCTTCGTGGTCGCCGACCCGGAGGACGGCTGCGCGCCCAGCTGGGGCGGCTACTACTCGCTCGAGCAGGCCGGCACCGACCTGGAGCTCGACCGACGGATCGACCAGCTGCGCTCCGCGGGCGGCGACGTCATGGTGAGCTTCGGGGGGCTGGTCAACGACGAGCTCGCCATCACCTGCACGGACACCGGGGAGCTCACCGAGGCCTACCGCGACGTCGTGGAGCGCTACGACCTCTCCGCCGTCGACCTCGACGTGGAGGGCACCGCCGTCGCCGACCTGGCCGCCGCGGGCCGGAGGGCCGCGGCCCTGGCCGCCCTGCAGCGCGAGCGGGCGGCCGACGGGTCCCCGCTGGCGGTGTGGCTCACCGTGCCGGTGGCCCCGACCGGGCTCACCGCTGAGGGCGTGGACCTCGTGCGCGCCACGCTCGCCGGTGGCGTGGAGCTGACGGGCGTCAACGTGATGACCATGGACTACGGCGACGCCAAGCCCGCCGGGCAGTCCATGATCGAGGCGACCGAGCAGGCGCTCCGGGCGACCGCCGGCCAGGTCCGCGCCCTCTACGAGGAGCTCGGCACCACCCTCGGCGACCGGCAGGTCTGGAGCCGGATCGGCGCCACCCCGATGATCGGACAGAACGACGTCGAGGGCGAGGTCTTCACCCTCGACGACGCCGCTGCCCTGACGTCGTTCGCGCGGGCCACCGGGCTGGGGCGGGTCTCGCTGTGGTCGCTGAACCGGGACACCGGGTGCGGCGCGAGCTTCGCCGACGTCGCCGTCCACTCCAACACCTGCAGCGGCGTCGAGCAGGCGCCCCTCGCATTCGTGGACGCGTTCGCCGGCCTCGGCGGGGACGGCCCCGCCGTGCAGATCAGCGACACCGCGGAGGACGCGGGTCGGCAGCCGGTCGTCGACGACCCCGCGACGAGCCCCTACCCGATCTGGCGGGCCGAGGCCCAGTACCCGGCCGGGTACAAGGTCGTGTGGCACGGCAACGTGTACGAGGCCCGCTGGTACGCCGTGGGCGTCGACCCCTCCCTGCCGGTCTCGGCCGGCGTCCCCTCGCCCTGGGCGCTGCTCGGCGCCGTGCAGACCCAGGAGTCCGCGCCCGAGCCGGTGCCGACCGTCACCGACGTGTCGGAGGTCTGGAACCCCGACGCGCTGTACCAGCGGGGTGCCCGGGTGCTGCTGGACGGGTTGCCCTACGAGGCGCGCTGGGCCAACCGGGGAGCCGCGCCCGGCACCCTCTTCCCGATCGGGCCGGACGAGGCCTGGGCCCCGCTGTTCACCATCCCCGGGGAGCCCGCCGGGAGCTGAGCCGACCGGGACGCCGCTGCTGCGCCCGCGTCCGCCCGGGCAGTGCCAGGACGTACCGTCGCAGCCGTGACCTCTCCGCACACCGACCGCTGGATCCGCCTCGACGGCACCACGAACATGCGCGACCTCGGCGGGTTGCCCACCACCGACGGCGGGCGGACGGC
This sequence comes from Blastococcus sp. SYSU DS0533, assembly GCF_054050775.1. Taxonomy (NCBI): domain Bacteria; kingdom Bacillati; phylum Actinomycetota; class Actinomycetes; order Geodermatophilales; family Geodermatophilaceae; genus Blastococcus; species Blastococcus sp. SYSU DS0533. Next base: position 16,473 of record NZ_JBJGZZ010000001.1, on the reverse strand, counting down.
GAGCGGCCGCATCCTGCGCAGCGACAACCTGCAGACGCTCAGCGACGCCGACGTCCGGCGCCTGGTCGACGACCTCCGGCTGCGCCAGGTGATCGACCTGCGCACCACCGCGGAGATCCTGCTCGAGGGGCGCGGCCCGCTCCGCGGCGTCCCGGAGGTCGCGCACCGGCACTTCACCCTGCTGCCCGAGCGGGGGCACCACACCGACGTCTTCGCGGTGGAGGAGGCGGACCCGCAGCTGGAGCTCGGGGCCGGGTGGACCGAGTCGCTGCTGCCCCGCCAGGTCGCGGCCCACGACGAGGGCGAGCCACCGGCGGTGCGGTCCTACCTGGGCTACCTCGGTCAGCGCTCGGAGAACGTCGTCGGGGCCCTGCGGGCGCTCACCCGGGCTCCCGAAGGTGCGTCGGTGGTGCACTGCGCCGCCGGGAAGGACCGCACCGGCGTGGTCTGCGCCCTGGCGCTCGCGGTCGCCGGGGTGCCGCACGAGGAGATCGTCGCCGACTACGCGTTGACCGCCGAGATCATCGACGCGCTGGTGGCGAAGCTGGCCGCCTCCCCGACCTACGCCGAGGACATGGTGACCCGCGACGTCGCCAGCCACACGCCCCGGGCCGAGACGATGGACCGGCTGCTGGCGCTGCTCGACGAGCGGTTCGGCGGCCCGGTCGGCTGGCTGGATGCGCACGGCTTCGGCGCCGACGAGCAGGCGGCGCTGCGGGCACGGCTGCGGAGCTGACGGTCAGCGGGCGGCGCGAGCCGAGCCGCCCCGCCGCTGCTTGTCCCGGTACATCGCCGCGTCCGCCTCGCGGAGCAGCGCGTCCGCGTCCCGCGCGCCGTCCTCGCCGAGCACTGCGGCGCCGACGCTGGTGCCCACCCGCACCGGTGTGCCCTCCAGGCGGAACGGCTCGTCGAAGCAGGCGGTGATGCGGCCGGCGAGGGTTCGCGCGTGGTCGGCGCCGGCCAGGCCGGGCAGGACGATGGCGAACTCGTCGCCGCTCAGCCGGCCCACCGTGTCGCCCGGGCGAACCGCCGCGCGCAGCCGTGCCGACACCTGGCGCAGGAGCTCGTCGCCGGCCGCGTGACCGAGCGAGTCGTTGACGGCCTTGAACCCGTCGAGGTCGCAGAACAGCACCCCGGGGCGGGCACCGGGCCCCGCCTCGACGAGCGCGGTCTCCAGCCGCTCCAGGAACAGCGCCCGGTTGGGCAGGCCGGTCAGGGCGTCGTGCGCGGCCTGGTGCCGCACGGTCTCGAGGAGCCGGGCCTTCTGCAGCGCGGTGGCGGCCTGGTCGCCGACGCCCTGCAGCCGCGCCAGGACGTCCCGGCCCAGCTCCCCCGGTGCGGCCCCGGCCTGCCAGCCGACCGTCGCCACCCCGAGGAGCGTCGGGCCGGCGAGCAGGGGCAGGGCGACCACGCGCGCGCTCCCGACGCCCCGGAGCAACGCGCGGAGGGTGGGGCTGCTCGTCGCGTCGGCGAGGACGAGCGGGTTCCGGTCGGTCAGCAACCCCATCAGCTCCGGCGTGTCCTCGGGACGCAGCGTGGTCCGCCGCATCACCGTCGCCTGCTCGTCGGACAGGCCGGCGGTCGCGGCCGCCCGCAGGGCCCCGGCACCGGGGTCCCACAGCAGGAGGCTGGCGCGGGTGCAGCCGACGACGCGCAGGAGCGCCGCCGTGACCAGTTCGGCCACCTCGGCCGGATCGGAGGCACCGGCCAACTCGTGGGCCAGCGCGAGCAGCGCACCGGCCCGGTCGGCCTCCGTGCGGGCGTCCTCCAGGGCGGTGATCAGATCGAGCGCAGCGGCTGCGTGACCGGCGTAGGCGGCGAGCATGGCGTGCTCGTCGGCCATCTCGCCGTCCCCGGACGGGTAGATGGCGGCCAGCTTGCCGTGCCGCCGGCGCGCGGAAGCGACGTCGACCACGACGGCGGTGCGGCCCAGGTCGTCCCCGGACAGGATGCGCTCGGCCAGGTCCGGCAGCCGGGACTCGGGGATCCCGGCGCCGTGGACCAGCGGTGACCCGCCGTCCGGTGCGGCTACGACGAGCAGGTGGGCCGGGGCCAGCACGGCCTCGCCGGCGCGGGCCACGATGCGGTGCAGCACCGTGTCGAGCTCCTCACCGGCGACGAGGTCGGCCGCGGCGGACTGGAGGGTGCGCAGCTGCCCCCGCAGCGCCGTGAGCTCGGCGTCGGCCCCGGCCGCGTCCGGTCGCCGGCGGCGGAGCCGCGAACGCCGCTCCCAGGTGAGGCGGTAGACGCAGGTGCCGGTGTCGTCGACGCAGCACTCGGTGTGCGTCAGGATCCCGGGCGGCAGGCCGAAGATCGCCGGTACCGTCACGGCCAGCCCGCGCGCATAGGCGCAGTCCAGCGGCGAGTGGGTGTAGCCGTCGGCCAGGTGCAGGGCGACGGTCGCCGACGTCGCGGTGGTCTCGAGGATCTCCATGCGGGAGACGGTGGTGAACTTGGCGGCCGCTCGCGGCAGCTGGCGGAACACCTGGCGGGGCGTGCCGAGCGCGCGCAGGACGAGCAGCAGGGAGTGCCCCAGGCCGCTGCGCAGCGCGGCCGCGCCCACGTGGAACATCGTGTCCGGGTCGCCGAGGACCTCGGTCGCCGCCGCGAACAGCCGGATCCGGGTGTCGTAGCTCCACCAGCGCGCCTGGTCCTCGGCCTGGTCGGCGACCGCGCCCAGTCCGGCCCGGTCGAGCACCGCGGCGACGGCGTCCTCCCCGCCGCGGCGGCGCACGTAGGTCAACAGCCCGGCGACGGTGATGCCCGGGGTCTCCCGGGCCTCGGCCGTCGGCAGGGCGGTCGTGCCGCCGCCGCCGGGTGCTCCTGTGCCCACGGATCGGTGATCGGCGGAACTGCGGCGCCGCTTGAGCGGAACCGACCGGTTCGGGTGGGCCGATCGCGGGTCAGGGACTCCCGGGACGCACGCGACCCCGGTCCCACACGGGAACCGGGGTCGGGTTTACGGGCCGCGCAGGGCGCGGCCGGGGCTCAGCGGCCGAGGAGGTAGCTGCCGTTGGCCATCGTCAGCAGCTCGTCCCGCATCGCCGGGCTGCTGGTGCGGGCCAGCGCCTTGTCCAGGGCCCGCCGGGTACGCGCCACCTGCCGACGCCGCCGCCAGCTGGTCGTCACGCTGCTCATCGCTACTGCCTCTTTCGTCGAAGTGTCCTGCCTGCATCCGTAGTAACGCAGGCGTCCCTCACTCTAATCCGACGAAACATCGGCTGGTATGAGGTATCGCCGAAGGTTCATCGCCCGTTGGGGTGAGAGTCGTCACTGGCCAGATGGGTCCGGACACGCCGACGGCGCCCACCCGCACGGGATGGGCGCCGTCGGCGTCCGCATGTCAGCTGGGGCGCTGCACGTCACCGCGCCAGGCACCGGTCTCGGTGCCCCGGCTCTCGATGAACTCCTTGAACTTCCTCGCGTCCGCCTTGACCTGCCGGTCGTCGAAGCCGAGCGCCGCGCCGGCCTTCTCGACCAGGCCCTCGGGTTCCCAGTCGATCTGGATCATCACGCGGGTCTTCGCGTCGTCCAGGCGGTGGAAGGTCACCACACCGGCGTGCTTGGCCTCGCCGCTCGTGCTGGTCCAGGCCACCCGCTCTTCGGGGTGCTGCTCGGTGATCTCGGCGTCGAACTCGCGCTTGACCCCGTCGATGTTGGTGACCCAGTGGGTGTGGGTCTCGTCGATCTGCGTGATCTTCTCGACCCCGCCCATGAACTGCGGGAACGTCTCGAACTGCGTCCACTGGTCGTAGGCGACGCGGATCGGGACATCGACGTCGACGGACTCCTGCACGCTGGCCACGTTCTCAGCTCCTCGTATCGCTGGTTCGGTCCCGCCCCGACTACCCGCCAGGAACCTCGCCGACACGTGGAACCGCCGGTCGGGGGAGCCTCCACGGCCTCATCCCGGTGCGCCCGGCCGCACCAGACCGGTCTCGTAGGCGCGGACGACTGCCTGCACGCGGTCACGGACACCGAGCTTGGCCAGCAGGCGGGTGACGTGCGCCTTCACCGTCGCCTCGGTGACGAACAGGTGGGCGGCGATCTCGGCGTTGGAGCGCCCCTGGGCGACCAGCAGCCAGACCTCGCGCTCGCGCGGGCTGAGGTCGGCGACCGGTTGCGGCGGGACGGCGGGCGTCCGGAGGTGCCGTTCGATCAGCCGCCGGGTGACGGCAGGAGCCAGCAGCGCCTCACCCTCGGCGACCGCGCGCACGGCGTCGACCAGCCGGCCCGGCGGCGCGTCCTTGAGGAGGAAGCCCGCGGCGCCGGCCTCCAGCGCGCGGAAGACGTACTCGTCGAGGTCGAAGGTGGTGAGGACCAGGACCTGCGGGCCCCCCGGCTCCCGGCGGATGCGGCGGGTCGCCTCGATCCCGTCCAGCCGCGGCATCCGCACGTCCATGACGACGACGTCTGGCTCCAGCCGCGCCGCCAGCTCGACCGCCTCCACCCCGTCCGCGGCCTCGCCGGCCACCTCGACGTCCCCTGCTTCGAGCAGCCCCGTGATGCCCGACCGCACCAGGGCGTGGTCGTCGGCGACCACCACGCGCAGCCGCCGGTTCACGGCGCGGTCACCGGGATCACCGCGCGGACCGACCAGCCGCCGTCGGGCTCGGGACCGACGGCGAGCGTCCCGCCGTAGACGCGGACCCGCTCCCGCATACCGGGCAGCCCGTGCCCGCCCGCGCGGAGCCCGGCGGGGGCGAGCTGCGGCCCGACGGCACCGGGCCGCCGTCCGGAGTCGCGGACCGTCACGGTCACCGCGTCCCCCTGCCGGGTGACCGCCACGGCCGTCCGGGCACCGGGGGCGTGACGGAGGACGTTGGTCAGCGACTCCTGGACGATCCGGTACACCGCGAGCGACGGCCCGTCGGGCACCGGCTCGTCGACGGCCACGTCGAGGGCGACGTCGAGGCCTGCGCCGCGGGCCTCGTCCACCAGGTCGGGCAACCGGGCGATGCCGGGCTGCGGCACGTAGACGGCCTCGCCCTCGCGGAGCACGTCGAGCAGGTGCCGCATCTCGGCCATCGCCTCCGTCGCGGTGCGGCGGGCCATGCCGATGTGCTCGCGCGCGCGGTCCGGGTCGCGGCCCACGAAGAGCTCCGCCGCGCCGGTCTGCAGCACCACCACCGACACCGCGTGCGCCACGACGTCATGCAGTTCCCGCGCGATGCGGGCCCGCTCGGCGGCGACCGCGCGACCGGCGGCGTCGGCCGAGCCCTGCTCGGCCCGCACGGCGGCGAGGGCGCGGTGGTGGACGATGCGCCCACCGGTCCAGGCGCCGGCCACGAAGAAGAGCAGGAGGACCACCGACCGCGCCTGGGTGGCCTCGACGCCGAAGTAGCCGAGCTGCCCCGCCGCACCCATCGCGATGACCGGCAGGAGGCCCAGACCGACGGCGGCCGGCAGCGAGGCCACGTGCACCGCGACGGTGAAGGCGGCGAGCAGCAGGCTGGGGAAGGGCGTGAACGTCGCCGCCGCCTCCGCGGTTGCCGCGTGCACGACCAGTGCGGCCGAGACGACGACGGTGACCACCCCGGGGAACCTGCGGCGCACGGCAAGGGGCAGGGTGGCGACCAGCACGAACAGCGTGGCCGGCACCGCGGCCAGCTCCGGGGAGAGCAGGACCTCCAGCAGCCCCCAGACGGCGAGGCCGGCGGCGACGGCGAGGTCCACCCCGCTGCTCCACCGGGGGACCGACGCGGCGGCGACCGCGGGGTGGGCCGCGGAAGCCGGGCCCCGTGCCCCGTCTGCGGTCGTGATCACGGGGCGAACCTACGGGTCACACCCGGCGCACGCGTCCACCTCGAGGCGACACGGGAGTTCGACCAAGGTCGACACCGGGTCGCGACCCCGCCGGGCCGGATGTGGACCCGCGACCGATGCCGGGCGGCACGCCCCGCTCCTAGCTTTCTCGGCGACCGCCTGACCAGGCGCTTCCGACGATCCGAGGAGTTCCCATGACCACCCTCTCCCCCGCCGCCACCACCGGGACCGCACGGCGCACCGACCGCACCGCCGGCGTCGCGACGCTCGTGGCCGCGGGCCTCTCCGTCGCGGTGGGCGTGACCCAGCTGCTCTACCCGCAGGACACCGACCCCGCCATCGACCCCCGGACGGCAGCCCTGCTCGTCGGCACCAGCGTCATGCTCTGGGCCCTGCCGGTCCTGTACCTCCGGCTGGCCGCGCTCGGCGGCTCCCGCCGCGCGGCGCAGACCGCCTCGGCCGGGACGGTGCTCCTGTCGGCCGGCATGCTGTCGAGCGCGATCAACGGGGAGGACCTGTCCTTCTTCCCCGCGGTGGCGCTCGTGGCGAACGCCCTCTGGTTCCTCGGGTCGGTCGGCCTGGCGGTCTCACTCTGGCGCGGCCGGCAGGTGCCCCGACCGGTCGTCGCGCTGCTGCCCCTGGTGACGCCGGTGTTCCTGTTCCTGTCCCAGCTCGGCGGCGGCGTGCCGGCGGGCGCGTACCTGGCCGTCGTCGGCTGGTTGCTGCTCCGCGGGCAGCTGGCGCACCGCGGCTGACCTGCCCGGGCCCCGGCGGTCCCCGCCCCACGGGCGGGGACCGCTAGCGCGCTGCCCCCCGATCGGCCGCGAGACCGAGCGCGAGCCTGCCGGTGGCCACCATGATGACGACGAGCCCGAGCAGGTGCACCGCCCCGGCACCGATGTCCGGCCCGTCCGCCGCCACCAGGTCCACCACCACGAGGACCAGGAGGGCCGCCAGGACCGCACCTCCGACCCGCCGGGGACCGCCGACCGGGCCCTCCTCCGGTGAGGTCAGGAGCAGCACGGCGGCGGCCAGGGCCAGCGCGTACCCGGCGAACTGGGCCAACGAGGGCGCGAGGCCCTGCTCCGGCCCGGACCGGCTCCCGCTCACGACGATGGCGACCCCGCTGCAGAGCGCGAAGAGCAGCAGCAGGACGAGAGCCGTCCGACGTCGGTCCACGGGACCACCCTGCCGAGCCGGCGGTCAGAACGCCAGGGCCGCCCCCGGATCGTGCAGCAGCGCACCCACGTCGGCCAGGAAGCGCGATCCCAGCTCGCCGTCGACGATGCGGTGGTCGAAGGAGAGCGCCAGCTGCGTCACCTGCCGCGGGCGGACCTTCCCCTTGTGCACCCACGGCCTCTCCCGCACGGCGCCGAAGGCCAGGATCGCCGACTCCCCCGGGTTGAGGATCGGCGTCCCGGTGTCGACGCCGAAGACGCCCACGTTCGTGATGGTGAGCGTGCCGCCGGCCATGTCCGCCGGGGCGGTGCGTCCCGCCCGCGCGGTCTCGGTCAGCTCGGCCAGCGCGCCGGCGAGCTCGGCCAGGGAGAGCCGCCCGGCGTCCTTGATGTTGGGGACGACCAGCCCGCGCGGCGTCGCCGCCGCGATGCCGAGGTTGACCTGGCCGTGGACGACGATCTCCTGCGCCGCCTCGTCCCAGGAGCTGTTCACCACCGGGTGCCGTCGGGCCGCCAGCAGCACCGCCTTGGCCACGAACAGCAGGGGGCTGACCTTCACCCCGGCGAGCTCGGGCCGGTCGGCGAGCCGGCTGCGCAGCTTCATCATCCGGGTGACGTCGACGGTCAGGAACTCCGTGACGTGCGGGGCGGTGAAGGCGCTGGCCACCATCGCGGCGGCGGTCGCCTTGCGGACGCCCTTGACCGGGATCCGCTGCTCCCCGGCGGTGCCCGCCGCCGGGGCCCGGGTTCCGGCGCCGTCCGCCCGCGCGGCGGCGGCGGCGTCGACGTCGGCCCGGGTGATGCAGCCGTCGGCGCCGGTCCCCGGGACGGTGGTCAGGTCGACGCCGAGGTCCTTGGCGTACTTGCGCACCGGCGGCTTGGCCAGGGGGCGGGGTGCCCGCCGGCCGGGGGCGGAGCCGCGTGCCGGTGCGGCCTCCTCCCGGCGTGCGGCGGCCTCGGCCTGCCGGCCGACCTCCAGCCCGCCGTGGCGCACCGGCTTGCTGCGCATGTCGGGGGCGGTCGCGAGCAGTGGCGGGCCGTCGTCGGAGGGCAGCGGGGGCCGGTCGGTCCCACCCGAGCCGTAGTCGGCGCCGGGCAGGGCGGTCGCGCGGGCGGCGGCCGCGGCACCCGAGCGGCGCGGCCGGCGGCGGGCCTCGGTGGTGCGCGGCCCGTAGCCCACGAGGACGGCGGTCCGCCCGCCCGGGGCGGCCCCGCCGATCAGCCCCGCGGCCGGCTCCTGGGCGTCCGCGGCAGCCTCGCCGGCGGGCTCCGCTGCCGGGGCGGCGCCACGGGTGTCCCCCTCACCCGCCCCGCCGGTGTCGATGGTGATGATCGGCGCGCCGACGTCGACCGTCGTCCCCGCCTCGTGGAGCAGCTCGACGACGGTGCCCGCCCACGGCGAGGGCAGCTCGACGGCGGCCTTGGCGGTCTCCACCTCGCACAGCGGCTGGTTGACCGTGACGGTGTCGCCGACGGCCACCATCCACTGGAGGATCTCGCCCTCGGTGAGCCCCTCCCCGACGTCGGGCAGCTTGAACTGTCGCTCGGTCACGGCTCAGAACTCCATCGCGCGGTCGACGGCGTCCAGGACCCGGTCGAGGTCGGGGAGGTACTCCTCCTCGAGCTTCGACGGCGGGTAGGGCGTGTCGAAGCCCCCGACCCGCAGCACCGGCGCCTCCAGGGAGTGGAAGCAGGTCTCGGTCACCCGGGCGGCGATCTCCGCGCCCAGCCCGAGGGTCACCGGCGCCTCGTGGACGACGACGCAGCGGCCGGTGCGGCGGACCGACTCGAACACCGGCTCCAGATCCAGCGGGGAGACGGTGCGCAGGTCGACGACCTCGAGCGAGCGCCCCTCCCCGGCGACCGCCTCGGCGGCCTGCAGCGCCGTCTTCACCATGGGGCCGTAGGCCAGCACCGTGACGTCGTCGCCACCGCGGACGACGCGCGAGGCGAACAGCGGGTCGGGGGTGGCGGCGGTGTCGACCTCGGCCTTCTCCCAGTACCGGCGCTTGGGCTCGAGGAAGACGATCGGGTCGGGGTGGGCGATCGCCTGCTGGATGCCCCAGTAGGCGTCGACCGGGTTGCTCACGGCGACCACCTTGAGCCCCGCGGTGTGCGCGAAGTAGGCCTCGGGGCTCTCGCTGTGGTGCTCGACGGCGCCGATCCCGCCGCCGAAGGGGATGCGGATGACGATCGGCATCGGCAGCCGGCCCTTCGAACGGGCGTGCATCTTGGCCACCTGGGTGACGATCTGGTTGCAGGCGGGGAAGACGAACCCGTCGAACTGGATCTCGCAGACCGGCCGGTAGCCGCGCATGGCGAGCCCGACGGCGGTGCCCAGGATCCCCGCCTCGGCCAGAGGGGTGTCGACGACGCGGGCCTCGCCGAAGTCCTTCTGCAGACCGTCGGTGATGCGGAAGACGCCGCCCAGCTTGCCGATGTCCTCCCCCATGAGCACGACCTTGGCGTCGTCCTCCATCGCCTTGCGCAGGCCGAGGTTGAGGGCCTTGCCGATGGTCAGGGTCTCGGTGCTCACTCGCCGGCCTCCTGGAAGCTCGCGCGGTAGGCGACGAACTCGTCGCGCTGGGCGGCCAGCCACGGGGTCTGCTCCGCGTAGACGGTGTCGAACATCGCCGCCGGGTCCGGGTCGGGCATGTCGACGGTCCCGCTGCGGATCCGGCCGGCGAGCTCGTCGGCCTCCCGCTCCACGGAGTCGAAGAACGCCGCATCGGCCTTGTGGTGGCGGGAGAGGTGGGCCTTCAGCCGGGCGATCGGGTCGCGCAGCTTCCACTCCTCCAGCTCGCTGGCCAGCCGGTAGCGGGTGGGGTCGTCGGAGGTGGTGTGCGCCCCCATCCGGTAGGTGAACGCCTCGATGAAGGTCGGCCCCTGGCCCTCGCGCGCGGCCTGCAGCGCCTGCCGGGTCACGGCCAGGACGGCGAGGACGTCGTTGCCGTCGACCCGGACGCCGGGGAACCCGAAGCCGGCCGCCCGCTGGTACAGCGGGACGCGCGACTGCCGCTCCAGCGGGACGCTGATCGCGTACTGGTTGTTCTGGCAGAAGAAGACCACCGGGGCGGAGAAGCTCGCCGCCCAGATCATCGCCTCGTTGACCTCGCCCTGGCTGGTGGCGCCGTCGCCGAGGAACGCCAGCGTCGCGCTCTCGGCACCGTCACGCTGCAGGCCCATGGCGTAGCCGGTGGCGTGCAGGCACTGCGCGCCGATGACGACCGTGTAGAGGTTGAAACCGGTGGCCACCGGGTCCCAGCCGCCGTTGTCCACGCCCCGGAAGAGGCTGATGACGTGCAGCGGGTCGACCCCGCGGGCCCAGGCGACGCCGTGCTCGCGGTAGGTCGGGAACGCCATGTCGGAGGCGGCCATCGCGCGGCCGGCACCGATCTGCGCCGCCTCCTGACCCAGCAGCGAGGCCCAGATGCCGAGTTCGCCCTGACGCTGCAGGGCCGTCGCCTCGACGTCCCACCGCCGGACCAGCACCAGGTCGCGGTAGAGGTCGCGCAGCTGCTCGTCGGAGATCTCCAGCGCGTAGTCGGGGTGCTCGACCCGCTCGCCCTCCGGCGTGAGCAGCTGGACCAGCTGCGACCGCTGCGGCAGGTGGGGGGCGTCGGCCCCCGGGACGGGGTCGACCATCTCCGATGTCTCGGGCAACGCTGTCACCGGTCGCGCTCCTCGCCGTCGGCCACCGCAGCCGGGGTCACCGGCGCCGCGGTGGTGCTGGACGTTCCGGCCGTCGGGTGTGGCGGCCCTCACACATCCTGGCACGGCCGCCCCACCGCTCGCCAGCCCTGCGGTGCGGCGATCTGCGCAGAGCCGCTGTGCGCGACTGCGCAGAAAGGAGCCCACGACCGGCCCGGAGCTGCCAGACTGCGCAGCGTGCCGGAGATCGACGCCACGGACGCGCGCTTGCTGCTGGCCCTCACCGAGGACCCGCGGGCCAGCGTGATGGCGCTGTCGCAGCGGCTGGGCCTCGCCCGCAACACCGTCCAGACCCGGCTCGCCCGGCTGGAGAGCAACGGCGTGCTCGGCCCGCTCGACCAGCGGATCCGGCCGGAGGCCCTGGGCTACCGGCTGACCGCCTACATGTCGGTGCAGGTGGCGCAGCGCGGGCTGGCCGAGGTCAGCGACGCCCTTGCCGGGCTGCCCGAGGTGCTCGAGGTGACCGGCCTGTCGGGCGCCACCGACCTGCTCGTCCACGTGGCGGCCACCGACGCCGACCACCTGTGGCGCACCACCGAGGCGGTCCTGGCCATCCCCGGCGTCCAACGGGTGGACACCGCCCTGGCGATGCGCCGGTTCGTCGAGCGGCGCGTGGGCCCGCTGCTGCACCGCGCCACGGGCGCCTCCTAGCGGCGCCTGCGGATCCGGACGGGCCCCCGGGCGGTCCGGACGTCGACCGCGCGGGCGGCCTCCGACGGGCACATCGAGGCGTCCGGACGACGGCGGGCGAGGAGCTCGCCGATGGCGCCCTCCAGCGCCGCGGCGACGTCGTCCACCCGTCGAGCGTGGCCGTCCGGCACCGGTACCGCCAGCGGTCCGGCGGGGGCCTGCGCCGGACGACGGTGTGCCCCGCGGGCGCACGGGTACGGCACCGGCCATGGCGAAGCGGACTCCCCTCGGACGCACTGGCAAGGGCAGGCGCGGCATCAGCACGCTGGGCTGGGCGCTCAGGGGCGCGGCCGCCGGCGCGGCCGGCACCACCGCGCTGAACGCCGTCACCTACCTGGACATGGTGGTGCGCGGCCGGAGCAGCAGCTCCACGCCCGAGCAGACCGTCGAGAAGCTCGCCGAGGCGGCGCACGTACCCATCCCCGGGGACGAGCAGACCCGGCAGAACCGCGTGCAGGGCCTCGGGCCGATGACGGGCCTGGTGGCCGGCGTCGGGATCGGCGTGGTCGGCGGGCTCGCCCGGGCGGCGGGCCTGGTCTCCGCGAAACCGGTCGGAGCGCTGCTGACCGGGCTGGGTGCGATGGTGGCGGCCAACGGCCCGATGACGGCCCTCGGCGTGACCGACCCCCGCAGCTGGTCGGCGTCGTCGTGGCTCAGCGACATCGTGCCGCACCTGGCCTACGGCGTGGTCGTCAAGAACACGATCGACGCCTTCGACCGGTGAACGGCCCCGTCCTCCTCACGCCTCGCGCGCTCGGCGCGAGCCTCGGGGACGGCACCGTGGGGAAGGCTCTCCGCATGGACGAGATCACCGAGGCGGAGCTGCACGCGCTGCTCGGGGAGCCGGCACGGGCGGCCCTGGCCGAGGAGCGCGCGGCGCTGCACGACCTGGACCGCGCATGGTTGGCGGCTCGCGACGACCAGGGGCGCGGAGCAGGTGGGGGCTAGCGCCAGCCGCCCTGGTCCACGCCACCGGGCACCGGGGCGGCCGGGTCGTAGGGGGTGCGGGTGAACACGAAGGTGTCCAGGTCCAGGTGGTCGGCGGCGATGCGCAACGCCTCCCCGGCGAAGTAGCCGTCCAACCCCCGCCAGGTGCCGTCGTCGGCGCGGGTGAAGCGGCTGGCCCGGCCCGGGCGACCGGGCAGCGGTCCCAGGTGCAGGAGCCCGCCGCTGATCGAGCGCAGCACGTACGGCGCCGGCCCCCAGAACCAGACGCCGAGGCTCTCCAGCGGCAGCGGCGAGGGCGCGGGCACCCACGGCTCGACGATCCGCGGCTCGGCGCTGCGGAGATCGGCCAGCAGCCCGAACACCAGCGGGTCCAGGCCGCTGGTGGTGTTGGCCAGGGACACCGCGCCCGTCCGCTCCTCCCGGTCGACGAAGACGCCCGCCAGGAAGCCGGGCATCGAGCCGCCGTGCCCGACCAGCGTGCGCCCGTCCACCCGCAGCACCTGCAGGCCCAGCCCGTAGGCCGACCAGCCGGGCGCCGACGAGTCCACCCCGGCGGGCACGGTCATCTCCTCCAGCGTCGCCGGGTCGAGCACGTCGGCGGTGTCGCCGAGGAGGAGAGCGGCGAACCGGGCGAGGTCGGCCAGCGTCGCCCACAGCTGCCCGGCGGCGGCCATCACCCCGGCGTGGTGCTCGGGCTCGGGCAGCACGACGTCGGCCCACGGGTGCACCGCCCGGCCCTCGGCGGCCGGCGTGACCGGCCGCGGCGTGGTGCGGGCCATCCCGAGCGGCGCCAGCACCTCGGCGGCGACGACGTCGTCCCACGAGCGGCCGCGCAGCCGGGCGACGAGCTCACCGAGCAGGCCGAAGCCGAGGTTGGAGTAGTGGAACCGCCGCGCGGCGCCGAGGACGACGTCGGCCTCCCCCAGGCCCAGCTCGTCCAGCGAGCCGCCGGGCGTGCGCTCCCACCAGCCGCCCGGGCTCTCCGCGGAGGCGCCCGCGAGGTGGGAGAGGAGCTGGCCGACCGTGCGGTCGCCGAACGGCGTCCCCGGCAGGTGCCGCTCGAGCGGGTCGTCGAGGCGCAGCAGCCCCTCGTCGCGCAGCCGCATGACGACGACCGCCGTCACGGTCTTGCTGATGGACCCCAGCCGGTACTGGACGTCGGTGTGCGGCCCGGGCACCTCCCCGCGGCCCGCCGACCAGGCGAGCCCACCGTCGCGGACGACGCCGGCGACCAGGCCGGGCGCCCGTCCGTCGCGCTGCACCCGCGCCGTGCGGGCCAGCAGGAGGCGGGCGGTGGAGGGCAGCACGGGCTCGGGCATGACGGCGACCGTAGCGACCGGGCCCGCCCGGCGGATCAGGCGGTCAGCGCCTCGCGGGCGGGCAGCGCACCTCTGCGGGTGGCCCACCGCTCGAACCAGACGGTGGCCAGCGGCGGCACCGAGGCGGCCAGCGCGAGCAGCGTCGTGGGCAGCGACCAGCGCAGCACCCGCGCGGCGACCAGAGCCACCAGGACGTACACGAGGAAGACACCGCCGTGGATGGGCCCGAACACCTGGACCCCCACCTCGGAGGTCTGCAGCACCCACTTCACGAACATCCCGGCCAGCAGGCCGACCCAGGTGATCGCCTCGGCGACGGCGACGAGGCGGAAGGCGGTGGTGGCGGTGCGCGGGCTCAACGGGCGTCCTCGGGTCCGGGGGCGGGGTCCGCGGGGTCAACGACCGGGCCACCGGGGGCATCCCCGCCCGGGGGTGTGATGTTCGCGGCAGCCGGCGCGGTGGCAGGGTCGCTCCGTGCGCGGACTGGCCCGGCGGGAGTTCTGCCTGGTGCTGCTGCGCCGGATGGCCGACGTCCGGCCCGACCTGACGGCGGAGGCGCTCCCCCGGCTGGGCGCCACCCGGGCCGAGGCCCACGCCGCGCACACCCGCTGGCAGGCGCTGCAGCACTCCCGGCGGGCTCCACGCGGGCTGGCCCTGCGCACCGCGGTGCTCGGCCCTCCGGAGGAGCTGGAGGACCGGCGCGTCGGCGACCTGGACGTCCAGGTGCGGCGCTGGCCGCTGCCGCTCTGGCCGCACCAGTGGTGGGAGGTCGTCAGCGGGCCCGGCGGCGCGGTGCTGCACGAGCACCTCGCCCGGGCGCCGGGCTCCCCGGTACCCGCGGCCGGCCCGCACCGGCTGCTGGTGTGGGAGCACGTGCTCGACGACGTCGCCGGGCTCCCGGGCGCGCGTGGCGTCGGGACGGGCGTGCCCACCCGCTCGGAGGTGCTGCTGCCGGGCGGGGTCCGGGCGGTGTTCGTCTGGGGCCTGCTCCAGCAGGTCGGCCGGCCGGGCGCGGGGTGAGCCGGGGCGTCAGCCCGCGACCCGCCGGGCCCCGGCGTAGCCGCCCATGGAGTCGACGCTGGCCACCTTGACCACGTCGCCCGACGTCGGCGCGTGCACCATCTGGCCGTTGCCGATGTAGATGCCCACGTGGCTGATCGGGCTGTAGAAGAACACCAGGTCACCGGGGCGCAGCTCGGCGCGGGAGACCGCCCGGCCGACGCCCGCCTGGTTCCGGCTGGCCCGGGGCAGGGAGATGCCCGCCGCGCGGTAGGCGTAGGAGGTGAGCCCGGAGCAGTCGAAGGCGTTGGGCCCGCTGGCCGCCCACACGTAGGGCTTGCCCCGCTGTGCCATGGCGGCGTCCACGGCCTTCTGCGCGGCGGCGCTGTCGGCCACCACCGGAGCGGCGGACGCCGGTGCCTCGCGGTCGTCGCGGCTCGCGCGCTGCGGCTCGCCGCCGCGCTCCTCGGCGTGGTGCGCCTCGGCCACGGCCTGCCGCTCGGCGGCGCTGAGCCGGTCGAACTGGGCACGGAACTCGTCGACCTGCGCCTGCAGCTCGGCCTGCTGCGCGGCGATGGAGTCGTAGGTGGCCCGCGCCTGGGCCGCGGCCTCCTGCGCGGTGGCCTGGGCCTGCGCGGCGGCCACGTTGGCCTCGGCGGCCCGGGCCAGCACCACGCCCTGGTGCCCGGAGATGGTCTCCAGGGTGCTGACGCGGCTGACGAACTCGTCGGCCGACTCGCTGGTCAGCAGGGCCTGGAAGGAGCCCAGCCCCTCACCGGTCCAGGCGCTGCGGGCGATGCCGCGCACCTGCTCCTGCACGCGGGCGAGCTCGGCGGTGGCCCGCTGGAGCTGGGCGGCGGCGGCCTCGGCGGTGGCCTGCTGCGCCGTCAGCGCGTCGCGCGCCTCGTTGTACTGCTCCGTGACGACCTCGAGCTGGTGGCCGCGCTCGGCGACCAGCCGGGCGGCCTCTCCCGACGTGCCGGGCGCGGCCGCCGCGGGAACCGCGGCGAGCAGGATGCCGACGGTGCCGGCCAGGGCGAGCCCCACCCGGCCGGCGGTGCGACGGCGGGCGGGCGTGCGCAGGCGGGTCGCCATGGTGCGGCGGAACTCCGATCTCGTCCACAGCCGCCTCCCGGAGCCGGGCCGGTCGCACGCTCGCACCACGGGACGGAGGGGTCCGTCCCAGATCGGTGCCGCGGTGGTCCCGGCCCGGACCCGCGCCTGTGCGGGTGACCGGCTCGCTCGACGGCGCCCGGCGGAGGTCACTCGGCAGTGACGGAGAGCCCCGACGGACACACCCACCGTAGGCGGCGTGGCGCGGTCGTGACAATGCCCCGAACGACATTCGTGTAGTTCTCCCCGCGCGTCCCGTCACAGCCGTCGCAGCCACCTGCGCGTTCGCCCCGGAGCGGCCGCACGAGGCCCGCGGGGACCGGTTTCGGCACGGCCCGGCGGGACCACTACCGGAGGATGGATCGCCGTGAGCCCCACCCGTGATCCGCGGCGCGTGAGCCGGTCCTCCCGGGTGACCGCCGTGCTGCGCGGCCTGCCCGCGGGGGTGCGGGCCCGCCTCGGGGGACGCGACCTCATGCTGATCGCCGCCGGGCTGACCTTCTACGCGGGCATCGCCGTCGTCCCGCTGCTCGTGCTGTCGTTCGGGCTCACCGCCTGGATCACCTCCCCCGAGCGGGTGCGCGCACTCGGGGAGCGGGTCGGCGACCTGCTGCCCTCCGAGCTCGGCGCGCCGGCGGCGGTCGACCGGCTGGGGGGGGGGGGGGGGGGGGGGGGGGGGGGGGGGGGGGGGGGGGGGGGGGGGGGGGGGGGGGGGGGGGGGGGGGGGGGGGGGGGGGGGGGGGGGGGGG